>NZ_JRJU01000044.1 GCF_000787375.1 Halalkalibacter okhensis | reverse complement strand
GCAATCCTCATGTATTTTAAAAGCAAGACACATACACAAATTCATAAGGAAACTGGAATTAATAGATCACAAATAAGTATTTTTTAAAAAAGTGTTTGAAGTTTGATCAACAAGGGGTTCTGTGGGGATTTAGAGCGTTAATTCCCCACAAGCGTATTGATTCCTACAACCGACAATCATTACCTAAATCAAAACAAGATAATAACAATGGTGCATTTCAACTGTTATTGGAAACATATCCTGACCTACGAGAATTAATAGATCGACATGTTTTTAAACAAAAAAATAAGGCAGCATCTGAGCTTAATACCAGAACAAAACATATCCATAAGAAATTTATAATAAAGTGTCGTGAATTAGGTATCGCGCCACCTCATTATCCTTTTAATACTTCTGAACAAGGAAGAAGAAGCCTTTACAGATATGTTAAGGAATTGAATTTTAGATCAGTTCCAATTTATGAATCAACAAATCAAATATCTTTAATAAATAGACCGTTTGAACGTGTTCAATTTGATGGCCACAAACTAGATTTAAGCCTTGCTATTGTAATAAATACACCTGAAGAAGTAGAAGTAGTCAAAGAAATTAATAGAATCTGGCTCTTAACTGTTATGGATGTGGCTACAAGAAATATTCTTGGTTATCATATTAGTTTTAATAAAGAATACAATTCTTCAGATGTTTTAAGGTGTATTCGAAATGCGATTGTTCCGTGGCAACCTAAAACTTTTACGATTTCTGGACTTGAATATCCTAAAGATGGAGGATTTCCATCAGCGGTTATTCCAGAAACTCAATGGGCAGTGTGGGGAGAAATGTTTTATGATAATGCTCGATCTAATCTTTCAACAATAGTGCAAGACAGATTGAAAAACGTTGTGGGATGTGCAATAAATGCTGGACCAGTTGAATCACCTTTGAGAAGAAGCATTCAAGAACGGTTCTATGGAATTCTGGAAGAAAATGGTTTTCATCTATTGCCCAATACAACAGGTAGCAACCCTAACGATTCTCGTCGGAAAGATGCGGCCAAACAAGCGATTAAGTATCGAATTTCACCTGAGCACATAGAGGAACTTACTGAGGTCTTAATAGCTCAATATAATGGAACGCCACATGAAGGGATTAGTTTCCTTTCTCCTCTTGAAATAATGAAAGAAAAGGTTGAACAAAACCCTATGATTATTGATCAAATATCTATAGAAAAAAGAAGCGAGGCAGCTTTTATGACTCTTCATGCGCAGCGAACAATCAATGGCAATGTCAAAGATAAACGTCGGCCATATATACAATATGAAAATGTCCGATACACCAACCCAATTTTATCAAATTCTTATGGTTTAATTGGGATGAAGTTAGATTTAGTAGTTAATACAGATGATCTTCGTGTAATAAAAGCATTTTATCCTGATGGTTCAGAATTAGGACTTTTAAAAGCGTCAGGGAAATGGGGAATAACTCCACATACTTTGCTTGTAAGGCAAGAGATTTTTAAAATGCGCCATAGAAAACTAATGCATTTTACAAACCAGGATGATGCTGTCCAAATATATCATAACTTTTTATTAGAAAATGCAAAATCAAATAAAAATACTAGAAATAAATTAGCTGCTCTAGAAAAAAGTATTCGTGAGACAACTTTCTATTCAAATTCTAATGAATTAAAAGAAAATGATGTTATTGAGACAAATGATGAGTTCAATCAGAAGAAACAACTCAGAGAAAAGAAAAAAAGGTCAAAAGGATCAGAGATAAAAAAATCAGAAAAACTATATTTTATTAATTTTAGAAAGTAGGTGAAAAGATGCATCCTATAGTTAAAAGTGAAGCATTACCAGAAACAAGACCATTATTTCCAAAAGGGACTCACCCAATAGAAACAGGCCGTTATCTAATTGGAACAAATGAAATTGATCATTTATATAAAAAAGTTGTTCAATGTCTTACTAATCGGTCAACGGGTGTTATCATCCATGGAAGACCACGATTAGGCAAAACCCGTGCATTAGAATATTTAATGCGTATCCTACCTGAAGAATTTGATAATATACCAATTTACTTTCTTTTGTCTAGAGAATATAAAAATGCTAACGAAAATATCTTCTTTCAAGATATTTTACTAGACATTGGCCACGCGGTTCCCTTTTCAGGCAAGGCAGATAAAAAGCGCCAACGTCTACTCTGGTTTTTAATTGAACGAGCAAATCAATCAGGTAAGAGGAGAATCGTCTTCTTTATAGATGATGCTCAAAGATTGGTTGACATGCAATATGGCTGGCTAATGGATATTTATAATGATTTAGATAGAGTAGGAATCAGCTTGACCGTCTTTTTAGTAGGGCAAGATGAATTAGTAAATCGCAGATCTTCATTTGGAGCCGAAGGGAAACAACAAATCATTGGACGTTTTATGGTACATCAACATCAATTTAGCGGAGTGAAAACCAAAGGTGATCTAGAAGAAATACTAGAAGGTTACGACAAATATTCATATCCACAAGATACAACATGGACTATGACTAGATATTATTTTCCTACTGCTTATTTAAATGGATTTCGTTTGAAAAATTTTACCGACTCAATCTTTGAAGCTTTTATACAATTAAGAAAAGCTGCAGGAATAAGATCCAAAATAGAAATTCCAATGCAATATATTACTTTAACAATAGAATACCTGTTAAGAGAATTTGGTGTTGAAGGAGAAAATTTAGAAGGATTAAGTGATGAGCATTTTGAAGAAGCAGTTGAAAACTCAGGTTATATAGAAGCGGAAACCAACGTTATTTTTGGTTAAAAGTTAAATTGTTTTTCGTTACAATATTGAAAGGAATAACTCCATTTGAATTTACAACATGAAGTTCCTAAAAATAAAAGAAATGCTACGTTAAACTGGAACAATGATTGGTTTAACTCTTATGAATCACCATGGGGGATATTTGAAAAACTAAAATTCACCAACTTTATTGATGCAAATGATATATTGCGATTATTTGGAGTAGAGAAAGTTAGAAATTTAAAGAGTTTCGGAAAAACACACCGACAATTAATACATTTAAATGGTTTAGATGAAGATATAGTTGAACGATTCTTAGGATTTTCATTGCACCAACATAATAATTATTTATTGCAAAAGTTATTTCAATGCTTCTATAACTTTAATAAAAGTTCTAGTTACTATTTTAGAGATGACTTATTTTTTTGTATTGATTGTTTAAAGACTGGCTACCACAGTTTATTTTTCCAATCCAAATTAATTCATTTTTGTCCGTTTCATAAGCTGCCATTAATTCAAGGTTGTCCTTATTGTCGTAATCCAATACCCTATTTGCTCTCTGATCAATATACTGATGGACCATTCCTTTGTAAGTGTGGGAACGGTTGGTTAACATCCGAAACTACACCAAATCCAACTTTTTCATGGAAAAAACCAATAGGTGATATTCAATCTCAAGCATTGAATGCTTGGTTGAATCTTGATCAGAGTCAAATCAACAGATTAAATAAATGTAGGTTCTTTTCTGGAATTGACTTGGAAGATGATTCAGAGGTATTAGAAAAATTGATTTCAGTGGTCGATAGTGATTTTAAAATCTCTAAGGAATATGAATATACTTATCATAAAATAGAAACCTCGAACTATATTAATTCGCTAAAAATTGGCATAAACGAAAACGAACTACAGAATGCAAATTATTTATTAAAGAACAGCCAAATTAATGATGTCGTGGATTCCTGGACACTTTTAAACAATAACCCTAAATACCAACAACACTACGACTATATTTATAATAACTCACAAAAAACAGTTAAAGCGTTCGCTCGTCACATTAGGAATACAATCTATCCAGAGCATAGAACATGTGTTAAGCGATTAGTTCGTTTATTAAAAGAAGAGAACAAGTCATTCCCACCAATTTGTCCTCACGCTTATGCATATGTATTTTGGAGAAAATCAATTGATGAAATTGATCATTTTTATGAAGTTGATAGGTATGGTCATGCAAATAGAAAATATCCTTATGATCTGGATGTTGCTTCTGGTTTAGATCGAGACTTCATTAAATCATTTGTTGATGAATGGATCGATTATTATGACTATGTTCGAGATAAAGAGCTTGTGGGTTTGAATTGGATTATCAATAAAATTATTAGTGTTTTATTGTCAAACCATTATATGAATTGGTTACGTATCTCAACAAAATATAGTGAAGCAAGAGAAGAGGCTAATTTTAGACAGTACATCTATAAAGATCTGGCTTTTTTCACAGTCATATTCCCATCAAAAGACACAGAAGAACCGATTGAATTTCATTGGTGGGACAAAACAATTAAATATTCAACTCTTTTATGTCCTTTTGCATCACAGAGTAAAAAAAGATTTTCAGAAAAGGAGTTAAGACATTCCGAACTTAGTATCCCTAGAAACTTTTACAATAAAGAAGTTGACATGAAATGATCTGCATGAAATCGTCAGAGTTTATTGTTCTGGCGAATTTTTTATTTTATCTGTATCTCAGGAAATTCCCTTATAAAGGTTTTAGTGAAAATCCAACTGTTTATGTATATTTTCTTATATTAATAGAATTTCTTGTCAATACTAGTAGAAGAATAACCCTGACATTATTTAATAATAAGTTTGGAGGGCACAATATTGAGACGTTTTATAGGGGAAGTCACTTGGAATAGTAAGTGGGTATGTCCTTTTGATTCACCATGGACAATAATTGAAAAAATTAAATATGCTAATGCACTTACAACTAGAGACTTTTTAGGTTTAATAGGTACAGAATACGTAAGACCAGTAAAGTCAAATATGAATGCCAGGTTTATTGATCTTTTCACCTTAGAAGGCATAGATGATATGAATTTCAAACAAATATTTAGCTTTTCTTTATTTGAGCATAACCAATCAATGATTAATCTTCTGACTGATCCAATTTATGATGGAAAAAATAATCTATTAAAATATTTTTATCCTCAACTTTATTTTTGTCCTCAATGTATTACGCAAGGGTTTCATAGCTTATTGCACCAGTTTAAATTACTTAATAATATATGTCCCTTTCACCAAATCCCCTTAGTTAACTCATCTTCAATTTGCTGCGGCAATTCGGAAAATAACCAACAATATCGAACTAACTTTAGGAACAAGCTTAATTCCTTTCAGTGTAACTGCGGGAATACCTTTAGTAATTTCATCAATCCGTATCGCCCGAAGTGGTATCAACCAACTTTCCATAAAATAAAATTTACTGAATTAAAAGAGTGGATGTTACTTCCACCTGATGAGAAAAAAATTATAACCTCATCCTTGTTTTTTGTAGATAAAAAAGAAACCGATGATAATAGTTATACAATGATTAGAAATTTATTGAAAACTTCCAATAACATTAAGAACAATTTTATCCATACAAAGGATCTAAGGGAGAACCATACTACAGTTAAGAAATTAAATGCACTTAATTTCCCTATCAAAACTAATCAATCTTCATTAAAATATTATGGATTCGGAATCAAATATAACGAAATTATTTTTCAAGAGACCAAGACAATAATAAACTGTACGGCTAGAAAATTAAGAAAAGAGATTTATTCAAAGCATAAACATTGCCTAATCCGTATGAAAAAAAATTTACATTCGAGAAATTGTTGCCCTATTGCTAAAGCATATCTCCAATGGCGATACGCAATCCAAGGTTTTGATCAGATCTATGATGTAGATAATTCACAATCATATTCAGATCGCTTATACAAAAGGCGACTTGACTATGCTAATCATGTAGATAGAGAATTTCTGTATTTATTAACTGATGACCTTAATAGTATGTTTGAAATTACCGACCTAGATAATGTTCAAGAATTTATTAAACTCCTAAAACGTTTAGTTTATTATTTAGCTATTAACTACTTTAATTATATACTGGAACAACTTAGTTTAGGGAAAGCTGATATACCGGATCTGGTTACTCATGGTGATTATATAGAACCCTTTATCATAGAGGTTCCTATTGTCAAAGGAGGGCCTTTTGTATTCCATTCATGGGGGGAACGTGCAACTATAAATATAGATTATCAAAAAATCTGCCCATCAAAAACAACTACTAGAGTTAGTAATACAACTGAAGAAATAAATAAACACCCTTTAAAAGATGCTATAGATAGAATATAAATAGTTTTGCAAGTGGAAACTGAGGCTGACTTTATGCATTTTGGAACCAATCATACTTCTTACTTGAACTGGAATATTTTCTACGATTCAATAGTGTACTTGTCTAGCCGGCGGAAAAGAGGAGTTATAACAGGTAGCAAAAGATCAAATTTTCAAGGTTTATTCTAGTAGAAAGAGAATAAGTGTGCAAAAAAAGAGTCAGATCGCATAGTAACTACGATTCGACTCTTTTTTTTGCAGACTTATTTTAAAATAGACAATCATAAACAGAATATTTAGGTTGTAAATTAGAAATAGAGTGAATATAATGGTATTAAAGTTGCACTAGGGAAAAATAAATTTACAAGCACAAGTTTATTTCGTTAATGCAAATACATAAATTAATTTATTAGAGGTGTTCTTGTAGAACCTTTTATTTTTGGCAAAAAGTTGCCTTAGTGAAAGTTTGTAAGTTATATGCAAATCATCAAACAACTAAAAGGAGTGAAAAACGTTGGACGACATATTATTAATTCAGAATTTACATGTTTCCTATCACGGAAAAGAAGTGTTAAGAAATATATCATTCTCCACAAAAAAAGGGGAAATTGTTGGAATCATCGGTCCAAATGGGGCGGGAAAGTCAACTTTATTAAAATCACTGTTGCATTTGATCCCAAAAGATAAGGGTGAAATAAACATCGCAGGTAAATCGATTCAGGAAATGCGGGAGAAAATTGCCTATGTCCCTCAACGTAGCACTATTGACTGGGACTTCCCTATTACAGTGATTGATACAGTCTTGATCGGAACATATCCGAAACTTGGCTTGTTTAAACGACCAAAGAAAAGAGAAAGAGAATGGGCCTATGAATGTTTAAAAAAAGTTGGGATGAAAGAGTATAGTCAGCGTCAAATTGGAGAGTTATCGGGTGGGCAACAGCAACGAGTATTCGTTGCTAGGGCGTTAGCTCAAAATCCAGAATTGTTTTTTCTTGATGAACCATTTGTCGGGATCGATGTGACAAGTGAGGAAACCATTATTAACATTTTGCGTGAACAGCGAGATGAAGGAAAAACCGTTTTCATTGTCCATCATGATTTAAGTAAAGCAGGTGCGTATTTTGATGAGTTGTTGTTACTAAATAAAGAACTAATCAAATATGGATCTGTACACGAGGTATGTCGACCAGAGATAATTTCGAAAGCTTACCATGGACAATTATCCTTTTTAGAGGAAATGGGGATGACAATATCATGAGTATAATTGCTTTCTATGAGTCTATTTTACAATATGAGTTTTTACAAAGAGCATTACTTACATCAGTTCTAGTAGGGATTGTTTGTGGAGTTATAGGTTGTTTTATCATTTTAAGAGGGATGTCCTTAATGGGGGATGCCATTTCGCATGCTGTTCTTCCAGGGGTTGCGATCTCTTATATGCTAGGAATCAATATTTTTTATGGTGCTGTAGTGACTGGTTTACTTACAGCGATTGCCATTGGCTATATTAGTCAAAATAGTCGGATTAAAGATGATACATCGATTGGCATCATGTTTACTGCTGCTTTTGCAGTGGGAATTATCGTTATTACTTTCTTGCAAAGTAGCACCGATTTATACCATATCTTATTTGGGAATGTTCTGGCTGTCCCTACCTCTGAAATGTGGATGACCTTAATTGTTACAGTCATAGTATTACTATCTGTCTATCTATTTTTTAAAGAGTTACTTGTTACGACCTTTGATCCTACTATGTCAGCAGCTTATGGCTTACCTAATAAAATCATACATTATCTGTTAATGGCCCTTTTAACAATGGCTACAGTTGCTTCATTGCAAACAGTCGGGATTGTATTAGTTGTAGCGATGTTAATAACACCTGCAGCAACTGCCTACCTCTTGACGAATCACTTGGGGATTATGGTTTTTCTAGCAGCTGGTTTTGGCGTTGTTGCTTCAATAATTGGTCTTTATTTTAGCTTTTCGTATAATTTAGCTTCTGGACCAACGATTGTCGTTGTAGCAAGTACATTTTTTGCCATGGCATTTTTCTTATCACCTAAACAAGGGTTGTTATGGCGTTCTTTACGTGCTCGAAAAAATAGAGCGCTGGTAACACAATCAAATGTCTAAAATAATATTCGTAAAAGGGAGAGGAAATATGAGAAATTTATTATTTATTACTACAATTCTTACACTGTTTTTACTTGGGGCATGTGGTAGTAAACCGACTGGTCAAGAAGAAAGTACGAATCAAAAATTGGAGGTTGTCACGACTTATTCTATTATTTATGATATTACAAAAAATGTCGGAGGAGATATAGTAGAAATTTATAATTTAACCCCCATCGGTGCAGATCCACACGAATATGACCCACTTCCAGAGGATGTTAAGAAAACAACTGATGCAGATGTTGTCTTTTATAATGGGTTAAACTTAGAAGAAGGAAACGGATGGTTTAGGAAGTTAATTGAAGTTGCCGGAAAAGGAGATGAGGATGCACCCGTTTATCTAGTGAGTGAAGGAGTAGTACCGATTCTTTTAGAATCCAAAGGCTTAGAAGAGGAAGCTGATCCACATGCTTGGCTCGATTTGCGTAACGGAATTACGTATACTGAAAATATACGCGATGCATTAATTAAAGAAGACCCCGAGAATGAGAGTATTTATGTAGAAAATGCTACTCAATATATACAAGAGCTATCCGAACTGCATGAGAAAGCGATTGAAAGCATTGCGACTATCGATGAGAATAAGCGATTTTTAATTACAAGTGAAGGGGCATTTAAATATTTTGGTGCCGCCTATGACATAGAAACAGGGTATATTTGGGAAATTAATTCTGAAAATCAAGGCTCTCCTCAACAAATGCGTGATGTAATAGATCTAGTGCGAGATAAAGGGATAACATCTCTTTTTATTGAAACAAGTGTAGATCGCCGTACCATGGAAACTGTATCACAAGAAACGGGTGTACCTATTGTAGGCACTGTTTATACAGATTCTCTTGGAAAAGCAGGAACAGATGGGGATACTTATTTAAAAATGATGGAGTCAAACATTAATGTAATTATTGAAGGTTTAAGTAAGTGATTTATGTTTTAAAGAAAACACATTATCCGTACAAAGGGTAATGTGTTTTCTTATGAATCGTCAATTGGTTAAAAACTATTTAAGCAAAAATTAGTTCACAAAATGTACCAATAAAATTTTTGCAACTTCTTCACACTTTCTTTAAATTTCAATCCTATTCTATTAATAGTCATTGAAATGAGGTGAGATTAATGTTAATAAGTAGTAATTTTAAAGAAAAAGTTAAAGAATTAACTGATAGTAATTTGATGTGTAGTCTTAAGGATAAGCAGCACATTACCATTCCCAGTTCAATTAGGAGGAAATTAAATATCTTACCTGGAGAAGAGGTTGCAGTAGGATTAGCAGATGGCTTAAAAGATCTAATTATTAAAAAAACTCCGATCATTCTCTTGATAATAAAATGATAGTGAGTGAAAGAGGCTCTATTCGTATTCCTACAGAATTAACAAGAGCTTTGGGTCTGTGTAAAGGTGATGTATTTCACATATATCTTTTAATAAAGGATAATTGTATCCTTCTAAAAAAGGAAAATTGATTGGCGTAATTTAGCTTTTTGTTTATTTTTTCAGAGAAAAATAAGTGTGACGTTTTTATGAAGATGCAGTTTAATTTTATTTCTTCATAAATTCTATATACTTTTTTATTAGACTTATTTTTGAGAATGTAATTAAATTTTTTTTGGAAAAGGGGAAATAAACATTGAAAAAGCCATACGGATTAGCTGGTATAGCGCTGGCATTGTCTTTAGTTATAGCCGGTTGCTCAAATGATGCTGTTGACCATTCTGCGATGGGACATGGTGAATCTCAGCAGGAAGAACAAACACAGGAAGCGACAACAGAAGATGGAAAGAGAGTTTTTGACATAAATGTTACAGAAACTCACTGGATGTTCAATGATGAAATCATGGATGATGCATGGACTTATAATGGAAGTTTACCTGGTCAAGAAATTAGAGTTCAAGAAGGAGATACTGTAATTTTAAATGTGACCAATTCTTTAGACGAACCTACTGCTCTTCATCTACACGGATTTCCGGTTCCGAATGAGATGGATGGTGTTCCTGGTGTAACACAAAATGCAATACTGCCTGGCGAACAGTTCACTTATGAATATCAGGCCGATGTACCAGGAACATATTGGTATCACTCGCACCAAGATGGTTCAAAGCAAGTTGGGAAAGGTCTTTATGGGGTCTTTATTGTTGAGTCGTCAGCTGATAAGTCATATGATGTAGATGAAGTAATTGTAATTGATGAATGGTCTTCAATGGGAACTGATATGAGTGAAATGGATCATGGTGACATGGACATGGGTGAAATGAGTGAAATGGACCACGGTGACATGGACATGAGTGAAATGAATGATATGGATCACGGTGATATGGACGGTGTTGCAAGTGAATTAAGTCATGCAGATATGATGAATGAAATGTATGACACACCACTTATAAATGGTAAGGCTTCACCTGCAATTGAAGCAATTGAAGTAGAAGAAGGAAATAAAGTCAAACTTCGTTTTGTGAATGCAGGGCTATTCACACAAGTAGTATCTATACCGGGTCATTCTTTTAAAATTACACACTATGATGGCCAACCTGTAAATGGACCAGAACTTTTAAATGATACAGCTTTTCGAATTGCACCTGCAGAACGCTATGAAGTTGAGGTAGAAATGAAAAACCCTGGAGCGTGGGGAATACAAGTATTTGCTGAAGAAAATGAGAAAACTCTTAATACTGTAATTCCTGTTATTTATGATGGTTATGAAGATGAGGAATTACAAGAGAATGATTCAAACTATTCATTTTTTGATTTAACTACTTATGGACAGGCGATGGAACAGAATCTTGGAGTTATTACAAAAGAGTATGATATGCTTCTTGGAACGGAAGATGGAGGTGAGACCTTCACGATTAATGACAAACAATTTCCTGACCATGAAATTTATGAAGTAGAAGAAGGTGACATTGTTAAGTTTACCATTGTAAACGATACAGAGGTCGATCACCCAATGCATTTGCACGGAGAGTTTTTCAACGTAATTTCGAAAGATGGAAACCCAATTCAAGGATCTCCGATTCTAAAGGATACGTTAAACGTTAAACCTGGTGAAACATACGAAATCGTCTTCGAGGCTAATAACCCTGGGAATTGGATGTTCCACTGTCATGAATTTCATCATGCGAGCGGTGGGATGGTAGCAGAAGTTCGTTACAAAGGATACGAACCAACTTTCACATTAGATCCAACTATTCCAAATACACCAGAGTAATCCCTATTAGTTAAAAATCATTAAAATGAAATTTACTCGAATGATAGGCCGTTTTCGGTTTATTGTTCGGGTAATTTACTTTAATAATAAAATAGTGATGTTCTGTTCTGTAGAGTTAACGTTTAAAGCAAGGGGGACTCGATCATTTTTTAAATTGTAATTAAAAAATGTAGATTGGGGGGCATGATACGATACTAAACAAACGTTGAGTTTATGGAGGGATTTTCAAAATATTATTATAAAATACTACAATGCCACCACTGCCGTTTTATCTGAATTAAGTTGAAATTCACAACCTTAACTAGGATTAGAATTATAATAAGAATGATTTTATAAAGTTGTTTTAGTGAAAAATAAACAAACACAAATCAATTTGAAATGTGTTTGCCTACTAATGTAAATGAATGAGATTCTAATTTCTTACTTATTTAAACCTTGTTTTAAAGCTTCAATATTCCCTCTCATTATACTTATATAGTTCTCGCCGTTATCAATATCTTCTTGTGTTGCTGCTTCAAGGTTGTGTAAATATAATATGTCAGCACCAATTTCGTCAGCTATCATTTCAGCAATTTTAGATGTGAAATTTTGTTCAACAAACAGATGAGTAAGATTCAGAGACTGACCTAGTTCAAGAATCTCTTCAACTTGACGCTGAGACGGTTCGTTTGTAGGTGATAGTCCAGATATTGCAATTTGTTCAAGCCCGTACCTTTGTTCCCAATATCCATAGCCAGCATGAGATACTATAAATTGATTTCGTTCAGCAGTAGATACCATTTCTTCAAATTCAACGTGTAAATTTTCTAATTCAATTTTTAAGTTAGTATAGTTTTCTGTAAATTGCTCTTCGAATTCAGGTTGTAATTGAACAAGTAAATCATATATATTCTTAGCATATTGCAGGGCATATACCGGATCAAGCCAAGCATGCGGATCGACTCCAGCGTGCAAGTGTTCGTCTTCTTCATGAACATCCAAGTTCTCATCACTGTGTTCGTCTTCTTCATGAACATCCACATGTTCATCATCGTGTTCATCATCATCTTCTCTTAAAGGAATGTTATTAGAAGCTTGAAGAGCTACAACGTCCTCCTTCTCCATACTTTTTAGTACCGCATCAACAAAGCCTTCAAAGCCGGCTCCGTTATATACAAACGCATCTGCTTCCATTATTTCGATCATTTGTCTAGCTGTCGGTTCAAACGAATGAGCATCTGCGCCCAAAGGAACTACATTGATCACATCAACATGTTCTCCACCAATTTTCCGAGTAAAGTCTTCTAAAACAAAAGTAGTTGTGACAACTGTTAAGACTTCTTCTGTAATGGTATTTTCTGTTTCACCGTCTATTAATTCTTCCTCGTTATTTGATGCGTTACATGCACCAAGAATAACGATGAAAAATAATAGTAGTAAAACCGTAAGCTTCATTTTCATAATCTTGTCTCCTTTTTTAAATCGAAATTGTTACGTTTTGGATGTTAACTAGAAAATGTGTAGAAAGTATGTGTTTCTAAATAATTACAGTGTTTTTTTTGAAAAGGTAATATCTTATTTTTTTTATCTTCATCTTTTCTCCACATTTATCTTCTATTGTTATATCAAATAAAAGCAGTGTTTCTATCTAGGGGAAATATAATAGTGCGACTAGTAATATTTACTCTCTGAAAATATTGGGAATCATTGTAACTTAATATAAATTGACAGGTTAACCCTTTATATATGTGGGCTATAGGAGGAGTAATGTGAGAATAATATCAGTATTGATATTCGTTTTTATTACTTTGGGTGGATGTCAACAACCAGATACCAAAGACGTTCAAAATATTTATGAAAACAGTTATATAAAAGTGGTAATAGATGAAATCGTGGAAGTAGAGAATGGTTTTTTCTTAACAGTAACGCTGGAAAGTATTACGGAGGGCGGAATTAACAAAAATGATTATGCTGTTGCTTTTCCAAGTCAGATCATTTTAGCTAATGGTCATGAATTTTACAAAATTAATGAGGAGCAAAAAACAGAGTTCGTTAATGATGAGAAAGTGATGATACGCGAGTTCTATTTAAGTGAAAGTGAAAACCAAAAATTAGCAGGATTCCTATCTTTTTCGTTATACGTTAAGCCAACTTTCAATAAAAAATTAGTGACCTTTGAAATAGATGGGAATAGAAATAATGTTATGAGTGACGGAATTATACTAACAAATATAGATCTAAAGGATAACTATTTAAGGTTAAATTTAAATGATGTACATCCAACAAAAGGAATAGGGGTAACGATAGAGCTTGAAGGAGAGAGGATTTATCCAGTGGTATCTAGAACTGAGCAAAATCTAAATACGATGAAAGGTGAATTTGAGTTCGCTCAACCACTACCTGAGACAATTTTATTAATGATCTCAAGAGCAAATTTGTCAGAAACGATATGGGAACTTCCTTTTACATTAGAATTTTAACATTAATATGATAACGTGTTTTCATAATTTTCACCATTTCGTTTCAAATTAAATACTAAGGGGTTAAACATATGATTGAAAACAAAACTATTTTAATTGTTGATGATGAGTTTCAAATGCGAACTCTTTTATCGATTTATTTGAAGGATGAGGGATTTGACCTATTTGAGGCTTCGACGGGTAAGGAAGCTATTACTAAGATTCGGAATAACCCAGATAATTATGATCTAATTATACTAGATATTATGATGCCAGATCTTGATGGTTTTGAGGTATGTAAAATCGTAAGAGAGTATTCAACAATTCCTATACTAATGCTCTCAGCCAGGAAGGCATTAGAAGATCGAGTAGATGGGTTAAATTTAGGAGCAGATGATTACCTTACAAAACCATTTGAACCAGAAGAATTAATAGCGCGTGTAAAAGCATTGCTAAGAAGAGTAACTACAATTGAGGCAAAGAAAGACGAAGTAAAGTTAGCATTTGAAGATGGATTATCTATTTATTATGAAAATAGAAGTGTCTATGTGAATAATGAATTGGTTGAATTAACAGCAAAAGAGTTCGAGCTTTTATATAAGCTCGCTTTAAATCCACAACGAGTGTATACGAGAGACGACCTTCTTTATTTAATCTGGGGAGAGGATTATGTAGGAGCACAAAGAACTGTAGACTCTCATATGAAAAATATACGATCAAAACTTTATGCTGCTGGCCTAAAAAATAATCGAATAATAACTGTATGGGGTGTTGGATACAAATTTGTATAAAAAGAGATGGTACAACTTATGAATCGAATTGATATTAAATTAGGCCTTACGATTCTACTCTTATTAATTACGATAATATTACCGTTAGGCTTTGTCATGAATCAAATTTTTTATGGGTTTTATGTTAGTCAAGCCCAAGAAGAAACACATATGCTGTCTTCTCAATATGCTAATCTAATTAATGATAGTACTGTTGAAAACCGATTAGAGGTTGTGGAAGTAGCTGCGAAAATCTCGAATCAAAAAATGCTAGCACTTAGTGATCAAGGAGAGGTCTGGGCTCAATCGAATTTTTCGATGAGTCATCATGACACAGGGTACCTTCTTAACCTTATCCATTCTGCTGATTCGCAGCACTATATGACTAATTCATTTGAAGATTCTGATGGGAAAACGTATATTGCGACTGCTTCACATATAAATGTTAATAATTCAAAGGGGCATGTAATTGTTTTTTCTTCGCTCGAGAGTATCATACAATCCATAAAAAAAGTACAAGATTTCCTGAAACTCTCAGCGATTGGATCTTTATTTCTAGGGATTGGACTTACTTATTTCATTACCAAAAAACTATCTCAGCCATTAGTAAGTATGGAAAAAGCTGCAAGACAAATTGCTAAAGGCAACTATAATACACGTACTATTCAGAAATCAGGTGATGAGTTAGGTTCACTGGCACGTGCTATCAATGATTTAGCTTTCAGTTTACAACGTGTAAATGAACAAAGAAGAGAGTTTTTTGCCAATATATCACATGAGTTACGCACACCTATGACTTATTTAAAAGGATACTCAAAAGTTTTGCGTGAAGGGCGTTGGAAAACAGAAGAAGAAAGAAACCAATACCTTGAAATTATTGATCATGAAGCTACAAGACTAACTTATTTAGTCGATGATTTATTTGACTTAGCACAAATGGACGAAGGCCGTTTTAATCTTGAACATAAAAAAGTGAACATTAATGAAATTATAAAACTTGTTGTAAAGAAAACGGCATACAAAGCTCTAGACCAAAACCTTAATATAGAATACCTATGTGAACTATCTGATAAGGAAGACAGTATAGTACTTGGTGATCCTTTAAGATTGGAGCAAGTTCTTATAAATTTAGTTGAAAACGCAATAAAGTATACGAAAGAAGGATCCATTACAATTTATACTGTTAGTAATGATGAAAATATTAAGATTAAGGTTAGGGACACGGGAATTGGCATGGAAGAAGAGGAGCTACCGTATATATTCGAGCGTTTTTATCGAGTAGAAAAGTCTCGGTCTAGGGCTTTCGGTGGTACTGGTCTTGGATTGTCCATTGTGAAGCAACTAATAGAGTTACACAATGGGACAATTGAGGTGGAGAGCACTGTTGGTGAAGGAACTGAATTCACTATTATTCTACCCAAAATTTTGGATTAAAGTGAGATGAAGCCAATTGAAGAAAGCAGAATGGCTAGTTATTTTTGTTTTTATTTTATTAGGAATTATATGTTTAACGATTTCAGCAACTTGGATTCTACCTGAAGCCCATCGTCATCTTAGTCTTACCTTTATTACCATTTGTTTATATACTCTTATTCCAGTTTTCCTAGTAAGTTGCGTTTATATGATCTTTAAAATCTACACCAAAAAGGCAAAGCATATTAAATAGTACTATAATGGGTCCTCTTAATATTAAGGGGCTCATTTTTTATGTCATAGTGATTATATGAATAGGATGTGACAGATTTTCCAATTTAGCATTTCTCCATGATTCCTTCACAATTTCTCTTTATACTCTTAACTATTGTAGGTTTAAAGGAGGAGTTCTATGAAAACTAGACGATTATTTATCCGAACAGTGACCTTGCTCATCATGGCAATCGCGATAGGGTATACATTTTATTCTAATTTTTTTTCAGATGCGGATGCAGCTGTTCGGGTAGGCGATGAAGCACCAAATTTTGTTCTTACAGATCTTAATGGCAATGAGGTGGAGCTTGAAGATTACCGGGGGCAAGGTGTTTTTTTGAATTTCTGGGGTACATATTGTCCACCGTGTGAGCGTGAGATGCCTTATATGGAAAACCAATATGCGATATATAAAGATCAGGGAGTTGAAATCCTTGCTGTAAATGTAGGTGAACCCGAATTAACCGTTCAGCGCTTTGTAGAAAGACTAAACTTAACGTTCCCAATTCCTATGGATAAAGGACAACAAGTATTAGACCGTTATGGTGTTATTCCACTTCCGACTACATTTCTAATCAATGCGGAAGGGGAAATCATTAACATCATTACAGGAGGCATGTCAGAGCAAGCGATCGCACAGTATATGGAAAGTATTAAACCGCAGGAGTGATTGAAATGAATAACCTTAGCTGTTCTTGTGGACAGCAAAATCCTCAAGGAACAGACTTATGTGGAGGATGCGGCAGACCATTAGTCGCGAGTGAAAATCAGCAAGTTTTAAATATGCGTTATGAAGGAGCGGCAAGACGTTCGCAAACCTACAATAAAACGATAGTTGATCAAATATGGAATTTTTTCTCCTCAGTAAAAGTAGGGATTTGGATTATTGTCATTTTGTTGCTAGCGTCATCATTGGGGACCATTCTTCCACAGGAAATGTATATACCACCAACCGTTAATCCGGCAGAGTACTATCAAGATCAATATGGGTTTCTCGGACAAGTGTATTATGAATTAGGTTTTCATAACCTGTATCAATCTTGGTGGTATTTATTATTAATGGCTGCTTTGACCGTTTCACTTATCATTGCTAGTGTGGATCGTTTTTTTCCCTTATATCGTTCCTTAAAACACCAACGTGTCCATAAACACATCAATTTTATGAAGAAACAGCGTCTAGTAAGTGAAACACAACTAGATATAGCGCCAAATAAAGAGAAATGGTTGAGTAGTTTAAAGGGAAAGAAATACAACGTTAGAACAGATGGAACCTCTATTTTAGCTGAAAAAGGCCGATTTGCTAGATGGGGACCTTATATAAACCATATTGGTCTCATTATTTTCTTAATTGGTGGGATGCTACGCTTTTTTCCGGGAATGTTTGTTGATCACCACCTTTGGGTTCGAGAAGGGGATACGGAGGTAATCCCAGGAACAAATGGAGAATACTATCTGGAAAATCATCAGTTTATTGTTGAATTATACGATGAAAATGACGAGCTCTTCCAAACGGCGATTGATCGAGCAGGGGGAGTTGTTGTTAAAACCTATCAAACAAACGTGACACTGTACCAACGAAACGATGACGGTCCAGTAGGTTCACAGCGCGATCTTCAAGAAGTGGATACGTACCAAATCAGGGTGAATGATCCCTTTAAATTTGATGGGTTTGGTCTATATCAAGTTGATTACAAACTCCATGAGTTAAATAAGATGATGTTTACAGTTGAACATGATGAAACAGGTGAAACGATTGGAGAGTTTAAAGTTGATCTATTTTATCCTGAACAACAATATGATCTTCCTAATGACTACTACGTTAAATTACAAGATTATCTACCAGACTATTATTTAAATAATGATGGAATTCCAAGTACCAAATCAAGGATTCCTGATAATCCTGCCTTTATCTTTGAAGTGAATAGTCCAAATCAAGAAAAAAAAGAAGTGAGTTTTTTAACTATTGGACGTAATTTCGATCCTACAGATGAAAATGTTTATTCCATTAGGTTATCTGATCTAGAGACAAAACATGTATCTGCGCTGATTGTTCGAAAAGACTATACTTTGTCCATTTTAGTAATAGGAGGATTCATTTTTATGATTGGTTTAGTCCAAGGAAGCTATTGGACTCACCGAAGAATTTGGATACAAGAAGAGAATGGGAAAGTAATGATGGCAGGCCATACGAATAAGAATTGGTATGCTTTTAAACGTGAAATGGCTGAAGTGGCAAAAGAGGCAGAGCTCGAACAGCCGGTCGATAGGACAGAAGACAAATAAGTGGTTTGGGAGTGTTACAACATGGTCGAACTAAGTAGTAATCTATTGCTCGCGGCGTTTTTTATCTACATTTTCGCGACAATTACTTTCTCTATTACGATCTATTATGAAAATAGTACATTAGGTAATAAAACGAAGAGGTGGGGATGGATCAGCTTTGGTCTGGCGTGTGCAGGATTTTTAGCACAACTAGGGTATTTTGTCACTAGGTGGATTGTGGCTGGACATGCTCCGGTTAGTAATATGTTTGAATATACCACGTTCTTAGGATTAACTATTATTTTTGCGTTTCTAATTCTTTATCTTATTTATAAGAAGCCGGTATTAGGTATTTTCTCAATGCCTGTTGGAATTGTGATCATTGCCTATGCATCAGTATTCCCAAGAGAAGTTACGCCTTTAATACCCGCCTTGCAAACTTACTGGCTTCATATTCATGTGATAACCACTGCTATTGGTCAAGGGATTCTAGGGGTTGGATTTATTGCAGGTTTAATCTACCTCATACGTGTCGTTGACCAAAGCAAACGCTCTAAACAAACATTTTGGCTTGAGGCTGTTATTTATTCGGTAACGTGTGCTGTAGCCATTGCAATAACGGTGGGAGTGTTTTCGTTAATTAATTATTCTGTCACTTTTAATTGGATAAATGAATGGGAAGTGGAGGCACAGCTTGAATATGAATTACCGGCTATTGTAGGTCCTTATGAAGGTGAATTAATAACAGCTGATCAAAACCGGTTTGGCCCATTATTTGAAACACCCGGCTGGATGAACGGAGTGGAGTCTCCAAGAAAGTTTAATACGTTTTTATGGTCAATCCTTTCAGGAAGTATTCTTTATCTTCTATTACGTTTCATTCTAAGAAGACGGATTGCAGCTGCGATACAACCTATCTTGAAAAACGTTAGTCCACAACTTTTTGATGAAGTTAGTTACAGATCGATTATTATTGGTTTTCCAGTTTTTACTTTAGGTGGATTAATATTTGCCATGATTTGGGCTCAAATCGCTTGGACACGATTTTGGGGATGGGATCCAAAAGAAGTTTGGGCTCTTATAACGTTTCTTTTTTATGCTGCTTATTTACACTTAAGACTATCAAGGGGTTGGCATGGTGAGAAATCCGCATGGCTCTTAGTGATTGGTTTTGGGATCATAATGTTTAACTTGCTATTTATTAATTTAGTCATCGCAGGATTACATTCATACGCTTAAAAGGAGATTGTTATGGCAGATTTAACTATATTATTGGCTTTTGGAGCGGGGGTTTTATCTTTTATATCCCCCTGTAATCTCCCGTTATATCCAGCCTTTCTATCCTATATAACCGGGATGACGGTGGATGAGATGAAGAAAAAAGGTCGTTTTTTACCTCCAAGAGCTATGTTCCACACGTTCATCTTTATTTTAGGGTTTTCTACTATTTTTGTTGTGCTTGGAATGTCCACAACATTAGTAGGAGACCTATTCTTGAAATACAATAATCTCATTAGACAACTAGGGGCCATTTTCATTATTTTGTTTGGATTGATAACTATAGGAGTAATCCGACCTTCGTTTCTAATGAAAAATCATCAATTCCAGTTCTCCAAAAAACCAAGTGGATATGTCGGAACCTATGTAATAGGAATTGCTTTTGCTGCTGGATGGACTCCTTGTATTGGCCCAATTTTAGCTTCCGTTATTACTTTAAGTATGACCAACTCGGGTTCCGGGATGCTTTATATGAGTGCTTATAGTATTGGGTTTGCAATACCGTTCTTTTTGATGACATTCTTTATTGGAAGAATGAATTGGATTAAAAAATATACAAATCTCATTATGAAATTTGGTGGAATTTTAATGATCATATTTGGTGTATTTTTATATTTTGATTGGATGACTAGAATTACCTCTTATTTAGTAAATAATATTTTTAATGGCTTTATGGGCTTTTAAAGGAGGAGATCGTATGTTTGGAGATTCAGCTGAAATGATGTCGTATATCTTAAAAATGGGATTTGTTGCACTTGCTCTGCTTGTAATCATTTATTTAATACTAAGGCTTTTGTTTCGATTGGAAAGTAAAGCGAAGTCTCCCTATGCCATTTTGGAGGAACGTTTCGCAACCGGTGAAATCTCAGAAGAAGAATTTGTAAAGAGAAAGAACATGTTAAAATAGAAGTTGTCGCTCTATCGTAGAAGGTTTTAACGATATATTGAGCAAATTTCCAACAAAAAGAAAACACATTTAAAGGGGATTATTTCAATGAAAAAAGGATTAATGGCTAGTATGATTACTCTATCTCTATTTGTTATATCAGCATGCTCAAATGACACAAATCAGATCGACTCGTTTATGCATATTCATGGATTAGAATACTCACAACATGACGAGAGTATTTTTCTAGCTACACATATGGGCTTAATTAATTTAAATGAAGACAGTTGGGAATTAGTTGGTGAGCCAGAACATCAGCATGATTTCATGGGTTATACAATTATAGATGAGGACTTGATGATCTCAAGTGGACATCCTGGTGCTCGATCTGACTATGTTGATCCATTAGGGGTCATTATTAGTCATGATTCTGGGGAAACATGGGAACCAATTGCACTTTATGAGGAAGTCGATTTTCATCTTTTACATGTAAATGAAGGAAACCAAGAATTCATGTATGGAATTGATGTATATAACTCAAACCTATATCGGTCAAACAATGGAGGTTATGATTGGGAGATGGTTGATACTATAGGATTACCAGGACCTGTAGCTTCGGTTCTTTCATTAACGTCTCATCCGCAATCTCCTGATTACTTACTAGCTGGAACTGAGACAGGACTATATGAATCATCTGACGGTGGTCAAACGTGGGCTTTAAAAGAAAATAATCTTAGCGCAAGTTCTTTCCAAACTCTTGATTCTGATTCAGAAGATTTAGTAGCCTATCTCTTTGGGGAAAAGGAAGGCTTGTATTTGAGTGAAGACTTTGGAGAAACATGGGCATCTCTGAATTTTAAGGTAGACGATGATTACATTATGTATATTAGTAACCATCCAACAGATGATCAAATGTTAGTACTCGGATCAATGAAACAAAGTATTTATGAGACAAAGGACTTTGGGAAAACGTGGGAAGTATTGGCAGAGGAAGGAAGTAGAAAGAATTAAAAAGGTTAATCAATGAAACAGTAAGGGGTAAATGAGGCAAATAGTCATTTATCCCTTTTTCGCTTTTTATTACAGGTTTGATCAACTATTATAGTAACAGTCTTATTGATTAAGAAAGACAAATGTAATTTTATGTTAAAATAGATGGAGATTTTGCAAGGTTGTTGAACTGGGAAACGTGAGGGAGGAGGGTTGTAATTGAGGAAGTGTTTTTTATTATATGTTGTAATTATTTTAACTTTTGTTGTGGGTTGCAGTGAGAAAACACAAATGGGCATCCCTTTTTTACGATAAAGATGTTATAAGTATTTCCCTTAATTCACATCCGGAGTGGGACTCTAAAGACATTTCATTAAAATCGAAACAGTTCACAGATGCAAGCAGGATGAAAACTTTTATAGAAGCAATTGAAAATGCTCAGAAAATGGAAGGTATGTTAAATTACATAGCGGAGTTTGATTTGACAGTATACTTTAAAGATAAATCCTCCGCACACTATCATTTAAGTTTAGGTGGGGAGACAGAAGGCGAAGGTTTGCTTGTTAATTTATCAAACACTTTACAGGGATTTAGAATTCAAAAGGAAGATACAAAATTATTAAGAGAAATGATCAATAATTAAGTGAATGATTATTTAAAACATAGTTTTTAGCGGTTGGTCATTTGTTTTTATTGAAGCAGGGAGTAAATTTAGCTATTAATAAAATGATAGATAAAAGCAAAGGAGGAGACTCACATGGTTATTCAATCAAATATGTCACCTGAAGCAATTGTTGATGTTTGGGGAGAGACAAAAGAAGTTTTTAAAAAATATAATGTTCCACTAACGAAACAAACATTGAAGACATTAGTTGGAAGTGAACGTCTATACTCACTACTTCAAGAATTAAATTCTGTTATAGGAAGTTCTACTGCAACTTGTATAGAAGGAGGCTGACAAATGCCTAAGAAAAAGGAGTAGGTTATTCCTTAATCATTTTTATTAATCTTGAATTTATTACTTTCTCCAACTAACGTGTAGCATGTACGATAGAACTTGCCGATAAAACCTAATTCTATTGGATCCCATTGTAAAATGAAAAGGGTGGGCGAGATAAGATTTTTTGAGATAGGAACTTCATTAATGATAGGAAGTTTTATAATGTATGGAGGTTTTTTATTAAATAAATTTTTCGCAATAATAGTTGCTAATAAAATTGGGAAAGGCCTATGGATTGGGGCTTGCTACAGTCATAACATTCTTCATCGTCTCTTTCTATATCACAAAATTCATTGGGGAACCTGAAGAGTTTGGAATAATGACTGACCTATTAATATATCAAGCAATAGTAGCCATTTTAACAACTGTCATACTTGAACAACATTTAAAGAACAAAGAAAAAGTCAAAGATATGAATTAATTTCTTATTCAAATACCTTGAGATAGCAATAAATCTCTTATTTTCTGTGGTGAAGCAGGTTAGCTTTACAACAAGGGCGTTGATTTGCTAAGTCCATGGTTTAAGTAATCTTTTATTTTTATCAAAGTACTGGAAATTCTAAGATTGAGCGTCAGGAGATGCTGTGTCCTGACGCTCCTTCTCTAATGTCATAATTTATTTAGCAAAAACATGATTTCCAATCCGAACAGTTTCGGTACGAGTAGCAATCCATTGGTTAGTAGCAATTTTTGGATTATAGAAAAAGAGTGACCCAGATCCTTGCCCTCTAAATGCTAGAGCCTCATCAACAGCTCGAATCGATTCATTATCAGCCGGACGGTTAATACGTCCATTTTGAACAGGTGTAAACGCGTAGTATCCGTTTGAAACTTCATTAATAACTCCTCGAACCGTATTCGGAAAATCCTTATGGTCAACTCGATTTAATACGACGGTTGCAACAGCGACTTTACCAGCATAAGGTTCTCCTTCTGATTCAGCCATCACTAAACGTGCCAGTAAATCCCTCTCTGAAGCAGAGATAGATTCTGGAATTGTTAACCTTTCTCCTACCATAATCATTGATGACGATTTATTATTTGCATTTTTAATAGCGGATACAGAAACTCCATATTTTTGACCAATTTTATACAAAAATTCTCCAGACGCTACGGTGTGTGTCGTTATTTGTGCGTTTGTATCATTTCCTCCAATAAAAACAAGTGATGCTGCAACGCTAATAGTGATTATTAATTTTTTCATTGTATAAACCTCCTAGAAGTAAGTGACTCTATTAAACTAACATGAAAAATTAGACTAGGAGGTGACCAAATTTACCCATTTGGAAAAATGGACTTGAGGATACCATTAACCCGAACGCTCGAAGCTGTTTTTTACATTACTGTTACGAAATATGTGGGAGTTTGTAAAAAAACATGGAAGTAAACAGATTTGTTAAAAATATTAGTAGTTGTATAGATATAGAGATCACCAACATCTAGAAAAGTTGATGGTCATGAAAGAGATGAGTAAGTTCTTTAATTCGCTAAATGAAAAAGAGTTTTTTGAAAAGTCTTCTGAACTCCCAAGGCAATGGGGCTTATTATTGAAAATAAATGGTGAGCCTGAGTGTCCAAAAAATTCTTTTGGTTATATATTTTTAAGTTTGATAGCTAGAAACAGATGAAGAGATTAATAATTAGTCTGGAGAAATTTCAGATTATAACAACTTCGTTTGATAAACTCCTTACAGCAGGCCCTAAAGAGGTTTTTTTGTTTTAAATCATCAACCTCCTAAGTAATCAAAAGTGATCATTTATTAAAATTTAAAACACATAAAAACTCCATATTTGATGGCTATGCTAAATCAGATAACAAAAATTAATAGGAAACGGAGTATGCAAATGTCAATAAAAACAAAGTTTATAAATTCAAATGCACTTAAACTACTAGCTGTTATTGCGATGGTTGTAGACCATGCATCAATATGGCTTGTGCCTGATGACACTACACTAGCAATATTTGCTCGTGGTTTTGGAAGATTGGCTGCCCCCATAATAGGTTATATGATTGCAGAAGGATACTTCTATACTTCTAATAAGCAAAAATATCTAAAACGACTTTTCATTTTTGCTTTAATTTCGCACTTCCCATTTGTGATGTACTTCGGTCTTGAATGGTGGCAGGGAACTAGTGTAATATGGGGACTGTTTATGGGGTTAGTTGCATTAGCTATTAGTCAAACTACTTACATTTCTCGATTAATAAAAGTTATGATTATTGCTTTGTGCTGTTTACTCGCTTGGACGGCTGACTGGAATTACATTCTTGTATTGTGGATTTTATTTTTTGGAATATACAAGGGACAGTTTAAGATGCAGATGATTAGCTTTGCATTTATAGGGACTGTTTTTTATATTCTTCCTGGCATAAGTTTAGGAATGGATTACGCTTTTCGCTTTGGTATCCTTTTGGCCATTCCTTTTCTTGCTTTATATAATGGAGAAAGAGGAAAAAGCTCAGCTCTTATTAAATGGGGATTTTATGTTTTTTATCCAGCTCATCTTTTAGTACTTTATATTTTGAGGTACTTCATATTTGCATAAATTAAATATTGAGGAGATATATAATCATGATTTGGCTAAAAAAATACAATGTTATATTGATAATGGCTATGCTAATAATCATAATTTTACTAACAGCTTGTATTGATAGAACAAATGTGGATAATTTTATACCAAATGAGTCCATTCCCGCTATGAATGAAGTAGAAAAATCTTCCGAAATTTCAGCCGATGAAGTAATTGAAGAGCCACAAGCAAGAATGTACGAAGGGGATTTAGAGTTACCTGTGGTTGGAGCTACAGGATTTACTTCTATCAGTTTAGATTTGAAAGAATTTCCAAAAAGTGATTCTGAAACTATTGATATATTTGAAGCAGGTACTGCTTTCGAAATTTTAAGAGAAGAGGGAGATTGGTGGTTTATTAAAAGAGGTGATTTAGCTGGTTGGTTACAACATAATTATACTTTTATTAACCTTCCCGATGTTATTCCATCTATTATCTATGATAACACTAATACCTATTCTTCTAAATTCGTTTCATCTGGTAAGGATATCCCTAATATTTCAAACCGTGCCTTATATCCGGGCAAGACATACAACGAACGGCTTGAGAGTGAAGAATATATTATGCCTGTGCTATATTCAATGTCCAAAAAAGTTCATTTAGCACAGCAGCTTGCCCTGTCAGAGGGCAACTCACTAAAAATATATGAGGGATTTAGGCCCTACTCTGTACAGAAAGCGGTTGTAGAAGGCTTGAGTAAGTTAGCCGATGATGATCCAGAAGTTATGACTGGTATTAACACACTTCCTTGGGGGATAAATTGGTTTATAACAGACGGTGTTTCTAATCATCAAATGGGTTATGGCATCGATCTCAGTTTAGTTAAAATTAACTCTAAAAAGGAGGTTCCAATTGGTGAATACACCAGAGTCTTAATTAAAGATTATATGGAATATGCGATGCCTACACAAATACATGAATTAAGCGGAGCATCTGCTGTATTTACTACCCCAGTTTCATCACAAAATGCAATTGATTGGAAAACTGCAACTTATGCTGATTCAATGAACGAGGCTGCTATAAAGTTACAAACCTATGCTACGACGGCGGGGCTGACACCCTTAGCTTCGGAATGGTGGCATTTTAATGATTTAGATGCTAGGGATGAAACTGCACACAATAGCAGTGAAGGTGACTATTTATTAACTGAGATTTATAGTTCAAGTCCTCTAATAGGTGATAATTAGCTATAAAGCCTTAAGTGCAAACGTATTGCATAGAGATACGTTACTTATCTAATTTTCAGAAAAAAAGATCCGCTACGTGGAAATTTATAAAACTCGTAGCGGGTACTTTCTCTTTTAACACTGAAAACCCACTTATTTTTAAATGCAATGACTCGCATTTTTGATATTGTTATAAATAGACTAGGGAAACGTAGAACGGATCCCTAGAAGTAATTGTATGTTGTATTTCTCAATCGGTAAGGTTTAGTTGATCTTCAACCAAAGCTTTGATCGCCGTAAGTAAACCAGCTAAGAACAAAGAAACAGTTATTTTCCAATGTAAGTGGTAATAGGAGAATAAACTAGTTAAAAACATCCAACCGAGCCATAACCAAATTACTTTACTCATCGCAAACTCTCAAATTACCGACCACAACGGGTATATTTTTATCATAAGTCCCCATCAGTTTCCTCCTAATAATAAGTCTCATTCTCTTTATCTGTTAATCTATGTTTTCTTTCGTAATTTTAGAAGATCTTGTGAATAGAACGTACTTTTAACGAATGATCGAATTAAGATAGTACCTTTAACTATTTTGTTATGTTCTTAACCGGTTCCCAATTGCACATTGCTGCTAAAAAAATATTTTTATGAAAATATTAAACTTCATACTTTGAACAAATTCATATGAAATAATCCTCTTAATAACGAAAATAAGGGGTTTTAATTATGCTAAATGAGAAAAGAGTTTTCTTGAAAAGTTTTATGCACTCCCCAAAGGCTATTGGAAGTATTATCCCTAGCTCTCCTTACCTCGTTCAAAGTATGGTGAATCAAGTAAATTTACAAAAAAATTCGAAGGTTGTTGAATTAGGAGCTGGAACAGGAGTACTTACTGAAACAATACTCAAAGAGTCAAAACTAGATCACCCATTAATAGTATTTGAAAACAATTCCTCCTTAAAACAATCGTTAAACAGATTTGCTTCTGAAATTACTATTTTTTGATGATGCTTTTAACTTAAAGGGGAGCCTAAATGAACAAGAAAAATCAATTGATTATATTTTTTCTGGCCTTCCTTTACTAAATTTCAAAAAAGAAGTACTAATCAATTTACTTGATCAGATAGACTATATTCTCAAACCAGGCGGAAAATTTATTGCTTTTCAATATACACCTTTTTTGCTTCCTTATCTTAATGCGGCTTTTGATAAAACGAGTCTTAAAATAGTTCCTTTGAATATTCCTCCTGCTTTTGTCTTTGTCTGTGAGAAGAGACATTGAGATAAAATCGAAGTTCTACTTACTAGGACTTTGGATTAGAGAGCCACTTATAAACTAAAAAAATTAGAAAGGCTGGATTTATATGTATAACAAATCAAAAAAAATAAACCCAAATGCTGCCGAAGTAAATGAAATAATTTTATACGATGGGATAGAACTAACAGTAATTGCTGTGTACAACAATAGTGTGGTAGCTGAATTTATTACGTATCCTGTTTGTGGTAGGGAGGATGAATTCCCCTTTGAACGTACCTGTATCAATCATCGAAACTATCAACGTACCTTTGAAACTATTTAAATGATAAAAGAACTAACAGGAATTATATTTAATTTTCATAATTAATTCAAACTTTCCTTATATATTTATAACTATAGTTAAGATTTTATATTAACTTAGCAAGACAAGTAAACAGCTAAGAGGTGAAAGGGAAATGGAAGAAACAATTCAACCGTTAAGCAGAGTTTTTCTTGAGATCGGTCCTTTAAAAATTTATTGGTATGGGGCTCTTATTGGGATCGGTGTAGCCATTGGTTATATAATGGCTACACGAGAAACGATTAAACGAGGGCTACCGAAAGATACATTTGCGGATTTACTACTATGGGCATTACCTATCTCCATTATTTGTGCCCGCTTGTATTATGTGGCCTTCCGATTTGAACATTACGTAGACGACCCTATAAGAGTGTTGTATATATGGGAGGGTGGCTTAGCTATACATGGTGGATTAATTGGCGGTGTAGCGACAGCTATTGTTTATGCAAAAAAACAAAATATACCAATATTTAAATTGTTGGATATCGGTGCTCCTAGTATCTTACTTGCTCAGGCAATTGGTCGTTGGGGTAACTTCATGAATCAGGAAGTGTATGGTGGATCTGTAACAAGAGAGTTTCTCGAAAATCTCTTGTTACCTAATTTTATTATTAATCAAATGTACATTAATGGAACCTACTATCAACCAACGTTTCTATATGAGTCAATCTGGAATATGATTGGTGTTGTAATTTTGCTATATCTGCGTAGGTTAAACCTAAAACAAGGTGAAATTTTTTATAGCTATCTCATTTGGTATTCTATTGGTCGCTTTGTCATAGAAGGAATGAGATTAGATAATCTGATGATTGGTGATACTTTGCGAACGGCACAAGTAGCTTCTATTATATTGATTATTGGGGCGGTAATAACTTGGATTTATCGGAGAAAAGCAGGTTTAGCCAATCAAGGATATCTTGATGAGATCGTGAAGCAACAAAGAAATAATAAAGCAAAGAAGAGAAAGAAAAAATAGACATTCTAAAACAGCTGACCATTTATTAAGGGTCAGCTGTTTTTAGCTTAATTGATAAATGGTGATGTTTATCTATTGCTCTTGTCTAGTTTACAAAGGTAATTGCTTGTTTTCCCATTTGTTCCCATGCTTCTACAAAATCCCTTTGGGGGATTTTTCTATTCTTAACATTTGCCAAGGGGTCATTAAAATAAACATAATCATCATCAAATCCTGTAACTAAGACAGAATGCTCTTTATACGTTATTTTAACAGAGCCGCTTGGAGTATCCCAAGTTTCGAATAAGTTTTCAGGAAGTTTCGAAAATGTAACATTAGATATGATCCAGACTGGATTTCCATTGCTTACGTGATAGAGAATATGTTGGAAGTCAGTCCCGGTTATATCAATTACTCTATTAGGCAAGTAAAATTCTGCTAATTCTTTAATAGGACCATGGTATACACCATAACCAGGATTGTTAATGTTATACATATCACCTACAAAACCATCATAAGGGTTACCAAAAAAGACTTGATCGCCTTTTTTTTGATAGGGAGTTGAATCTTTTTTTACCTCATCTGCAAGTACCATTTTGTTTACATTTACTCCTGCATAATTTAGAAACATGGCAAGACTTGTTACTTCACATCCTCTTGGAAGCTCAGGTAACTGAGAAATTAAAGGGGCATCTAATAATATACTTAGAGGAAGTTGAAAGTCATATCTCCAAACGATGTGACTATCATTAAGAAAATAAACATTGCTTTGTATCTCTTGAGCATAAATAACAGCCTCTTTATAACTCTCAAAACCTCTTGTTATGTCATTTTCATGGACAATAAAAGGTAAATTTGAATCGTTAGATACTATTTGTGAAGGGGGTTGTGAATTACTGTATACCTCTTTAAAACTGTTTATTTTACTAGTGAAATCGAGATCTACCCATTCTTCCTGTATATTTAAATACAATAAAAAAGTAAACATGGCCAAGATTAGAAAAGAAAAAACAAATAAGCCTTGTTTTAAGATTCCTTTTTTTATTAACCTAGATAAGGCTGTAACAGCAAGTACAAGAAACACAATATAACTCAAAATAAAAAATAGAACTTCCATTCTACGACCTCTTTCAAAAAATAAGTATTAAGTTAGTGGTTCGATAATCTAGATAAATATGTGAAACTTGTGTAATAGAATAAGCGAAAGATTTGTAAAAAATGTGAAGATAGAAAAAAAGTTATGATAAATGATAAATTAAAGCATAAAAAAATTGTAAAAATACCAGAATGATTGAAAAGGCATTCAAGCTAGGACCTATAGTTCAGCCTAGGGAGAAAGGATAGTCTATACTTTTGCTTTCTAACCGTAAAAATTAAACATTAAATTAGGGGATTAAGTAAACGCGAGTTTTATACCAAGGAGGGTGAAATTATGATTGGTGAGGGGATCAGAAAATTAATAGGTTGTATTCTCTTACTAAGCATATTTTTCGTGGGCTATTCTACGCCTGTTCAAGATGTCATAAGTATTCCAAATGAGATTACTGTATATGAAGGGCAGCAAATAAGCTGGGAAGTTTCTTCTACACGTATAGGTGACTTTTCTACAAAAACTGAAAATGAAAAACTTGTTACAAACATTACTACTTCTACAAATAATAGAACAGGTACAACCTCAATCACTGCAACAAGCAAAGAAGCCAATGATACAACTTTGACAATTGAAATAGGTAATTTTCCAATTAAACAAGTTCAGGTTCGTACATTACCAGAACTGAAAATTTTGCCCGGAGGTCAATCCATTGGTGTTAAGCTAAATAAAGAAGGCGTGCTTGTTGCAGGCTATCATTCTGTTAAGTCTTCAGTTGGAGAAGAATCACCTGCAATAAAGGCAGGAATAGAAGTAGGCGACTTGATAACGAAAATTAATGGTAATCCTATAAGTAGGGCGGTTCAAGTGGAAGAGATTGTTCAAGAAGCTGGCGAGAAAAATGACATACTAAAAATAGAAATAAGGAGAAAAAAACAATTTTTATTAAAAGAGTTAACCCCTTTAAGAAATAAAGAGGATGGCAAATTTCAATCCGGTCTATATGTACGTGATTTAACGGCAGGTATAGGTACTTTAACATTTTTTCATCCTGATACGAATAAATACGGGGCACTTGGTCACGTTATATCAGAAGCTGAAACTAATCATCCAACCGTTGTTTATGATGGACACATTGTGTTGGCATCTGTTTCATCAATTGAGAAAGGGGTTAGCGGTGAACCTGGTGAAAAGATAGCCAAATTTTTACCTAATCAGGCGTTTTGGGGTTCTGTAACGATAAATAGTCCTTTTGGTCTTTTTGGAGAAGTATTCAATAAAGGTACTATTTTTGACCAACCTATTCCTGTAGCGTCTGCTGATCAAGTTAAAGAAGGTCCCGCTAAAATACTTACGGTTTTAGAGGGAGATAAAGTACAAGAATTTGATATTAAGATTCTTAAATCAAATCCAAGAAAATCTCCCACAACAAAAGGATTAATCATTAAAGTCACTGATCCTAAATTACTGGAAAAAACAGGAGGGATTGTACAAGGGATGAGCGGTAGCCCAATTATTCAAGAGGACAAATTAATCGGAGCGGTTACGCATGTTTTCGTTAATGACCCAACATCGGGCTATGGTGGACACATTGAATGGATGTTACAAGAAGCGGAAATTAAATAGAGCTAAGAATATACTAGTTAGGTGCCTAACTAGTGTTTTTATGCTTTTTAACAATTTTTCTTCTATATCATCTTCATACATTCTACAAACATGCAGGGTATACTCCTACAGTAGATTGAGGAGGTGTGCGATGAAAAATAGTACTTATAGACAAATAGTTATAGGGGGATTTTCTCTTATACTAGCTTATCTATTTTTTCAAAGTAGAGAACTCTGGGATCCAATGCATGCTTGGAACAGAGCATTTGCAGATGTATCATTACTATTCTTAAGTGTAATTTTGCTTCTAGGATCCCTTTCTAAAGTATTCAAAACAATTAGAAAATGGCTAGTTTGGAGAAGAGAACTTGGGATATGGACAGGCGTTACGGCAATTGTTCATGTATTGATTCTCCTTGATGGCTGGGTTCAATGGGAAGTATTCCGGTTCTTTTTCGTTTTTAGTCCATTTGCAGGGGATTGGGTGTTGCATCCTGGATTTGCTTTAGGTAATTTATTGGGGATTGTAGCGTTGGTATATGTTCTTATCTTAATGTTAACTTCAAACACGATAAGTAAAAAGATATTGGGATTAAAAGCTTGGAAACATGTTCAACAAACTGTACATGTCTTTTACCATATGGTAATTTTGCATACGGCTTATTTTATTTTTATACACAACCCAGATTCACCTAATTGGCTACAAGCACCCTTCATCATCACTATTACATTAGTCTGGCTAAGCTCTTTAATAGGGTTTTGGTTTACCGTAAAAGAGGTTAAAAAAAGTAAAGGTATATAAATAAATGGCTCCTTACGAAGGTTAGGAGCCATTTATTTTGTTGTCATAAGAAATTAAGCAATTAGCTTTCTTAAAAAAAATTCATAAATCCTCTTCATAGTTTCTACACAATTAAGTGCAATACTCGTTAACACAAAGCTTGTAAGACTAATTTTAAATAGGATGTAGAAAGAAGGAAATTTATTGATTTACTTAAACTGGCTTATTAACTGGCTTGGAAGAAAACGTACTATTTGGTTATTGTTTATGACCAATTTGTTGGGAACGATCTACGGATATATATGGTATATGCCTCAATTAGTTGAAACGAAACTTTGGTTTTGGCCGTTTGTCCCAGATAGTCCAACTGCTAGTTTGTTTTTTACCATTACGTTGCTGTCCTTTTTAGTAGGGAAAAAGTGGCCGCTAATAGAAGCGTTTGGTGCTGTGACTTTGTTTAAATATGGAATTTGGGCAGTTGTCATGATTGTGGCAACAAGTTTTACTGGAGGTACTCTTCATTGGACAAGTTATATGTTAATTGTTTCTCACATTGGAATGGCAGTTCAAGCACTCTTTTTTAGTCGATACTTCCGTTTTAAATTAAAACATTTGTTAATTGTAGCACTATGGACATTAACAAATGATATATTGGATTATTCTCTGGGGATTTTTCCTTGGTTATATTCTGGACTTCATCCCTATTTAACTTATATTTATTTCTTTACTGTAAGTCTAAGTATAACAAGTATTCTCGTTTTTTATGTGTTGGTGGCAAGGATAACTGGACAACACAAGAATGATAATTTTGTTTGAGTAAATTCGGTGTACTCCATAAAAACATGACCACAAAATTAGAGGTCGTGTTTTTATGAAGGTCATGTCTTTAATCTTTAATTTCATAATAATTTTTGGGATTCAAAATTGGTGGGTACTGTGGTGTTGAACATTAAATTAATCCCCCTTTTTTTCACATGAATTCTCCATGAAAAAAACAAACATTGAGGATAATATTATTATCTGATCTATAACAAAAAGAAGTATGAGGTGTTTTCAAAATGTGTGGTTTTGTTGGCTATGTAAATGAACAAAAAGTAATAGGAAATAAAGAAAAAAATGAAATAAATAATATGCTTAACTTGATTCATCATCGTGGACCAGATGACACAGGTTTTTTCAAGGATGATCACATCGTTTTTGGATTTAAAAGGCTAAGTATCATTGATGTGGAAAATGGCAATCAACCTATCTCCTATGAAAATGAGCGTTACTGGATGGTATTTAATGGTGAAATTTATAATTACCAGGAACTACGTAAAACCTTGGGGAATATAGGTTACACGTTTCAGACTTCATCAGATTCAGAGACAATTCTTGCTCTTTTCAGTCATAAAAAAGAAGAAGCTTTTTCTGACTTAAGAGGAATGTTTGCTATTTTGATTTGGGACAAGCAGGAGCAAACGATGTACGGGGCACGAGACCCCTTTGGTATCAAACCATTGTATTATACGAATGGTGAAAGTGAGCATGAACTATATTTCGCGTCTGAGAAAAAAAGTTTAGTAGCACTTGAAAACAATAAATCTTTAAATAAGGAAGCATTACATCATTATTTAACTTTTCAATATGTGCCTGAGCCATTAACGATGACAACTGATACGTTTAAAATGGAGCCTGGCCATTATTTCATCAAAAAGAAAGGGGAGGGTTTAATCCAAACAAAATATTGGGAGCCAATCTTCAAACCAAGTCAAGGCAATCTTGAGACAAGTTCTAAACAGATAGCACAAACGTTAGAGGAGTCTGTAAATTGTCATATGATTAGTGATGTTCCACTAGGAGCTTTCTTATCTGGTGGAATTGATTCCACTTGTATAGTGACATTAGCGAAAAAAATTAATCCTGCC
>NZ_JRJU01000043.1 GCF_000787375.1 Halalkalibacter okhensis | reverse complement strand
CGTTCCTAGTCAATCTCTTTCCATCGCACGTGCTAGACAAACAAATAAAAATGATTACTTGAAGAAGTAACAGGGGAGAGATCCTCTAATTTAAATTCAAACATTAAATTAGTGAGTTGCATCTTCAATTTTGATCTAATATAAAATAAATGGTTAATTAGAATACCGGAGGGAAAAAATAGTGGCAAAATATAGCGATCCTAGCTTAAAAGTTTTTACGTTGAATTCAAACAAAGGTCTTGCACATGAAATTACTGAGCACATTGGTGTACCAATGGGGAAGAGTTCGGTTACTCGTTTTAGCGATGGAGAAGTGCAGATTAACATTGAAGAAAGCATTCGTGGCTGTGATGTTTATCTGATTCAATCAACTTCTGCTCCGGCTAACGAACATATCATGGAATTATTAATTATGATTGATGCCTTAAAGAGAGCGTCAGCAAGAACGATTAATGTTGTTTTGCCTTACTATGGTTACGCTCGTCAAGATCGTAAAGCGCGTGCTCGTGAGCCAATTACTGCTAAGCTTGTGGCAAACCTCATAACTACTGCTGGAGCGACAAGAGTTCTTACGCTTGATCTACATGCAACGCAAATTCAAGGGTTTTTCGATATCCCTGTAGACCAGTTAATGGGTGTACCGATTTTAGCTGATTATTTTGCTGAAAAACAACTTGATGATATTGTTATTGTTTCTCCGGACCATGGTGGGGTCGTACGTGCACGTAAAATGGCAGATCGCTTAAAAGCTCCTATTGCAATCATTGATAAGCGTAGACCGAAGCCAAATGTTTCAGAAGTTATGAACATTGTTGGTAACATTGAAGGAAAAACAGCGATTATTATTGATGACATTATTGATACAGCTGGTACAATTACGCTTGCGGCGAATGCATTAGTTGAGCACGGTGCAAAAGAAGTATATGCGTGCTGTACGCATCCAGTTCTGTCTGGTCCAGCAATGGAACGTATTAATAATTCAAAAATAAAAGAGTTGGTTGTAACGAACTCAATTGTATTAGAAGACGAAAAGAAGAGCGAGAAAGTAACCGAGCTTTCTGTTGCAGCCTTAATGGGTGAAGCGATTATCCGTGTACATGAACATGCGTCTGTAAGTACATTATTCGATTAAGCCATATGGGAAATTGCTAAAAAAAGGTTTAAATACTCTTATTAAGGGAACATATGATATAGAGGATTTAAATCTAATTTGAGGTGATTACTATGGCAACTGTTTTACAGGCAAATCCAAGAGATGACCTTAGGGGGTCAGCTACGAGAAAGATTCGCAAAGAAGGGTATGTCCCTGCTATCTTGTACGGTAACAAAATTGAAAGTCAACCAGTTGCTGTCATGAGTGTTGATCTACTCAAAACAGTTAGAGAAGTAGGGAAAAATGGATTGTTCTCGCTAGATGTATCAGGAAAAAAGAAACATCAAGTTATGATTCATGATATTCAAATTGATCCTCTAAAAAACGAATACACACATATTGACTTCTTTGAAGTAGACATGACTTCGGAAATTGATGCGAATGTTCCAGTACGGTTAACTGGTGAAGCTCCTGGAGAAAAAGAGGGCGGAATGGTTTCTCATTTATTGTATGAAATAGCTGTGAGATGTTTACCGGCTGATATTCCAGAAGAGATTACAGTAGACGTGTCCAATTTAACTATTGGAGACTCCATTCAGGTAGCAGACATTCGTTCGCAAGTTTCCGTAGATATAACGAGTGAAGATGAAGAAACGATTGTGACGGTACAGCCTCAAGCTGCTGAACAAGAAAATGGCCAAGCTCCAGATGAGCAGGCCGAAGAGGCAGAGGAAGCTGAAGAAGGTAAGTCTGAGGAAGAGTAAGGACAAAGGTGTCTCAAAAGGTATGGTATGCCTTTTGGGACACCTTTTTATAGAGGATTTATGATTCAACTGTAGAATCATAAACGTAGAAAAAAGTTCAAGGGGATGTTCTCGTGAAATTAGTTGTTGGATTAGGGAATCCTGGATCAAAATATGCCGGAACCCGCCATAATGTCGGATTTGATTGTATTGACTATTGCGCTAGGCAATTAGGTATTGAATTAGATCAATCAAAATTTAAAGGTATGTATGGAAAAGGGAACGTAAATGGAGAGAAAGTCATTCTTCTTAAACCACTTACATATATGAACTTATCAGGAGAAAGCGTTCGTCCATTAATGGATTATTTTAATATTGATGTAGAAGACGTTCTAATCATCTATGATGATATGGATTTACCTGTAGGGAAAATCAGGCTGCGTCAAAAAGGTAGTGCAGGTGGGCATAATGGGATTAAGTCATTAATTCAGCATTTAGGTACACCGGAATTTAAGCGAATTCGAGTTGGGGTAGATCGTCCGCAAAATGGAGAGTCTATTGTAAGTTATGTTCTCGGCACATATCGCCCGGAGGAACGTGAGGATGTTGAACAAGCGATTATTCAATCTTCAAAAGCTGTCGAAGCATGGGCGACAAAGTCTTTCCTTGAAGTTATGAACGAATTTAATTAAAATCGTATATAGAGACTTTTTGCTGTTAATAATAATGGGTACTTAATATAGCAAAAGGAGGCTTTTGCCTTGACTATCCATTATCATTGCCGTCATTGTAAGACGAAGCTTGGCGCAATCGACCAGCAAATGCAGTCTGAGTCATTGGGGTTTCAGCATTTAACAAACGCTGAGCGAACAGACATGGTAACATATCATTCAAATGGAGATATGCATGTTCATGCGATCTGCGAAGATTGTCACGAAGCGCTAACGAGAAACCCTGACCTATATGAACTAGATCATCTTATACAATAATTTAAGGATTAACAAAGCTTTGGTTATTAGCCAAAGCGTTTTTCTGTTATGTCATGCAGGATTCTAGTCATTAAGAAAGAATAGAGAAAAGAGAGTAAGAATATAGTAGGCAAGAGGAATAAAACATAGATATGAAGATGAGCACTGAAGGTGAAGAAATAACAGGGGGAACATCATGTCAGGATTGCAACAATATTTACGTACTAACGATGAGATAAAAGCGGTTTCAGATAGTTTAGAAGCAAATATGAAAGAACAACTTATTTCAGGATTGACGGGGTCTGCAAGAACCCTGTTTATGTCCTCGATCTATTTAGAATCAAAAAGACCAATGATCGTTGTTACTCATAATTTGTTTCAAGCACAGAAACTTTATGAGGATTTAGTTGGACTTTTATCAGAAGAAGACGTTCTTTTATATCCAGTGAATGAGTTGATTTCTGCAGAAATTGCGATAGCAAGTCCAGAAATGAAGGCACAAAGAATTGATGTCTTAAACAAGCTCACACAATCATTTCAAGGAATCATTATTGCTCCATTAGCAGGAGTAAGACGTCAGCTACCACCTGCAAGGGTATGGAGAGACTGTCAAATTGAAATAAAAGTGGGAACAGACATAGGAGATATTTCTACACTGCTTGAAAAGCTTGTGATGATGGGCTTTCAACGAGTAGATATGGTTGCAGCTCCAGGAGAAGTAAGTGTGCGTGGGGGCATTATTGATTTGTATCCATTAACGGAGTCCGATCCTATTCGAATTGAGTTATTTGATACAGAGGTTGACTCAATTCGGACATTTGAAGTGGATAATCAGCGTTCAAAAGAAGAAAGAAAGAGTGTCATTATCGGACCTGCTCAAGAAGTTCTTTTATATAAAGAACATTATCAGCAGGCAGCTGAGCGTTTATCAGAAGGTCTGACAACGACTTTGAAAAAAGTGAAGGCAAAAGAAACGAAAGAAAAATTATCACAGCATATCTCCTATGAAATTGGTCAGTTAAGACAAGGGTCAACCTTTCAAGGTATGTATAAGTATATGTCTCTTTATTATGAAGGTCAGCATTCGCTCCTTTCATATGTCCCAGAAAACGCAGTGATTGTGATGGACGAGGTTTCTAGGGTAAGAGAAATATTCGACAATTTAGAGAAAGAAGAAGCGGAATGGAACACGGCATTGCTTGAACAAGGAGAAATTGTTCACGATGTCTCGATGTCTGTTCCGGTTTTTGAAGTGCTCAAACAATCGCCTTTTTCGATTGTCTATTTGTCTCTTTTTCTTAAGCATGTTGCAGCAACAAACCCAGAAAATGTAATGACTATTTCGTGTAAGTCCATGCAACAATTTCACGGGCAAATGGAGCTTTTAGTGTCTGAGGTAGGTAGATGGGTGAAAAGCAATCAAGCTGTGGTGTTTCTTGCTGCCTCCAAGGAACGTGCTAATAGGCTATCACTTAATTTAGAAGATGAGGGTATTGATACAAGGATTATTGAACAAGCTACGGAGCTTGTCGGTGGTCGAGTTCAAATTGTTGTTGGTAGCTTACAATCAGGATTTGAACTTCCATCAAGTAAGCTAGTTGTCATTACAGAGGAAGAAGTATTTGCGAAGAAACAAACAAAGCGACCCCAACGCAAACAAGCCATCTCTAATGCCGAGAGGATTAAAAGCTACTCGGAGCTAAAAGTTGGTGATTTAATTGTTCATACCAACCATGGGATTGGAAAATACCTTGGCGTTGAAACACTTGAAATTAATGGGTTGCATAAAGACTATCTTCACTTACGCTATGCAGGAAATGACAAGCTCTACGTACCTGTGGAGCAAATTGATCAAGTTCAAAAATACGTAGGATCAGAAGAAAAGGATCCAAAGATCTATGCTCTTGGTGGAAACGATTGGAAGAAAGTCAAGAAAAAAGTTCAATCATCGGTCGAAGATATTGCTGATGACTTGATTAAGCTCTATGCCGAACGTGAAGCAAGTGTTGGCTTTGCCTTTTCAGAAGATAACAATGAGCAAACAGAATTTGAATCTTCATTCCAATACCAAGAAACGGAAGATCAACTTCGTGCTATTTCAGAAATCAAAGAAGATATGGAAAAAACGCGGCCAATGGATCGTCTTTTATGTGGAGATGTTGGTTATGGTAAGACAGAAGTTGCCATTCGTGCAGCTTTTAAAGCGATTATGGATGGAAAACAAGTGGCGATTCTTGTACCAACAACGATCTTGGCTCAACAGCATTATGAAACGATTAAAGAAAGGTTCTCAGAATTTCCAATTAATATTGGCGTTTTAAGTCGTTTCCGTTCGAAAAAAGAACAAACAGAAACGTTAAAAGGAGTAAAAGCCGGCTCCGTTGATTTAATTGTTGGGACCCACCGCCTCCTGTCAAAAGATGTTGTATTTAAAGACTTAGGCTTACTGATTGTCGATGAAGAGCAACGCTTTGGAGTTACTCATAAAGAGAAAATAAAACAATTAAAAGCGAATATCGATGTTCTTACATTGACAGCAACTCCGATCCCGAGGACGTTGCATATGTCAATGCTTGGCGTGCGTGATCTATCTGTCATTGAAACACCGCCTGAAAACCGCTTCCCTGTTCAAACCTATGTTGTTGAGTACAATGCAGCATTGATTCGTGAAGCGATTGAACGCGAAATGAGCCGTGGCGGGCAAGTGTATTTTCTTTATAATCGCGTCGAGGATATTGAACGGATGTCAGAACAATTAGGAATGCTTGTTCCAGATGCGCGAATTAGTTTTGCTCATGGACAAATGAATGAGCGTGAATTAGAAAATATTATGCTTAATTTCTTAGAAGGAAATAGTGATGTATTGGTGACAACAACGATCATTGAGACCGGTGTTGACATTCCAAATGTTAATACGTTGATTATTTACGATGCCGATAAAATGGGATTATCTCAACTTTATCAAATTCGAGGACGAGTGGGTCGTTCAAATCGAGTTGCGTATGCATACTTTACGTATCAACGCGATAAAGTACTAACGGAAGTCGCGGAAAAACGATTGCAAGCCATCAAGGAGTTTACAGAGCTCGGTTCTGGTTTTAAAATTGCGATGCGTGATTTAACCATTCGTGGTGCAGGGAATCTTTTAGGAGCTCAGCAGCATGGATTTATCGAATCAGTCGGTTTTGACTTATATTCGCAAATGCTTAAGGATGCCATTGAAGAGAGAAAAGGGGATAAGCCGAAGGAGCCTCCTTTCCAAGTCGAGCTTGATGTCAAGATCGATGCCTATATCCCAGAGACTTATATCCAAGATGCCAAACAAAAAATTGAAATGTACAAGAGGTTTAAAGGAGCAGAGTCAGCAAGGGATTTAACGGACTTAAAAGACGAGATGTTCGATCGCTTTGGTGAATACCCGACACAAGTTGACTACCTTCTTCGTCTAACACATATTAAGTTAATCGCTAATGAGGAAAAGGTTGAACAAATTACGGAAACAAAAGACCAGATTGAAATGATTCTATCTGAAGAGACATCTAAGAGATTGGACGGAGCCAAACTATTTGAAGTCGCTCATCAATTAGGAAGAGAAATTGTTTTAGGCACAGCAGGAGAAAAAATAAAATTTGTGATCAAAACAAAATCTTTAAGTGATGAACAAGTGTTGCTCTTTATTGAAAAATTACTTCAAGGGCTTCAAGACGCGAAGAAATAAACTAGTTATTGCCTCAATTTTCTACAAGATGGGGTAAAAGGAATATTTAGCCTATCAAACAAATTCATGAATTGGTGAATAGTTCTTTTTTTACGAAAGATACTAGAGTTAAGAAAAGAAATGGTTATTTTCTTACCACTTACCATCAAGTGAATACATCATTAGAAAGTGAGGCAATACAGTATGAAAGCTACAGGTATCGTACGTCGTATTGATGATTTAGGACGGGTTGTCATCCCGAAAGAAATCAGGAGAACACTTCGAATCCGAGAAGGAGATCCTCTCGAGATATTCGTTGATCGTGATGGCGAAGTGATTTTAAAGAAATATTCGCCTATTTCTGAGTTGGGTGATTTTGCTAAGGAGTATGCCGAAGCACTTTATGATAGCTTAAATCAATTTGTGTTAATTGCAGATCGTGATACATTTATTGCGGTTGCAGGAGCTCCTAAAAAAGAGTATGCCAACAAAGGCATTGGTGAAATTGTTGAAAAAGTAATGGATGAAAGAAAAACGAAGGTGGAAACGACAGCGGGAGAACATAACCTTGTTGGTGACCACACGGATGATTTAAAAGGATATGTTGTTACACCGATTATTGCTAATGGCGATCCGATTGGTGCAGTGGTCATCTTTAGTAAGGAACAAGAGCTTTCTGGAACGATCGAACAAAAGCTTGCAGAAACCGCAGCTAGTTTTTTAGCACGACAAATGGAACAATAAACATAGGTTTAACAGCTCGTCTTCTTTTGGAGGACGAGCTTTTTATTTTTAGGATATAGGCCGAAGCGGTACGTATTTACCACTTATGTCTTTGTTATGGTAAGATGATGGAAGAAAGGTGAGAATCATGTGAAAGATAAAGATTTATTACAAGGTGTAGCCATTTTATCGGCTGCTGCATTGCTTGCTAAAATATTAAGTGCGGCTTACCGCATCCCTTATCAAAACTTATCGGGTGATATGGGCTATTATGTGTATCAACAAATTTACCCCCTTTATGGGATTATCATAACCCTATCCATGTATGGCTTTCCGGTGGTTTTGTCGAAGCATCGAGCAGAGTTAATAGCGATTGGAAGGAAGGACGAAGCAAGGAAGTTAACGAGTTTGCTTTTTTATGGGTTAGTATTGTTAGCCGCTCTAAGCTGGGTGCTTTTGTTTTTTCTTGCACCATTTATTGCTGAAATGATGGGAGATAACAACCTTGTTCGACCTATTCAGGCAATGAGCTATGTTGTTTTTTTGTTGCCATTTTTAAGTGTTGGACGAGGGTTTCACCAAGGTGAAGGAGAATTGATTCCAACGGCTGTTTCTCATATTGTTGAACAGCTTGTTAGAGTTCTTCTCATTTTAGGCATTACTTACATTTTTGTCGTATCAGGATATGATGCTTATCAAATCGGAGCTGGTGCAGCGTATGGGTCTTTCTTTGGCGGACTCATTGGAGTTATGGTTTTGTTATTGTTAACAAAAGCTGTATGGATGAAAGAACTTATTCATCCGAGAAAATTGAAAGGTCCATCGATCCTCAATCAAAACTGGAGGATGTTCAAGCACAGCTTATTTATTTGTTTAAGTGCGCTTATGTTTGTGCTTATGCAACTTGTCGATGCTTTTACGATTGTCCAGCTTTTGCAAATGAGTGGAATACAGCCGGATGTTGCTTTCCCAACCAAAGGGGTCTATGACCGTGGTCAGCCGCTCATTCAGTTAGGAACCGTATTAGCGACAACGTTAACGTTAGCACTCGTCCCGATGCTTTCAAAAGCGGTCGCAAGAAACGATTTACATATGGCGAACAAGTATCAAAACCTTTCCTATCGCTTAACACTTCTAATTGGTGGAGCAGCGACGGTAGGATTAATGATCATTATTGAACCAACAAATCATATGCTTTTTACAGATACAACAGGCTCTGACGTATTGCGGGTGCTTAGCTTTGCCATTGTTCTTAGTTCGCTTTTTGTCATGATTTCTGCGGTGTTACAAGGGTATAACTACACGTATGTACCTGCCATAGCCATAGCGATTGGTGTCACAACAAAAGTAGCATTAAACGTCTTATTCATTCCTAGGTTTGGAACAATAGGAGCAGCGTGGTCGACGGTTTTGGCAATAGGGACGATGGTCATCTACTTATTAGCAGTATTACATAAAAAAAAGCATTTACATTTGGGGTCATTGTCATCGTATGTTCGCATTGCACTTGTTTTAGCTGTAATGGGTCTTTTAACAACATTATGGAAAAATGGATTATTAATGATTCTTCCTATTGATAATCGTTTAACAGATACACTCATTGCCCTTACATCAGCAGGAGTAGGCGGACTCGTTGTTGTCTACAGTTTGTTTGCTTTATCCATTTTTTCAGAAGATGAGTGGAACAAGATCCCTAAATTGAATAAAGTAAGGACACGATTTGTAAAAAGGAGAAGGTAATTGTGAAAAAAATAAATGTTATCGGCTTAGGTGCAGGAGATCTTGACCAAATGCCATTAGGGATATACCGACACCTTAAGAATGAACAGGTCATTTATACCCGAACCAATGATCATCCTGCTGTGACTGAACTGAAAAAGGAAGGTGTGGAGTTCCGCTCATATGATCATATTTATGAACAACACGATGAGTTTCAGTCCGTGTATGAAACGATTGTCAAACAATTATTGCAAGAGGTCGATGCGAAAAAAGAAATAACCTATGCAGTCCCTGGCCATCCGCTAGTCGCTGAAAGAACGGTTCAACTCTTATTAGAAGAGGAGAGAAGTGGCAAGGTTGAGCTTTCTATTTTAGGAGGCCAAAGTTTTTTGGATGCCATGTATACCTCCTTGCATATTGACCCAATTGAAGGGTGTCAAATTGTTGATGGTACGGTATTAACAAGAGACGAGCTCGAACTCACTCATCATATGATTATTGTTCAAGTGTACGATGCAATGATTGCCTCTGATGTGAAGCTAACATTAATGGAGCGACTTCCTGATGATTACGAAGTGACGATTGCTACAGCTGTTGGTTCTCGTGATGAGCAGTTAGTAAAGGTCCCGTTGTTTGAACTAGATCGTGTCACAACGTTGAATAATTTAACAGCTGTTTACATTCCACCTGTTACCAAAGAGGAAAGCTTGTATGGGGAGTTTTCTAAGCTTCGTGAAGTTATTGCTACATTACGTGGACCGAATGGTTGTCCATGGGATCAAAAGCAAACACATGAGTCATTAAAGAAGTATTTTATCGAAGAAGTGTATGAAGTGATAGAAGCCATTGATGAAGAAGATGATGAACACTTAGTAGAAGAGCTTGGAGATGTGCTGTTACAAATCATGCTTCATTCACAAATTGGGGAAGATAACGGCTACTTTTCTGTACGAGATGTCATTTCAGGTGTAACAGAAAAGATGATTCGCAGACACCCGCACGTATTTGGAGAAGTGAGTGTTAATCATGCCGATGAAGTCGTAAGCAATTGGGATGAGATTAAGAAACAGGAAAAAGGACCACAAGCTGAAGAGTCGATTTTATCATCCATTCCAAAAGGATTGCCTGCATTAATGGAGGCAACAAAGGTGCAAAAGAAAGCAGCAAAAGTTGGCTTTGATTGGGATGATGCCGCACCGATGTGGATGAAACTCCAGGAAGAGATTGGAGAATTCATGCTTGAAATAAAAGCGAACAACCGTGATAACATGCACAAAGAACTAGGTGATATTCTTTTTGTTGTGGTCAACCTTGCTCGTTTTTACAATATTGATGCCGAAGATGCACTTCATAGTACGAACCGGAAATTTAAAAAGCGCTTCGGCTATATTGAGAATGCATTACAAGCAGAAGGAAAAGCGGTATCAGAAATGACATTAGAAGAGCTCGATCAGAAGTGGGAAGAAGCAAAACAAATAGAAGATAATTAAGGGGGAATTGCCATGCGTTTGGATAAATTTTTAAAAGTATCTCGATTAATTAAACGTCGTACATTAGCGAAAGAAGTGTGTGATCAAGGGCGCATTACAATAAATGGACAGGTCGCTAAAGCTGGTTCAGCTGTGAAGGCAGGCGATGAACTAGTTGTTCGCTTTGGTCAAAAACTTGTGACTGTTCGCATTGATGATGTCCGTGAAATGGTAAGAAAAGATGAAGCGGCTATGATGTATACGATTATTAGTGAGGCTCCGGTATCGTAAGATGTAAAAAGAGATAGCTTGTTCTAATTTAAATCCCTTCTACATACACTGCTATGAAAGCATATGGAGGAGGGATTTTTGGATGGATCAACACTATGATTTTGGTACACCAATGGGGCGTGAACGACAATCAAACGACCACGATGTCATCCTAAAAGGAAGAAAACAATTAGATATTACAGGTGTGAAACAAGTGGAAAGTTTCGATAATGAAGAATTTCTATTAGAAACCGTAATGGGGTTCTTATCCGTACGGGGCCAAAACTTGCATATGAAAAATTTAAACGTCGAGCAGGGAATCGTTTCAATTGAAGGGAAGGTATACGACTTAATTTACCTTGATCAAAATCAACAAGACAAATCAAAAGGTTTCTTCGGGAAGTTATTTAAGTGACGCTGACCGTGCAATTCTATACAATGTTATCAATGGCTGCAATGGGCGTGTACATTGGTGCAGCTATTGATACGTATGGAAGATTCACTCGTAACCGAAAAAAACCTTCTTTCAATTGGATCGTTGCTTGTAATGATATCTTGTTTTGGCTCGTACAGGCTCTTATCGTTTTTTATGTCTTGCTTCAATCAAACTATGGAGAGATACGCTTTTATATTTTTTTAGCTCTAGTATGTGGATTTGCCGCCTATCAAGCTTTGTTACAAACCTTGTATCGAACGTTACTTGAGCGAATTATTGAGAAAATAATCCAGTTATACCAAATAACAATAAAGCTTTTTACAATATTATTGATCAACCCTGTTAAGTACTTATTGAAACTCCTCTATTCCTTATGTATTATGGTATTAACAACTTGTTTGACGGTTCTGTTGTTCTTGCTTCGCCTTATCTGGAGACCAATAAAATGGGTGCTACTCCTTCTTTACAAATGGACAGGGCTCCACAAACAAGTGAAAAAATTACAACCCATTTTACGTAAAATAAAGGGATTTTTCCAATCGATGAGGAAGAAGAAAGAATAAGGGGGGATACATGATGGTCACAGATCGTACGTCTAGAGTGAGAGAGATGGATAAGTCCTATATCCAACAACGAGAACAAGAGCTAGAAATGGCAGCTAGAAAGAGAAGAGGTCTTTTTCGGAGGCTGACTGTATTAGCTATATTCGTTGTAGCTTTAGGGAGTATTGCATGTGTGTCAATCTATACCCAAGCTTCTTCATTAGAAGGAAAAAGGCAGGAACAGGCGGCGTTAGAAGAGGAGCTTAAGAAGTTGCAACTTGAGGAAGCGAGATTACGAGAGGACATTAAAAATTATAATGACCTTGACTATATTGCTGAGATTGCTAGAAGAGACTACTATCTAACAAAACCTGGTGAAACTTTGTTTAAATTACCTGAATCATCGTCAAATTGACACGTTTTTTTCTATTCGGGTATAATATAAAAAATGAACATTTTCAGATTTCTTAAGGAGGATCTATTTTTTCATGTCAATCGAAGTAGGCAGCAAGTTACAAGGTAAAGTTACAGGAATCACTCATTTTGGTGCATTTGTCGAGCTGCCGGGTGGTTCTACTGGCCTTGTACACATTAGTGAAGTCGCTGATAATTATGTTAAGGACATTAACGAATTTTTAAAGGTTGGGGACGAAGTAACAGTCAAAGTCGTTAATGTTGAAAATGATGGCAAGATTGGACTTTCCATTCGTAAGGCCGTTGATCGCCCTGAGCGACCAGCCGCTCCTGAACGCCCAGCGCGTTCAGAACGTCCAAGTCGTCCGTTCAACAATTCGCAACGTCCAAGTGGAAATCGTCCGCAAGGTGGCAACCGCCCACAAGGTGGTCGTGGACCAAGACCCAACCAAGCACGTCCGTCTTTGTCATTTGAAGACAAAATGAGCCGCTTCTTAAAGGATAGTGAGGAGCGCATCTCAACATTGAAGCGTCAAACAGAATCTAAACGCGGGGGTCGAGGCGCCCGTAGAGGATAACTTGCTGCTCTAATGCGAAGACATATAGGTAGAGGATGGCTGTGTTGAAGTCATCCTCTTTTTAAATGAATTTTAATTTTTTTTGTTGACTTATTCTGTAGTTGTTAGTATACTAATAAATGTCGCAAATGACTAATGTGGCGGTGTAGCTCAGCTGGCTAGAGCGTACGGTTCATACCCGTGAGGTCGGGGGTTCGATCCCCTCCGCCGCTACCAAATACATAATATTAACCTGTACTCGTTGGAGTACAGGTTTTTTTTGTTATAAAAGTTTTCAGCTGGGAGATTGGCTACCGAAAAGAGAGAGAAGCTTGAAAGACGGTAGCCAAAGAGAGAGGTTGGCTACTGAAAAGAGAGAGAAGCTTGAAAGACGGTAGCCAAAGAGAGAGATTGACTACCGAAAAAAGCGAGAAACGAGAAAGACGGTAGCCAAAGAGAGAGATTGGCTACCGAAAAGAGAGAGAAACGAGAAAGACGGTAGCCAAAGAGAGAAGTTGGCTGCTGAAAAAAGATGTGAAACAAGAAAAATAATCCACCATGCAAAAAACACCTCCTTACCTAAAAAATCTCTCCTCACCTTTCTCCAAAGACTGCAATAATCCACCATTATAATAGCTCTAATACGAGAATCTTTATCTATTGATCCCTATTTTGCCCGAAAGAAGTCGAACGTTTTTTGGTATTCGCCCTGCGATTTTGACAAAAAATGAAGTGTCGATCTGTTTATAATGGGTACACGAATAAAACTAGGGTGGTGGATGTTGATGATTCAGAAGTTGACGAAAGAATGGACGGAACCCGCTGAGGATGGAAGGACTTTACGGAACAAGTGGACGAGCTTCGGTAAGGGAATGGCTGAAAAACTTGCTTCTGGTACAAAGGCGGCTTTTTATCAATATGGATTAATGGTGGCTATTGTTGGCTTCCTGCTGGGAAGGGCTATGATTCTATCTGAGCTTACACCATTTGTATTACCATTTTTAGCAGCTATTTATATGCTGAAGCGTGAACGTGCACCGATTGCAGCACTTTCATTAGTTGCGGGGGCGATGACGGGGTACCATGGGCAGGTTGGTTTTGTTGTGTTGGCGATCATTGCTTATGTTCTTATTCAAAAAATAGTTGCCAAGTTTGTACAAAACCCAACTAAAGCGCTTCCGTATACGGTTTTTGGTGCCAGTATGGCCACTAGGTTAGGGATTGTCTTTTTCTTAGAAGGAACCATTACAAACTACGCATTAATGATGGCTACTGTGGAGGCGGGTCTAAGTTTTATTTTAACAATGATTTTCTTACAGAGTGTACCCATCGTTACCTCACGTAAAATGAAACAACCACTTAGAAATGAAGAAATTGTTTGCTTAATTATATTACTAGCTTCTGTTATGACGGGGACGGTAGGTTGGATTATTTACGAAATGACCGTTGAACATGTTCTTGCAAGGTATTTGGTTCTTGCTTTTGCCTTTGTAGGAGGTGCTGCCATCGGGTCAACCGTTGGTGTTGTGACTGGATTAATCCTGAGTCTTGCTAGTGTTGCAAGCTTGTACCAAATGAGTTTGCTAGCTTTTGCTGGTTTGTTAGGAGGCCTCTTAAAAGAAGGGAAGAAAGTTGGCGTAGGGATCGGGCTTCTTGTTGGGACACTGTTAATAGGCTTGTACGGTGAAGGAGCGACACAGGTGTCTGTCACATTAATGGAGTCAATGGCAGCCATTATCGTCTTCTTCTTAACACCTAAGAGTGTATTTACGAATTTAGCTAGATATATTCCAGGTACAGTAGAACATTCCAAAGAACAACAGCAATACTTACGAAAAATTAGAGATTTAACGGCTGGTAGAGTTGAGCAATTCTCTACTTTGTTTCAGACGTTATCAAATAGTTTTCAAACCCCAGCGCATATGTCAAATACAGAAGATGAAGAAAGAGAAGTCGACTATTTCCTAAGCAATGTTACGGAAAAGACATGTCAGACATGCTTTAAAAAAGAACGGTGCTGGGTGCAAAACTTTAATAAAACATATGACTCGATGCAAAGAATTATGACTGAAACAGAAGAACATGGAGAAATAAAAGATCAGTTGTTTATGAAAGAATGGAAAAAGGAATGTATAAAACCAGAGAAGGTTATCCAAGCCGTTCGACATGAACATGGTCAGTACCAAGCAAACCAAAAGCTCAAACGTCAAGTGATGGAGAGTCGTCGATTAGTTGCTGACCAGCTCCTAGGTGTATCACGTGTAATGGGTGATTTCGCTAAAGAAATTCAAAAGGAAAAGGAAGCACATCACTACCAAGAAGAGCAAATGCTAGATGCCTTACGTGAAGTAGGTCTTGAGATTGGGCATATTGATATTTATAGTCTTGAAAAAGGAAATCTTGAAATTGAAATGAGCATCTCTGATGACAAAGGCCATGGCCAATGTGAAAAAATTATTGCACCGATTTTATCTGATTTATTAAGCGAAACAGTCATTGTGAAAAAGGAGGAGGTAGGATTTTACCCGAATGGCTTCAGTCATGTGTCGTTTGGATCTGCAAAACAGTTCGTAGTAGATACAGGTGTTGCCCATGTTGCTAAAGGTGGAGCTTGGGTTTCGGGTGATTGCTACTCAACCATTGAGTTAGGTTCTGGAAAATATGCTATTGCTATAAGTGATGGCATGGGTAATGGAGAGAGGGCTCACTTGGAGAGCAATGAAACGTTACAACTGCTGCAAAAAGTTCTCCAATCAGGCATTGAGGAAACGGTTGCGATTAAATCGGTTAATTCTGTTCTGTCGCTGCGTACAACAGACGAAATCTTTTCGACACTAGATTTAGCCATGATAGATTTGCAGGATGCCACGACTAGGTTCTTAAAAATAGGTTCGATTCCAAGCTTCATTAAACGTGGGAACAATGTGATCAAAGTGGAGGCAAGCAATCTTCCAATGGGTATGATACAAGAGTTTGATGTGGATGTGGTAAGTGAGCAATTAAAAGCTGGTGACTTGCTTGTTATGATGAGTGACGGAATTTACGACGCCCCTAAGCATGTAGAAAATAAAGAAATGTGGATGAAACGTTTACTAAGCGAATTAAAAACCGATGATCCGCAAGAAGTGGCAGATGTTATTTTAGAAAAAATTATCCGAAATGAACAAGGGAGTATCGATGATGATATGACAGTGATTGTCGCAAAGATTAAACGAAATACACCGAAGTGGTCAGCTATTCCGTTATATAAATCACCCAAATTAGTAAAAAAGAGAGGGAGGAAGTCCTCGTAAAAAAACAACAGAAAAAGTAGATGACATCATTGACTAACTAAAAGAGTTTCAAGAAAAGAGGGAAGGTCGCCCTTTTTCATGAAAATAGCTAGGTCTGGGGAAGTGTGCAATGGCTCCGCGCGTCGTGCGCCTTTTGAGAAACCCGCTCAAAAGGCTAAAAAGCAGGCGGCGGCTCCGCACATTGCATCGAGTTTTCAAGAAAAAAGGGAAGGTCGCCCTTTTTTCTTGAAAACTCTTCGACAAAGTTCCTTTGAACGTATAAAACCTCTAAGGCTAGTGAATGATGGTAACATCTGACTACTTGGAGGGGATAGAAAGTGAGTAAAGGTACGTTAAAGCAAATTTTGTTGTTAACTGACGGTCATTCAAATCAAGGTGAGGATCCAGTGGCGATTGCTGCACTTGCTAGAGAACAAGGAATTACTGTAAATGTAATTGGTGTCGTAGATGGGAATCACCTTAATGAGCAAGGAATAGAAGAAGTTGAAGCCATTGCGATGGCAGGTGGTGGGGTAAGTCAAGTTGTTTATGCAAAGCAGTTAGCACAAACCGTTCAAATGGTCACGAGAAAAGCGATGACACAAACGATTCATGGTGTGGTCAATAAGGAGCTATCACAAATTCTTGGTGGAAATCAGGAGATGGAAGACTTATCTCCGGCTAAAAGGGGCCAAGTGATGGAAGTAGTAGATGAGCTTGGTGAGACGATGAATTTGGATGTGCTCATTTTAGTAGATACAAGTGCTAGTATGAAAAATAAACTACCGATGGTTCAAGAAGCATTAACGGATTTATCTATTAGTCTTACATCGAGAATGGGAGCAAACCGTTTTGCTTTGTATTCATTTCCCGGGAAGAAAAGGGATATTGATAAGTTGCTTGATTGGTCGCCCCAGCTTAATTCACTTTCAGGAATATTTCAAAAGCTGTCTTCTGGTGGAATTACTCCAACAGGTCCTGCTCTGCAAGTTGCCCTGCAGAAGTTTGCGAAGTCAGGCTCAAGAAGGAGTTTGATGGCTGGTGATGAAGAACAGCTACTCGAAGAATCAGGCATGTAAGTTACAAGCAGGAGCCAAAATTGTTGGGAAATGGCATAGTCAACCCTATAAAATTATCCGTCCGCTTGGGGCAGGGGCAACAGGATCGGTTTACTTAGCTGATTCAGCTAAAGGGCTGGTTGCTTTAAAAGTAGGGATGGATAGCATGTCAATTACATCAGAGGTGAATGTATTAAAGCATTTCTCGAAGGTTCAAGGACAAATTCTTGGACCTTCTTTGCTAGATGTCGACGATTTGGTTACATCAGAAGGAACCTTTCCGTTTTATGTGATGGAATATTTAAAAGGGACACAGTTTATCGAGTATATGCAAAATAAAGGAACAGAATGGCTAGGAATTTTAATGATCCAGTTGCTAGGCGACTTAGACCGGCTGCATGCAGCAGGTTGGGTATTTGGGGACTTAAAGCCAGATAACGTTTTAGTTGTCGGCCCGCCGGCTCGCATTAGATGGCTTGATGTAGGAGGCACGACATTAATTGGCCGCTCCATTAAGGAATATACTGAGTTCTATGATCGGGGTTATTGGGGACAAGGCTCACGAAAAGCGGAACCTAGTTATGATTTATTTGCAGTAGCTATGATGATGATCAATTGTGCCTATCCAAACCGGTTTGAAAAGCAAGGAGAAAAGCCACTTTTACAGTTGAAACAACGAATGGATGAAAAGGCGATGCTTATCCCTTATCGTGATGTTATGTTAAGGGCAATGCAAGGAAAATATCAATCAGCGATAGAGATGAGAAAGGATATGGTTAAAGCTGTATCAAAAAGTTCGAGCTATAAACATATCCCAGCAAAAGAGACACGAAAGCAGAAAACAAAGAAAAACCAGGTGAATGTTTCACGCAAGCAAGGAGCAACAAAAAAGGAAAAGAAATCCTCTTACTTTGTTGAAATCTTCCTGCTTTCCTCTTTTCTTCTATTAGCTTATATCCTATACTTATTTGGACAAATGATGTAGGAACGAAGGAGAAATATCATGAATGCCGATCGGATGATGGATATATGTTTGCTTGCAGGTGAAATAATGCTTACATATGGAGCGGAAACGTATCGAGTGGAAGAGACGTTGGAGCGAATGGCCAAATCAGCGCAGTTTAAAAATGTTCATAGCTTTGTGACGACAACAGGCATCTTTCTTTCGTTTGAGGATGAAGGAAAGGGAGATATCATGCAAATGATCCGAGTTGATGATAGGCTGCAAGATTTAAATAAAGTAACGCTTGTAAATCAAGTATCAAGGGAATTTGTGAGTCGAGCTATTACAGATGATGAGGCACTTAAAAAGCTTGAGGAAATAGCAAAAGCACCAATGAACTACTCGCCGCTACTCCTACACTTCTCCTCTGGAATTGCTGGTGGTGCTTTTTCCTATTTGTTCGGCGGTAATTTATATGATACGGTTCCCGCGTTTATTGCAGGTTTTTTTGCCAGTTGGTGCATCGTATTGATTCAAGATTATACAAAGGTCAAGTTCTTTGCCGAATTCATGTCAGCATTTTTAGGTGGAACGGTTGCGATCTTTCTCGTACTTTTAGGACTTGGTGAAAATTTAGATCAAGTCATTATAGGGACGTTAATGCCATTGGTCCCTGGCATCCCTTTAACAAACGCTGTTCGAGATTTAATGTCAGGTGATCTAGTTGCTGGTGTTAGCCGCGGTGCAGAAGCAGTCATCACAGCGCTGTCGATTGCAACTGGAATTGCACTAGCGATCGCTCTCTTTTTATAGAGGTGGATTCGGGAGGAAAACAATGATTATTGAGTTAGTATTTTGTTTTTTTGCTACAGTCGCATTTGGTATTATTTTTAATGTTCCAAAGCGTGTTCTATGGATGGGTGGAGCTATTGGAGCTCTAGCATGGTATATCTATTCATTGTTGCCAACACTAGGGATGTCCGATATTTTTGCTACGGCAGTGGCTTCATTTATTTGTGCGACGGTTGCTCATCTATTAGCGAGGAAATTTAGAGTTCCAGTCACAACGTTTAGCATTCCAGCCATCATCCCTTTAGTTCCGGGAAGTCGAGCGTATTTTACGATGCTTGCTTTTGTAGACGGAGATTATTTGAATGGGTTGCAATTAGGAATTGAAACGATGCTTAGAGCTGGAGGCATTGCAGCAGGGCTTGTGTTTGCTTTATCGATATTCTCCATTGGTAAAGGAGGGATTGGACAGCGCTATGAAATCAGACGTCCATAATTTTATAAAACGGCATCATCTATTTGAAGATTGTAAGCTTGTCATTGTTGCTGTTTCTGGCGGTCCAGATTCGATGGCTCTTCTTCATTACCTTTGGTCAAATCAAGAATATTATCAAATTGAAATCGCGGCATGTCATGTTCATCACCAGCTAAGAGGGGAAGAATCAGACGAGGATGCTCGTTATGTCGAGCATTTCTGTCAAGAGCGTGGTATCACCTTCCACGAAAGACGTGTTAATGTGAAAGAGTATGCATCTGAGAAGAATGTGGGGACTCAACTAGCGGCTAGAGAACTGCGGTATTCTTATTTTGAAGAGCTCCTGTCGCGCTACTCGGACAGTGCTCTTGCAACAGGCCATCATGGTGATGATCAAGTAGAGACTGTACTTATGAAAATGGTTAGAGGGAGCCTCCCCTTATTTACATATGGAATTCCAGTCAAACGTAAAATGGGTCAAGGTGTAATAATTCGTCCATTTTTAGGAATAACTAAAGAGAAGATTGAGCAATATTGTATAGAAGAAGCATTGTATCCAAGGCGGGATTCAAGCAATGAATCAACTGTGTATACAAGGAATCGTTTTCGTAAAGTGGTGTTGCCTTTTTTAAAGGAAGAGAACCCACTCATTCACACCCATGTGCAAAGAAAGTATGAATGGGAAAACGATGATCAAGATTTATTGATGGCTTTAGCAGAAGAAGTGAAATCTACTATTATTACAAAAAAAAGTGAACGAAACGTTACAATTTCCCGTATCGCTCTTCTTAATGTAGCCCTCCCTTTACAAAGAAGGGTGATTCATCTAATATTAAATTATCTTTACGGGAAAAATTCACCATTGATTACGTCTATACATATTGAGCAAGTACTCGACATGGTTCAATACGGAAAGCCATCAGCCGATCTTCATTTGCCAGACTCCACCCTCATCCGACGTGAGTATGACTTGTGTCATTTTACGAAAGATTCTATAGATGAGGGGGAACAAGCCATCGAGTTGCTTTCTATTCCTGGGAGCCTTTCTACGAAAACCTGGGTTATTGAGTCATATGTGACTGAAGATAAGGATATAGTGGAAAGGGACAACCAAATTATTTTGGATTATGAGGCTGTGTCGGAGCCGTTATTTGTTCGAAGCAAAAGGGCATCCGATCGTATGACATGTCGAGGGATGGATGGGACAAAGAAAGTAGGACGACTATTTATTGATAGGAAAATCCCAAAGCAAGAAAGAAAGCAGTGGCCCATCATTATTGATGGTGAAGGAAACATTGTATGGGTGCCATTTTTACACAGGTCTAAAGTGGGCCATGTTGGACACGATACAAAAAAGGTATTAGTTTTAACAAGCTACAGAAATATACGACCTGATGAAAAGTAGGAGGTTTGTTTGACATTGATAAGGGATGAAATTAAAGAAATACTTATTTCTGAGGAACAAATACAGGAAAAGTGTAAAGAGTTAGGGAAACAGATTACAGAAGAGTATGATGGGAAGTTTCCATTGGTTATTGGTGTGTTAAAAGGTGCTATGCCATTTATGGGTGATTTAACAAAGCGAATTGATACACATATCGAAATGGATTTCATGGATGTGTCTAGTTACGGAGCCGGAATGGTTTCTTCAGGAGAAGTGAAAATTGTAAAAGATTTAGATACATCTGTTGAAGGCCGTGATGTACTTATCTTAGAAGATATTATTGATAGCGGACTCACTCTTAGCTATCTTGTGAAGCTTTTTCATTACCGGAAGGCCAAATCAGTAAAAGTAGTAACGCTTTTAGATAAGCCAGAAGGAAGAAAGGTTGATCTTGTTCCCGATATTGCTGGATTCACAGTTCCTGACGAGTTTGTTGTTGGTTACGGACTTGATTTTGCAGAACGATATCGTAACCTGCCTTACATAGGTATATTAAAGCCGGAAATTTATGAGAGTTAATGTTTGTGAACAAAAGAACTATTATGGTACGATAAACAAAGCTGTATTGCCGTGGGAGGAGGTCAAGGATGAATCGTATATTCCGTAATACTATTTTTTATTTACTTATCTTTCTCGTTATTATTGGAATTGTAAATGTCTTTAGTACTGATCAAGCACAAGTTGAAAATGTTACGTTTACAGACTTCATTGAAAGACTTGAGCAAGGTCAGGTTACTGAGCTTTCCGTTAAGCCAGTAAGGCAAGTTTATTTAATACGAGGACAATTTACTGACCAACAAGAGGGAGAATTTTTTGAAACATATGTGCTACAAAGTGAGCAAACTGCAGACCTTCTATTTGGACCTGAAGGAGCAGCAGGTGGTTTTGATGTAGATGTTCAACCTGCTGATGAGACAAGTGGTTGGGTTACGTTCTTTACATCGATTATTCCTTTCATCATTATCTTCATCTTATTCTTCTTCTTATTAAGCCAAGCTCAAGGCGGTGGTGGCCGTGTCATGAACTTTGGTAAGAGTAAGGCGAAATTAGTAAGTGATGATAAGAAGAAAGCGAAGTTTAAAGATGTTGCAGGGGCAGATGAAGAGAAACAAGAGCTTGTTGAAGTTGTTGAATTTTTGAAAGACCCACGTAAGTTCTCTGCTATTGGTGCGCGTATTCCAAAAGGGGTTCTTTTAGTTGGACCTCCAGGAACAGGTAAAACCTTACTTGCGCGAGCGGTTGCTGGTGAAGCAGGCGTACCGTTCTTCTCCATTAGTGGTTCGGACTTCGTTGAAATGTTTGTTGGTGTCGGTGCATCTCGTGTACGTGACTTGTTTGAGAACGCGAAAAAGAATGCACCATGTATTATCTTTATTGATGAGATTGATGCAGTTGGTCGTCAGCGTGGAGCTGGACTTGGTGGCGGACATGATGAGCGTGAGCAAACGTTAAACCAATTGCTAGTAGAGATGGATGGTTTTAGTGCGAATGAAGGAATCATTATCATCGCAGCGACTAACCGTGCTGATATTCTAGATCCAGCCTTATTACGTCCGGGACGTTTTGACCGTCAAATTCAAGTGAACCGTCCAGATGTTATTGGTCGTGAACAAGTACTTAAGGTTCATGCGCGTAATAAGCCATTAAATGATGATGTCAACCTAGAGGCTATTGCCGCTAGAACGCCAGGATTCTCTGGAGCGGATCTTGAAAATCTCTTAAATGAAGCTGCCTTAGTAGCTGCAAGGGATAACAAGACGAAAGTAAGTATGATTCATATTGAGGAAGCGATTGACCGAGTTATTGCTGGACCGGCGAAGAAAAGTCGTGTCATTTCTCCGAAAGAAAAGAACATTGTTGCGTGGCATGAAGCAGGTCATACCGTTGTTGGTGTGAAGCTTGAAAACGCCGATATGGTTCACAAAGTGACGATCGTTCCTCGTGGAATGGCAGGCGGATATGCGGTTATGCTTCCTAAAGAAGACCGTTATTTCATGACAAAGCCAGAGCTTCTTGATAAGATCATTGGATTGCTTGGTGGTCGTGTTGCAGAGGAAGTGCAATTTGGTGAAGTGAGTACAGGTGCTCATAATGACTTCCAGCGTGCAACAGGGATTGCTCGTAAAATGGTAACGGAATATGGAATGAGTGAGAAGCTTGGTCCGATGCAATTCGGTTCCAATTCAGGTGGGCAAGTGTTCCTAGGCCGTGATATTCAAAATGAGCAAAATTACAGTGATGCATTTGCACATGAAATAGATTTAGAAGTTCAACGTATCATTAAAGAGTGTTATGACCGTTGTAAGCAAATTTTAACGGAAAACAAAGACAGCTTAGATTTAGTTGCTGAAACATTATTGAAGCTGGAAACACTTGATGCAGAACAAATTAAATCATTAATTAATGAAGGCAAGCTTCCTGATAACCATCATACGAATAAATATTTAGATGGTGGCAGTGAGGCGGATATGAAGGTGAACATCAATTCTAAAAAGGATGAAGATATAACTCCTGAAGAGTCTGATGATAAAAAAGAAGAAGAGCCTTCAACAGAAGATAAGAAAAAAGATGAATAAGCTTTTAGGGGATGTCAATTTGGCATCCTCTTCTTATTGTTTTGGGCATTTCTTTTAAGTGAATCGTAAGTGCAAATGGAAGCATAAAAATGATGCTTGTTTTATAATGAACATTGGTTAAATCAAAATGGCCTGTCTGTTATTGTGTTTATTTGCACAAAATAAGAGAGATAGCCTTTAGTATAGAGAGAAGTTGGCGGTGAGTACATATGATAATGGTAGTAGATGTAGGGAATACAAACATTGTCTTAGGAGTCTATAAGGGGAAAGAGTTGCACTACCACTGGCGAATTGCAACAAGTAGACAAAAAACTGAAGATGAATGGGCTATGTCGTTAAAAGGCTTATTCGAACATGAAAAATTATCTTTTGAAGAAATAGAAGGGATCATTATTTCCTCAGTTGTTCCCCCCATTATGTATACATTAGAACTAATGTGTAAAAAGTATTTTGGTATTAAACCAATGGTCATTGGTCCAGGGATTAAAACAGGATTAAATGTTAAATATGACAATCCGAAAGATGTTGGGGCAGACCGGATTGTCAATGCAGTGGCAGCTATTCAGTTATATGGCAGTCCGCTAATTGTTGTTGATTTTGGTACAGCAACGACGTATTGCTATATTAATGAGGAACGACAATATATGGGTGGAGCGATCTCGCCAGGAATTTCGATCTCGACGGAAGCCCTATACACGAGAGCGTCGAAATTACCAAGAATTGAGATTGCCAAGCCGAAGAATGTACTAGGAACAAACACAGTCCATGCGATGCAAGCAGGGATCTTTTATGGTTATGTTGGTCAAGTGGACGGTATTGTAAAACGAATGAAAGCCCAAGCAAAAGAAGTTCCAACCGTCATTGCAACAGGAGGAATGGCTTCATTGATTGCGTCCGAAACAGAGACCATTGATGTAGTTGAACCGTTTTTAACGTTAAAAGGGTTACAAATGATTTACGAAAAAAATGCTTAGAAAAGAAGGGACCTATCATGATGGAAGATTATTTAATTAAAGCAATTGGATTTGAAGGGAAAGTAAGAGCGTACTCGTTAGTAGCAACAAATATGGTTAATGAAGCAGTGCGAAGACAAGGAACTTGGCCAACAGCATCAGCAGCATTAGGTCGAGCAATGATGGCGAGTACGATGATGGCCACGATGTTAAAAGGGAATTCCAAGCTGACGGTTAGGATTGAAGGGAAAGGGCCAATCGGAGCTATTGTCATTGATGCGAATACACATGGTGAGACTAGAGGTTATGTAACCAACCCTCAAACTCACTTTGATTTAAATAGTCAAGGAAAATTGGATGTTGCTCGTGCAGTTGGTACAGATGGATTTCTTTCGGTTGTAAAAGATTTAGGATTGAAAGAAAATTTCACTGGTAGTGTTCCCCTTGTATCAGGTGAACTAGGAGAAGACTTTACGTATTATTTTGCCTCATCTGAACAAACTCCTTCTTCTGTCGGTGTAGGAGTGCTTGTGAATCCAGATAATTCGATTTTGGCAGCTGGTGGATTTATTATTCAAATCATGCCAGGGGCGAATGATAGCGTTATTGATGAGATTGAAAAGCGTCTTTCCGCGATCCCGCCTATCTCAAAACTTGTAGAGGCTGGCATGCCACCAGAAGAAATGCTCTATGCACTACTTGGTGATGAGAATGTAAAAATCCTAGATAAGCTCCCCATTGCATTTAAATGTCAATGTTCAAAAGAGCGGGTTGAAAATGCGATTATCAGTTTAGGGAAAGAAGAAATTCAGGCAATGATTGACGAAGACGGGGGTGCCGAAACGATTTGTCATTTCTGTAATGAGGTATATACATTAACAGGTGATGAGTTACAAGAACTAATGAAACAGGCGTAATAAGAAGCCCTACAGCTTGAAAAAAATAGGGAAATTGTAACATGTTGATTGACTTATCAGAAAACGTTTGATACTATAATCTTAATAAAACCAATAAAGTTACTAGGGATTGAGGAGGCGTCGTTATGAAAGTTGTAAATTCAGTTACAGAACTTATCGGCCAAACACCATTAGTGAAATTAAATCGTCTTGTATCAGAAAAGCATGCAGATATTTATTTGAAATTAGAATATATGAACCCAGGAAGCAGTGTAAAAGATCGTATTGCTCTTGCAATGATTGAAGCTGCTGAAAAGGCTGGTCTATTGAAGCCTGGCGTAACAATTGTTGAGCCTACAAGTGGGAACACGGGTATTGGACTTGCGATGGTTGCAGCTGCAAAAGGATATAAGGCTAAGCTGGTTATGCCTGAGACAATGAGTATGGAGCGTCGTAATTTATTACGTGCTTACGGTGCAGAATTAGTATTAACGCCAGGTCCTGAAGGCATGGGTGGAGCGATTCGCAAAGCGACAGAGCTTGCAAAAGAAGACGGCTATTTTATGCCACAACAATTTGAAAATGAAGCAAACCCTGAAATTCACCGGAATACAACGGGTAAAGAACTTCTTGAGCAAGTTGACGGACAAATTGATGGCTTTGTTTCTGGAATTGGAACAGGTGGAACGATTACAGGTGCAGGTGGGTTATTAAAGGAAAACTTCCCGAATCTTCACATTGCAGCAGTGGAACCACAAGATTCACCAGTTCTTTCTGGTGGAAACCCTGGTCCACATAAAATTCAGGGAATTGGTGCAGGGTTTGTACCAAAAATCCTGAATACGGACATTTATGATTCCGTTATTCAAGTTTCAAATGAACAAGCATTTGAATATGCACGTGCGGCAGCGCGTGAAGAAGGAATCTTAGGTGGTATTTCTTCTGGTGCAGCAATCTATGCAGCGCTTCAGCTTGCTGAGAAGCTTGGACCAGGAAAGAAAGTAGTAGCGATTATTCCTTCAAACGGTGAGCGTTACTTAAGTACACCACTATATCAATTTGAAGACTAATGGAAGAAGAAAGACTATGAGGAAAAGCCTCATAGTCTTTTTTTATTCTAAAGGTGAATTGAAATTTAACGCGGTGGAAAGATAAGAGGTGATTAGTGATGAGGAGGGCATACGAAAAGTGAGTGAAATTATTATTATTTTGCTTAGAACCATTGTAGTGTTTGTCATCATTCTAACATTTTTTAGATTTATGGGTAAAAAAGAGTTAGGAGAACTAAGTTTACTAGATATTATAGTTTCTCTTATGATTGCAGAACTAGCTGTTATTGCTATTGAAGATCCTGAAGTATCAATGGCAAGGGGGATTGCCCCTATTTTCTTGTTAATATTAATTCAAGTAACCCTTACGACTATGAGTTTAAAAAATCAACGATTTAGAGACCTTATAGAAGGCCGACCAGTTATGATTATAGAACATGGAAAAATCAATCAATTAAATATGAGGAAGCAGCGGTACAACCTTGATGATGTCTTATTCCAATTAAGAGAAAAAGGAATTTCTGATATTAGACAGGTTGATTTTGCTATTTTAGAAAGGTCAGGAAGCTTATCGATTTTTCGGAAGGAAGATGATAGTAGCCCTTTTACACTGCCTTTAATTCAAGATGGAGTCATCCAAGACGACCACTTAGAGGTTATTAAAAAAACAAAAGAGTGGTTGTTATCTGAGCTAGCCAAACAAGGATACGAGCATATTAAAGATATCTTTTATTGTAGTTATATGAAGGGGCAATTTTTTATTGAAGAAAAAGATAAAACAAATACTGTAGAGTAGGAAGAATTTGTTTTTACCTCTTTATCGTTCTCATGTAAAATAGACAAAAAGGAATGGAGACGGGAGTTGAAGGCATTGCAACAAAATAAGATGAGACGTCTAAACCGAACAAGTAGAGTAAAGTCTTTCTCTCTTGATAAGGAAAGATGGTTTGAACGTTACCGAACATTAGCGGCAAATGAACCTCAACATGTTCTTTTAGAGAGTGGCAGAGGTGGGCGTTATCATATAATGGGGTTAAGGCCGTTTGCAACGGTATCTGGAAAAGGCCAGACGTTGTCGATTGAAAAAGATGGACAAGTCGAAACGAAAAATGGTCCGTTACTAGAGAGTTTAAAAGAAGTTCTTGCGCCGTATGCACAGGATACCATTCCAGAGTTACCGCCGTTCCAAGGGGGAGCGATTGGATACTTCTCGTATGATATCGTTCGAGAAATCGAGAAGCTACCTGAATTAGCAAAAGATGATTTAGCCTTACCGGATGTTTACTTTATGCTTTTTAACGATGTGTTTGTTTATGATACAGACAAAGAAGTGATGTGGGTAATCGTTCATGGACATAAGGATGACGGGGATGTATTAGATAAAAAAGTAGCGCAATATGTTAGCCAATGGAAAGAAGAGCGCCAGGAAAAGGTAGTGCGAACTAGAACAAAGAAAGAGAACGGATCCTTCGTTTGTGCTTCTCTTTCTGAAGATGCTTTTGGCGCAGCTGTTGAACGTATAAAGGAATACATTGCTTGCGGTGATGTCTTTCAAGTTAATCTTTCGGTTAGGCAATCAAAGAATATGGCAACCGAACCTTTTCATGTGTACGAGGTGTTACGTAAACTAAATCCGTCTCCGTATATGAGTTATTTACAAACGCCTCAATTTCAGTTTGTCAGTGCCTCGCCTGAGTTATTAGTAAAAAAGAATGGATTGGAGTTAAGTACAAGGCCTATCGCTGGGACACGGTCACGAGGGAAGGGCGAGCAAGAAGACCAACAGTTAGCGGATACGCTAATAAACAATGAAAAAGAACGGGCAGAACATGTGATGCTCGTTGATTTAGAAAGAAATGATTTAGGTCGTGTTTCGGCTTATGGAACGGTCGAAGTCGATGAGTTAATGGTAATAGAAAAGTACTCACATGTAATGCATATTGTCTCCAATGTAAAAGGGACGTTATCGGATCAACATGACCTCTATGATGTCATTCGGGCCACATTTCCAGGGGGTACAATTACTGGTGCACCAAAAGTGAGAACGATGGAAATCATAGAAGAGCTTGAACCTGTACGTAGAGGCATTTATACTGGTTCTATAGGTTGGATTGGATTTGATGACAATATGGAATTGAATATAGCCATCCGGACAATGGTATGTAAAGATGGTCAAGCCCATGTGCAGGCGGGGGCTGGTGTTGTCATCGATTCGGTCGCAGCGAATGAATACAAAGAGTCATTAAAGAAAGCTAGAGCCCTTTGGCATGCTCTAGAGACTAGTGAAGAAAGAGTTGAGTAAAGAGGTTGTTAGATCGAGCTGAGGAGGAATTTTAATGATATTAATGATTGATAACTATGATTCTTTTACGTATAATTTGGTTCAATATTTAGGGGAAATGGGTCACGAATTAGTTGTAAAGCGTAATGATCAAATTACGTTAGATGAAATTGAAAAGCTAAGCCCTGATTTTATTATGATTTCACCAGGGCCAAAAAGCCCTGACGAAGCGGGAATTAGTTTAGAGACCATTAAGCACTTCGCTGGGAAAATCCCGATTTTTGGTGTTTGTCTTGGTCATCAATCTATTGCTCAAGTTTTTGGTGGAGATGTCATTCGTGCAGAACGTTTGATGCACGGGAAAACGTCAGATATTACGCACAATAATGAAACCATTTTTAAAGGGTTACCTTCCCCGCTAACGGCAACAAGGTACCATTCTCTTATTGTGAAGAAAGAAACACTACCAGATTGTTTTGTCATCACAGCTGAAACAGCTGATGGGGAAATTATGGCGATTCGCCATCGGGACTTGCCGATTGAAGGGGTTCAATTCCATCCAGAATCAATTATGACAGCAGAAGGCAAACAACTGTTGCGCAATTTTATAGAAACGTATGACAAGGAGAAATCAACGTGTTCGTTTATGTAAATGGTCAGATTGTAAGTAAAGAACAAGCTGTCATTTCAGCTTTTGATCATGGATTTATGTACGGTTTGGGCCTGTTTGAAACGTTTCGCGTTGATGATGGTCATCCATTTTTACTGGATGACCATTTTCGACGTTTACAGGCTGGCTTAAAGACATTAGGAATTAGCTGGTCAATGGGTCGTGAAGAAATTCTAAGGGTCATCCAACAATTATTGAAAGCGAATAACTTACAGAGTGCTTATGTAAGGTGGAATGTATCTGCTGGAAGGCAAGATCTTGGGTTGTATACAGGAGAGTACGAGGAGCCAACGGTCATTGTTTATATGAAACCTCTCCCAACGACTCAAGCTGCTTGTAAAAAAGCAAATGTTCTAACGATCAAGAGAAATACACCTGAAGGTTCCATCCGTTTAAAATCACATCATTATTTAAACAATGTATTGGCCAAACGAGAAATAGGCGATGATAGTAATGTGGAAGGGATTTTTTTAACGGAGGCTGGCTTTATTGCAGAGGGAGTTGTTTCTAACCTCTTTTGGGTGAAAGACCAAGTTGTTTACACGCCGGCAGTAGAAACGGGGATTTTAGATGGGATCACACGACAGTTTATTTTAGCCTTACTCGAGGAAAGCGGAATTGCTTATGAGGTGGGTTTTTATCGTCCGGATGATGTACTGAATGCAGATGAGGCCTTTATTACGAATTCAATTCAAGAGATTGTTACCTTGTCTTCTTTTAATGGCAAGCTATTTCAGGAAGAGGCTATGTTGGCAAAGTGGTTAAAGCAACAGTTTCATGCTTACCGGAAGCAGCTTTGGAGTAAATTAGAGCTTAAAGGAGGAACTCGATGGAACGTGTAATCAAGCAACAGCGTACACAAATTATGGGGATATTAAATATCACGCCAGATTCATTTTCTGATGGAGGAAGGTATACGGAAGTTGAACTTGCTGTCAGACGGGCACAACAACTTGTCGAAGACGGGGCTGGCATCATTGATATTGGTGGTGAATCAACAAGGCCTGGGGCGAAGCAAGTAAGTGAGTCAGAAGAATTAAGGCGTGTCATCCCAATTATAGAGGCGGTAGCAAAAGAAGTGCATGTTCCCATTTCAGTTGATACATACAAAGCCGAAGTAGCCAGACAAGCAATTGAAGCGGGTGCTTCTATTATTAATGACGTCTGGGGTGCGAAATGGGACAAAGATATGGCGGGTGTTGCTGCAGATTATCAAGTTCCGATCATCCTGATGCATAATCGCGATAATGCAAACTACGACAACTTGATGAGCGATATGATTAATGACTTACAAGAAAGTATCTCTATCTGTTTAGATGCTGGTGTAAAGAAAGAGAACATTATATTAGACCCGGGTATTGGATTTGCTAAAAGCCATGAGGACAATCTTGAAGTTATGAGAAACTTAGATGTGATTGTAAAAATGGGTTATCAAGTGTTGCTAGGCACTTCTAGAAAATCGCTAATTGCCAAAACATTAAACCTCCCTGTTGATGAGCGCGTGGAAGGGACGGGAGCGACGGTCTGCTTTGGAATCATGAAAGGTTGTCAAATGATGCGTGTTCATGATGTGAAGGAAATGTCTAGAATGGCTGTCATGATGGATGCGTTAATGGGGGACGGTAATGATGGATAAAATATATATGAACCAACTAGCTTTTTACGGGTATCATGGAGTTTTTCAAGAAGAAAACAAATTAGGTCAGCGATTTTTAGTTGATTTAGTCTTAAATCTCGATTTAAAAAAAGCAGGAACGACTGATGATCTTCAGTCAACGATAAATTATGGAGATGCGTATCAACGAGTGAAAGGTGTTGTTGAGGGAAAACCCTATAAACTTGTGGAATCCGTAGCTGAGCAGATTGCAAGTGATTTATTAGGGGCTTATGAGCTATTACAGGAAGTAACAGTCAAAGTGATAAAGCCGGACCCGCCGATACCAGGACATTATCACTCTGTTGCTGTAGAGATTACGAGGTCGCGATTATGATGCATAATGTATATATAGCATTAGGTTCTAACATTGGTGATAGAGAGGATCATTTAGAAAAAGCCATTCAGTTACTTGAAACTCAAGATGAAATGAAGCTCATTAAGCGCTCCTCCATTTACGAAACGGAGCCAGTTGGATATGTCAATCAGCAGTCTTTTTTGAATATGGTTGTGAATATAAAAACAACAAAAACAGCAAGAGAGGTATTGGATGTAACTCAGTCTGTCGAGCATCACTGCGGGCGTGAGCGAGGTATTAGATGGGGACCTCGGACGATAGATCTTGACATATTACTGTTTGACGAAGAAAAGATGATGTTGGAGAACCTAGTAATTCCTCACCCAAGAATGTGGGAACGGGCATTTGTCATTGTCCCACTAATGGAAATTCATCCAACACTTTACGCAGAGCATCTTGGTCAAACGATACAAGAAGTTTATGATGAACTACCAGATAAAGAAGGGGTAAGGATATGGAATCCACAAACTACAGCAAAAAAATAAGAGCTTACCGCAAGCTCAAAGGATATACGCAACAGGAATTTGCAAAACAAGTAGGGATGTCTGTGTCTGTTCTAGGTGATATTGAGAGAGGCAATCGCGAACCAAACGATACGATGCTAGAACAGATGGCAAAGGTATTAAATATTTCTAAGTATCAATTGCTTTAAAGGTAGACCGTTTTTTGGGGAGGTGAAACCTATGTTAAAGATCGGAAATATTGAAATGAAAAACCAAGTCGTACTTGCGCCGATGGCTGGCGTTTGTAATCCTGCTTTCCGATTAATTGCCAAGGAATTCGGTGCTGGTTTAGTATGTGCAGAGATGGTAAGTGACAAAGCAATTTTGCACGGGAATGAGAAATCACTAAGTATGTTATATGTCGATGAGCGTGAGAAGCCATTAAGCTTACAAATTTTTGGTGGTGAAAAAGACACACTTGTTGAGGCTGCTAAATTTGTTGACCAAAACACGAATGCAGATATTATTGACATTAATATGGGGTGCCCTGTTCCGAAAATTACGAAATGTGATGCGGGGGCTAAATGGTTACTAGACCCAAATAAGATATATGAAATGGTTGCAGCAACAGTTGATGCTGTAAATAAGCCTGTAACGGTAAAAATGCGAATTGGTTGGGATTCTGATCACGTCTACGCAGTAGATAATGCTCGTGCAGTTGAACGTGCAGGGGGCAGTGCAGTCGCTGTGCATGGCCGTACACGAGTACAAATGTATGAAGGTGAAGCGGACTGGAGTATTATTAAGGATGTAAAAGAAGCGGTGAGGATTCCTGTTATCGGAAACGGAGATGTGCAAACGCCGCAAGATGCTAAACGCATGCTAGATGAAATTGGTGTGGATGGTGTCATGATCGGACGTGCTGCATTAGGGAATCCATGGATGCTGTATCAAACGATTCAATACTTGGAGAATGGTACTCTTGCAGATGAACCAACTCCACGAGAGAAAATCGATGTCTGTATGCTACATTTGGATCGTTTAGCTAAAATAAAAGGTGAAAATGTCGCGGTTCGTGAAATGCGTAAGCATGCGGCTTGGTATTTAAAGGGGATGCGTGGAAATGGCCATGTTCGCGATAAAATTAATAGCTTTGAATCAAGAGAGGATGTAGCGAATACTCTTTATGCATTTGTAGAGGAATTAGAAGCTCAAATGGTTGAGCAATCAAGTGCTGTTTGACTTTTCCAAGAGACTTCACTATAATTCGTTTGTAATTATTAAACTGTCAGTGTGATACGCTGGCAGTTTTTCTACATATAAAAACAGACAAACTAGGCTAAAATGATTGATGATAGAGGAGATGATGTAGATGACTCAAGAGCTTGAGTTAAATGATCAGCTAACGGTTCGTAGGGACAAGTTAGCAAAATTACAAGAACAAGGACAAGATCCTTTTGGCGGACGTTTTGAGCGCTCACATACGGCTATTTCAATGAGTGAGGCATTCGGTGAGCGAACAAAAGAGGAGCTAGATGAAGCGGGTCATGAAGTGATTCTTGCTGGACGTATTATGACAAAACGTGGCAAAGGAAAAGCTGGATTTGCTCATATTCAAGACCTAACAGGACAAGTCCAAATCTATGTTCGTAAAGACGCAGTAGGTGACGAGCAATATGATTTGTTTAATACGATTGATATTGGTGACCTAGTTGGGGTGACTGGAACAGCATTTAAGACAAAAGTAGGCGAACTTTCCATTAAAGTTACGAATTTTCAACTGCTTTCTAAATCACTACGACCGTTACCTGATAAATTTCATGGATTAAAAGATGTTGAACAGCGCTATCGCCAACGTTATGTCGACCTCATTGTTAACCCAGAGGTAAGAGATACATTTGTTTTACGTAGTAGAATTCTTCAATCCATGCGTCGTTATTTAGATTCAAAAGGATATTTAGAAGTGGAAACTCCGACAATGCACTCGATTGCAGGAGGAGCTTCAGCTCGTCCATTTGTTACGCATCACAATGCACTGGACATGACTCTTTATATGCGAATTGCCATCGAGTTACATTTGAAACGCTTGATCGTTGGTGGCTTAGAGAAAGTTTATGAAATTGGTCGCGTGTTCCGTAATGAGGGTGTATCTACGCGTCACAATCCTGAATTCACAATGATTGAGTTGTACGAGGCCTATGCTGATTATCAAGATATTATGAAATTGACAGAAGAGCTTGTTGCTCAAATTGCTAGAGAAGTACTGGGAACAACTAAGGTTACTTATGGTGAATACGAAGTAGATTTAGAGCCAAAGTGGAAACGAGTTCACATGGTTGATGCGATAAAAGAAAAGACTGGTGTTGATTTCTGGAAGGAAATGACTGACGAAGAGGCTCGGGCCATTGCAAAAGAGCATAATGTACATGTGAAAGAAACGATGACATATGGACATGTTGTTAATGAGTTCTTTGAGCACTTTGTAGAAGAAGATTTAATCCAGCCAACTTTTATTTACGGTCACCCTTTAGCTATTTCTCCATTAGCTAAGAAGAATCCAGAAGATCCTCGTTTTACTGATCGCTTTGAGTTGTTTATTGTTGGTCGAGAACATGCGAATGCATTTACAGAGTTAAATGATCCGATTGATCAGCGTGAGCGTTTTGAACAGCAGCTTGTTGAGCGTGAGCAAGGGGACGATGAGGCCCATATGATGGATGAAGATTTCGTAGAGGCGCTTGAGTATGGTATGCCACCTACTGGAGGTCTAGGAATTGGGATCGATCGCTTAGTGATGCTATTGACGAATTCTCCTTCTATTCGCGACGTTCTTTTATTCCCACAAATGCGACACCGTGAGCAAGGGGAGTAAGACGGTTTTATTTTAGTCGATAGAGGGTAGATGATTAGGGCATGATTTAGGTTAATATAGCTTGAATTCATGTCCTTTTCTTTTAGTAAATCTCTTTGTTGATATTTCATATAATATTTTTTAGAAAAAGGGTTGCATTTAAAAAACAGGGATGGTATATTATTTCTTGTCGCCAAAACGATTTGAAAAAGTAACAAAAAAACAATTTGACATTACATTTTGATTTTGTTATGATAATCAAGTCGCTGAAACGACGCATTAG
>NZ_JRJU01000042.1 GCF_000787375.1 Halalkalibacter okhensis | reverse complement strand
TTNCTTTGTTATGTGTTGCCTTTTTGGTCTTTGTGAATAATTACAATTAACAAAAAACAAAATATGTGTGAAAGGAGATAAGTTATGACGCAGAAGGAATTTATCAACAAAGTGAATGAAGCGCGACTAGATACCAACCTGTTGAGTGATGAGTATTGGGCTACATACTCGGATCCAACAACATGGCAATTTTGGTATCTTATAGCATTACTCATTATTCCGTTAGTTGCTTTGTACGTACTTTTGAACAGAAAACGATTTTTTGAAATATTGTTTTATGGATATACTCTTCACGTGTTGTTTACTTATTTTGATGCGTATATGAGTCGGTATGGATTTTGGGAACACCCATATATGATTTTGCCTCAATATCCGTTTACATTATCAATTAACGCATCTCTTCTCCCTGTAGCCTACCTGTTGTTGTATCAATTTTGTACGCAGCAAGGCAGGAATTTTCACATATGGTTAATAGGAGCTAGCGCGTTGATAGGGATTGGCTTTGTGGAAATTCATCGACAAATGGGGGTCTTTATTCTCTATGAGAAAATTAATATTCTTCAACTACACGAGGGCTTATTAAATTTTTATATGTTTATCGGAAACTACATCATGGGCTCAATTTCTTATTGGTTTACAAAGTTATTTCTCTATTTCAAACATCATACGCAAGCAAAGATTTAAAAAGCAAAACACCAGATACGCAGGTGTTTTGCTTTTTTCGACTTTAAAAAAAGTGGTCGGACAGCAAAAAGTTGAGTTTGGACAGAAAATGACTTAGTTTGGACTGAATCTGGAGCAGTTTGGACAGAAAAACTACAGAATCAGACAGAATCCCGCCAGGTCAACGCTCATTTCCAAGAAAATAACGATCATATTTCGGATAGGATCTCAGAAATAAGCAAATATAAGCAAAAGTACGTATACATCGCAAGCAGCGATGCTGGATAACCCATTCGATCACCCGTATCGGTTGGGACGAGACTATTAGTAACACCCAGATCAAGATGAATGTCTACCAAGTCAGTCCATTGCCGCTTTCCTTCATTACGATGCGATGCGGTTAAGCCAACAACAGACATATTTTGCTCGCTCATTTGTTCAGCGATGGCAACCATCTCTTCATCGTCAGAATCTCTTGAAAGGAGAAACACTCGGTCAGCACTGTCTAGCTGGGCGAGCGTTCCTTCTTCAAATAAGGGAGAAATGCGCGAGAGAGACTCTTTCCCATACAAAGCTTCGGCACTAACAGCAGCCATTTCATCTTTAGCATAAATATAGATGCGCCCATCGCCAACCAGAGCTTGGCTTAACAAACGGGCTGCGTCTTCTAGTTGAAATTCATCTAACTGATTGAATAATCCTACCAGTTGTGTTGTAAACATTTTTTTCAAAATATCGGCCTCCTATTTTGGAACAAGTGCAAAGAATTAGACGTACGACAGCGATTCATCGACAACCTTAGACAATAATGTCGGACACTGTCCGACGATTGTTTAATATTAAGGAAGGATTTTTATAAGGTCATACAGAACTACTCTTGTTGTGAAATGTGTGTGATTTATTTTAACTGATATAAATTCGGAAAGAAAATAATACACACCAAATTTGAGAGGAGTGTTTATCATGAAGAAAATTTTAGTCGTAGATGATCAGTATGGAATTCGGGTATTGCTTTGCGAAATTCTTCAAAAAGATGGGTATGTGATGCATGAGGCGGCAAATGGGGTACAAGCACTGAAAATTGTCGAAGAGGAAAAACCGGATCTCGTCTTACTTGATATGAAGATTCCTGGAATGGACGGTTTGGAAATCCTGAAGCGCATTAAAGAAAACCATGCTGAGGTTGATGTGATTATGATGACAGCATATGGTGAATTGAATTTAATTAATGAGGCCATGAGCTTAGGAGCGATTACTCATTTTGCCAAACCATTTGATATTGATGATATTCGCGAAGTCATTAAAAACAGCCTAGCTGTTTCGTAGTGACAAACCTCACTATAAAACGCTTACATGTAAAAACTTGCGGAAACCTTGTAGAAACGCGTGTTTTTTGGTCGAGATATGCTATAATGAACTCGATTAAATATCGAGCTCATATAGATTTATCTCTATTTAGCAAGTGACTTTATACATAAGCAAGTTGGATATTTGCTGACATTTCGGGTAACTTGTTAAATAGATACGGCGATCATACTTACGTCTGTTATCTATAGATTCGCTCTAACATGAAGGAGGATGTACAATGCCTTTAGTATCAATGAAGGAAATGCTTAACAAAGCGAAGGCAGAAAGCTATGCGGTGGGTCAATTCAACTTAAATAACCTTGAATTTACTCAAGCGATCTTACAAGCTGCAGAAGAAGAAAAATCACCTGTTATCTTAGGTGTATCTGAAGGTGCAGCTCGTTATATGGGTGGTTTCAAAACAATTGTAGCTATTGTTGAAGCTCTTATGGAAGAGTACAACGTAACCGTTCCTGTTGCTATTCACCTTGACCATGGTTCAAGTTTCGAAAAGTGTGTGGAAGCTATCCATGCAGGTTTCACATCTGTCATGATTGATGGATCTCACCATCCACTAGAAGAGAACATTGCAATTACGAAGCAAGTAGTAGCTGTTGCTCATGCTCTTGGAGTATCAGTAGAAGCTGAGCTTGGTCGTATTGGTGGACAAGAAGATGACCTAATCGTTGATGATGCTGATGCAGCATACGCGATTCCATCTGAGTGTAAAGAACTTGTTGAAGCAACGGGCGTAGACTGCTTCGCTCCAGCTCTTGGTTCTGTTCACGGTCCTTACAAAGGTGAGCCAAACCTTGGTTTTGATCGCATGAAAGAAATCGATGAGTTAGTAGGTATCCCTCTTGTACTACACGGTGGTACTGGTATCCCAACTGCTGATATTCAAAAAGCAATCCAATTCGGACATGCTAAAATTAATGTAAATACAGAAAGCCAAATTTCTTCTGCAAAAGCTGTTCGTGAAACGCTTGCTGCAAAACCTGAAGAATACGATCCACGTAAATATTTAGGTCCTGCACGTGAAGCAATTAAAGAAACAGTTAAAGGCAAAATGCGTGAGTTTGGTTCTTCCAACAAAGCGTAATATTGAAGTCTCATTAAAAGCAGTTCATTTGAACTGCTTTTAATGAGATCATTTTCATTTAAATTTTCTAAAAAAACAATTATGTAAACGCTTGACGAACCTTGTCGAGTTAAATATAACAAAAAAAGATAAAAATTTTAGGAGGCGGAGAAACATGAAATTTTTCATTGATACTGCAAACATCGAGCAAATTAAGGAAGCGAAGTCGTTAGGAATTTTGGCAGGGGTTACAACCAATCCATCCCTTGTTGCTAAAGAAGGCGTGGACTTCCATGATCGCTTACGTGAAATTACGACTGTTGTAACAGAGGACTCTGTTAGTGCAGAAGTTATTGCACTTGATGCAGAAGGAATGATTAAAGAAGGAAAAGAATTAGCAGCGATCGCTCCAAACATCACGGTAAAAGTCCCTATGACAACAGAAGGGCTAAAAGCTGTTCATGCTTTCTCTGAAGCTGGTATTAAAACAAATGTAACTTTAGTATTCTCAGGTGTACAAGCATTGCTAGCTGCACGTGCAGGAGCAACATATGTATCTCCATTCTTAGGTAGACTTGATGATATTGGTCAAAACGGTTTAGAACTTATTACTGAAATCGTAGAAATCTTTGACGCTCATAACATTCCAACTGAAATTATTGCGGCATCTGTTCGTCATCCAATTCATGTATCTGAGGCAGCGCGCAGAGGAGCTCACATTGCAACGATTCCGTTTAATGTTATCCAACAGCTTTCTAAGCATCCATTAACAGACCAAGGAATTGAGAAATTTTTAGCTGACTGGGACAACCGCTAATCGTTTTTCCTTGCCGCCCGTAGCAATTTGTTCGTAATTCCTATACAATCGTACATAGAAAAACACGTTACATTTTCAATGTTGTGGTTATAATGGAAGATAAGAGTAAAATTGTGTCTTTTTATAATGCACCAACGGAAGGGATGCGGTTATGGATAAATTAATGATTGAAGGCGGCTATCCGCTAGAAGGTACAGTTCAAATTAGTGGCGCAAAAAATAGCGCAGTGGCATTAATTCCTGCAGCTATTTTAGCAGATTCTAAAGTGATAATTGATAATTTGCCGGAGATTTCTGATGTTCAATTGCTAGGTGAACTACTAGAGGAAATCGGCGGAAAAGTTGAGTTAACGGAAAATGAAATGGTGATCAATCCAGAATCAATGATTGCAATGCCATTACCAAATGGACGTGTAAAAAAATTACGTGCTTCCTACTACTTAATGGGTGCGATGCTTGGAAAATTTAAGAAAGCTGTAATCGGGCTACCTGGTGGCTGTAACTTAGGCCCGAGACCGATTGATCAGCATATTAAAGGATTCGAAGCATTGGGCGCGAAGGTAACGAATGAGCAAGGTGCCATTTATTTACGTGCGGATGAGCTCAAGGGAGCACGGATTTATCTTGATGTGGTTAGTGTAGGCGCAACGATTAATATTATGCTTGCTGCAGTAAAGGCCAAGGGGCAAACGATCATTGAAAATGCTGCAAAAGAGCCAGAAATTATTGATGTAGCTACGCTTTTAACTAGCATGGGAGCAAAAATCAAGGGAGCCGGCACGAATGTCATTCGAATTGATGGCGTTGAGTCGCTCAATGGCTGCAGACACTCGATTATTCCAGATCGAATTGAAGCAGGTACCTATATGATTCTAGCTGCTGCTATGGGCCAAAAAGTGATCATCGATAACATTATTCCATATCACGTTGAGTCACTGATTGCAAAGCTAAGAGAGATGGGAGTCGGCATTGAAGTTTCAGACGACAAATTGTTGATACATAATAGTGGAAACAAAACGGGGGTAGACATTAAAACACTTGTTTACCCTGGGTTTCCTACAGACCTTCAACAACCATTTACTAGTCTTTTAACGCAAGCGGAAGGAACAAGTATTGTAACAGATACGATTTATAACGCACGGTTTAAGCATATTGATGAGCTACGTAGAATGGGCGCTAATGTTAAAGTGGAAGGTCGTTCAGCGATCATCAATGGCAAAACGAAGCTTCAAGGTGCGAAGGTACGTGCAAGTGACTTACGTGCAGGAGCGGCTCTTGTTGTGGCAGGTCTACTTGCAGAGGGAGTTACTGAAATCTCCGGATTAGAGCATATTGATCGCGGTTATGCGAACTTAGAGGAGAAGCTCATTGGTTTGGGCGCAAAAATTTGGCGTGAATCAATGACCGAAGAGGAGTTAGATCAAGTAAATAGTTAATGACGTGGGGGGAGCGAGATGGAAAGAAGTTTATCGATGGAGTTAGTCCGCGTCACCGAAGCGGCTGCATTAGCCTCAGGACGCTGGATGGGGCGTGGAAACAAAGATGAAGCTGACCGAGCTGCAACTGAAGCGATGCGTGACGTATTTGATACGATTCCAATGAAGGGTACCGTTGTCATCGGAGAAGGCGAAATGGACGAGGCACCCATGCTTTATATTGGGGAGAAGCTTGGGAATGGCTATGGCTCTCGTGTCGACGTTGCTGTAGATCCGTTAGAAGGAACAAACATTGTTGCTTCCGGACAGTGGAATGCTCTAGCTGTACTTGCCATTGCTGACCATGGCAACCTCCTTCATGCACCAGATATGTACATGGATAAAATCGCAGTCGGACCAGAGGCAGTCGGTAAAGTGGATATTGATGCACCGATTCTTGATAACTTAAAAGCCGTTGCACAAGCTAAGGGCAAAGATATTGAAGACCTCGTCGTATCGATTTTAAATCGTGATCGTCACGAAAAGATGATTCATGATATCCGTCAAGCGGGTGCTAGAATTAAGCTATTATCAGATGGTGATGTAGCAGCTGCGATTAACACGGCATTTGGCGATACGGGTGTAGATATTATGCTCGGCTCAGGTGGTGCGCCTGAGGGTGTGATTGCTGCGGTTGGATTGAAGTGTTTAGGTGGAGAGCTTCAAGGTAAACTTCTCCCTGCTAATGAAACAGAGTTAGCTCGTTGTAAGAAAATGGGAATAGAAGATGTGAACAAAGTATTGCACATGGACGATCTCGTTTCAGGTGACGATTGTATTTTTGCAGCAACTGGAGTAACGGATGGTGAATTGTTAAAAGGCGTTCGCTATCATGGTTCTTCTGCAACAACGCAATCCCTCGTCATGCGTGCGAAGTCAGGAACAGTACGTTTTGTTGACGGAAAACATAGTATGAAAAAGAAACCAGACTTAGTGATTCGCTAGTATGATAAAGGAAACTGGACGTTGTTCAGTTTCCTTAAATTATGTATCTTTTATGAATTTTTGTTTTGTTCTTGAATAAATGTAGATAGTATGGTTAAAATAGTATATATGTTCGTATTTTTATTTTGTCCTTTCCCTCTAATCTCCAGAACCCTCGAATTTTCCTTTACACTTTATTCTAAAGTTTAAAGATACAATGAGGAATTTTAATATGATTTTTTCCTATGCTTAAAAATTAAAAAAACAGTCTCCTTCCGCATAATTTACATATTTGTGCAAATGGGGATTTATTATATATAGAAGTGTGGTGTTTTTTATGGGAGTGAATATCTCCGAATTAGAAAATATGAAGCTGAAAGAGCTCTATGGTTTGGCTAAAGAGTACAAAGTTTCCTATTATAGTAAATTAACAAAAAAAGAACTAGTCTTTTCTATTTTAAAAGCGCAAGCTGAAAAAGATGGCCTTATGTTTATGGAAGGTGTTTTAGAAATTATTCAGTCAGAAGGCTTCGGTTTCTTACGCCCGATCAATTACATGCCGAGTTCAGAAGATATTTATATTTCTGCTTCACAAATCCGTCGTTTTGATTTGAGAAATGGAGACAAAGTATCTGGTAAAGTAAGACCTCCGAAGGAAAATGAACGCTATCATGGACTTCTCCATGTCGAAGCGGTAAATGGAGATGCTCCTGAAACATCAAGGGACCGCCCTTATTTTCCAGCATTGACACCTCTTTATCCCGAACAAAAGATCGAACTTGAGACGGCACCTGGTCGTGTATCCTCCCGAATCATTGATATGATTTCACCTGTTGGATTTGGACAACGTGGATTAATTGTTGCCCCGCCAAAGGCAGGGAAGACATCCTTAATGAAGGAAGTCGCAAACAGCATCGCCGAAAATCACCCTGATGTCGAACTAATTGTTCTTTTAATTGATGAGCGTCCTGAGGAAGTAACTGACATTGAGCGTTCTGTGAAAGCTGAAGTGGTTAGCTCGACCTTCGATGAAGTTCCTGAAAATCATATTAAAGTAGCAGAACTTGTTCTTGAAAGAGCGATGCGACTGGTTGAACACAAAAAAGACGTCGTCATCCTTATGGATAGTATTACACGTTTAGCTCGTGCGTATAATTTGGTGATCCCGCCAAGTGGACGAACTCTATCTGGAGGGATCGATCCCGCTGCGTTTCACCGTCCTAAGCGTTTCTTTGGTGCGGCAAGAAACATTGAAGAAGGTGGAAGCTTAACGATTTTAGCGACGGCTCTTGTTGAAACAGGCTCAAGAATGGACGATGTGATTTATGAGGAGTTCAAAGGAACAGGAAACATGGAATTGCATCTTGACCGAAAGTTGTCAGAGCGTCGAATCTTTCCTTCTATCGATATTCGCAGATCTGGTACACGAAAAGAAGAACTTCTTATGCCAAAAAGCCAGCTAGAAAAGCTTTGGGCGATTCGCAAAACGATGAGCGATACGCCAGAATTTGTTGATCACTTCATTAAACGAGTGAAAGAAACGAAAACGAATGTTGATTTCTTTGAAGCGATGGATGAAGAAATGAAGCGCAGAGTGAAGAGGTAAGGCGAAACGAGACTGCTAGACCGCTGAAAAAGGTGAAATCGTACCTCTTTCAGCGGTCTTGGCGAAGCTCCAATTTTTTCTATGTAAACAGAGTTGATTTTTACCCGTCAACTTGTTATAATTTCGACATGTGTGATTTAGATAACTCTGTTTCGAAGAGATTCAGGGCAAAAGGAGATGAAAGTAATGAAACAAGGAATTCACCCTGATTACCAAAAAGTGGTTTTCCAAGATACAAGCACAGGCTTTAAGTTCTTGTCTGGTTCTACAAAAGGATCAAACGAAACGATCGAATGGGAAGACGGTAACACATATCCACTTCTAAAAGTTGAGATTAGCTCGGATTCTCACCCGTTCTACACTGGTAAGCAGAAGCTTACTGATGTTGGTGGCCGTGTTGATAAGTTCAAGAAGAAATACAACATGAAGTAAAACTGGATAAACGAACAGGCAAGCGCACAGCTCTTGCCTGTTTTTTTTGCACATACTATACGTATTACATTGGAAATGGAATCATTCCGTTCATATAGATTAGCTGTAAGGTGGGGGAAAAGAAATGTACGTGATGAAACAAGAAGGCTGGATCGAAGTGATCTGCGGGAGCATGTTTTCCGGAAAGTCTGAAGAATTAATTAGACGCGTTCGTCGTGTGAGTTTTGGAAAGTTGGTTGTTCAAGTATTTAAACCAGAAATCGATAACCGCTATAGTGAGGAAGAAGTGGTTTCGCATAACGGGACAAAGGTTGTGGCAACACCTGTTAAGCATTCGATGGACATTCTTGACCTTGTCAAAGACGAAACGCAAGTCGTTGCGATAGATGAAGTTCAATTTTTTGATGAAGCGATTATTGCTGTCGTGGACGAACTGGCAAACAATGGGAAACGTGTCATTTGTGCTGGTCTGGACCAAGATTTCCGTGGTGAACCATTTGGACCGACACAACGCTTGATGGCGTTAGCTGAAGAAGTGACTAAGCTTCAAGCTGTCTGCCCAAGCTGCGGCTCCCCTGCTAGCAGAACGCAGCGCTTAATTGATGGAAAGCCAGCATCCTATACCGATCCAGTTATTCTTGTCGGCGCATCAGAATCATATGAGCCGCGCTGTCGTCATTGTCACGAAATCCCTAACAAGCCGCCGCTTTTGCCCGGTCTTGCGATAAAGTCTGGTCAAAACTAACAGGAGCCTTTTGTTCATGATGAGGACATACTAATTCATGCAACCCCCTAATAGGTAAGCATGGAGGTGCTTTGGACATGAACAAAAAATGGCTAAGTTGTATGGCGTTGGGCATCGTGTTAGTGTCAGGATGTGGGGAGGACCCGCAACCACCGCAGGCTAGGGGCAATGCGGTCACCCATAATAATCCGGAAGCTAGAACGCCAGATGCGGGTCAAGTGGCGTATGGATTGCTCGGACCAGGTCCCGTCAATTATGGCAGTTTGTTTCGTCAGCCACCTGCCTATGACAATTCAGGTGAAGTTAATACAGGTACAGGCTTCAAATCATTGCACCGAGAACGCAGACATCTCGGGAATGATCAAGAGCTGATACACCATATTATTGAAGATGAACATGGCATGGAAGCAGGGATGGTTATCATTGCGGGGCATCACGCCTTCGTTAATGTCACACCACCTGCAAACTTAAACGAGGATGATAAGAAAAAAGAGATGGATAAGCTGAAGCGAGATCTTCTCCTTGAAGTTCCCCGTTATGAAGTGCATGTTAGTGAGAGGAACGCCTAATAGGCGTTTCTTTTTTTTAGGTGGTGGGGTTAGGATTCAATTAAAAAATACAGTCGGCCCTTTTTCGTGCCGGAAAAGGTAAAGGCTGTTGAGCGGAGAAGGCGACTGCAAACATATGGCGAAGATACGTGTAAATAATTCATCGCTTCCCTGCAAGCTATGGTTGATTTAACCAAAAGAGAATAATCTGTTAATGCTTCCTTGTGAGCATGCTTCGATTTGGATGAACAAAGAGGACAAAACCAGTAGCCGTGAGCGCGTTTCATAGGTGAGTGGTGGCAGGTTGGGCATTGAACACCAATAAGAAGATCTGTTTCAGTTAATTGAAATCGAGTAAGAATGGAAGTTTCTTTAGGGGTATGTTTCTTCAAAAAAGTGCGGATTAATTTTTTCTGTTCGGTGTTGGAGTATATGTCATCAGAATAATCTTTTTCAAACTGGGCTATTCTTTCTGGAATGAAATCTGAATGAATGACTTTTTTAGATAGCTTTATGGCGTAGTTGGGAGTCGTACGAATAATCGCTTTAGGGTGACTACTTATAACGATGGAAGCAATGGGGATCTCGGGAAATTTGTTTTTATGCAACCAATCTTTTAGTCTGGTTTCTTGTCTAGTTGTCTGGAGTATGGGATTTGGAAAAAGTTCATCCTTCCCGTTAAGTGTTCGAGTAAATTGGTTTAATACGGGATCGAAGAAGAGGGTACCGGCAATATTTTTAACTTCAACAATGAGGATAAAACTTGGTGCAAGAATGAGCGTATCAATTTGAAAATAATATTCTTTATGGAAGAGCCTGATGTCATGGAGGATGTAATAGCGTTTTTCCGGAAGGAAGCTTAAATGATAGTCAAGTGAGTTTTCGCCTTTGAATCCTGCTAGATGTTTAGAGAGGGTCTCTTTAATGATAGGTACCTTTGCGTGATTTTCAGGAAGGCGTCGCAGGAGGGCTTGCAATTTTTTAATAAAAATAGGGATTTCCTTTTTCTTTATAATCATTTTATCACCTCTTTAAATAGTAATGATTATTTTATACGACGTAATGTAACAAAACCCTTCATATTTAACAACAAATTTTTGTGCATACGAGAATATCGTGTGGGGGAAATGAAGATGGGTCCATTTATTAGCGGAAATCAAAATATATCGGCGAAAATGGAAATATATCAGCGAAAATCAAAATATATCGGCGAAAAACGAAATATAACAGCGAAAATGTATTTTTAGCGAAATCAGACGTTTTAAAGGCGGAAAAATAAGCTTTATAGCAAAAAGGGGGCAGACCCCCCTTTAGCACTTCACTGCAACAATAAGGAAAAGAGCTTACATCCTTCTTGCGGTTTGCTGCACTGGGTCCCATACGCCGTTATAAGGCGGGGCGTATGCTAAATCTAAATCCTCTAGTTCGGATATGCGCATTCTATGAAAAAGGGCGGTCGCCAGCACATCAATGCGCTTATCAACGCCTGCTGTGCCGATCAATTGAGCTCCGAGCAGTCGTTCTGTTTCTGTATGATAGCTCATCCGAATATGGAGCTTCTCCGAATTTGGATAATAGCCGGCGATGTGTGGAATTTCCGCGCTGATGGTCTCATAAGGGTAGCCTTGCGCTTCGATTTCAGCTTCAGATAAGCCGGTCCTCGCTAAAGTCAAATCGAAAAACTTAATAATCGATGTCCCAACAACTCCTTGAAATGGTCGAGGAGAGCCGATCATTGCGCGTCCGGCAAGCCGTCCTTGCTTGTTTGCATGTGTGCCAAGTGGAATATAGTCATCTCGCTCTTTGACTCGGTGATACTGAGTCGCACAATCACCTGCTGCATACACATCCTCGATATTCGTCTCCATAAAAGCATTCACTTTGATGGCCCCATTTGCAAATAAATGAATCCCTGTTCCTTCAAGAAAACCTGTGTTTGGCTTTACTCCGATGGCTATCACGACAAGCTCCGCATCGATATGGCCTTTATCTGTTACAACACGCGCAACACGTCCGTCACCGCCGCCCTCAAATGCTTCCACAGACTCATTAAACCTGAGCGTAATTCCGTGTTCTGAGGCCTCATCCCCAATTTTTTTGCTGAATTCCTCATCAAAGATTCCAGCTAATCGTGGGTTGCGCTCAATCATTGTTACGTCTTTTCCGATCTCTACAAAGTTTTCAGCCATCTCTAAACCGATATATCCCCCGCCAATGACGACAACCTTAGTAATCCCATCCAAATCGTTCATTAAGGCCTTTGTATCAGGAATGGTCTTAACAGAGTGAATGCCTTTTAAATGGACTCCGTTCCAAGGGGGAACAACTGGGCTCGCGCCGGTTGCAACCAACAATTTATCATATGGAACTTCAAACCCGTCGCCAGTGACCAGCTTTTTCTCGACATCCACAGCTTTTACTTCATGATTCACTCGAGCGTCAATGCCGTATTTATCTCGAAACGTCTCTACAGAACGTGCAATTAACGAATCAAATGAATCAATGACACCACCGACGACATACGGAAGGCCACACTGGGCATAAGAGTAAACCTCTCCCATTTCAAGAGTTGTTACCTCCGCTTTCTCGTCATGACGAACGATTTGCATCGCCGCGCTCATTCCAGCAGCATCTCCACCGATAATGACATATTTCATCGAAACATCACTCCTTTTATACAATTACTTTCCCCAAAATGCTTCTAGTTAAGCAAGAATTTGGGAAGGCTATGTGGGTAGAGTGACAAAAATGATTGTTTCCTGGAAATGTGCAGTGGTTGTGCTCCTGCGTAAAAAGCACTCGGCGCCGGCTCCGCACCCTGCATCGAGTCCTCACCCAAAAGGCAAAATCGGCCTTTTTCGGAAAAAGAGCGAGCCCGTTTTGCAGAGGCTACACTCGGCGTGCGCCTTGTTGAGAAGAGCGCTCAAAAAGGCTTAAAAGAAAACGCCGGCTTCGCTCACTGCATCGAGCATAAAACCAAAAGGCAAGCCCGGCCTTTTGGTTTTATGCTCATTGACCCAGCCTTTGCTGTATACTATAATTATAATGTTATACACTGGAAAATCTTAATGAGGTGAAGAGCCGTGTTAGATCGTTTACAATTAGTTGAGGATCGTTATGATCGTCTCAACGAGTTACTTAGTGATCCTGATGTCATAAATGATTCAAAGAAATTGCGTGAATATTCAAAGGAACAATCGGACTTAGAAGAGACTGTTCAAGTGTACCGTGAATATAAAGAAGTGCATGAGCAGCATAAAGATGCAAAAGCCATGCTCGAGGAAAACTTAGATGATGAAATGTATGCTATGGTCAAAGAAGAAATTAGTGAACTTGCTGATCGTAAAGAAGAGCTAGAGGCACGTTTGAAAATTCTTCTTCTACCAAAAGACCCGAATGATGATAAGAACGTTATTATGGAAATTCGCGGAGCTGCTGGTGGCGATGAAGCGCAATTATTTGCGGGTGACCTTTACAAGATGTACAGTCGTTTTGCTGAAGCGCAAGGCTGGAAGACCGATGTAATTGAGTCTACAACAACCGAACTTGGTGGCTTCAAGGAAATTATTTTTACGATCAACGGAGCAGGTGCCTATTCGAAATTAAAATATGAAAATGGAGCACACCGTGTACAACGTGTTCCGACAACGGAATCTGGTGGTCGGATTCATACATCAACAGCAACGGTTGCTGTCTTGCCTGAAGCAGAAGAAGTGGAAGTGGATATCCATGAAAAAGACATTCGTGTTGATACGTTTACTTCAAGTGGACCAGGCGGACAAAGTGTAAATACAACGATGTCAGCCGTTCGTCTTACGCATTTACCAACAGGCGTAGTCGTTTCGTGTCAAGATGAGAAGTCTCAAATCAAAAACAAAGAAAAAGCGATGAAGGTTTTACGTGCTCGTGTGTATGATAAATTCCAAAGCGAAGCACAGGCAGAATACGATCAAAACCGTAAGCTAGCCGTTGGTACGGGGGATCGTTCAGAGCGTATTCGTACGTACAACTTCCCGCAAAGCCGCGTAACCGATCACCGTATCGGCCTTACCTTGCAAAAGCTTGAGCAAATCCTTCAAGGAAAGCTTGATGAAATCATTGATGCACTGATCGTGGAAGAGCAAGCTGAAGCGATGCAAAATGCAGAGCAGTAAGATGAAAGAAATGACAATTCGTGAGGCCCTTCGTTGGGCTTCTTCTTTTTTAGAGGAAAAAGGCCTAGAGCCACCTGTGGCGGAGTGGTTATTACGTCACTATTATCAAGTGAATAGAGCGAAACTCCTAATGATTTTAGATGACAATATCGAGCATGAGCTTATAGAACGATTGAAAACAGACTTAAATCGTCACGCAGAAGGCTCTCCTGTGCAACATATTATCGGCTATGAGGAGTTTTACGGTCGCCGCTTTAGCGTTAATGAACATGTCTTGATTCCTCGCCCGGAAACAGAGGAATTGGTCGTTGCTATTCAAGAGTTGAAGCAGAAGTTTTTTCAGAAAGAACGAGTTCATTTAGTGGATGTTGGCACGGGGAGTGGAGCGATAGCCGTAACGCTTGCGCTTGAGGATGAGTCAATCGATGTCCAAGCAATGGATATTTCAGAAATGGCGCTTCATACAGCGAGAGAAAATGCGGAAAAGCTTGGTGCAAACGTTCGTTTCAAACATGGCGATTTGCTCACGCCAATTTTGGAGGAAGGAACCCGAGTCGAAGTGGTCGTTTCCAATCCTCCGTATATCCCGCTTTCTGACGCTTCGAGTTTAGCGGTTCACGTTAGGGAGCATGAACCGCATTTAGCATTATTTGGGGGCGAGGATGGTCTCGATTTGTATCGGCGCTTTATGGAGCAGCTTCCAAGAGTATTGAAAGAAACGGGCATCGTTGGCTTTGAAGTCGGCGTTGGTCAGGCTCGAATGGTCGAAAAGATGCTTCAGACGACCTTCCCTCATGCAACAACAGAGGTTAAATTAGACATTAATGGCAAGGAGCGCATGGTCTTTGCTTATGGGAAAATGACTAAATAAATAACAAAAAGCCTGCCTAGACGTTTTTAGCAGGCTTTTTTGTATTTTTTTTGCGTAGATTGCTACATGGTCATTTACGTGTTAACATAATTTACCATAAGGGCGATCAGGTTGAGGAGGGTGCGAATGCGACAGTCTGCTCTTTATATCGGTGTAGGGTATTTTATTGGTGTCATGCTAGCGAGTTTTCTTATTTACAAACAGATTTCTTTAATGGCAATTTTTTCAGCTCTCGTTGGGTTCGTTGTGATTGTATGTCTGCCTTATGTGACAAAGCGTATGAAATGAGGTGAATGTTCATGTTGGATTATATGATGATTGTCATCACGATAGCGGTTGTTGTCTTCTCGGCTGCAATTCTTTATCATAAAAGAACAAAAGTGAAGAATGTTCATGGGATAAAAGGGTGGGTGTCGCCTGTATGTATGGTTTTAACGCCGGTATTCATGTTGTTTGCCCACTTGTTTGATGTAGTCGGAATCATTAGCTGGGCTGTGTTTTTTGTCTTGTTACTGGTCGCGGCTTATTTCACTAAATTTATGCCGGTGCCTAAAGAATCGCATTAGTTTTATCGTGCAAATATAGAACGTCTATTAATCTATTTTTACAAGTCATTACAGATGAGGAGGGGATTCGATGAAACTACCAGTCTGTTGGTCATGTGGGGAGACATTCCGATGGAAGGAGCTTTTGTTTGTGGTGGAAGGAAGAAAAACCTGCCGCAATTGTGGAGCGAAACAATATACGACAACGCATTCGAAGTGGAGAGCTGGGGTATTGGTTTTACCGGTTATTTATATCCCGTGGATCACTCGTTTAATTTTTGATGTTTCATTTGTCGTTCAACTAACTCTTGGTGTGTTATTATTAGTCATTTGTTCTGCCATCGTTCCATTTTATTATCAATTTACAGATAAACAGCAACCTTTGTTTAAATAAAATCATTTGCTAGTTTCTAGAAAAAAATTCTAGATTCTAAGTTTAAAAAAGCAGCGTCCTGGCCACAATGGTTTTATGAAGGGACGGTGCTTTTGAAATGAAACCAAATGTTGTTATTTATCTATTATTCTCTTTATTTGTTCTAATTATGAATTGGGAATCTCAAAACGCAGTGGCAGTTGCGTCTTTACATAATGAAGTAAGTCAAGATAAAGCAGTACGTTTGCGAATTCTAGCAAATAGTGATTCGGTCAGAGATCAAGCGCTAAAGCGTGAAATTCGTGATGAAGTCAATGCGGTCATTACAGAGCTGGTTCTTGGTGTGGGTGACTTAGAAGAAGGAAAAGCGATGATTGAAGAAAATCTAGCAAAAATTGAAGACATTGTAGAAGATGAGCTAGCGAAAATGGGGATGGACCAGTCATTTGAAGTGAGTTTTTCAGAAGTGCAGTTTCCAACGAAATTATACGGAAATATTGTCTACCCAGCTGGGTTGTATGACGCGGTGTTGATAACACTTGGGGAAGGGAAAGGTGAAAACTGGTGGTGTGTCTTGTTTCCACCTTTATGCTTTCTTGATATGTCAAATGGTGATGCAGTAGCAGCCGATGCTGATACAAAGGAGGAAGCCGAGCAAACGGATGAGGAAGATATGGAAGAAGTTGAGGTAAAGTTTTTTGTGGTAGAAATCTTCTCTCAGATTAAAGACCGGATCTTTTCTTCAGAAAAGGTATAAAGATCAGATGCTAGAGGAAGAAAAAGTTTCCTCTAGCATCTTTTTATGCGAAAATAAGAAAGCTAGCATAAATCAAGTAAGCCTCTCATACATATCTAGTAATAGATTAAGAGAGGGTGGAGCTTATGGGAATTGTTGTGCGAAAGGCGAAGAATAAGGACATGCTACCGATTCAAAGATTGGTTGCAAAAGCGGGATTACGAGAAGATGGAATTGAACAATATATTGAAAGCTTTCTTGTTGTAGAAGATGAGGAAGAAAGTTTGATTGGTACAGTTGGTGTGGAGAAGTATGAAGAAAATGGCTTGCTTCGATCGCTCGTATTGGATTCTCCCATTTGGAATGCGAAATTGAGTTTAGAATTTCTACAACTGACGTTAAAGTATGCCGAGGAACAAAACATCGAAACGGTCTATTTATGTGCAAAAGGGACAAATGCACTGTTTCGTCAGTTAGGTTTTCGGGAAGTAGGCAAAGAAGATGTGCCAGAATCAATAATGTGTTCGGAACACTTTAAACGGAATGTGGCAGTGGAAGTAAAAGTGTGGGCATGTGAATTAACGGAGTAAGTTGTGGAAAAGTGAATAAATAATGGAAGTTATCTACAGGTTGTCCACAGTTGTGGACAACCTGTTTTTGTGGGTGGAAAGAGATTTTGTCGAATAAAGGAGAGAAACGATGAAGTTATTATGGTGAAATGCCTGATTTTCTAGGCTTATTGTCGAATTTTTTTCGTTTTATTGACATCGATGGACAACACTTGCAAAATGGAAGGGGATAGGAGAGATGAACAGTGAGTTATGAACAAACAAAATATTGGAGTGTGGATAACTTTTCCGGTAGTGAGGAAAATCTCCAATTGATTAAGGAAGCTGCGTTGTGGATAACAAAAGGGGAGGTTGTCGCCTTTCCAACGGAAACGGTGTATGGACTTGGAGCTAATGCGTTAGATGAGAGTGCTGTGAAACGAATCTTTGAAGCGAAAGGTCGTCCTAGTGATAATCCACTTATTGTCCACATTTCCCAAATAGATCAATTAGATGAGTTAGTATTGGAAGTTCCTGAAGTCGCAAAGCAACTAATGGAGCATTTTTGGCCTGGGCCGTTAACGTTGATTTTTAAGAAGAAAGAAGCGGTTGCACCAAGTGTTACAGCCGGTCTTGATACGGTGGCCGTGCGAATGCCAGATCATCCAGTTGCTAGAAAGTTGCTTGACGCAGCTGGGGTACCTGTCGCCGCGCCAAGTGCCAATTTGTCTGGTAAGCCAAGTCCAACAACAGCCATGCATGTATATCATGATCTCAAAGGAAGGATTAAAGGCATTGTTGATGGTGGTCAAACGGGAGTAGGACTTGAGTCAACCGTGCTTGACTGCCAAGCGGCTATTCCTGTTTTGTATCGGCCGGGTGGGGTGACAAAAGAGGATCTAGAAGCGGTAATTGGTAAGGTTAAAGTCGATCCATCGCTTCTATCTGACGATCAAACGCCGTTATCTCCGGGAATGAAATATACACATTATTCGCCTGCTGGTACGTTGTATTTAGTACGAGATCAAGACAAGATTTCCGAGCTTGTGACTGAGGCAAAAAGAGACGGTAAACGAGTAGGGGTTTTGACGACGGTAGAAGGAAAAGGGCGGTATGAAGAAGCTGATGTCGTTGTTTTATGTGGATCGAACAAGGATCTAGCAACGGTGGCAAACGGATTGTATGACAGCTTGCGTAAGTTCGATGAACAAGAAGCTGAAGTGATTTTCTCTGAAGTATTTTCATACGAAGGATTAGGAATTGCCATCATGAATCGCCTTGAAAAAGCAGCCGGGGGACAGAGCCCGCTGTAGCCAGTGCCTTTTTTCTGCTCCTGCTCAAATAGACAATCAACTTTCATGTTGGTTGTCTATTTTTCTTTGGACGTGCATACATTGGAGTAGCATGTACAAGGAGTGGTTGTAGATGGGGGAGTTTGTGACACTGTTGATTATGGCAAGTGCGCTTGGAATGGATGCATTCTCGATCGCTCTTGGTATGGGGATGCTTGGTCTTAGATTAAAACAAATATTTAATATTGGTGTGACGATCGGATTGTTTCATATAATTATGCCGCTTTTAGGGATTGCGACGGGCAAATTGTTATCCAATTACTTTGGAATGATTGCCACATTCATTGGTGGTGGATTGTTGCTGATTATTGGATTGCAGATGGTGTTGTCTTCTTTTAAAAAGGATGAGGATGACAAACTCATGCAGCCAGTTGGACTTGGGCTTGTTCTATTTGCTTTAAGTGTTAGTTTAGATAGCTTTTCAGCTGGGTTGAGCTTCGGGATGTTAGGGGCGAAGACGGCATTAACGGTCTGTATGATTGGAATCGTCAGTATGGTGTTATCGTGGATCGGTTTAATCATGGGTACGAGGCTACAACATTATGTAGGCTCTTATGGAGAACTTCTTGGCGGTTTCATCTTAATTGGCTTTGGGATCAAGCTTATTTTTTAAATAAATTAGCGTTCGCAAACTAGAGAATCAAAGGTAAGAAATGCCTTCGTTGCATATACCGTTTTTAAATTCGTTATGATAATATGGAACGTGAAAGTAAAAGGGGAATGCTTCATACAAGCAATGAAGCAACAATCGTATTGTAATAGAAAGGACGCTGGTCATGACATGAAAAAAGTGTTGTTTGTATGCACCGGAAATACGTGCAGGAGCCCGATGGCCGAGGCGCTTCTTCGTTTTCGAATGGACGAAGGTGTTGAGGTGAAATCTGCTGGTGTGCAAGCTTTTCCAAACAGCCCGGCATCAGAAGGGACAAAAGCCGTTTTAGCTGAAAAAGGGATCACAGCTGAACATGCTTCGCAACTAGTGACCGAAGAGCTGCTCGGCTGGGCCGATGTTATTTTGACGATGACAACTTCTCATAAAGAGATGATTAAAGTTTTCTATCCTCATGTGGGTGAGAAGCTTTTTACTTTAAAAGAGTTTGTCAATCCCGACTCAAATGATCTAGATATTGCTGATCCAATTGGTGGTCCAATTGAAGCGTATCGACAAACCGCTGAAGAAATTGAACAATGCTTAGACACAGTCACAAAAAAATTAACAGAATAATCATAATGAGGTGGAACCGGTATGGTGGGGGAACGGAAGTCTTACAAGGCTAGTATTCGAAAAAAGTTAGTGATGGGAATTAGTGGACTAGCTGTTGTTACATTTGGTTTTAGCGCAATTTTTATTTTCTTTTTAGCAGATCTATTAGAAGAGCTCCTCGGATTGAGTGGTAATGCATTAATTATCTTTACGCTCGTGAAGGGAATCTTTTGGAGTGGCGTTCTTGGTTATATCGCAGCGCCGCTCATTACAAAGCCACTAAAAGAAGTAGAAGAAGCAGCAAGGCGTGCAGCAGCTGGGGATATCCAGCATGATATTGTTGTATCAAAATCGGATGATGAAATTCGTGCGCTTGGATTGGCATACAACGAAATGCTTCATAGTTTACGTCACATGGTACATGATATCGAAAATAACTTTAATGGAACAAATGCAAAAGTGAGTGAGATTTCCGCTTCGTCTGAGCTTGCTGCAACAAAAGCAACACAAATCGGTTCAACGATGGATGAAATAGCAAAAGGGGCAGAAAATACGGCCTATGCCATTTCAAACACAGCAGAATCGATGGAAGAAGTCACACATATTGCTGAACAAGTACAAAAGCGTGCGCGTGATTCAAAGCAATCATCCGATAGCATGGTACACCGTTTAACAGAAAGCAGAGAAGTGGTCGACTCGCTTGTTGGAGGAATTCAGCAGCTTGCACTCGATAATGAAAAATCATTAACGGCTGTCAGTCGTTTGGAGGAGCAGGCGAAGGAAGTCGGGGATATTATTTCATTAGTCGGCGATATTGCTGGACAGACCAATTTGCTTGCGTTAAATGCGTCAATAGAAGCAGCACGTGCGGGCGAGCAAGGCCGAGGTTTTGCTGTTGTTGCGGATGAAGTGCGAAATTTGGCGGATGAGAGCGCCAAAGCCGTTCAAGGCATTACCGATTTAATTCATAACATGCAATCAGAAGTGAAAAATGTCGCTGAGCAAATTGGCAACCAAGTTACGGTCGCTATGAATCAATCTGAGCAAGGAACAGCAACCAATCGATCGATTTGTGAAATGGAAAAATCGGTGAAAGAAGTCGATGCGTTTATTGCAGATATCTCGCATATGATTGATCGTCAAATGGAATCAATAAAGAAAACAACACATGAATCTCAAGAGGTGGCAGCCATCGCGGAAGAAACGTCTGCTGGTTCACTTTCCATTTCAGCAATGACGGAGCAGCAAGGGACGGTCATTAATGAAATGGAAAGCATCGCTCACGAGCTTTCCGACCAAGCAAAAAAATTAAAAACGACAATCGAACGTTTTACAATATAAAAGAGGAATGGGGTACGGTAAAATGAAAGTGGCAATAGCTTCAGACCATGGTGGATTACATATTCGTGAAGAGATTAAGAAGTTAATGGACGAACTAGAAATCGCTTATGAAGATTTTGGCTGTGAGTGCAACAGCTCTGTTGATTACCCAGACTATGCTTTGCCAGTGGCTGAGAAAGTAGCCAGTGGAGAATTTGACCGTGGGATCCTTGTTTGTGGAACGGGGATTGGTATGTCGATTGCAGCTAACAAAGTAAAGGGCATTCGTTGCGCCCTTGTTCATGATATGTTTACAGCTCAAGTCACGCGTGAACATAATGACAGCAATATATTGGCGATGGGCGAACGCGTTATTGGTCCAGGGCTTGCTAGGGAAATAGCGAGAATTTGGCTTGGAGCTGAATTTGAAGGTGGAAGACACGCCAACCGGTTAAAAAAGATTACCGATTACGAAACATAATAGGAGGCACGTTATGACTCCCATTGAACAAATCAAAGATCAATTGACTTGTGCCCTAGAAGACTTACATACGGTGTTTCCTTTAACGGAACATGTTCTTCTTGTTGTAGGGACAAGCACGAGTGAAGTCATTGGCTCGCATATTGGCTCAAACGGTTCGCATGAAGTGGCAGAAGCGATTTACAGTGTGTTAAAAAAGCAACAGCAAGAAACCGGTGTAAAGCTAGCCTTTCAATGCTGTGAGCATCTAAATCGGGCTCTAGTCATCGAGGAAGAGATCGCGAAGCAACGTGGTTATGAGCTTGTGTCGGCTGTTCCTGTCCGAAAAGCAGGTGGTGCGATGGCAACTTATGCGTTTAAGATGATGAATAATCCTGCATTAGTCGAAGATGTCCAAGCGGAAGCGGGCATAGATATTGGTGATACGCTGATTGGCATGCATTTAAAGAAAGTGGCCGTTCCTGTCAGAAGTAGAGTCAAATCCATAGGGGAAGCGCATTTGACGATGGCCCAAACTCGACCAAAGCTCATTGGCGGCATTCGGGCTGTCTATGAAAAAACAAATGAACATGAATAAAATATAACTTTTTATCAATTTCATACGGAAATAGAGAAATGTTTGTGGTAAGATAAAAGCGAATCAGATGTCGGGTGGTTAGAAAACCGAAATATAAGCAATTGGAAGGGGAATAGAGATGTTGAATCAAAAGTCATTAAAAGAACAAGATTCGAAAGTATTTGCAGCCGTTCGTCAGGAGCTAGGACGCCAGCGTGATAAAATTGAATTGATTGCGTCAGAAAATTTTGTAAGTGCTGCTGTTATGGAAGCACAAGGTTCTGTATTAACGAACAAGTATGCTGAGGGTTATCCTGGCCGTCGTTATTATGGTGGTTGTGAATATGTTGATATCGTTGAAGACTTAGCGCGTGATCGTGCGAAAGAAATTTTTGGTGCTGAGTATGTAAACGTGCAGCCTCACTCAGGTGCACAAGCGAATATGGCCGTTTATTTCACGATTTTAGAGCAAGGCGATACGGTTCTTGGGATGAATCTTTCTCACGGTGGACACTTAACACACGGAAGTCCTGTGAATTTTAGTGGTGTTCAGTATAACTTCGTGGAGTACGGTGTTGACAAAGAAACGCAATACATTGATTACGATGTTGTTCGTGAATTAGCGAAAGAGCATAAGCCAAAGCTAATCGTTGCTGGTGCAAGTGCGTATCCACGTGAAATCGATTTTGCGAAATTCCGTGAAATTGCTGATGAAGTTGGCGCTTATTTAATGGTGGATATGGCACATATCGCTGGTCTTGTTGCTGCTGGTTTACATCCAAATCCTGTTCCTCATTCTCATTTTGTAACAACGACGACTCATAAGACTCTTCGTGGTCCGCGCGGCGGAATGATTCTTTGTAAAGAAGAGTTCGGTAAGAAGATTGACAAGTCGATCTTCCCTGGAATCCAAGGTGGTCCATTGATGCATGTGATCGCTGCAAAAGCAGTATCGTTCGGTGAAGTGTTAACGCCGGAATTCAAAGAATACGGTCAAACCATTATCGATAATGCCAAACGTCTTGCAGAAAAATTAATGAGCGAAGGCATTAACATCGTTTCAGGCGGAACAGATAATCACCTTCTTCTACTAGACTTACGTTCTCTAGACCTAACAGGTAAAGTGGCAGAGCACGCTCTTGATGAAGTAGGAATTACAACGAACAAAAATACAATTCCGTTTGATCCACAAAGTCCATTTGTGACAAGTGGGATCCGTATCGGAACAGCGGCTGTTACATCTCGCGGTCTCGATCTTGAAGCAATGGATGAGATCGGTTCAATTATTGCTCTAACGCTTAAAAATGTTGATAATGAAGAAAAGCTTGAAGAAGCACGTACGAGAGTTTCTGCTTTAACAGCGAAATTCCCTATGTATACGCATCTATAAGTTGACGAAGCTGGACCTTAAGGGGGCCAGCTTTTTTTTCATGGCAGTATGCGGAGGGGGGGAAGCAACTGAGTTGATCTGTGTAATCTTCAGCGATTTCTTTTAACCCATTTACTATACAGTGCTTTTTGAACATTCTTTGATTTCTCTTGTGAACATTCTTAAGGTGACTTTTGATAGGACAGTTAAATGTTTGATGAAAATTAAACTTCAGACTGTAGACAAAAGGCATTTGAGTAAGTTATTTCTCCTATTTTCTTTTGTTCGTTGAAGAGTAGGGAATTTCTTCTTTCCTCTCAACAAAGCGGACGGGATGGGAGGGCCGACTCCTGCAGGAGGGAAGGGCAGGTTGAAATCCACCGGCGCAGCCGGTTAGTTCAACGCCCGCCTGCGAAAAGCGTGCCCCCCATCCCGGGAGCGGGGTCGAAGCTACTTTTCAAGTCCGAAATAACGAGCACTTTTTCAGTGGCCTCATTAAGAGGAGGCTCGACACCTCCTTGCGGGAGCGAGTGGCTAGAGCTCAGGTGGAACGAACATGTGGAGAACGCTTACCTCATAAAAACAAAAAGTATGCAAACAGCCTCAAATATAGAAGTAGTAGGGTTTTTGTGAAATATAGCAGTTAAATATGAGAGCAGGCACTAACCCTCTTACCAATCACCCAAGCTGAAAATTCGTAATATTACTTTAACTATTGTTTCGAACAATTTCTGACTATAAGCCTTGAAGGGGATTAGCTTTTTATGTAGAATCTTGTAGAAGCAAAGTCATCGTAACATGATGAAGAAAGAATAAAGGAGCTAAAAAACGTATGAGCAAAGTTTTCGTATTTGATCACCCTTTAATTCAGCATAAACTTACGTATATCCGTGATAAGGAAACAGGAACAAAGGAGTTTCGTGAACTTGTTGATGAAGTTGCCGGTTTGATGGCATTTGAAATTACTCGTGACCTCCCATTACAAGATGTGGAAGTAGAAACTCCAGTAGGAACGGCGAAATCAAAAACAATCGCAGGGAAAAAGCTTGGATTAGTGCCGATACTTCGTGCGGGTCTTGGTATGACAGATGGAATCTTACGCATGATTCCTGCAGCAAAAGTGGGACATGTTGGTTTGTACCGTGATCCAGAAACATTGCAGCCAGTTGAATATTACGTGAAGCTTCCAACGGATGTGGAAGAGCGCGAATTCATCGTAATCGACCCGATGCTAGCTACAGGGGGTTCGGCCATTGAAGCGATCAACAGCTTGAAAAAGCGCGGGGCGAAAACGATCAAGCTTATGTGTCTTGTAGCTGCACCTGAAGGCGTGAAGCTAACGCAAGAAGCGCATCCGGATGTCGATATTTTCCTAGCGGCATTAGATGAAAAGCTTAATGAAAAAGGCTACATAGTACCAGGTCTAGGCGATGCCGGAGATCGCTTATTCGGAACAAAATAAGAACGTCAAAAAGAGGTAGATCCAAGAAGGATCCACCTCTTTTTTGTTGTAAAGGAGTGTAGAGGTGTCACCCCTCTTTACTCTGTTAAAGCTCGTCGTCTGCATGTTTTCTTATTTGCTGTTCATACTATCTACATATGCAAAATGGTGGGGGAGATGGATATGAAAAAAGTCATCGCGTGTTTACTATTATGGACAATAGCATGTAGCATCAGTCTTGGTTCTGCTCAGGCTGCAATATACCCTGAAATCCCAACCGCAAAAAAGGTGGATCAATCAGACGAGAAGGTCGTTGTTATTGTTACAGCTTCAGGAGAAGTCGATGATGTGTTGAAGCAAGTGACGACAACATTCCCTTCGAGTGAAGTAAGGAAAACATTCAAGCGAGCGTTAAATGGCTTTTCCATTGAAGTGCTTGAAAGTGAAGTGAAGATGTTGCAAGAGTTAAATGACGTTGAACGAGTAGATAAAGTTGTCGAATATAAAGCGAATTTAGACGGGAGTGTGCCATTTGTAGGCACAGATAACATCAGAGGCAAGCTTGACCCAAAGGGTGAGCATTTAACGGGTAAAGGCATAAAAGTGGCTGTGATTGATACAGGCATTGATTACAGCCACCCAGATTTAAAGCAAAATTATAAAGGTGGCTATGACGTTGTTGATTACGACCATGATCCGATGGAGACGGTTGCCTCACAAGGCCCGCCAACTCTTCACGGTACGCATGTCGCAGGAATTATTGCGGCAAATGGACAAGTGAAAGGTGTTGCCCCCCAAGCGGATATTTATGCGTATCGTGCACTAGGTCCGGGTGGTCAAGGAACGACAGAGCAAGTCATTGAAGCGATTGAAAAAGCAATTGACGATGATGTTGATGTGTTGAATTTATCGCTTGGAAATACAGTGAACGGACCAGATTGGCCAACGAGTGTCGCCCTCGATAAAGCGGTGGAAGAAGGCATTGTCGCCGTCACATCAAATGGAAATAGTGGACCGAATATGTGGACAGTTGGCTCGCCGGGAACGTCCACAAAAGCGATATCTGTTGGAGCATCAGCACCACCGATTAAAACGCCATTTGTGACGATTCCAGGTCTGGATAAAGAAATCGCCCTATCTCCAATTGGAGGTACATTGCCGTGGACATTAAAAAGAGATTTTGAAATCGTTGATGCTGGTCACGGCCTAGAGGAGGAGTGGCAAGACATAGATGCCAACGGCAAAATTGCTTTAATTAAAAGAGGAATGATTCCTTTTTCGGAAAAAGCAAAGCATGCCCAGGAGAATGGAGCAAAAGCCGTTCTGATTTATAACAACTTGCCTGGTGCGTTTGTGGGGGCTGTTGAGCAAGGGATAAAGCTTCCGGTTGTCAGCATTTCAAAAGAGGATGGCGATTGGCTTATAGAACAGCTTGAAGAAAGCAAAGAACGTCCATATGCACGGACGATCTATCGTAACCAGGAAGATTTTATTGCCCCGTTTAGTTCAAGAGGTCCAGTCACGCAATCATGGGAAGTAAAACCTGATTTAGTAGCACCGGGCGTTTCGATTGATAGCACCGTACCAAAGGGATATTTAGGCTTAAATGGAACGAGCATGTCTGCGCCCCATGTTGCAGGAGCAGCTGCGTTAGTGAAACAAGCTCATCCTGACTGGACGCCAGAGCAAATAAAGGCAGCGTTGATGAATACAGCCAAAAAACTACTAAACGAGGACGGAGAACCTTATTATCCTTATGAACAAGGAGCGGGAAGACTACAGGTTGACAAAGCGATTGATGCAACCACTCTTGCTTATCCAGGGGCGATTACGTTTGGAAAGTGGACAAAAGAGGATCCGCGTGAAAAGCGAGAAGTGACGTTTACAATTGAGAACCATGATAAAAAGACTCGTACGTTTCATGTGAAGCCACCATTTGAGCTTCCTGACGGGCTGCAATGGGAAGTGCCTTTTGCAACAAAAATAAAACCAGGTGAGAAGAAAGAGGTTTCGCTTAAACTTGATATGTTTCCTGCTGTCCTTGCAGAAGGCATACATCATGGTGATATTGTGATTGAAGGTGGAAAAGACCCGATCTCGATTCCTTATGTGTTTTTTATTGAAGAACCGAATTATCCAAGGGCTATGGCCTTTAACTTTGGGCATGGTGATCGTCCTGGCGAATACCGATATGAATTGTACTTACCAGGTGGAGCGGAAGAAATGGGGATTGCGTTGTATGACCCCGACACATTTCAATTTGTCAAGTTTTTAGACTTCAAAGAAAACATCGGACGTGGCATGGTTGGCAAGGAATGGGACAATCTTGACTTACCAGATGGAAATTACAAGGCGCTAATTTTTGCGAAAAAAGATGGAAAAGAGGACACGATTGAATCGACTATAACCATCGGAGCCTCGCTCCCGGAAGAGAAACAGGGCGAAAATTAAGGGTCAGATCTCTCTTTATCACAGTAGAGTGTGAAAGAGGGGTCTGACCCCCATTTGTGAACTTTTTTGACAATCGTGTGAACGCGGGAAATAACCTACTTATTTAGTGGGAAAACGCATTGACACAAGGTTTTCACTATTGTACGATTAAAAAGGTTGTGGTGAGAAGGTTTACATATGTGAAATTGTGTGAAGGTTTAGAATCGGATTTTTAAACCAAAACATAAGACGAAGAGGGGGCTGTTCATGACGAATGGCAAACGAAGTCCGTGGCGTGCTATCGTACTCGTTTCGACCATCTCTTCCTACGTAGTAGGGGGAACTGTTGGTGGAGTCTTTCTCGGGTTGTGGCTTGGAAATCAATTTGGAGCCAAACCATTCTTTCTTATCACTTGTTTGTTTTTAGGACTTTCAACAGGTTTATACGGTGTATATAGCGCTGTCAAACCTTTTCTAGGAGACGGTAAAGAGTAATGTTAACAGTTGATGGAAAGATGAAACGTTATACGATAGTTGTAAGTGTCATTCTGTTGCTCTTTACAGTAGGATTCTTTGTAACCGTACATAAACCGCAATTCCTCGGTCTTATTGTTGGACTAGCATTTAGTTATCTTAGTCTTTGGACAACCTTCAGAAAAACAAAAGTCATCGGAGACGTCGCTTCTGGACTTAAGAAGTATTCCGCGTTTTCCTATGTAATTGCTAGTTTTGGCGTCTTAATTCGAATAGGGTTGGCTATATTATGTGTGTGGCTAGCTTTGATGTACCCCGAGACGCTACATTTAATTTCGGTCATTACAGGGTTTTCCCTGATCTATATTATCATTATGGCAGATATGCTTATTGAATTTGGTAGAAAGAGGTGAAAACATTATGGATCATATAGCACCTATGAGGCAAATTGGCGGCTTATGGTTTAATATGTCTACGGTTCTAATGACGACTGTGGCATGTCTAATCGTATTCTTAATCTGTTTTATCGGTACTCGTAAGTTGGCAATGCGCCCAAGTGGTTTACAGAACTTCCTGGAGTGGCTGATTGATTTCGTACGCGGAATCATTAAAGCGAACATGGGATGGAAAGTTGGCGGACAATTTATTGCCCTCGCATTCACACTTTTATTCTATGTCTTCGTTGCAAATATGCTGGGACTTCCTTTTGAAATTTATAATAAGGACTCTCACGAAGTATGGTGGAAATCACCTACATCTGACCCTGCCTTAACTTTAACGATGGCAGCGCTCGTTATTATTATGACTCACTATTATGGTATTAAAATTAGAGGGTTTGGAGAGTACATTAAGGACTATGTCCGACCGGTACCATTCCTATTGCCTTTTAAAATCATTGAGGAATTTGCCAACACGTTAACGCTTGGTATGCGTCTATTCGGTAACGTATATGCAAAAGAAATTCTCATGGTACTACTCGTTGGCCTAGGTACATCAGGCGCTATTGGATTGTTCGGAGGATTCCTCCCGACAATGGTATGGCAAGCCTTTGGTATGTTCATTGGAACCCTGCAAGCATACATTTTTGCGATGCTAGCAATGGTTTACATGGCACACAAGGTTGAACATCATTAAACACAGCTCATTTTTGAGCGTTTAAAAATATTAAAAAATCATATTATCCTTAAGGAGGACTTATTCTCATGGAAGCATTAGCAGTAGCAATTGTAGCAGGTTTAGCAGCAATCGGTGGTTCGATTGCAGTAGCAATTATCGTAAGAGCAACACTTGAAGGTGTAACGCGTCAACCAGAACTAAAAGGTACGTTGCAAACACTTATGTTCATCGGTGTACCTCTTGCAGAGGCGGTTCCGATCATCGCGATCGTTATCTCTTTCCTATTACTATTTGGATAATTGCACTAATCGCTTATTTGGCGAGAAGTTCACACATAAAAATGGCGACAGGGTTCATCTTGGGACCTTTCGCCATTCCTTATGTATCGTTCGTTCCTATTAAAAGAAACATTAATTACTGTCTTTAGCAGTCTGTGAATAAATAGATTTAAAAAATTCTTCACATCCAAGAAAGGAGTGAATCGAAATGGGTTTTGTAATTCCATGGGGATCAATACTTTATCAACTTGCAGCATTCTTAGTATTACTTTTCTTCCTCAACAAGTTTGCTCTTAAGCCGTTACTTGGCGTAATGGAGAAGCGTGAGCAGATCGTTAATGAAAATATCGACTCAGCTGAAAAAAGCCGTAAAGATGCAGAGGGTTATATTGAACAACAACGTAAAGAGTTAGAAAAAGCAAAGCTTGAAGCTCAAGAAATTATTCAACAAGCGAAAAAGCTAAGCGAGCAACAAGGTCAAGATATTCTAGATCAAGCACGTGAAAATGCTGAACGCTTGAAAGATTCGGCTTTAGCAGAAATTCAACGTGAGAAAGAACAAGCTGTATCTGCTCTTCGTGAACAGGTGGCAGGCCTTTCCGTTTTAATTGCGAAAAAGGTTATTGAAAAAGAGCTAGATGAAAAGGCACAAGAGAAACTTGTTGAAGAGTATCTTAAAGAGGTAGGCGATAAGCTATGAGCAATCAAGCAGTAGCGAATCGTTATGCTTCAGCCCTATTTCAGCTTGCAAAAGAAAAGCATGATCTTAAGAAAATTCAAGAAGAATTACAAGTGGTAAAAAGTGTTGTAGAATCCACACCTCAACTTGTCCAATTTCTTACGCATCCAAAGGTGACCGTTGCCAAGAAGCAAGCTTTTATCCAAGAAAGCTTTAAAGGCTTAAGTAACGTCAGCCTAAACACCATTCTTATGTTAATTGATCGTAAGCGAACAGATATCCTTGTTCCAATGATTGATAAATACAAAGAATTAGCCTACGCGGCTCAGGATATGGCTGAAGCAATCGTTTACTCAACGAAGCCATTATCAGAAAAAGAGCAAGACCATATCGCAAAAGTATTTGCGAAAAAAGCAAAGAAATCAAAGCTTGATATCAAAAACATCGTTGATTCAGAGTTAATCGGCGGAATTAAGATCCGTATTGGGGATCGCATATATGACGGCACAGTAAAAGCGCAGCTTGATAAGCTTGAGCGCAATATCGTAGCCGGAACACGCTAGAAGATAGGGGTGAAAGCAATGAGCATTAAAGCAGAGGAAATTAGTTCTCTTATTAAACAGCAGATTGATCAGTTTCAGTCTGATGTTCAAGTACAGGATGTAGGTACAGTTATCCGTGTTGGTGACGGTATCGCGCTTGCTCATGGCCTTGAAAACGTAATGGCTGGTGAGCTTCTTGAGTTCTCAAACGGGGTAATGGGAATGGCTCAGAACCTTGAGGAGAATAACATCGGTATTATTATCTTGGGTCCATACTCAGATATCCGCGAAGGTGATGAAGTAAAACGTACTGGTCGTATCATGGAAGTACCAGTCGGTGATGAATTACTTGGTCGTGTTGTAAATGCTCTTGGACAACCTATCGATGGTTTAGGTCCAATTGCTTCTTCAAAAACTCGTCCAGTTGAAAACAAAGCACCTGGTGTTATGGCTCGTAAATCGGTTCATGAGCCACTCCAAACGGGTATTAAATCAATCGATACAATGGTTCCAATTGGACGTGGTCAACGTGAGTTAATCATCGGAGACCGTCAAACAGGGAAAACAGCGATTGCGATCGATACAATCCTAAACCAAAAAGACCAAGACATGATTTGTATCTATGTTGCTATTGGTCAAAAGAAAACAACTGTTGCAGGTGTAGTAGAAACACTACGTTCACGTGGTGCTCTAGACTATACAATCGTTGTTTCTGCAAGTGCGTCTGACCCAGCACCGATGCAATTCTTAGCTCCATATGCAGGGGTATCAATGGGTGAGGAGTTCATGTATAACGGCAAGCATGTGTTAATCATCTATGATGATTTATCAAAACAAGCAGCTGCTTACCGTGAGCTTTCATTATTGTTACGTCGTCCTCCAGGTCGTGAGGCATTCCCAGGGGATGTATTCTACTTACACTCTCGTTTATTAGAACGTGCAGCGAAGTTAAGTGATGATTTAGGTGGCGGTTCAATTACAGCCCTACCATTCATCGAAACGCAAGCTGGTGACGTATCTGCGTACATTCCAACAAACGTAATTTCGATCACAGATGGACAAATCTTCTTACAATCAGATTTATTCTATTCTGGTGTTCGTCCAGCCGTTAACGCAGGTCTTTCTGTATCACGTGTTGGTGGTTCTGCACAAATTAAAGCAATGAAAAAAGTAGCTGGTACACTTCGTCTTGACTTAGCTGCATACCGTGAGTTAGAAGCATTCGCTCAGTTCGGATCTGATTTAGATAAAGCAACTCAAGCGAAATTAAATCGTGGACAACGTACGGTTGAGGTTTTGAAGCAAGACCTTCACAAACCGCAACCAGTTGAGTACCAAGTAACGATTATTTATGCTCTAACAAAAGGTTTCTTAGATGATATCCCAGTTGAAGACGTTCTTCGTTTTGAATCAGAGCTATTCACTTACTTTGATCATAACAAGAAAGAAATTCTTGATCACATTCGCACAACTGGTGGTCTTCCAAACGAAGATGAGTTCAAAGCTGCGATCAGTGAGTTCAAAAAAGGATTCGTTCCTAGTAACTAATTAGTATTTGTTCAACTGACATTTGAACATCTTAGGTAGATCGGATTAGTTTTTGCGAAAAGGTGGTGAAAAGAAATGGCTTCAATGCGAGATATAAAAGGACGAATTACTTCGACAAAGAAGACAAAGCAAATTACAAAGGCGATGCAAATGGTATCAGCTGCTAAGTTGAACCGTGCGCAGCAGAATGCACAGGCATTCCAACCATACACGGAAAAAATTCGTGAGGTGGTCGCAAGTATTGCATCTTCTTCAACAGAAGTTTCTCACCCGATGCTAGAAGAGCGTCCGGTAAAGAAAACAGGCTATGTTGTGATCACTTCTGACCGTGGGTTAGCTGGAGGTTACAATGCAAGTTTAATTCGTTCCCTTCTCAAAACGATTAGTGAGCGTCATAAATCACCTGATGAGTACGGAATTATTGTCATCGGTCGAATCGGACGTGACTTATTCAAAAAACGTAATCTTCCAATCATTCAAGAGATCACAGGACTAGCGGACCAGCCAGATTTTAATGATATTAAAAATCTAGCTAAGACAACGGTTGAGATGTTCTCTGATGGAGTGTTTGATGAGCTATACGTGTGGTATAACCACTTCGTAAGTGCCTTAACACAGGAAGTAACGGAGTCTAAGCTCTTGCCGCTTACAAACATTGCGGAAGGTGTGACGACGACAGCGTATGAGTATGAGCCGTCTGAGCAAGCCATTTTAGAACGTTTATTGCCACAATATGCAGAGAGCCTTATTTTCGGTGCTTTGCTTGATGCAAAAGCAAGTGAATTTGGTGCACGTATGACGGCAATGAGCGCTGCAACAGACAATGCAACTGCTCTCATTGATGATTTAACATTAGTATACAACCGAGCACGTCAAGCAGCGATTACGCAAGAAATTACGGAAATCGTCGGCGGGGCAGCAGCTCTCGAATAGAACCATATAGAGGTCTCCCTGCGTAAGGGAGTCTCTCATTAGATAAGTAGTAAAGAGGAAGAAGGAACTTTCGAAGATCCTTCACCCGTCGAGTAGTAGTGAATAGGAGGGACTAAAAAATGAATAAAGGTCGCATTACTCAGGTAATGGGTCCAGTTGTTGACGTAAAGTTCGACAATGGAAACCTTCCTGAAATCAACAATGCATTAACGGTTTCGCAAAAGAGCGATAACAATGCTGTTGATGTTAACGTTACTCTTGAAGTTGCCTTGCACCTTGGCGATAACTCAGTTCGTACAGTTGCAATGGATTCAACAGATGGTCTAGTACGTGGAACAGAAGCAGTAGATACAGGCGCACCAATTTCTGTACCTGTTGGTGAAGCTACACTTGGACGTGTATTCAACGTTCTTGGAGAAGCGATCGATCTTAAAGATCAAGTTCCAGCAGACGTGAAGCGTGATCCAATTCACCGTGAAGCTCCAAAGTTTGAAGAGCTTTCAACGACAACGGAAATCCTTGAAACAGGGATTAAAGTTGTTGACCTTCTTGCACCATACGTTAAAGGTGGTAAGATCGGTCTATTTGGAGGTGCTGGTGTTGGTAAGACGGTATTAATCCAAGAATTAATCAACAACATCGCTCAAGAGCACGGTGGTATCTCGGTATTTGCCGGTGTAGGTGAGCGTACTCGTGAAGGAAATGACCTTTTCCACGAGATGACAGACTCTGGCGTTATTAAGAAAACGGCAATGGTATTCGGTCAAATGAACGAGCCACCTGGAGCACGTATGCGTGTTGCGCTTTCTGGTTTGACAATGGCTGAGCATTTCCGTGATCGTGATGGACAAGACGTACTTCTTTTCATCGATAACATTTTCCGTTTCACACAAGCAGGTTCAGAGGTTTCTGCCCTACTAGGCCGTATGCCATCTGCCGTTGGTTACCAACCAACACTTGCAACTGAAATGGGTCAATTACAAGAGCGTATCACATCAACAAAAGTTGGTTCAGTAACATCGATCCAAGCGATCTATGTACCAGCCGATGACTATACGGATCCAGCTCCAGCAACGACGTTTGCTCACTTAGATGCAACGACAAACCTTGAGCGTAAACTTTCTGAGATGGGTATTTACCCAGCGGTTGATCCACTTGCGTCAACATCACGTGCCCTTTCTCCTGAAATTGTTGGAGAAGAGCATTACGGTATTGCGCGTGAAGTACAATCTACACTTCAAAAGTACAAAGAATTACAAGATATCATTGCCATCCTTGGTATGGATGAGCTTTCAGAGGAAGATAAGTTGATCGTTGCGCGTGCGCGTCGTATCCAATTCTTCTTATCTCAAAACTTCCACGTTGCCGAGCAGTTCACTGGCCAGCCAGGATCTTATGTACCGGTTAAAGAAACGATCAAAGGCTTTAAAGAAATTCTTTCAGGTAAGTACGACGATCTTCCTGAGGATGCATTCCGTCTAGTTGGTCGTATTGAAGAAGTAATTGAAAAAGCAAAAGAAATGGCGTAAATAGCGCTTTAAGGTAAGGCGGGGCGACTCGCTTTATCAAATATTAAAACCCGGTTTTGCTACTTTAGGAGGGTTTTCAAATGCCGACAATTCAAGTAAGTGTTGTTACTCCTGATGGCAAAGTGTATGACGGTGCTGTTGATATGGTCGTGGTTCGCACAGTAGAGGGCGAGCTCGGTATTTTACCAAATCACATCCCGTTAGTTGCTCCATTAACTGTAGGAGCCGTACGCTTAAATAAAGGCACCACTGTAGAAAAAGTAGCTGTGACAGGTGGATTTGTTGAAGTTCGCCCAGATCAGGTAACGATTTTAGCAGAGGCAGCTGAGTTGCCTTCAGATATTGATGTAGACCGTGCAAAAGAAGCTGAAAAACGTGCGAGACAACGTATTGAGTCAGCAAAAACAGACGCAATTGACTTCAAACGTGCAGAATTAGCACTAAGAAGAGCAACGAATCGTCTCGATGTTGCAGGTAAATAATCTTTACAAAAATAAGATGCCTTTAGGTGTCTTATTTTTTATTAGGTGAATACTATAAATGTGGGCATGTGTGAGATGACCGTTTGTGATTGAAAATTGTGCTTTTTTGTTCAAAATTTATGTAATATTTGTAAAATGAATAAAAAGAGTTGCAGAAACTATGTATTTTTTGTGGGAAATGGTGCAAAAAGGGTGAATTGGCTAGTACTTTTTTTAGTGTTGGTTTATTGTTTTTGAATAGATATTGGCTGAGAGCAGTTCCAACACAAAAGGGAAGATCGGCCATTAGAAGCTGTGCTAGGAAGAATGGCAATGGCTCCGCGCGCCGTGCGC
>NZ_JRJU01000041.1 GCF_000787375.1 Halalkalibacter okhensis | reverse complement strand
ACCTTTTCAGTGACTTTTTTACCGTCTGTCTTATGAAAATTATTTTTAAATTTACAATAGAAATAATTGATTAATCTTCTAAAAAAAACTAAGATAGAAGTGTTAATATCTTGAAAATAAGATTCGTCATTTATAGATCAAAGAAGGAAGGATCTTAATTAGGGAGAGGATGTATTTTGAATTCTAGCTTGGAAGCCACGCCCAAAATCGCGTTAGTGGAAGATGAGCCTTCACATGCATTACTAATACGATTTAATTTAGAATCAAGGGAAAAAGAGGTCGTTCATTTTGAGAGCGGAGATGAATTTTTACATGCAAAACTCTATCAATACGACCTCATTATTATAAATGTTGACCTTTATGATATAGATGGCTTACAATTATGTACTCAGTTGAAAGATAAAGGAGTATCCGCACCGATTTTATTTGCTACAACCAATCCAAAAATAGAAGAGGAGTGTTGTTTTGACACTCAAATTCAATACATAGTAAAGCCATTTTCAATAAAGGATTTAGTGACAAAAGTTGAGCAATTATTAGAAAAAAAATATCTTGTAGTCTGAAACTAATTCGATAAAATGAGAACGGGAAACATAATAAATGTAGTTGACACAGATGAAATCTTGCTGTAAAGTCTTCATTGTAAATTAAATACCTCGTTAGGTGAGGCTCCTGTGCTGGAGATACGCTGCTGCCCAAAAATGTCCAAAGACGCCAATGGGTCAACAGAAACCATCGACATAAGGTGGTTTTTAATGTAGCTGGATAAAATCCTATGCCGCACAGTGCTAAAGCTCTACGAATGGAGGACGATTAAAGGCTTTTTTTGCCGTGTCATTTTGATTTTTTATGTTATCATTTTGGTACTGCTTTATTTGCTTATGTAAAAGACACCTTCATTCGGTTGAAGGTGTCTTTTTTGTTAAGCAAGAAAGGTTCAAACAAAAAAGGTTGAATCTGCTCACAAATTTGCGTCAGAGCCATATAATTTACATGGAGAAAATATTTTTCTCTATCCCAACTTATTGTGACGGTCTTTAGATTTTAGGAGGTGATGTGGAATGGATGAGGATAGTTTAAGCAATATAGGAAATAATTGCATATGTTATGCGTTCGTAAAAAAGAATAAGCGTACTGGATGTCCATTCCCTTCACTTAGCAAGAGGTCAGGTGGGCTCCTAACATAAGGAGGAGTTACAGTGGTTAGATTAGATGAACAAAATCGAAACGAATATGAAACGTTAATTTTAGATGCTTTGCAAGAAAATGATAGGAAGCAATTTCGTGAAACCTTTTTAGAACTACACCCGATAGATCAAGTGGATATTTTTATAAAGTTATCAGAAGAAACACGGAAGAAAGTGTATGAGTATTTATCTCCAGAAGATTTTTCTCATATTTTTGAAGGGCTTGAAGTAAAAGATCAAAAGCAAACCTATCTTGAGCTAGATGAAGCTTACTCTTCTGAGATGTTTAATAATATGTTTGCAGACGATGTAGCCGACTTTTTAGCTGAAATGACAGGGGAAAAAGTTGAAGACATTTTAAAGAAAATGAACCAAGTTGAGGCAAAAGAAGTAAAAGAGTTAATGTCCTATGCACAAGAAACGGCTGGGGCAATTATGACAAAAGAATTTGTTAGCATATCCTCAACTGATCTTGCCTCAAATGTAATTGAACAATTACGAAATGATGCACCAGATGCGGAAACGATTTATTATCTATATGTGGTCGACCAGCTAGAAAAACTAGTAGGGGTTATTTCGTTAAGAGATCTTATTACAGCTCCGGCAGATGAAGTTATTGAAAATATTATGAGTACCCGAGTTGTATCTGTACAAGATGATATGGATCAGGAAGATGTAGCGAAGCTCATCAAAAAGTATGACTTCTTAGCAGCTCCCGTTGTTTCTAAGCAAAATCACTTAATCGGCATTGTTACATTTGATGATGTCATTGATATTCTAGAAGAAGAAGCAACGGAGGATTTGGGAGAGATTTCTGCGGCCAAAGGGGCAACGGATGTCAATGTTAGTGCGTTTACAGCGGCCAAAAGACGTTCGCCTTGGATTATTATGTTGATGTTCTTTGGACTAATTACGGCTGAAGTTATTGGTCAGTTTGAAGAAACGTTAGAAGCCATTGTATTATTAGCGGCCTTTATTCCGCTCATTATGGACTCAGCTGGTAACACAGGAACTCAGTCACTTGCTGTTGCCGTACGTGGTCTGGCGCTTGGAACTATAAAAAAAGGCAGCATTGGCAAGATGGTTAGACGTGAATTTGGGACAGGGCTCATGCTTGGTTTGATTTGTATGATTGTTTTAGGGATTACGGTGACTCTTATTCATGGACATTGGATGTTAGCATTAATTGTTGGCTTTTCGATCTTTTGTACATTGAGTATTGCAACCGTGATTGGAGCTACGGTTCCGCTTGTTATTAACAAATTAAAGCTAGACCCAGCTATTGCATCAGGTCCATTTATCACAACAGTGAATGATATTCTTGGTTTACTAATTTATTTCTCGATTGCCACAGCGCTTCTTGATTTCTTATAGGATACCCTATAGGGGGTGCCCAAAGCTCAAAAACCTTTTGGAGCTTTGGGCACCCCCTTTTCTATCCAAGAATATCAAGGAATATTGTAGTAGATACTTTAAAATAAGTCGTTATTGAAGGAGTATCGTACTATGTCCCTTGATGTGTTTATAATGGGTATTGCTTTTATCTTTATTCACCTATTTGCAAATGAGCTCATTCCGTCTGGTCGAATTCAAAAGTTAAAGTGGTTCTCTTTTTCAGGGGGGTTAGCTGTATCTTATGTGTTTGTCTATGTACTTCCAACCTTACACAAAGAACAAATCCTAGTGAAAAAATATGGTGACTATTTTACAATGGAGTCGGAATTGTACTTTGTCGGTTTAATAGGTGTTTTAATTTTCTATGGAATTCAAAAAGTGGTAAGAAATGCACAACGGAACCATAAAACGAATAAAGCAAGAGCGTTATTTTGGTTACAAATTCTGTTCTTCGGCTTTTATAATATGTTAGTGGCCTATACGGTCATTTCGCATGATGTCCTCGGAGTTCAAGCGGTGTTCTATGGTCTTGCTGTTGGACTTCACTTTGTAGCGGTTGCCCATGATCTCTGGAGGGAATACGCTGATATTTATAATAAAGTCGGTAGGTATGTCCTTGCGCTAGGGATCATTGCTGGTTGGATTATGGGGGTATTGGTGAAAGTATCCCCGTTAACTGAATCGATTATCTTTGCCTTTATTTCAGGTGCGATGATTTTAAATGTTTTAAAGTATGAATTGCCACCTGATGATGAAGCTCATTTTATTACTTTTACCATTGGTGTTGTTTCATACACGGCTATAACGATGTCGTTAAAATTTTTCTTTCAATGGTAAGGTAAATAGTATAATAGAAAATTCTATGACAAATACAGCGCTATGTTATGATTTTCCTCACAATTCGATTATAATAGGTTGGAATGTAATTTAAAGGAGGGCTCTATTTTGCTTACTGGTATGTACCATGCGCACGTTGATTCATGGTGGCTGCTCATTGTGTTATTTTTAATCACATATTTCTTACTAAGAGCTGGCAAGGATAAAGGTGCAAAAATTCTACATATGATTGTTCGACTCTTTTACATCGTGATGATTTTCTCTGGTGTTGTGTTATTGTTTAATTGGAATTTCGCCATTGCTTATGTCATTAAGGCCATCTTGGCTATTGTGCTTATTTATGCAATGGAAATGATCCTTGTACGTACGAAAAAAGGAACGCTTGGATCAAAAGCACCAATGTACTGGGGATTATTTGTGGTCACGCTTGTGGTTGTCATTTTACTAGGAATGAGAATTATTACATTTTAATAACTAGCTAGGGGGAAACCTCTAGCTAGTTTGTTTTTTTCAAAAATGATTGAACTAGATCAACAAATTCTGTTTTATCATATGAATGGTATAGAGCAGAAGAAAGGCGGATTGGATCACCAAAAAAGAATCGTTCATATTGTGTCTGACGAGAACCGAAAGGACTCATTGTTAAATCCCACGCTAAGCGAAACAGTTGAACTCGCTCTTTTGCCGGTGCTCCTTTTGCTTGTAAATATTGCTTTAAATCTATGCCGATGTCGGAATTAAAATCCTGTTCAGTTGGTAAAGAAATGAATCCACTTGCCCCAAGCATCTGCATATATTCAATGAGGCGAGAATATTCTTTTTGGTAGTAAGTAGAAGCGGCCATTAACGGCTTAGGGTTAGGAACCATTGTACCAAATTGATTTAGAGTAGCTTCAGCTTCAGCTTTATATAATAAGGATGTCATGATTTCTAGTGTCACGATCATTTGACTTAATTTCTCTTGAACATGTTGATAGTCTGTGATGGCAATTGTTTGGGCTAGGGATTCACTTATTCCTAAAAGAAACTCTGTTTTAACAATTTGCCTGCAAACGGCTTGGAATAATAGCATGATATTCAGATTTGTTTCTGTGAAGATCCGTCCAACGGCATTCAAATCCTTGTATAAAAACACCCGGTCCCATGGTACGAGGACATGGTCAAATACAACAACAGAATCGACTTCATCAAATTGTGAAGTTAAAGGATAATCAAAACGGTTTGAGCACCCTTTAGCATACGACTGCCGACAAAGAAATTTTAGACCAGGTGTGTTAGAAGGGATAGCAAATGCGTAAACATAAGCAGGATCAATCGAATTTCCACCCACAGGTAAAACGAGCACCTCATCTGTAATGCCGCCTTGTGTAGCAAGCAAACGTGCCCCGTGAATGACAATCCCTTCTTTTTTCTCTGCAATAATTTTTGCCGCAATGATTTCTTCTTTATCGGAAAACTCAATATAATGAGGAGATCGATTGACTTGTGGATTAATAAACGTATGAGTAAAAGACAGGTCATTCTTTCTAGCATGTTCAAATACTCGTTTCACATTTTGACTAAAACGCTGATCAAAAAATGAATACGATGAACCAAGGGTCATGATTGCCGTATTGATATAATCGGGTGAGCGTCCAAGTGTTCCACCACTTTTTCGCGCCCACAACTGAGTTGCCTCTTTTCGCTTCTTTAATGCTTCGATTGAAGTAGGTTGTTCAAAGGCAAAGTTACATCGGCTTTTCTCATCATGCACTTGATATGTTAAGGAAGGGGCTAAATTAGGGTCATGTTGCAGGTCGTATAGTTTTCCTTTGCTTTGCAATATTCCTTTAAAAGCAGGATGTTCAGATAAATTGCCGCATACTTTTTCTCCATCAATCCATACTTCATTTTTTAGTGAGTCAATACGCTCAACGTACTGTTTTCCAGTTATTATGGCCAAGGTTATCCCACCTCCTTTAGGGTTCACTTACATATATGCAAAAAAAAATGGAAGTTTCCTATTAATCAGTTGAAAAACCATTCAGCGTTTTTCTTTTTCGTGTTCTTTGCGAAGTGGTAAAATAAGAGTAAATAGTTGAGAGGATTTTGTGTAATGAATTGGACGGTAAAGAAATTTGATGAGTTATCAATTGATGAGTTATACGAATTAATTCGTTTAAGAATAGAAGTGTTTGTAGTGGAACAGGACTGCCCCTATCAAGAATTGGATTCAAAGGATCAAGAAGCCATTCACTTATTCGGAAGAAGAAAGGGCGAACTTGTTGCTTATAGTCGATTATTCCCAAACTCAGTAGTTAATGAAAACTCTTCAATTGGGCGTGTGATCGTAAAAGAGAGTGCAAGAGGAAAGGGGTATGGACAAGCACTGTTAGAAAAAGCAATCGAGTATCTGGAAGTTGAATTACAGGAAACAAAAATTCTTATCCATGCACAGCTATATTTACAGGAGTTTTACGAGTCGTTTGGTTTTAAGAAAGTTTCTGATATTTATTTATTAGATGGGATTAATCATTTGGATATGCGAAGGGAGCGCTACAATTGAGCGAACTGAATCTATACGGTACACATGTAAAGGACGTTGCCAATAAAGATCGATTACAAAAAGTGTTCGAACTCCAAAAACAAGAAAAAAGCAAAGTCTTTTATGTACTGCCATCTCAAATGTGGTTGCAAGAAGCAAGAAGAAAAAGGCCAGGTTTATCTAGTACGACATTTGATGATATTGCAAGTTTTATTTTGAACGAATTAACCATCCCCTATGTTCCTTTATCTGAAGAAGAAAGAACGCTCTTCTTTCTTCAGTATGTAAGGGAAGAGGTCACTTTCCGTGGAGAAGAGGTCGTCTCAGGGAAAGCGCGTGCTTATGCTGACACGTATGGCCAACTGAAGCGACTGGGATTGGACTTAGCAGATATTCCGACATCTCTATTGCCACTTCGTGAGTTATTTCAAAGATATGAAGAGCGAGTGGTCTCAGGCAGAAGCATGCTCGATCCAGAGAATACGATCTTGCATGCGATCAAGCTACTTAAACAAGCTCCGGAACAAATAAATATATCAGCAATCGTCATCGATGGATATTACGATTTTAGTCCATTGCAAATGTTGTTTATTGAAGCATTAAAAGAAGCTCGTATTTCGGTAAAAATATTTGTCCCCGATCATTCTAATTTTGCTATTGTTGATCAAACAGTGAAGGAGCTTCTCTCAATAGGATTTGAAGATCAAAGAGTTAATAGAAAAGAGATGAAGTTAGTTAAGCAACAGGAGTTAATAGCTGCCTCTACCAATGAAGAGCAGTGGTGTGGGTTAATGGAAGAGATTCGGTTGTCTGAATGGACGTATGATCAGATAGGTCTATTAGTAGTCGATGACCGTACAGATGACGTTATGAAATATGCTGATCGTTATATGGTCCCCGTTAACAAAGCAAAAAAACGCAAACTGTCTACAACGTCGGTTCATGCATTACTACAATTGGCATTGAGTAATACAACCGCACCAAAATCTAAATGGGAACAGCTTCCATTAGTTGAACAAGTATTACGGATTTATCAAGTAAGTGGATTAGAATTTGCCAAACAAAAGCAGGCTTTTATCCAATCGGCTCAGTGGATAAATGAGCAACATCAAGAGCTTTTTACGTTTATTCAGCATCTACAGTGGGAAAAGAGTGCTGCTTTTATAGATTATATAAGCAAATTCCGTCAAGTCATCAATAAAATGGAATTATTTACTGTTTTTAATGAGCAACTAGAACAAGCGGAAGATGTGGCTAAGCTACAAGAAATCGCAAATGAATATAAAGCGTTACAGAAAATAGACGAGCACCTTAGTAAGTATGAGAAGCTCCTTTTGGATAAAGGATTAGAAACCTTAATGATGACCCATGATTTGTTTATCGATTGGATTTGCGGCCTTGGGGAAAGCTTGCAGCTCTTTGAAGCAAGAGCATCGAAACAAGGAGTATCAATTTATACGTGGCGTGATGTAAGTTTGTTTCAAGGAGAGCAGCTTTTTGTAGTTGGAATGAACGAAGGAGCATTTCCTGCTGCGCATCACTTAAGTGGCTATGTTCAAGAACGCGATATACTAAGCGGGACCGTACGTTTTAGTCCTCCGACTAGTGAGCATTTTCGCTTGAAACAACAAGCATATTTTGAGCAACTTCAATATGTAGCAAAGTCGATTACATTTACGTATGTAAAAGGAATCGACGCGAACCATCCGTTGTTACCTTCTGCTTTACTTGAAGATCTGAAAGAATCGGATCAAATGTGGACATGGGAGAATAGAATCGGCAGAGAATATGCGTTTTCGTCTGAAGATCAACAAGATAAATTAGCCTATCATTTAGGAAAAGGTTGTATAGTTGAAAACCTTCCTAAGGAAGTGCATGAGCTTAGAGGCAGGTTAGATCGCTTAGAAAAAGGCGCTGAACCGATTTCTCTTAATCAAACTCATCCTGTAAAGCCAGTTGTATCTGTCACAGCTCTTGAAAGTTATGCGAGATGTCCGTTTCGATACGGAATGGAGAGAGTGTTGCAAGTGACAGAGCCGCAAGCTATTCAAGAAAATGTATCCCCACTAGATATTGGTGACTTAATGCACTCAATCATTGAAGAGATTTATCAGGAATTGAATGCAGTTGGGCAATCTTTTGTTGCATTAAAAGAGAAAATTGGCCATATTCCTGAGCGAATAGAAGAACTTTTTGAAGAAAAATGGGAGCAAGTCGAAAAGCAAAGTCCAGAAATATCTCGTTTAGATTTACAAATGACAAAGCAACAATGGCAAAAGCGGCTGCGTCGTTTTTGGCAGGCGGAAAGAAAACATTTCTTTGATAACGCCAACCTCGAACAAATGCACATTATGGCTATTGAAAAACCAATCCGGTTTGAATTGCCGTTATCAGATGAAAAGACGTTAGTATTAACCGGGAAAGCAGATCGAATTGATCGATTGAACAATTCAATCGTTGTATACGATTATAAGTCAGGTCATGCAAGTGTAAAAATGGAAGACGTTCAATCCGGTTTAAAGCTCCAGCTGCCACTTTATGCTTTTGCAATCCGTGAAGAGCTTGAAAGGCTAGAGGAGGCTGTCTTCCAAGCTGATGGAGCTAGCTATATTTCTCTTAAAGAGCCAAACAAGCGAGCAGGGAATGGAATATGGAGAACAGAACATGTCGGAAAATCATCGCGTTATAACGTTTCCTCTTTTTGTCGAAATCGAGAAGATCATTTAGGGAATGAGCAATTTCTCATCGACCATCAATTAAAGGAGAGAATTACGGAGATTTGGGAAGGGATGCAAACGAACTTTCCAGTTGAACCGCTTGAATGCTCACCATTTTGTTCATATCGTACCGTTTGCCGAGTAACAGACGAAAAGAGAGAGCAAGCAAAAAGCTAATCTACAAGAGGAAAGAGAGGAGGTTCTACTTTGCAGTTTAATGATGCGCAATTACAGGCAATAACAAGTGAGAAAGCAATGATTTTAGTTTCTGCTGGAGCTGGTTCAGGAAAGACACGTGTGCTAACAGAGCGGTTCATCCATTTATGTGAACTTAATCTGAAAGATCCTACTAATCCTGTTGGAGCTACAGTCGAGGAGCTCGTTGCCATCACATTTACAGAAAAGGCAGCTAGAGAAATGAAGGACCGTATTCGAAAAAGATTGGTAGAAAAGGAAACAGAAGCGCAAGATGAGGATGAAAAGGGATATTGGTTGAAACAAAAAGAAGCAATGGAGCGGGCTAATATTTCTACGTTTCATAGCTTTTGTCAGCGTCTGCTCTCCCAACATGCAATGGCAGCCGATCTAGTACCACATAGTCGAGTAATTGATGATATAGAAGCACGTAGCCGCAAGAGAATGATTTTGACAAAAATGTTTGAAGAGCGGTCATTTCATGAAACGGCCTGGTCTTTACTAGAAATGATGAGTAAAAGTCAACTGTTTGAAACAATTGAACAAATCCACAATGATATTCGTGAATTTGTAGTAGGGGAGAATGCGGTTGACTCTTTAAACTTAGAAGAGATGCTTGAAACACAAAAGATTGCAAAGCAACAAGAGCAAGTAAATGCAGTTCACACACTTCATGCTAATGCCAAAAGGTGTATTCAAGCATTTCCACCAGTTGGCGATTTAACAAAAGCTCAAAGAGGACACATCGAGAAAATAACAGAAGGTTTTGACTCACTTCCCGATCCGGATGACCCAAATGAGTATATGGCAGCAATGAGTAGGATTATGCCTTCAAGATCTGATAAGCGCTGGAATGAGAAAGCTCCGACCCTATATGAGCTTTATACAGAGCATTGGAAGCCACTCAAAGATAGCTGGAGTGAGGTTGGTGGGAATGTATCTACTAATGATGATACAAAGGACTTACTATCACGTTTTTTCATTCTTTTAAAAGAGTTTTCTAAACGTTATAATCACGAAAAAAAAATTGCCGGTGTGCTTGACTTTTCAGACCTACAGCAGAAGGCTGTGGCTCTTCTTACGAACAAATCGATTCAGGAAGCTTGTCAAAGGCAGTTCCGTCATATGATGATTGATGAATTTCAGGATACAAATAAGCTTCAGCTTGAAATGTTGGAACAAATCAATCCTCCCTTTCAATTTATTGTAGGAGATCAGAAGCAGTCGATCTATCGCTTTCGCGGTGCCAATGTTTCTTTAATGAATGAACGCGAGGAGCTTGCTGCTTCAAGTATAGATGGTGAAGTCATTTTAATGAATGAGAATTACCGGACAACGGCTCCTGTCATTGAAGCTGTCAATGAACTCTTTTCAAGTGCAATGGTTCAAAAGCGGACAGAGCCGTATGAAACGGTGTATGCACCACTTCGAGCAAATCGCCCTGGTGAATCGGCAGAGGAAAAAAGAGTAGAGCTGATGACGCTAGAAAACCAAGAAGAAATAGAAGAATCGACTTATGATGTATTAGCAAATCGAATTGTCGAGATGGTTGAAACAAAACTTCCTAAAGTCTATAACGGTGAACAATGGCGAAATCCCTATTTTGGCGACATTGCGATCTTAATTCCAGCCAGATCTCATCTCCTTGCGTTAGAGCGTTCACTTATGGATAAAGGAATACCCTATGTTGTAAGTGGGGGTGTTGGTTTTTATGAAAGACAAGAGATACTTGATTACACGACCCTTTTGAGATGGCTGAATCGCCCGTTTGAGGAACTGCACTTATTAGCGGTACTGAGAAGTCCAATATGTGGTCTTTCAATAAATGATTTCCTACTGTTAAAGCAACAGCTTGAAGAACCAGAAGCATTATTTGAACTAGTATATGATGAATCGCATCTGGCATTTGAACAATTGCCAATGACCATACAAAAAGCGTGCAATGATGTTCGACAATGGCTATCCAAGTGGACCCCTTTTCGTACAGAACAGTCCCTTGATAAGACATTACATGCTATTTTTCAGGAAACGGGCTTAAAAACGACACTCATGCTTCAAAAGAATGGGTTACAGAAAGTGCGAAATGTAGAAAAGCTGATTCAAACCATATTGGATAGTAGACAAAGCAGTTTAGAGTTGATGTTAGATGAGCTTGATGATCGGATCGAACTTAGTGAAAAAGAAGGAGAGTCAGAGGTAGAGCGTGTTGATGGAGATGTCGTACAAATTATGACCGTTCATGCTTCTAAAGGATTGGAGTTTCCTATTGTTTGTTTACCTCAATTAGAAAGAGCGATTAAAGGTGATAAAGGTAGTATACGCTTTCACCCTGAATTAGGTATCGTTATGAATTTGGAAGAGGAAGCAACTGAAATTGATGGGGAAAAGTCGATTTACCAAACTCCAGGATTTCCTCTTGTAAAGGAAAAAGCAACGGCAGAAGCAAGAGAAGAAGCTAAGCGGTTATTTTATGTAGCTATGACTAGAGCACGTGACTATTTATTTATGATAGGCGAAGAATCTAATGCCTCTCATACATGGCTTGCGCTAACGGAAACAGCCATAGACACGACTAACTTAGCAGATAAGATCTTGCGTGTAGATGAAAGCACTAATCAGGCATCCCTTTCAAGACAATTAGAACCGTATACCATTCCGATGCTAATGAAGAACGACAACATTCCATTAACATTATCGGTATCAGAAATCATGCTATTTATGAAAGATCCCGTCGCTTATTTTAATCGCTATGTCATTGGTATGCCAGATACATCATTAGTAATAGATAATGATATAGAGACGACGAACACTTCACGTGGAATTGATTCGTCCACACTCGGTACGCTTGTTCACCGTGCGTGTGAATTACGTGACAATGGGTTAACGAACGAAGAGGCAATAAGAGAAGCGATTCGTGAAGAAGAAGAGCAGGGAAGAGATTTATTGTTGTATGAAAGAGAGATGCTAGGTTTAATGAAGTCCTATACGGATGAAATAAAAAAGGATCTAGGAGAGTCAGTAGAAACGGAATGGTCGTTTGTTACAATGATTGAAGATGTTGAGATTATAGGTGAAATTGATAAAGTAACAACAAAAGACGGCAAGTGTCATCTAATTGATTTTAAAACAAATAAGATCGTTCAATCAGGAAGGGAACTTCTTGATCTATATTGGCCGCAGTTGTACCTATATAAAATCGCGTATGAGCAAGAAGCAAATGAAGTGATTGAGACCATGTCATTATTTGTGTTTCGAGATAGGGAAACACCGCTACATACGATAAGTGTAGAAAGAGAAGCCGACGAGGCTGTTCGAAATTCAATTCGAACCATACAAAACCTTCGTTTTAAAAAAGCAACAAAAGCAGAATACGAGGCTCTCTTAAAATAAGAAAAAGAAGCGACTGGGCATCAGTTCGCTTCTTTTTTATCTACCTAAACGATTCTCTTACGAATGGCTGCACTTAAGTAGTCTATGATGGTAACAACAACGATGATTACCAGCAAAATCATCCCTACTTCATCCCATTTTCGGTTTGAGATTGAGATCGTAATTAACGTACCAATACCACCTGCACCAATGATACCGAGGATCGTAGAGGCACGAACATCAATTTCGAAACGATAAATAGCATATGAGAGGAATTCAGGAATAATTTGTGGGATTACGCCATAAAACAGTACTTGAATTTTATTGGCACCATTAGCTTGGAGAGCTTCAACTACATGCATATCAATCGATTCAATAACTTCAGAATATAGTTTTCCAAGCATTCCAATAGAACCAATAGCAATCGCTAAAACCCCAGCGAATGGACGTGGTCCAACAGCTGCAACGAACATTAAAGCAAGTACTAATTCAGGGAAAGCACGAATCCCGTTTAGAAAGCCTTTTGAAATATTGTTTAATGTTTTGCTTTTTACCATATTACTTGCAGCAAAGAATCCAAATGGGATGGCTAATATTGCAGCAAGTAACGTACCAGTATAGGCCATTTGTAAAGTTTGCCACATAAGAGCCATTATTTTTTGCAGGGCACTCCAGTCAGGTGAGAACAGCTGTGGAATTACTCGACCCATGTTTTCAATTGTACGCTCACTAAAAACACGGTCCCAGCGAATATCTATCGTTGCAAATGTCCAAACGTAAAGGGCAATGATAGCAATAGCAATCACAATGTTACGAATGATCTTATAAGGTGAACGTTTCTTTTTTGGCGGCATGACTAAATCCATTATACAATTCTCTCCCTTATCTTATTACTAATGTAGTCAATGATGACGACGGCAATAAAGATAATGATAATAATCGTCATGACTCGTGGATAATTAAAGAAGCTGATTTGTTGTTGAAGCAATAACCCAATACCACCAGCCCCTACAAACCCAAGTACCGTTGAAGCTCGTACATTTACTTCGAAAACATACAGGCCAAAGGAGACAAATTGCGGTAGCACTTGTGGCATGACAGCATACCAAATGACTTGGATTGTATTTCCACCAGAAGCACGGATCGCATCTAATGGATTCATGTCAATCGATTCAATCGTTTCATACATTAGCTTGGCTAATAGACCTAATGAGAAAATAAAAAGGGCCATGATCCCTGGGAATACTCCTACTCCAAAAATACCAACAAAAATAATAGCAAGTAAAATGTCAGGAATAGTACGTAACACGTTCATAATAAAACGAACAGGTTGATGAATCCATGGACTTGGAAATAAATTTGCTGCTGAAAGTAAGAAGATCGGAACACTTATGATGGCAGCAAAGGTTGTTGCGATAATAGCCATTTGGATTGTTTCAATTAACTTCTCCATTACTTGAGGTGCGTACGCCCAATTAGGCGGGAAAAGGTCTGTTAGTATACGTTGAAACCCACCCCAACCGCGAACAATATCCATTGGTGTTGATTTAGTGGCCCAAGACGTGTAGGCATAGACAGCAACAATTGCTACTAAAATGATAGTCATTCTTAATTTAGCATTTGTTGAGACAACACCTTTTATTTCTGGTTTACTCATCGTCAGGACCCCCTACAAGGTCATCCTCTCGAATTTTTCGACCATAAATCTCTTCAAATGTCTGCTCTGAAACTTCACTAGCAGGCCCGTCGAAAACCACTTCTCCGGCACGCATTCCAATAATACGATCAGCATATTCCATGGCCATATCAATAAAGTGGAGGTTAACGATCGTTGTAATATTATCTTCTTTGTTTACTTTACGTAAGTATGTCATTACTTGATGTGAGGTCGGTGGGTCAAGACTTGCTACTGGCTCGTCCGCTAGGATAATTTTTGGCTGCTGTGTTAATACACGAGCAATAGCTACACGTTGCTGTTGTCCACCACTTAGTTGATCCGCGCGCATGTACACTTTTTCTGCAATGTTGACACGCTCTAAGCTACGATAAGCAAGTGAGACAGCTTCTTTTGGAAAGAGGTTAAAAAGGCTTGCAAACGTTCCTGTATGACCAAGTCGGCCAGAAATAACATTTTTCATAACAGTAGACCTTTTTACGAGGTTATAATTTTGGAAGATCATCCCTACTTCTGTACGAAGCTTACGGAGCTTCCGTTGGTTGTAAGGCAAGATGTCTTCGTCGTCAATAAGCAATTGACCTTCTGTTGGTGTAACAAGACGGTTCATGCTGCGAATTAACGTTGACTTTCCTGCTCCTGATAAACCTACAATTACCACAAATTCACCTTTATTTATTTTTAGGTTTACTTTTTTTAAACCTTGAGTGCCGTTAGGGTAAACAAGTGATACATCTTTAAATTCAATCATTTTCATTCCCTCATTTCCATTTTCTAGAAGTAAAAAGTCCCTCTTTTGTTTTCTTTACAATAAAAGATAGAGAAAACAAAAGAGGAGGGGAGAATAATTTATTCTCCCCCAAAATTAATTCAGATTAGTTCACATCAAATTTTTCAGAAACACTACGAACTACGTCATAATCGCTATCAGTAGCTGTATCAATTCCAGTCCAGTTGTAAACGGAATCCATAATTTCTAGCATTTCTTCATCGTCATTGAAAGAAAGGAATACTTCAACAATTTGATCGATCAACTCTTGTGGAAGATTTGTTGTTACTGAGATTGTATCATTTGGAATTTCGTCTGTGTAATCAAGAACTCGTAGCTCTTCCATTACTTCAGGATAATCTGCTTCAATTGATTCACGCGCATCGTCAAATGTTGTAGCAACATCAGCGTCACCTTCTAACACTTGAATTAATGCGTTATCGTGTCCACCAGCTTGGATAATGTTAGAGAAGAAGCTTTCAACATCCTCTACACCATAATCATCCATTAATTGTGCAGCTGGGAATAAGTATCCGCTTGTAGAAGTTAAGTCAGGTAAAGCCCAAATCTTTCCTTCTAAGTCTTCAAGAGACTCGATATCTGAATCAGCACGTACAGTGTATTGAGCTTTATATGTTGAGCTACCATGACGAACAGATTTTAAAACAGCTTCAATATGATCATAACGATCAGTTGCTAAAACATAACCAAAAGCTGGAATGAATCCGATATGGACTTGGTCATTCCCCATAGCCTCAACAGTAGCTGTGTAGTTTGTCATAACCTCACCGCGTACTGGAATTCCTAATTCTTCAGAAAGACGATCTGCAAGTGGTGCAACAGTATCAGCGATATTTGCTGAGTCTTGAGATGGAACAAATCCCATAACTAGTTCTGATGGATAATCAGCTGTTGCATCTTCATCTGTTTCTTCAGTAGCATCTGTTTCTTCTTCCGTTGGATCAGCCGCTGGCGCTTCTTCAGTAGGTTCATCGGCTGCACCACATGCTGCAAGAGCCATAGCAAGTACAAGAACAAAAAGTAATGATAGTAACTTCTTCAAATCTTCAACCCCTTTTTTAGTATGTAATCTTTGTAACACAAATGTGATTATGCATGATTCTCGAAAATAATACTATATGAAACATGCAATCTTCACACTAAATTAAAAATACACTAACTTTATTTACAATTACAATACATTTGTTATATTTTCCAACTAATTTCTTTTTTTTATTTACGAACGGTTATGCTAAAATGATAAAATATTGTCCGGTTTGAAAGGAGAAAAAAATGTTAACAACTTATAAACTTATTATCTTTGATTTGGATGGAACTTTATATGAAGGAACCGATCACTTTGATTATTATGCTGAACAATTAAAAGTAGGTGTGAAACTAGAAGAGCAAGATCAATTTACTTCGGAATATGAGAAGATGAAGAAAGGAGATCATATTGTTCAAATTGGAAAGGCTTATGACGTAAAACGAGATCTTGTATTAACAGTGGATCCGATGACATTAATGGTTTCTAATGCTCACCGCTGGGATGGAGCGCAATTAAGTGAAAATGACATAAAGACGCTATACCCACACACGCTCGAGTTTAATTTCAATGATATGATTGCAATTGGAGACGGATGGTGGCTGCCATTTGTTACAGCGAAGCATTATGGTGTTGAGGATTGTTACCCTAGTTATTTAGCAACAAAAGAATACATGGTAACGGATCAATTTACACTTGAGAAGTTAGAAGGTTTGAAGGATGGTTTAAATGAATTAAAGAAACAAACAAATATCGTTCTCGTGACTAATAGCGATCGTGAGGATGTTGGCCGATTATTACATGAATTAGACTTACAAGATGTATTTGAGCACATTGTCACCTCAGCGAAAAAGCCTGCTCAAACAACGCCGATTTTTCAAGAATTATTAAAGCAATACAAGGTTGAAGCAAAAGACACAGCTTCCGTTGGTGACAATTTTATCAATGAGATTGCACCGGCGTTATTGTTAGGAATGCAAGGGATCTATATCAACCCTCATGGCTTTGAAATGGATCATCAATCATTAAAGGTTATACCCTCAATTACAGCTTGTTTTAAATAAGGTGAAACGGGATCAAATGCCTTCTATAAGTTGGTTCTTATAGAAGGTCAAATTTTAGTAAATCAAAAAAACATCTTTCTCTCATATGTTTCTATCTTGAAATTCTAAGAAACTATAAGACAAAAAAACTATTTCTTATTTCCTATATCATTAAAATAATCTATAATGAAAATGTGATAGGATAAAAAAAAGCTCACAATAAGTCGAATTTATATAGAGGTGAATGGCTTGATTAATGCAGAGTATTTAGATGTTTTTCTAGATGAGAGTCAAGAACATCTACAAGCGATTAATGACAATCTCCTAAGGCTTGAACAAGCTCCAAGAGATTTATCAATTGTCGGTGAAGTATTTAGATCTGCCCACACACTTAAGGGAATGGCTGCAACTATGGGGTTTGAGGATTTGGCTCATTTAACTCATAATATGGAAAATGTTCTAGATCTCATTCGTAATGAAAAGCTTGACGCTGAATCTACAGTACTTGACGTTGTATTTATGGCAGTAGATGACCTTGAAGCTATGGTAACAGATATTGCTAGTGGGGGAGATGGAAAGCGAGATGTCAGAGAGGTTGTATCTCAGCTTGAGCAAATCGAAAAAGGAGAAACTCTTCCAACGACGGTAAATGAGATTGGAACAACTGATGTAAGATCAACTACTAGTGAACTAGTAGAAGAATATGATGAGTTTGAATCAACGGTTCTTGAGCAATCAATGGAACAAGGCTATACTACATATCAAATTAAAGTGACGATTGATGAAAATGCGATGTTAAAAGCGGCTCGTGTCTTTATGGTATTTGATGTGCTAGAGCAAGTGGGGGAAGTGATAAAATCAACTCCTACCGCGGAAGATTTAGAGGCTGAAAAATTTGATGAGCATTTCTTAGTAACACTCATTTCAAAAACGAGTGGAGATGAAATTCAACAGCGAATTTTAAAAGTTTCAGAAATAACAAATGTGGTTGTTCAACAGTTCGATGTGAAGACATTAGCTGCACAAAAGGTAGAACAGACGAATGTTGAAACGAAAGTAGAACAAACACAAACGTCACCAAAAGTTCATAAAAAGGTACAAGAAGAAGAGAAGCCAAAAAATGCACAAGTTGAGTTAAATAAAACGATACGTGTGAATATTGAGCGTTTAGATGTATTGATGAATTTATTTGAAGAACTAGTTATTGACCGTGGTAGACTTGAACAGATTGCAAGTGAGCTTCAAAATACGGAATTAAACGAAACGGTTGAGAGAATGTCACGCATTTCTGGTGACCTTCAAGAAATTATTTTAAACATGAGAATGATGCCAGTAGAACAAGTGTTTAATCGTTTCCCGCGTATGGTACGTAACTTATCAAAGGATTTAAACAAAAAAGTAAAATTAGAAATTATCGGTGCAGAAACCGAACTTGATCGGACAATAATTGACGAAATTGGTGATCCTCTCGTTCATCTATTAAGAAATTCAATTGATCATGGCATTGAGACACCAGAAAAACGAGTCGCAGCTGGCAAGCCAGAAGAAGGAAAAGTTACCTTAAAGGCCTATCATAGTGGAAACAATGTTTTCATTGAAATAGAAGATGATGGAGCAGGAATTGACCGTGATAAAGTGTTAGAAAAGTCTTTATCAAATGGAATTATAACGGAAGAAGAAGCTGAGAAATTAACAGACCAACAAGTTTATGGATTGCTCTTTGCTTCGGGATTCTCGACTGCTGAGAAAATAACAGATGTTTCAGGACGTGGAGTTGGTCTAGATGTTGTGCGGAACACGTTTGAATCATTAGGGGGCATTGTGACAGTAGACTCCGAGCTTGGAAGAGGATCCATCTTTTCCATTCAATTGCCACTTACATTATCCATTATTGATGTCATGCTTGTTGAAGTGAAAGAGGAAAAATACGCCATTCCATTATCTTCAATTGTGGAAACAGCTATTGTAAATAGAAGTGACGTATATAGTGTTCACAATCAAAAAGTCATTGATTTTAGAGGTAAAGTTGTCCCTCTTATTTTCTTAAAAGATGTGTTTGACGTTCCAGGTGAACATAGTGAGGAAGAGTTTTACTCTTTAGTCATTGTCCATAAAGGGGATAAAGTAGCCGGTCTAGTCGTTGATTCCTTAATTGGTCAACATGATATTGTCCTTAAATCACTAGGAAATTACTTAAACGATGTCTTTGCTATTTCAGGCGCAACGATTTTAGGGAATGGACAAGTTGCTCTTATCGTTGATTCAAATGCACTAATTAAGTAATCTTGAGAGGGGAGGTAGAGAAGTTGGCCAATGATACAGTTACAAAAACAGATATAAAAGTGATTGTTTTTCAATTAAAAGATGAAGAGTATGCATTAGAAGTTGATTATATTCAATCAATTGAACGAATGCAGCCAGTTACAAGGATCCCAAGTACATCTCCTTTTGTTACAGGTGTGATGAATCTACGTGGAGTCATTACACCAATCATTAATTTACGGAAACGATTTGGAATTGAAGAAAAGGAGTATGATGAGGCGACTAGAATTCTAGTTATATCAAAGGATCATCTTGAATTAGGATTTATTGTTGACGGAGCAAATGATGTCATTGATATACCGATCGAAAAAATTGAACCATCACCTGAAGTAATAGGTGGTGTCGAAACAGACTATATACGCGGGGTTATAAAACTAGAAAAACGACTATTTACCTTGCTTAATTTAGATAAAATAGTTCAGTAAATTTCCATACATTGCTATGTATGTATTAGGAAGAATGATATTAAAGCAAATTTAGATGAGGTGATTATTATGGCATCCGTACTTATTGTTGATGATGCAGCATTTATGAGAATGATGATTAAAGATATCCTTTCGAAAAATGGATTTGAAATAGCTGGAGAAGCAGCAAATGGAGCAGAAGCAATCGAGAAATTTAAAGAGGTAAGTCCAGACTTAGTAACAATGGATATTACAATGCCAGAAATGGATGGAATCCAAGCTTTAAAAGAGATTAAACAAATCGATAGTGGAGCAAAAGTAATTATGTGCTCTGCCATGGGGCAACAATCCATGGTTATTGATGCGATTCAATCTGGTGCAAAAGATTTTATCGTAAAACCATTTCAAGCAGATCGTGTTCTTGAAGCAATCAAAAAAGTCTTAGGTTAATTTGACAGCCCTGAATTACCACTTGAATTGGTGATTCAGGGCTTTTTATGAATGGGAATTAAATAATCTAACAAGAGGAAACCTAATTAACTGTTGAGTATATAATAAAAGGATTCATTCAGAGGATAGATTGGCATATCTAGCCAAAATTATTTAGAGTTAAATCATACAATAGTGATATAATTCTTTTTGTTGATGTTTTTGGATAGGAGAGAAAAAAGATGATGAAAAAACAATTTGCTGTCATTGGGTTAGGACGATTTGGCAGTAGTGTTTGTAAAGAACTTTATAAGCTGGGTCATCAAGTATTGGCGATTGATTCAAAAGAAGAAAAAGTAAATGATATGACAAGACATTCTACACATAGCGCAATTGCAAATGGTACCGATGAAAAGGCCTTACAGTCACTGGGGATCCGAAACTTTGATTATGTTATTGTCGCAATAGGTGACGATATTCAGTCCAGCATTTTATGTACATTATTATTAAAAGAATTTGGTGTGACGAATGTATGGGTAAAAGCCCAAAACTATTATCATGAACGAGTGCTTGAGAAAATCGGAGCAGACCGAATTGTCCATCCAGAACAAGATATGGGAATAAGGATTGCCCAACATCTCACGTCAGAGAAAATTGTTGATTATATCGAATTGTCAGCGGATTACAGCATTGTTGAGCTGATTGCAACAGATAAAGTCGCAAATAAATCACTCATCGATTTAGATGTGCGAGCCAAGTACGGATGCACGATTCTTGGGATCAAAAGAGGAGAAGATATTAACATTGCCCCCACCCCAACAGATCAAATTGAAAAAAATGATATTTTAATTGTTATTGGTCATAAAAATGATTTGAAACGTTTTGAAGATGAGGGAATGTAAAGAAGTATAAAGGAAATAATTTAATAGGGACGAGGGATATCATGCAAAACATAAAAGATACTGTTAAAGAAGTTGTCTATGCCATCATGCCATTGTCTCTAGTTGTTATTATCCTTCAATTAACGATCATAGGAATGCCCACAGAGCTATTCATCCAATTTCTTATTGGTGTTCTAATGGTTTCTGTGGGATTAATTCTCTTTCTACTAGGAGTTCATATTGGATTATTACCCGTTGGTGAGATGATAGGAGCGGCCTTACCCAAAATGGGAAAAGCTTGGTTAGTCGTCTTTTTTGGTTTTCTTTTAGGATTTGTTGCAACAGTTGCCGAGCCAGATGTTCGGGTGTTAGCTTTGCAAGTGGATTTAGTCTCAGAAGGAATAATTTCTAGTAACCTATTAATCTATACTGTTGCTTTAGGTGTTGCCGTTTTTGTCGGGCTAGCCATGCTTAGGATTATTTTGAAAATTCCGATTACTTATTTGTTAGTCGGTGGATATGGGGTTGTATTCATACTGGCAGCGTTTACTCCAGCCCATTTTGTACCGATTTCGTTTGATGCTGGCGGTGTGACGACGGGACCGATGACGGTGCCATTTATTCTGGCTCTTGGTGTTGGAGTAGCTTCGGTTTTAAGAGGGAAGTCCGCTTCCACCGATGGATTTGGGCTTGTAGCTTTAGCTTCTATCGGTCCAATTATCGCAGTGTTGGTGCTAGGGGTGGTGTATGGATGATGATGAATATCTTTGAAGGGTTTGGGCACGTTTTATATGAAGTAGCCGTTGCCTTAGTTCCCCTTGTTATCTTTTTCTTTTTCTTTCAGATTTTTATCTTGAAGCTACCTATGAAAAAGGTAATTGATATTCTTAAGGGGATCTTTCTTACCTACTGGGGATTAGCATTCTTTCTTCAAGGGGTTCATATTGGCTTTTTACCAGCTGGGGAAGCAATGGGGACGATATTAGGCCAGAGTGAACATTTATGGAGCTTGATACCGATAGGGTTTCTTTTAGGATTTGTAGCCACATTTGCAGAACCAGCAGTTAGAATATTGAACCATGAAGTTGAAAAGGTATCTGGAGGTTATATCCCTCAAAAAATAATGCTGTATACGCTTTCTATTGGTGTGGCAGTTTCCATTGCATTATCCATGTTACGAATTTTGTTAGGAATTCCATTATGGTATTTTATTATCCCAGGGTATTTGCTAGCGCTTTTGCTTATACGATTTTCGAGCCGGACGTTTACGGCAATTGCCTTTGATTCAGGAGGAGTTGCTACAGGACCGATGACTGTCACATTTATTGTTGCGATGGCAGTTGGGATTGCTTCAGTTATTGAAGGGCGTGACCCATTACTCGATGGATTTGGAATGATTGCATTGGTGGCACTTTCACCTATATTATCCGTTTTAACCTTAGGGTTGCTTTATGGCCGAAAGGAGAAAGAAAATGATCGAACATTTGAATCTGACTCATAAATTACTTGTTACGATTGTCAAAAAAGGAGTCGCCTCTAAAGTTGTAAAAGCAACAAAAGAAGCGGGGGCAGAAGGTGGAACCATTTTATTTGGTAGAGGTACAGGGATTCATGAACAAAGAAAATTTTTAGGAATCCCTGTAGAACCTGAGAAAGAAATTATTTTAACTTTAGTCCCTGTGGAAAAAGTTGATCACATTCTTTCCATTGTTGAAGAAGCTGGAAAGTTAAATAAACCAGGAAATGGTGTCGGTTTTATCATTGACGTGAAAAAAGTGACAGGTATCGTACACTTATTAAAAATACAAAAACAAAATAGTAATCAAGGAGGGTAATAGATGGACACTCCTATTCGATATGATTTAATTGTAACAATTGTTAACAAAGGACATTCAGATAAAGTAGTAGAAGCTTCCAAGAAGGCCGGTGCAGAAGGTGGTACAATCGTGTACGGTCGTGGTACTGGCATACATGAACAAGCGAAATTATTTTCAATTGCTATTGAGCCAGAGAAAGAACTCGTTTTAACATTAATTGATCGGCAAAAAACCGATGAAGTATTAGAGACGATTCTAGTAGAAGCAGAACTGAACAAGCCTGGAAAAGGGGTTGCTTTTGTCTTAGAGGTAGAACGGACGATTGGAATTAATCATATCTTAAATAACATGTTGAACAATGAAAAGAGATAAAGGTAAGAGGAAAGTAAGAGAGGACAATCGCATTGACCGTATGCGATTGTCCTTTTGTACTACTCTGCAGCTTTTTGGAAAGTTGGATTTGATATTTTACTTTCGTTTAACATTTGTTTCAGTTCATTTTTACTTTGTTTTGAGACAAGAATATATAGAATGTCACCAGAACAAATTCTCGATTCTCCATACGGTGTAATTAAATTTCCGTTTCTTATGATTGCATTTACAAGAACATCTTTTGGAAACGTGATTTCAGCTAAAGATTGTCCGATAAGCGGATTATCTTCGTTTATCTCTACCTCAATTACTTCTGCATTTGCCTTTCCAATTGACACAAGTTCTAATGAATGGATAGGAGTTTCCTTTTTCATCCCGGTTAAACTTAATTTTTCAGCCAAAAATGAAATCGTAGAACCTTGAGCTAATGCAGAGGTTAAGACAACGAAAAAGACAACGTTGAAAAACAATTGACTGTTTTCAAGCCCAGAGATCATTGGGAATGTTGCTAATACAATTGGTACAGCTCCTCGTAAGCCAGCCCATGATAGGAAGAGTTTTTCCTTAATCGCAAATTTCATACCTATTGTGGATAGAAATACAGCGATCGGTCGTGCAATCAGGATTAGAGTGAACGAAAGGATAAATCCTTTAACAACAATATCTAGTTGGAATAGTTGAGCAGGAAATACGAGCAATCCAAGAATCACAAACATAAGGATTTGCATCATCCATGCGAAGCCTTCATTAAAACGAAAGATCGAATGTCGATAGGTTAATTCTGCATTGCCTAATACGAGAGCCGCAACGTACACAGCTAGTAACCCACTTGCTCCAATTAAAGCCGTTACACTATAGGTTAATAATGCGAATGCCATAGCAAAAACGGGGTACAAGCCACTTGAATCAAGATTGATCCGGTTAATGGCCCACGTAGCAAACTTACCAAGTCCTAACCCTATAATTAACCCTAAACCCATCTGCCAAAAGAATGAACCGACAAGAAGAAAGTAATTTGGCTGATCGGTCATAATTAATTGAATAAATGAGATGGTTAAAAAAACAGCCATCGGGTCGTTTGTGCCTGATTCAGCCTCTAATGTAGCGCCAAGGCGTTCACGGAGATTAACCCCCTTTAATCCAGCAAAGACTGCCGCAGCATCTGTTGAACCAACAATGGCCCCAAATAAAAACGCTTCTAACCAAGTTACATCTAAAATATATTTTGCAGCTGCTGCAACAACAGATGAAGTAATTAATACTCCAAATGTGGCAAGCGACAGGGCAGGAATGGTAACTGGTTTAACGGTAGTCCATTTTGTTTGTAAACCACCTTCAAATAATATAATGACTAAGGCTACGATTCCGATTAACTGAGCATAATTCGCATTATCGAAATAAATAAATCCAATTCCATCACTGCCTGCTAACATTCCAACTAACATGAATAAAACTAGCGCTGGCACACCAAGTCTTGTGGAGAATTTTGCCGTCACTACACCTGCAATTAAAAGGAGGGCAGCCATTAAAACAAAATAATCAATATTAAATAGTCCGTCAAACATTTGGTTATCTCTCCTTTTGTTTAATATTTTCTATCTAGAAGTTGACTATAAATTTACATCTAGTTGAGGAGGCTCAACTTTTTCATCAATTATGCCTATATAACGTAAAGTAGCACCTCGTGTCTCATGGTTGAACCGGCGTTGTAAGAGAGAGACAGCAATTCCTTGTTTATAACCATGATAGCCAAATGTTTTGCGTAATGTGTGCGTGCCAATTTTACCTCCAATATCAGCTTTTGTTGCAGCTTGATTAATAATTCTGTACGCTTGCTGGCGAGTAATGGGTCCATTTTTATTTGCAGATAAAAACAAATAATCGTCATGGCTAAGCTTGGCATGTCTTACATAATGGCAGATGGCTTGTTTCACTTTTTTATTTAAATAGACATGATCTGTGCATGATTTCCCTTGAATTAAGATAAAATCACGTGGGGAATCATTTTCCATCACATCGCTATATAAGAGTCCTAACATTTGACTAATTCGTAATCCAGTATTTATTCCAAGAACGAATAATAAAAAATCACGTTTTGACCGTTTTTGTAAGTAATGCTTCATCACTCGTATTTTCTCAATTTGTCGAATAGGTTCTACAAATTCCATTTGGTCAGCCCCTTTAAACTAGTTACATATTATTAGTATAGCATAGATTTATGTAACTAAATTCAAATTTGCATGTAATTCAGTCAATTTAATTATTTTTATTTTAAAATTGATATTGTTTGAGAATTGTAAGTGTTTACACTGCTTAAGCCAAAGCAAAGGATAAAAAAAGAAGAAGTGCAGTCTCAAACGAAAACCCAAAGATGTTTCGCGAATACATCATAGGAGTTTCAAAAATGTTTGTGCATCTTCTTCTAAGTAAGTTCTAGCTAAAACTATATGATTAGTATAGGCTTAAGAGCCTAAATGTGTGCGTTATCATAACAGAATTTGTTACACTTACTCTATATAATAAATTGTTAAAGGCGGAGAAAAAATGAAGCATTTAGAAGTCGTTCTAAAAGAACAGTTTTTTATTGAGGTTGAAGACTTTTCTTCACACTTAAAGGGGATCTCTATTTGGGAGATGCTTGATCCAGAAATAATGGAGAAAGTGGTAGATGATCGGAGGACCTGCTTCAATGCCGCAGATCGTCGACTCGGTGGAGCAAACTTGATGAAATGGTTTGGAAACTTGATAACCGCTCATTTATATACATACTTTATCCATAATAAATGGCTTCAATATGAAAGCTTACACTTTGTAGGAGAAGGAAAAGAAGCCCATTTCCAAATGCTTCAACCTCAGTGGGTAGATATAAATGAAGAAGAACGAGAGAGCATAGGTAAAGAAAAAATTACAAAGTTAATTGAACAGGTCCAACCTTTATTTCAGAAAATTGCGGAAACGTCAGGTCTATCTAAGCAACAAGTTTGGGGGTTAGTCACCAATCCATATTATAATCGCTTTCCTACATGGAAAAATGAAGAGACAGCAGTTCTAACAATTGAAAGAGATCATGAGATGCTTAAGACATTGCCACCTGACATTTTTGGATTAAAACGAAATCCGTTTGATTTAACATTCCGCTATGTTGATTCTTGGAAAGACCCTGATTTAAAAGTAAGAATAAAAGGCGCTTGTTGTATGAGTTATTTAAAAGCGGAGGGAAATTATTGCTACGCATGCCCGAAATTAACAAATGAAGAGCGGAATTTGCGGGCACAGCAACTAAAAAGTCAGATGTAATTGAAGTTTTAAGTGAGATAATAGGATCCTTCCCACCTTACCAACATTGGAGTCTTGATTGTTGCATTCAAGTCGTTAGCATTCATTTTAATGAGAAGAGACTATATATAGTGTAAACGAAATCATTTTCTCATGAGAATGAAATGCAATAAGAATACTAGACTAAAAGACTTGAGCCGAAAAATCAGATATTTCTGTAAGGAATGTTTGAAACGTGATTCTTAAGGGTAATTTAAATACTAACAGAAAGTAGGAGGGATTGAAATGATAAACGACTTTGCAATGGATCCGAGGGTTACTAAGCAGTTACGAGTGATTAAAAGTTTACAGTCACGCTCAGAAGACACGGTGCAATCCTTATACGCACAGGCTATCATAGAATATTCACTCTATCACTTTAAAAAAGAACGACTGAAAAAACTGATTGATAAAGCATTATATGAAAGAGATGAAGGGCAATTTCAAAAATGGGCTACAGAATATAAACAATGGATAGATTCACATGGGGAAGGAAAAACGGTAAGAGAAGATGGATTTGAATTGTATTTAACCTTTGAGAGCTAGCTGCAGACCTAATCTGGTTATGTGGGCGCATTGAACGAGTAATGACGATATAATTAAGTTAGAACCGGGATGTCCAAAAGGTCTAGAATCTTTTGGACATCCCTATTTTACTTTTGTGAGAGTTTTTTTATGCTTCTGTTAATAGTTCATAAGCGTTTGTGAAAATAGGATCAGTTTTAATATAGCTAGTAAATACATAGTGAAGAGCACGTTCTTCGTCCTTCGTAAACTGCAATATTTCTTTGTAAGCTGACATTAAAAAGCGATCATAGGTGAGCAACATTTTCATTCGTTCAGGATGATAGGACATGATAGTTCGTCTCCTTTCTATAAGTTTTTTCATTTATTATGCCCATTTTCCATATACATCTAACAAGTGAATCACTCGAAATACTGTAAGCGTTTACAGATTTACATTGACAATAATCTGAACTTTTTGTACAATTTTAACAGACTAACCAGTCGGTTAATTTAGTTCATTAAGTTATTTATCTTATGTATTCTATTCAAATGAATTAATAATGGAAGGTGGTGGGAGCACGAATGAAGAAAAAACCTACGAAGGAACGGATTATTGAAACGGCTCTCCTTCTTTTTGAAGAGAACGGCTATCATGCTGTAACCGTAGATCGAATTGTAAAGGAAAGTGGTTCATCGAAGGGCGGATTTTACCATAATTTTAAATCAAAAGATGAACTTTTATATACCGTACATGACTCCTTTATTACATACATCTTAGATAAGGCAGAAGATGCATATAATCGGTATTCCACACCTGCAGAGCGGCTGTATGAAACCATTCGATCATTTGTGATGATGTTTGAATTGTATCGGCCACATGTCACGGTTTTTTATCAAGAGTCTCTATACTTAAATAAGGAATACTTTGACACGATTAAATTAAAGAGAAGACGTTACAAAAATATGATGTTTCGTCTTGTGGAAGAAGGAATAGCGTGTGGGGAATTTAGAAAAGAAATTCCTGTGCCTATCACCTCAATGGCTATTTTTGGTATGACGAACTGGACTTACAAGTGGTACAAAGAAACAGGTCAGTATTCAATTCAAGAAATTGCGAATATTTATGCTGATTTAGTCATGAATGCAGTCTTAACGAAAGAGGCACGTCTAAAACAAGAATATATGCGCTTTTTTCTTAGGAGTGAATAGGAATTAAGTCAAAAGGGGTTGTTCATATGGATATGTATGATTTTATTCAAGATATGGAAGACCGTCGTGATCGAATCAAACAGGGGGGAGGACAAAAGCGAATTGACGCCCAACATGAGCGAGGAAAATTGACGGCTAGAGAACGAATAGATTATTTGCTCGATGAAGGAACATTTGTTGAACTGAACCCTTTTATTGAATTTCGAGGAGATGCCTTTTGTTCAGATCAAGCCCCTGGTGAAGGAGTCGTCACAGGATACGGAAAAATACATGGAAGTCTTGTCTTTTTATTTGCACAAGACTTCACGGTATTTGGTGGGGCATTAGGGGAAATGCATGCACAAAAAATTGCGAAGGTCATGGACTTAGCGGCTGAAAATGGTGCACCTATAATTGGACTGAACGATTCTGGTGGAGCTCGTATTCAAGAAGGTGTCTTATCTTTAGATGGGTATGGGCATGTCTTTTATCGAAATGCGATATATTCAGGAGTCATTCCCCAAATTTCTGTTATTATGGGACCTTGTGCTGGTGGAGCTGTTTACTCCCCAGCAATTACTGATTTTGTATTTATGGTGGAAAAAACAAGCCAAATGTTTATTACTGGACCAAAAGTAATTGAGAGTGTTACAGGAGCAAAAATCAATGCGGAGGATTTAGGAGGGGCAAAGGTGCATTCTAGTGTAAGTGGGAATGCACATTTTACCGGAAAAACCGAAGAAGATGTATTAGCAGAAGTGCGAAGGTTAATTCAATTTCTTCCTGCAAACCACGAGGAGCGTGCGGTTTATCTTAAACCAAAGGAAAAACGACCAGTTGATGAACGAATAAATGAATTGCTTGATCTCGTTCCAGTTGACGGTACGAAAGTATATGACGTTAGGAAAGTAATAAAGAAAATTGTTGATGACGGAGAATTTATGGAGGTTCAACCGCTTTTTGCGAAAAACATTGTCATTGGCTTTGGCCGAATTGCTGGAGAAACGGTTGGAATCATTGCCAATAATCCAAAGATGATGGCAGGTGGACTTGACATTAATTCATCAGATAAATGCTCAAGATTCATTAGATTTTGTGATTGTTTTAATATCCCGCTTATTACTTTTGAAGATGTAAGCGGATTCATTCCGGGGGTTCAACAGGAGCATGGTGGAATTATTCGACATGGTGCAAAGATTTTATATGCTTATTCTGAAGCAACCGTACCAAAAATAACGGTTATTGTCAGAAAAGCATTTGGTGGTGCATATGTTGCATTAAATAGCAAAGCTATCGGTGCTGATTTAGTATTTGCATGGCCGAATGCAGAAATAGCTGTTATGGGCCCAGAAGGTGCAGCAACAATTATTTATGCGAAAGAAATAAAAGAAAGCCCGAACCCTGAAGAAAAACGGCAACAAAAAATTAATGAATACAAGAAGCGATTTGCTAATCCGTATATTGCCGCTGCAAATGGAATGGTCGATGATGTTATCGATCCAAGAGACACTAGGCGAAGCCTTATTCATGGGTTGGAAATGTTGAAAAAGAAAAAGAAACAACTACCTAAGAAAAAACATGGCAATATCCCATTGTAAGAAGAAGCAATTGGAATAGTAAACAATCTATTGTAGTGCTAAAAAGAGGGCATTGAAAAGAAATGGTCTCTCTAACGCCTTATTTGTCAGGAAGGGAGTGAGCGGTGAAGCCAAAGTGGCTACCGAATATGATGGATATGACTTTTAATGAATTTCCAGTTCCTACGTATGAACAATGGCGTAAAGTTGTAGAAAAGTCTTTAAAAGGGAAATCGTTTGAAGAAACGCTTCTAACACAACTCCAAGACGATATTGTCCTTGAACCTATGTATCAATCAAAAGATATTGAAGCATGCAAGACTCTCGTTGATCAACCTGGCACCTTTCCTTATGTAAGAGGGACAAAAAAAGTACCAGTACGATTGGCGGTTAGTCAAGAATTAGGTGCAGCCACACCTATATTACTTAGAGAGAGGGTAACACACGAGTTTGCAAGAGGACAAAATGTCATGCATGTCGTGATTACAAATAAAATGAAAAATGGAGAAAAGCCAAAATGCGAAGAGACAATGACTTCCGTTCCTTTATTTGATTTAGAAGATGTACAGAAAGCATTTTGTGGTCTCGACTTGTCCCAACTTCCGTTTCATATTGATACAGGGGTCGTAAGCCTTCCGCTCTTAAGTGCTTTGAATCTAGTTACCAGCAAACTAACGGGCACGATTGGTTCTGACCCATTGCACCAATTGGCTAAGGAAGGGAATATGAATTACTCATTAGGATGCAGTTATGATTTGATGGCTTGGGCAGTGAAGTGGGCAAAAGGACATCACTCAGAATTACGCACAGTCCTAGTTCAAAGTCATGTGTATCACAATGGAGGAGCAAGCCCTGCATTGGAAATCGCAAGTGCCCTCTCAACGGGTGTTGAATATGTCGAAGCCCTCATGAAACGTGGAGTTTCTGCAACAGAGGCAGGAGAATCCATTACGTTTTCATTTTCTATCGGGCAAGACTTTTTTAGCGAAATAGCCAAAATTCGTGCCGTTCGCACACTTTGGGCAGTGATAATGAATGAGTTTGGCGCAACAGAACTTGGCCAAAAAATGGTGATTCATGCAAAAACCTCATTGTTTACGAAATCAAAAGAAGATCCATATGTGAATATATTACGTGGAACGAGTGAGGCATTTTCAGCAGCAATAGCTGGAGTAGAAAGTCTTTGTGTGAGTCCATTTGATGAGCTTGTGCAAGAGCCAACTGAATTCTCAAGCCGTATTGCCAGAAATACAACTTTGATATTGCAGGATGAGGCATATATTGGCGCAACGGTAGATCCTGCAGGGGGATCTTGGTATATTGAGCATTTAACAGAACAAATAGCGGAAAAAGCGTGGGCGATATTTCAAGAGTTTGAACGTGCTGGAGGAATGTTTGCATCATTAAAAAGCGGTCTTGTTCAAACAAAAGTTGAAACTTGCTGGAACCAAAAAGTAGAAGACATCAAACACAGAAAACAAACGATGATTGGCGTGAATCAATACGTTAATAAGACCGAAAATAAATTAGCAAAACAAAAATCAGGAAAAGCAGCACGAAACGAGTATTTTCTTAGACTAGAGGATGCTGAAGATCAGCCAATTAAAGGAATACCAGAAGCAATGGACGACGTCAAAAAGATGGTTCAACAAAACACCCCTTTTCATCAAATACATCACCTATTACAAGGCAACTGTCAAACAGTTAAAATTAAACCCATTGTTCAAAGACGCTTAGCCGAACCGTTTGAACAACTACGCATTCGTTCCAATCATATCAAAGAGCAAGTATCAGAACCTGTTGTCTACCTTGTTCGGATAGGTAGTGTTGCTTCTCATAAAGCAAGAGTAGATTTTAGTAAGGAACTGTTTCAATGCGGTGGGTTTAAAGTAGAAGAGTCTACTCCTGTGGAAACATCTGAAGAAATCATTGATCTAGCTAAAAAACATAAACTTGTTGTTCTATGTGGGAAGGACGAAAGTTATGAAAAAGTAGCTTTGCCAGTCGTTAAACAACTTAAGCAAAAAGGAACTCAAATTTATATAGCAGGTCGTCAAACAGACTCAAATATGAAGCAATTATTAGAAGCTGGTTTGGCAGGAGCTATTGATAGGAACACAAATGCTTACCAGTTCTTGTATGATTTGCAAGAAGAGATTGGAGGAAGTAAGCTATGAAACAGAAACCAGACTTTCATAAAATACCTTTTCCATCTTTTAATGAAATTAGAGAGAATGTAAACGGGCCCGAGGTGGCTGTGGTTCAAACGGCAGAACAAATTCCAATTAAATCTGTATATACGAGAAAAGACCTCGAGAACATGAGTCATTTGAATTATGTATCAGGCATAGCTCCTTACTTTCGCGGCCCGTACCCAGCCATGTACAAAACACGCCCGTGGACAGTTAGGCAATATGCAGGGTTCTCTACTGCAGAAGAAAGCAATGCCTTCTATCGTAGAAATTTAGCAGCAGGACAAAAAGGGTTATCGATTGCTTTTGATTTAGCTACCCACAGGGGATATGATTCCGATCATCCCCGTGTAGTAGGGGATGTTGGAAAAGCGGGAGTTGCAGTTGATTCAATCTTGGATATGAATATTTTATTTGATGGCATTCCGCTTGATCAAATGTCTGTATCGATGACGATGAATGGAGCCGTGTTACCAATCATGACGTTTTATATCGTTGCAGCAGAGGAGCAAGGTGTTCCTTTAGAAAAACTGACAGGTACAATCCAAAACGATATTTTAAAAGAGTACATGGTACGAAACACTTATATTTATCCACCTGAGGCATCGATGAAAGTAATAGCGGATATTTTTGCCTATACATCAAAGCATATGCCTAAGTTTAATAGTATTAGCATTTCAGGTTATCATATGCAGGAGGCTGGAGCCACAGCTGATATTGAACTTGCCTATACTCTTGCTGATGGACTTGAGTATGTGCGAACGGGAATCAAGGCTGGGCTTGATATTGATCAATTTGCTCCAAGGCTGTCATTCTTTTGGGCGATTGGGATGAATCATTTTATGGAAGTGGCAAAAATGAGAGCAGCTAGATTGCTATGGGCAAAATTAATGAAGCCATTTGAGCCGAAAAATGAAAAATCACTCGCATTAAGAACACATTCGCAGACGTCTGGATGGAGCTTGACAGAACAAGATCCGTACAACAATGTCATACGAACGTGTGTTGAGGCGATGGCAGCTGCTCTAGGTCATACACAATCACTGCATACGAATGCGTTAGATGAGGCGATCGCTTTGCCTACTGATTTCTCTGCTCGAATTGCTCGAAATACACAGCTATACTTACAAACTGAAACAGGGATTACAAATGTATTAGATCCATGGGGAGGATCTTATTATGTAGAGTCTTTAACTGCGGAATTGATGAAAAAAGCGTGGTCTCATATTGAAGAAGTGGAACAACTTGGAGGAATGGCAAAGGCAATTGAAACAGGGCTACCTAAAATGCGCATCGAAGAAGCGGCAGCTCGAAGACAAGCAAAGATTGATTCGAATAAAGAAACGATTATTGGTGTGAACAAATATCGTCTGGAGCAAGAAGAGGACCTTGAAATACTTGATATTGATAATTCTGCTGTTAGAACTGCTCAACTAAAACGATTAGAAAAAGTAAGGAATGAGCGTAATCAACTAGAGGTAGATCAGGCACTTGCTGATTTAACAAATGCAGCAAAGACTGGAGAAGGGAACTTATTAGAGTACGCGATTGCTGCTGCAAGAGTAAGGGCCACTCTTGGTGAAATATCTATGGCGTATGAAAAAGTGGTTGGTCGCCACAAAGCAGTTATTAGATCAATAAGCGGTGTTTATCGTGCTGAGTTTGGGGAGAAGGAGATCATGGATGAAATTCGGCAAATCACAGATCAATTCGCTGAAGACGAAGGCAGACGTCCGCGGATTATGATTGCGAAAATGGGACAGGATGGTCATGATCGCGGAGCGAAAGTGATTTCAACCGCATTTGCTGACATGGGGTTTGATGTCGACATTGGACCGTTATTTCAAACACCTGAAGAAGCAGCCATGCAAGCTGTTGAAAATGATGTGCATATCATTGGTGTAAGTTCTTTAGCTGCTGGACATAAGACGTTGCTTCCTCAAGTCATCGAGGAGCTTCGCAGGTTAGAAAGAGAAGACATTCTTGTTATTATTGGTGGTGTAATCCCTGCTCAAGATTATCAATTCTTAAAAGATAAGGGGGCAGCGGCCATTTTTGGACCAGGCACCGTTATCCCGATCGCGGCTAAGCAAATTATGGAGGAATTAAATAAACGATTGGGCTATGCAGTGGACTAAGAAATAAGTTTTTATCTACTTATTATGTAGCTATAGAGGTGTCTAAAGTTGTGCTTCTTAGGCACCTTTCATAGCTTTGTAGGGAGGAGGAGCTATGGGTCAGCAGGCTAACAGGCGAGGTTCACTTACTAAAGAAGAGTATATAGAAGGAGTTAAAAAAAATAATCGAGCGATTTTAGCTAGAGCAATTACCCTAATAGAAAGCAATGCGAAAAGGCATTTTTCTATAGCGCAAGATGTCCTAACGACTCTTATTCCTGTTACAGGAAAGTCGATAAGGCTTGGGGTGACTGGTGTTCCTGGAGCTGGGAAATCGACTTTTATCGAGGCGATTGGTACGATGCTTTGTGACAAAGGACACCGTGTTGCTGTACTAGCTGTCGATCCTTCAAGTTCGTTATCACGAGGGAGTATACTTGGAGATAAAACAAGAATGGAGCTCTTATCTAAACATCCTAACGCCTTTGTACGGCCGTCTCCTGCTGGAGGAACTTTAGGGGGAGTAGCTAGGAAAACAAGGGAGACAATCCTTTTATGTGAAGCAGCAGGCTACGACATTATTATCGTTGAAACAGTTGGGGTTGGTCAGAGTGAAATTACTGTTCGTTCAATGGTTGATTGTTTCTTAGTATTAATGCTAACAGGTGCTGGTGATGAGCTGCAAGGAATGAAAAAAGGCATGATGGAATTAATAGATTTATTAATCATTCATAAGGCAGATGGGAGCAACGTCCAAAAAGCCGAGCAAGCGAAAGTAGATTTAAGCCGAATCCTTCATATGTTACCTGAAACGACAAAGGGGTGGGAGCCAAAAGTTCAAACCGTTTCATCACAAACGGGACGAGGCATAGAAGAATGCTGGAATGCAGTTGAAATGTTTATTCAATTTGTGAAGGAATCAAATCAATTCGCAGAACGAAGAAAAGCACAAGCGATGAATTGGTTTTATTCTTTGCTAGAGGAGCAGCTTCTTTCAAACTTTTATGAAAATACGAAAGTGAAGAGTGAATTATCATTGGTGTCAGAAGCAGTTGAAAATGGTCAAATCAGTCCGACTAAAGCAGCTGTTGAGTTATTAAATAAATATCAACATCAATGAGTCCAAGATTTCTTTATTCAGTATGATCAGCTAAAATGTAGTAAAAGGGGGAAACATCTTATTGGAGGGGATAAAATGAATGATTGCCAGAGGTGCAGTCAATTTCCAGAGTTAAAGTCGAAAGGGTATTTACTGTTTCATAGTAAGAATACAATGATTACACACAGTTTAAAGAAAATAGTTCAAAAATACGAGGAAAATGATAGTTTGGTCTTCGTTCCATATACGTCTTTTGAGCACCTAGAAGAAATGGTGTTAAAGATTCGTGCCTCCTTCACGAAAGAAGAAAAAGAGCAATTAGTTGGTACGTACACTGACGAGAATAAAAACCAAAACCGATTTGTTAATATGACATCATTTCCAGTTCTTAGCGAACGTCTGAAAAATCGAGACTTTGTCTCAATTATTAATAAAAGAATGTTTACTCAGCATTTGCAGCCTATAATTTCTTTACAACAAAATGACGTTTTTGGGTATGAATTTTTATTACGACCATTGCCAAATGGCTACCCATTCTCCCCAGGAGAACTGTTTTCATTCTCACAACGAGCTGGTTTACAATCAAATTTAGATAGTCAGGCACGAATTGCTTCAATAGAAATTAGTTCTAGGCTTGTAAAACCTGGAGTGAAGAGATTTATCAATTTTTTGCCATCATCGATCTATGATCCGAATCATTGTTTGAAAAGTACATTTAAAGCAGTAGAAAAATACGGAGTAGCACCAACTGATCTCGTATTTGAAGTTGTCGAGACAGAAAAAATTCAAAATATGGACCATTTAAAAATGATCTTTCGTACTTATCAAGAGCATGGAATGAAAGTTGCATTGGATGATTTAGGTTCAGGCTTTTCTAGTGTAGAAGTCTTAAAGGAATTGAAACCTAATTTCACTAAAATTGATCGTAGTCTTATCGCTTATTGTGACCAAGACCAAGAAAAGCAGTCTAGAATAAAAGAGATTTTAGACATAGGGAATGCATATGGGATGACTGTTTTAGCAGAAGGAATTGAGCGTCCGGAAGAAGCCCAATTCTGCCAACAGGTAGGTATTTCACTGGCGCAAGGGTATTTCTTTGGGAAGCCAAATGATCAACCTTTAGTTCAAGATCAACTAAGTGAACAGCGAGTGTATTAGTCGGTTGACGAATGTAAATAGCTAGTAAAAAA
>NZ_JRJU01000040.1 GCF_000787375.1 Halalkalibacter okhensis | reverse complement strand
TCGCATCGAAATGCGATTTTTTTACTGTGGAGAATTACTGAACAGAATGAACCAATTGTAGTTTCTTTAAAGAAATTGTATATACAGATGATTGATTTGTTTTTGGATTGAAATAAGCAATAAGCAGGCTGTCATCACTTTTAAACTTACCGTTTGTCAGTTGGATCGGTATCGTTTCAATCATCGTGTGTTTGTGCAATTCCTTCTCATTCAATTTGAGAGAGGCGAACTCTTGTGATACTAATAATGGATTCTCAGCCAACATCTTCAAATAATGAGATTGCTCTTGTTTTGATAATGAAAAGTCCCACCAAGTTTTCCGTGGCTTATGTTTATGGTTTTCGAAATAATCAACCATCATTAACGAGCGAATCGTCTCCAAATTAGTCTTTGTTTTTCGAGCATTTAAAAACTCGTCAAGTCTTCTAAATAAATCTTCTAATTGATGACCAATCCGAGCCCATCCGCGTTTGTCCCAATAATCACCAAACTCTTGGAAGAAGTCGAAGGCAGAACTGAATTCATGCTCGACTAAATATTCGACGGTTCGATCCATTCGATGATCATTCCAATATTTTTCAAGTACATCTTCTACTCGTTTGATCCGAATAATTTCATCAAAGGTCAAGACGTTATTCTTTAATATTTCGTATGGTGAATGATCCATATAAACATAATCATGCTGATCGGCGCGAAGCCTGAGTCCAGTCCCACGTAGCATCTTTAAGAACCCTAACTGCAGTTCTTCTGGACGCATGGCGAATACATCATTAAACGTATTTCGAAAAGATTGATAATCTTCTTCAGGTAAACCAGCAATTAAATCTAGGTGCTGGTCAATTTTTCCACCTTCTTTGACCATTGTTACCGTTCGTTTTAACTTTTCGAAATTTTGCCGGCGCATAACAAGTTCATTTGTAGCATCATTTGTAGATTGGACGCCGATTTCAAAGCGGAAAATTCCAGGAGGTGCATGCTCATTTAAATAAGAGAGGACCTCTGGTCGCATAATATCTGCTGTAATTTCAAATTGAAACACACAGCCTTGGTGATTCTCAATAAGAAAACGGAAAATCTCAAGTGCATAATCTCTTTTAATATTAAAGGTACGGTCAACAAATTTAATTAGCTTCGCGCCACTCTCTATTAGAAAAAGAAGATCGGATTTGACTCGGTCAATGTCTACATATCTTACACCAACTTCAATGGATGATAAACAAAATTGACAACTATAAGGACAGCCGCGACTTGTTTCAAAATAGGTTACTCGCTTTGCTAAGCCATCTAAATCTTCATCAAAACGATAAGGAGTTGGAACGTCATCAAGCTTCAACTTTGGTCTTGGAGCCGTAATGATGACTTCTGAATCTTTACGATAAGCTAGGCCAAACACCATATGGTATTTTTGGCTGCTGCTAATTTCTTCGAGCAACTGTTTAAATGTTTCTTCACCTTCTCCAATAACGATAAAGTCAACATTTTCTAGAGTGTGTAACCATTCTTTTGTATCATAAGAAACTTCAGGACCGCCAAGAACAATTTTTGTATCGGGCAGGACTTTTTTAAGCATATTAATTACTTTTATCGTCTCTTCTATGTTCCAAATATAACAGCTAAAGCCAATCACATCTGGCTTACGATCATATAGATCAGACACAATGTTCATCACTGGGTCTTTAATGGTATATTCGACCATCTCTAATGGGAAATCAGGTTCAGCATATGCTTTTAGGCAACGTAAGGCTAAGCATGTATGAATATATTTTGCATTCAACGTCGTGACGACGGTTTTCATTTTGTACCCCTCAATTCTTTGCATTCATTACAAACTGTATCATACCATACTTCAACGCTGAACTTAAATGAGGGAAAAATGACAAACAAAAAGGATGACTGTGTAAGTCATCCTTTTTGTGACTAATTTAATTTTTCGTAATCCTCAAGGCTTTCTGCAACAACCGGTACACTTGTATCGATGTGACCAAATAATTCAGGATGGATTTCTCCATCTACAAGAATTTGTGTTTCATTAAATCCAAATTGTTTCATAGCTAACGCAATTTGCTGCAATAACATGTGTTCTGTTCCAGCGCCTACATTCGCTTGTAGCAATTCTTTAGAAAAAGAAGCATGTGCAACTCCTGCGATTTCTTCTACTGATAACACTTGCACGCCTTCAGGGAGAAGGGAAGCAAGTCCTTCTTCTGTTGGTCCAGCAATCCAAGATTCAAGTGTAGCCTTGAAAAGTTCGTCATCACTTACTTCTAATTGACGTTCGACTCTATACATGTCCATTACTTGGTCATCAGAAAAGACCAACTCAATAGGAGTGACATTCGTTTCCTCTACGACTTCATCCTCTTCAGAAGTAGCAACTTCATCTTCTGTTTCTTCAACAGGTTCAGCTGGCTCTTCAACAACTTCTTCTTGGCTTTCTTCATTGGTGGCATTTTCATCTTCTTCTACCAAATCACTGTTTTCTTCAGTTTCAATTTCATCAGCGGTTTGAGGGTCTTCGTTACTAACGGCACCTTGTCCACATGCACCAAGAATAAGGATAAATAACCCTAGTAGTATAAGAAACATCCAATTTTTTTTCATATTCAATCCTCCTTGCTCTCGTAAAAGCACTATCAATTCTATCACTTAAATTCTACATCATTCATGTTGAATTTCAATGACTATTTTCAGTATAGGTAAAATAGACTAGAAAAGTTGAAGGTTACTAATAATGGTTTCAAATGAACATTAAAGAAAAAAATGGTACAATAATTGAAAGATTACTGAGGAAGGAATTTTGCTGATGCCACAAACAAAAGCTTTCCGTATTGGGTATGGAATAGTGCTTATCTTCATTATTATTTATTTAGGTTCTTTAATTGATTGGGTGTTCAAGCCAATTGTTGTGTTGGTTCAAACATTATTTGCGCCAGTTATTCTTGCTGGAGTTCTCTATTACTTGCTTCGCCCCTTTGTCAATTTATTGGCAATTAAATTGCCAAGAGCAATCGCCATTTTAATTCTTTATTTGGCTGCGATTGGTATTATAACATCGTTGGTGCTACTGATTGGTCCTGAATTACAGAAGCAATTTCATAGTTTTACTCGGAATATGCCTGTTTTTATTAATGAGATACGTGATATGTTTATTAATCTTCAAGCAAATGAATATGTTTCTCGATTTCAGGAGGGAGAGAATTTCTCCATAGAAGAACTGTCGATGGAATTTGCGAATTACTTAAATAATTTTGTGTCGAACATTGGACATAATATAGCATCATTAATCGGCTTTATCGCAAATGCATTGCTTATTATTGTTATCATTCCATTTGTATTGTTTTATATGTTAAAAGAAGGAGAAAAGGCACCAAATCAACTTTTGAAATTGTTACCTGAAAAAAGGCAAAATGAAGGTCGAGAAGTGCTTAGAGCTATGGATGTTGCCTTAAGCTCCTACATCCAGGGCCAAATTATTGTGAGTATATGTGTAGGAATCCTAGCCTATATTGCTTTTTTAATTATAGGATTGGACTATCCACTTGTTCTTGCTTTAGTTGCGATGTTTACAAATGTGATTCCTTTTATCGGCCCTTGGATTGGAACGATTCCAGCTGTAATCGTTGGTTTGTTACATTCTCCATTTATGGCTTTATTGGTTATTGCTGTTGTAGTTGTTGTTCAACAAATTGAGAGTAATTTGATTTCTCCTCAAGTCATGGGAAGAAAGCTGCAAATTCACCCATTGACAATTATCTTTTTGCTTCTCGTTGCGGGGAGATTTGCAGGGTTACTTGGGTTATTAATAGCTGTTCCAACTTATGCAGTTTGTAAAGTATTAGTGTTGCACATTTATCGATTATGGTTACTAAGAAATACCACTATTGATTAAACTAAGGTAAGATAAAAAGGAGAAAAGAATATTGGATGAGGTGATGATGTGGCATTTGAACAAGATGGCATTAAACAAGTTGAAGTAGAAGAACTAAAAGAATTAGTACAGAGCGATTCAAAGGATTTGATGATTATTGATGTTCGAGAGGTGGAAGAATATGAAGAAGCTCATATTCCAGGTCTGCCTTTAATTCCCATGCAGACGATCCCAATGGTAATGGATCAATTAGATAAAGAACAATCGTATCTATTTGTATGCCGTAGTGGAAGTCGTAGTCAAAATGTAGCTTTGTATCTTCAAAATCAGGGCTTTAAAAATGTACAAAACTATTTTGGTGGAATGTTAGCTTGGGATGGTGAAGTTCAGAGTGGTCCAGAATGGATTGTAAAAGATGTGAAAGAGTTGAAGTGATATAGCGTTAGGGGTGTCCTTAAAAGGTGAGAAAGATCCTTTAAGGGCACCCTTCTTTGATTATTAACTACAGGTGGTCTGTTTTTTTGGAGTACGAATGTTTTCCATGTTCAGCATTTTCATGGGCTTGCTCATTTTTTTGACGATTTAATGCATTGTTGTCTTTTTTCTTTTTATTGTTATCACCTGTTCGAGACATAAAACCTCACCTCTTTTCGTCATTGTTCACCTATAGATTGTCCGAAAAGAGGATTCGATATGATGAGGGCACTGAGAAAAAAATTTAAGTTTAGTTATGATAACAGCGGGTAAAGTTTACTATCATACGAAAAAGGTGGAGATAAAAATGGCAAAGAAGACAATGATCGCAGTTGCAACGGCAGCGGCAACAACTTTTTTACTTAATAAAAAAGGCATACGGGCCAAAATTACTCAAACCACAAACAATATGTATGACAAGGTAACAGGAAGAAAAAAGAAAAAAGAATGGGAATCACAAGTGAAAATTGGACATTCGCATCCCCATGATTATGAGGATAATAAGATGGTTGGAGAAGGAGCATTAACAAGTATTCAGCATTATAATCAAAAGCAGCAAAAGAATGGTTAATGGTTAATGGAAGGGATTAAAAGGAGTTTACTTGCCTAACCATGATTCCAACGGTGTACGCCTGTTTTGAGGAACAACTCATAACAGGCGTTTTTCGTTATGGAAAAGGAACTGAAGAAGTCCTTTTAGTAGATTCTAGGAAGCCGCAACGGTTCCGCTTATCGCTTAACATGTCACTGGAAATCGTACCTTTTCAGTAGCCTCTTATGGAATGTATTGAGACCCTTCTGTAATGGTGAAAGGTAAAATTAGTTGTGTGAAGTCTAAGATTTTGGTAATCTGAACTAACAAAAATTGGACATGCTAGTAGTAGAAAAATTGTTTATAGAAGGATGGAGAACTAAATGATTACGATAAAAAATGAAACCATTGCTGAAGTACCAGCGTTACATGTAGTGAAAGACTTATATCAATTAGAACAAGACATTCCAACGATTTTTTTCTTTCACGGATTTACAAGTGCAAAGGAACATAATTTACATGTTGCCTACTTATTAGCTGAAAAAGGGTTTAGAGTTATTTTACCAGATGCAATGTATCACGGTGAACGTTATGATACTAGTTCAGGAGTGAGTCGGGACCTTGCTTTTTGGGAGATTATTTTAACATCTATTCATGAGTTAGGTGTAATGAAAGGAGAGTTAGTGGACCGTGGAATGATTAACGGAGACAAGATTGGTGCCATTGGTACGTCTATGGGAGCCATAACGATGTTTGGCGCACTAACACAATATCCTTGGATTCAAACGGCTGTTTCATTCATGGGAACCGCATATTATGAAGCCTTTGCTCATGGCCTGATTCATAACGCGGAGAATCGCGGTCTAACGATTGAAGAGAAGATGAAAGAAGAAGTCTTAAGGAAAATAAAACCGTTTGATTTATCAACACAGTTAGATAAACTTGAAGGCAGACCGTTATTTATTTGGCACGGGAAGGACGATCAAGTTGTTCCTTATTCATTATCTGAAAAACTATATGAAGAGCTCTTGGCCAACTACGAAGACACCCCAGACAAACTTCAGCTTCTTGCCGAAGAGAAAATTGGTCACAAAGTTTCACGAAGTGCCGTACTGAAATCAGTAGATTGGTTTATTCAGCACTTACAAACAAAGGTGTCTTCTTAATAGACATGAGATCAAGAACACTACAAGAAGTTCAAAAGATTATTGTTATTGTCGTCGGTGCTTTGTTTTTGGCTGCAGGCTTAAATTTCTTCTTAATACCAGCCAATGTTTTTGCAAGTGGGTTTACTGGGGTAGCTCAATTACTTGCGACAGTGATCCCTCTTTCAACAGGGATTATGCTCTTTATCCTTAATATCCCTGTGGCGATTTTAGGATGGTTAAAAATTGGAAAGAGCTTTACCGTATACAGCTTTGTGAACGTTGTACTTACAACATTCTTTCTAGAAATATTGCCAGTATGGGCATTTTCACCAGATATTTTGCTAAATGCTGTATTCGGTGGGGTAATCTTGGCATTTGGAGCTGGTATAACTTTGAAATGGGGCGCTTCCTCTGGCGGACTGGATATAATTGCGTTAATATTATCAAGAGTGAGTGATCGCCCTGTGGGTGTTTACTTTCTTATTTTAAATAGTATTATTGTTATTACAGCTGGATTGCTATTTGATCCAGAACAAGCTCTTTATACATTAGTTGCTTTGTATGTCTCTTCACGAGTGATCGATGCAATCTATACTCGGCATGTGAAATTAACTGCTATGATTGTTACGAAACAAGCTGAGGTGTTAAGGGAGGCCATTCATGAACGAGTGACGCGGGGAATTACAAGAATTCCAGCAAAAGGCGGCTATACGTATGAAGATAAAGAAATTTTAATGATCGTTATTACTCGTTATGAATTATATGAATTGAAGAAAGTCATTCAAGAAATAGACCCTAATGCTTTTACGAACATTGTAGAAACTGCCGGGATATTCGGTTTCTTTCGAAAAGAATAATAGAGGTGATTGAATTGAAAAAATGGATATGGCTTTTGTCTGTACTTATGTTTCTTAGTGCTTGTGGACAAGGGGCAAATGCACCTCTTTCAAATGGTGAAGGAGATGAGGAATTGGAAGATTCAAATTGGCTATTTTCAGTGGAAACAGATCAACTTTCAAATGAGTTAGTTGTAAAGCTTGCCGTAACAAATAACCAGGAAGAAGCATCTTCGATTGATTTTTCTTCTGGACAAAAGTATGAACTAGTATTACTTGATGAGAATGGGTCAGAAGTATATAGATATTCGGAAGGGAAAATGTTCACGATGGCTCTTGTACATGAGACGTTTGAACCAAATGACTCAAAAGAATTTGAAGAACGAATCAACATCGAAGATCTCCCTAAAGGGACATATACATTAGAAGCGCAGTTTATTCTTGCCGCAATTGATGGTGAAACATGGACTGAGGATGGGACATTTCAGAAACAAGTTACTGTTGAAATTCAGTAAGGAAAAGAAGTTGGTTGATAAAGAGCAGTTCAGGATTAAGGGGTATAAAGTAAAAAACATAATTTCTCTAAATTCTAGCAAAATTAACAAGGAAAACGCATTGGTTTTGGACAATGCGTTTTTTTTATGAGTGCGGATCCTTATTCCGCTATTTTTTCACAAATATCTGGTTTGATCCATGTGTACGGTTCCGTTATTTGTTCGTTTCGACGCTTTATTAGGTTGATTTTGAACGGTTAACGGAACCAGGAACCATTTCAGTCCTTATTGAACAGCTTTCCGTTTAGTGGAAGAAGGATCCGTTTCGGTGATCTTCCGCTTGTTTCATTAACTAGAAGGATAGTGTAGTACCATAACCATACTTCTTAAAGGTTGGTGTGGTTGCCCCACCTTTTTAATGCTTCTTCTCGGATTGCTTTTTTTAATGCCTCATATTCTTCGTTTTCTGATGGTGCAACATTCGCTTTTTTAGCAACGGGAGTGTCACTAGCTCCATGCCAAAAAGTCGATGTAGCATTATTTGTCTCTTTCATTTATGATTACTCCTTCCGTACTGGAATGGTGAGTTGGATCAATTCAATGATTTCGTCATTTGATAATTCAGTGACTCGTTGCTCGCCCGCAGCTAGAATTTGATCGGCTAATTCTTGCTTTTGCAAAAGCATTCGATCAATTCTTTCTTCAAGCGTACCTGTTGTCACAAGCTTATGGACGGTTACATCCTTTGTTTGCCCAATTCGATAAGCACGATCGGTCGCTTGATTTTCAACAGCTGGGTTCCACCAACGGTCGTAATGAATGACGTTTGTAGCAGCGGTTAAGTTAAGGCCAACGCCTCCAGCTTTAAGTGAGAGTACAAAAAAGTTGATATTCTCATCGGTTTGAAATGCTTCTATCGCGTCTTGTCGTTTCGTTCTCGTTAGGCTTCCATGTAAAAATGGAACCGTTTGATTATATCGTTCTTCCAAGTCAGAGGCTAACAACGATCCCATTTCTTTGTACTGAGAGAAAATCAGGACTTTTTCCTTGTTGTAATAAAGACGTTCAATCAGCTTTAGAAACTCATCCCATTTTCCGGATTCATGTTCTTTTATGGAACGCTCCTTCAGGAAATGAGCTGGGTGATTACAGATTTGTTTTAATTTTGTAAGGCTTCTTAGGATGAGGGCGCGCCTTTCGAAAGCTGTTACCTCTTGTAATCTTGTTACAATGTCATCCACAACTGCTTGATACAAAGCTGCCTGTTCGATAGAAAGATGGACATGGTGAATTTTTTCCTCTTTTTTAGGAAGCCCTAGCTGCAAAGTTTCATCTGACTTTTTTCGTCTTAAAATAAGTGGATGAATTAATTTTTGCAGCTTTTTAAGCTGATTCTCGTCTTGATCTCGTTCGATTGGTCTCATGAAGCTTGCTTGAAAATCCTGGTACGAACCTAAATATGAAGGGTTTAACACATCAAGCAACGACCAAAGTTCTCGTAATCGATTCTCAATAGGTGTCCCTGTTAAAGCAATGCGATGGACTGCTTGAAGTTTCTTGATGACTCGTCGTTGCTTTGTTTCTACATTTTTAATGTGTTGCGCTTCATCTAGTATCAATCCATTCCAGGTGGGCTGCAAAAAGAGTTCGCTGTCCCTAACGACTAATTGATAGGAGGTGATAATAATATCCCATTTTGATGATTGTAATTCTTCCTCGTTAAGACGTGTAGCACCATGGTGAACAAATACACGAAGTGATGGAGCAAATTGTTCACATTCTTTAACCCAATTGTAAAGGAGAGATGTCGGGCATATAAGTAAAAATGGTACAGATGGTTTTCCAGCATTTTGCTGCGTTTTAAGAACAAAGAGCATATAGGCGATCGTTTGTATTGATTTCCCTAGTCCCATGTCATCTGCTAAGCAACCACCAAATCCACTTCTCCTTAAGTGAGCAAGCCAAGACACTCCTTCATGCTGGTATGGTCTAAGCTCTCCTTTTAATTCATGAGGAATATCGATTAAAGAAGGCGAAGTGGTGTAAAGCTCTTTAATGGATTCGGTCAGTTCTTGTCCCCATGAAACGTCAAAGTCTATATCTGTATCATTGTCCGTTTCGTCATCAAACTGGTCCAGACGCCAAGCTTCTAAATAGGATGCACCCTTTTGGATGCCCTCTAAATAATCTAATAACTTATCAGCCAAGGAGCGGTCCCAAGACATCCATTCCCCATTTGAATAAAGAAAGGGACGCTGTCCATCAACAAATTCCTCGAACTCTTTCCTACTAATTTTTTGATCACCTAAAGCGATATCAAAAGTGAATGAAGCAACGCTTTGCCAATCTAGCAGAGGTTCACTCGAAGCGCTGTTTCGTTCTGGTTGTTGCATCGTTAGTTTCACACGTGGTTTCTTCTTTTCTGTCATCCAACGAGGTACGATTAAATGAAAACCGATTTGTTCAAGCAAATCATCGGAACGAGTAAATAATTGATAAGCCTCTTCTGGTTCTAGAAACAATGTTGGTGCTGAAATTCTTAATGGCTTTAGAATTTCGAGTACATCTTGTGCTTTTTTTAAGTCAACTTTAAGTTGGGCAATGGGGTTCTCACGCCAAGGGTGTTCGCCTTTTTGTAACTGTTCCATTTCAACCATAAGCGAAGGGCGCTTTCGGTCGACCATACATAGAGATACTTTCCAGTCTCCATCTTTAGAATCTGGTTCTTGCAATGCCAGCCCGGAAATAAATGGTTTGGTTTGAATCAGCCCAATTTGTTGTTGGAATGCTTCTTTTGAAATGGGCGCTTCCACTTTTCCTGTTTCTTTTAATTGGGTGACAAGTGGCAACCATTGGTCGTTTAATGATTTTTGCCAAACGGAATATGTAGATAGAACATCGGCTTGTTGAAGCAATTGACGTATCATTGCATCAGATAGCAATGTGACAATCTCTTCAATTTGCGCCGTTTCTTGAATTCCTTTTGTTTTATTTTGAATATAGCTCGTGTTTTCCCGAATAGCTCTCCCAGCTAAAGGAATGTAGTCGAGCCATGCATCATAGGGGAACTGTTCAAGTTGCCACTGTCCTGATGGAGTGGGTGAAAAAGCGCCATCTATAATGAATTTCTGCACGTTTTCAAAAAGCTCCATCCACTTTAAGAAATCTGGTGCTAGCTCGAAGTCTGTCTCTTCTTTCCATGTTTGAAACAGAGGAAGATAGTTGACAAGCATATCTATAGAAAAAATCAGCCCTTCTATAGGAAAAGAGTATTGATTCATATTTTCCTGGGCTTGATAGACTGTCATCTCACCAGCTAATGATTTGTAAACTCTATTATGAATGGGAACGTCAATAATCGCTTTTTCTGTATCAATAAATGTTCCGTAAAATGATGTTTGATCAAATTGAAACAACCGCAGCTTCAGTTCAAATGGTGAATGCAAGAAAGGGTACTGAAAATTAACAATTTGGTCAAAGCGAGATGTAGGTGGTCGTTCTCCCCATATGAAGAAAGATTCATGTAGCCATCCACCATGTATGATGATTTTAGAGGTCAATTCGCTTCAACTCCTCGACGAACGCTCGGTACGTTCGGTACATTTTCTTTAATTTACTAACATATTGCCTGAAAAGGATTTGATCTTGTTCACTTTCATATAATTCATGAAGTTCCTTTAAATAAAGAGCTGCTTGTTCATAATAAACCCGTGATTTTTTTTCAACTAGCCTCACAATAAATTGATGATAAACCGGTCTTGCTAACTTCTTGTCATAAGTGGTTATGGCATTTAATAGTTCTATCTTTTCTTCGCGTAATCTAAGAGGATCACGCTCATGCTTCAATAAATATCGAACAGCTAATTCATATTTTTCAAACATAAGAAGAAGCTTCTCATATGTTTTTGCTGCTTCAGTTTGGTGAAGACGTTTTTCTAATTCTGGTAATAAACGCTCTACTAATGTTAGTTGTTGCTGTTTTGATAAATGTTTACTATATGTTTGAAACCTTTGAAAGTTTGGTGAAAGCAACCATCTTTCCCAAATTAATTCCTGTTCTTTTTGACTGATCGGCAAAGCAGAGTTCATTTCATCTACAAATTTTTGTAGAGATCCATATTGGTTGTTTTTCTTATGAGGAAACAAGGCATGAAACCATTGTTTCATCGTTCGCCAACGCCCTCTTTCCTTTAAGATTTGGAAATGGGAAGTTACATCTTGCTCGCCAAGTGCAGATACATGCTTTTGGAGTAACATGAGTGATGTTACTTCCTTTCCCGATAGTAAAGCCACATAACTATAAGTAAGAACAAGATGACGTGAGCATGAAGCAATCTCAATCTTTTTTGACAATCGGACATATATATATTCAATATGCTCTGCCCGAATTTCATAAAGCATTTTTTGGAGGAGAGGAGGCCATGGAGCATATTGGTCTTGCTGGTCCTTAATAACGAGAGCTATTAATTTTGAAAGAAATTGCCTGTATAGATTTGTTTGTATTGTTTGCAAAACCTCGATGATTTCATGAGTAATAGACTGAAAAAAATATATGAATCGTCGTTCGTACTCATGAGTATTTTTCCCCCTAAGAGACAATGTATATATTCCATTCATGTAAACAAGGAAGCATAATAACGGATCTTTGCGTATTTTTTTTACACGTGTTTTAGCATCGGTGCATACTGACTCGAGATTACGGTTATTGACATATCTTGATGATGTCAATAGTTGGTATGTATGGTTAATATCTTGTTCCATTTCAAGATATAACTCTGCCTCTTCTGGAAAAAGCGAGCTATTCATAGTGAGTCTCACCTCTTTTTAGAAAATTCCATTCTTTCATTGTATCTTTTTCAGAAACAGAAGAAAAGCGAACAGGCTAATTAGCGAAGAATTTCCTTTTGATTAAAGAAGATGGGATCACAAAAAGGGCACTGAAAAAAGGTTTATGTTTCCTTTTCCAAGTACCCCTCTTGCTTTAATTATTATTATTCTTAAACAAAAACAGATAAGAGCATGAGCATCACTATACTGCTCATGACAACTATGATAAGGTTGGCACCTAGATAGGCTACAATAACAGCCGTTATTCCGCCGATGATTCCGTACCATATATTTTCGTGTACGGTTAGGATACCAGGGAAGATTAATGCGCCTAATGCAGCGTAAGGAACATTGCGCAAAATAGCTTGGACCCAAGTTGGAATTCGTTCAATATCTAAAAATACTAGCGGAAGCATACGAGGGATGTATGTTACAAGGGCCATCCCAGCGATGACAAACATCATATTCATGCTCATTTGGCGTCACCACCTTTTCTGTTGACAAGTTCAATTCCTGCTGAGGCTAGGAGTGTCGCGATAATAATGGACCAGCCACCTGGTAGAAATAATGAACATACACTATTGAATATAGCGGCACTAACAGCGAGAAATACGACTTTTCGATGCTTTTTTAATGATGGCATCAACAGCGCAATAAACATGGCATACAGTGCGATAGTCATGCTTTGCTGAAGAGTAGCTGGTAAGATTGTACCGACAAAATAACCGATACCGGAATTAATGACCCAACTTATGTAAGCAATGGTTGCAACCCCCACAACAAATCCAGTTTTTACTCGTCCTTCCTGAGTGGTTGTCACTGCAAATACTTCGTCAGTAATACCAAATGAATATAGAGCTTTAATGATGGGGTGGTCATCTTCAATTCGTTCACGAACAGAGGCACTCATAAGCAAGTGGCGAATATTAACGATAAAAGTAGTGAAGATAATTTCAAATGCTCCTGTACCAATAGCGATTAGGTTTAAAGCCATATATTGGGCAGCACCCGCATAAACAAATAAACTCATGGCCATCGTCTCTATAAATGTTAAGCCAGTGGCCTTAGCGAGCAAGCCAAACGTTAAAGCAGCCGGTAAATAACCTATGGCAATACTAAAACCAGCTATTAGTCCACGAGAAAAAGAGGTTTTTTGATTCGATAATACAGTAGTTGACATAAGCGGCTTCCCTTTCTTTCACATAAACTTACCTTTAATTGGAGATTATTAACAATATGATTGTATGTTAAAGTTTTGATATCAACAAGTATTTTGGTCTATTCTTTGGAAAAATTGCTTGAAATCAAAGGTTACTAGGAGAGTAAAGAGGGGGCCCGAAAAAATGCAAGCACGTTAGTAGTGCTTGCATTTTTCGCTGCATTAGAACAGCGAAACAAGTAATGATTTATTTGATTTTTGGGGGTTAAAGCAGCTGTTCCACTTGCTCGCGTCTTGTCAGCAGCTTTTTAAGTTTCTTTTTGTGAGAATCAATTAGCCATTCATCTGCGTCAATTAATGCTTCGTGTAATTCCATTAATACATAGTCAATTTCTAAATTCATCATATTGTATATCGTACGTGGCTCAAGTGATTTCCCATCATCTTTGTACTGAATCATCGATCCATTTCGGTTCATCATGACCTTTTCACTCCCATCAATTTCGATCATCGACTCAATATCACCTGATTGGTATGAAGTAATATAGAGAGGACCTTCTGTGGAACGTTTGACAATGCCATTGCCTTTTTCATGTTGAAGTAGTTTTTCAAGTGAACTTGCTAACACATCATCATAAACATGAAGACTGTCAGCTGAAAGGGTGAGAAATTCAGTATTTCGAATAAAAGGGAGTTCATGGACTGAATCCTCTAGTTCGATCATGAGGTAAATGGTTTTTGCATCATAGCGCCAAAAGAGAGAGTAATGCTGGCTCATCATTCTTTTAATAAACTGGTGCAGCGCTGGTTTAGATAATTCGATATAGACATCGGAAAACTCCACTTCAACAAACGAATCTCTCATCATATGGACACACACTCCTTTGACAGCTTCGCATTGATAAGGTTATGGTTGCTATATCATATGTAGAATAATCAGAAAAAAGAAGTAAAACGCCCAGTTTCAGGAGAAATGGGCGGGAGAAATTATATTGAGTGGGGCTTATCAAAAAGGGCGAGAACCTTTTGGAAGTTATTCTTAGAAGAAGTGCGATGGCTCCGCGCCCGTGCGCCCAAAGGAGAAGGCCGCTCCTTTGGGCTTAAAAGAAGACGTCGGCTCCGCCCATCGCAAGAAAAACCACCAAAAGAAAAACCACCAAAAGGAAAAGCGCCTTTTGGTGGTTTTTCTAAAACCTAGATCCGTATCTTTTGGAGATGATATCGTAGAATCCTAGTGAGTTATATAACGCTTTTGTGGCTTCGTTGTTAATGCCTGTTTCGAGTTCAATTCCTTTAATTTCTTTTTGTTCTGCCCAGTAAATGACCTGTAGGAGGATTTTTTTGGCGATACCTTGGTTTCGATGTTCCTTATGAACGTATAAATCATTTAACCATATATAGTGGCCGCCCTTATCAATGCTTAAAGCGATATTTAAAAACGCAGCTCCGACTATGGTGTTTTCTTTTTCAGCGATAAAAATATGAGCTTGTGAATCTTCTTTCAATGCTAGGTTAATAGTTTTAGTTAATTGATCGTAAGCATTGGCAGGGCCAATGGGCTCCATCTGTCCCATGAATAAATCGGCAATACGTCGTTTTAATTGGATATCTGCTTCTTTATCCACCTCATACACCTTTACCATTTTCCAAGTTCCCCCTAGAATATATACCTTATAGATTATAAACCAAGCGTAACATAAATCGCACAATGTGAGTAGAGAATATTAAAATGGTTTTATGAAAGAAGGGGCTGTCTGAATAGTCCGGAATAGTGGGGAGTGTGGCTCCGGTCTCGTGAGGAGAACTCCAATCCACAAGGCTTTTAAAAGGGCAAAAGGGATGTCCAAAAACGACATCCCTTTAGTGTTATAGTTCCTCTTGGTACATCTTTTGTAGATGCTCTTGCATTTGAACGAGTTGATCTTGTTCTGCAGGAGTTGAATGGGTAAAGGCCGAATGGAGAGCGACTTTGGCACGCTGTAATTCCTTAAGCACGGCCTCTTGTTGGATTTCTGTTTCTGCGACTAATGAGAGTAGTTCAAATCTTGCAACCGATTCTCTGGCTTCTTGAAAACTAGGATGATGCTCCATTAGTTTCTGACCTCATCTGGTTTTTTTCATCGAGACGCTCGGCTTTTTCAAGGGACATATCGCCCATCGTCATGACGTCTATCTCGGATTGATTCGCTGGTTGAACTGAATCTTTCCTATTTTGAACCATTTGATTTGATTGTGATCTCTTTCTCATTCGCTTAACTCCTTTTATTAGAATGAATGTACGTTTCTAACTTCCCCCAATGCTAGAAATTCATTCTATTGGATCAGCGTAAATTTAAGGCTTCTTCTAAATATGTCGCAACACCATCTTCTTCGTTTGATAGCGTGATGGAATTTGCAAGTGATTTAAGTTGATCGATGCCATTTGCCATCGCTACTCCTTGACCAGCATATTCAATCATTTCAAAATCATTGTCCTCATCTCCAAAAGCGATAATTCGTTCTCTAGGAATCTGATAAAAATCAGCGACCTTTTTTAACCCTACTGCCTTGTTCATCCCTGCTTTTACAATTTCAATAACATTCCACGGGGCGCCCCAAACACGTTGGTCAATGACTTCGGCATGTGCATCCACAAGGAGATTACGAAGTTCTTTAACATGATGATCCTGTGGATGGATCAATACACACGTAGGGTCTTCTTTTAGAATATGTAATAGGTTTCCATGATCAACTGGATTTTGACCTGAAAGAAACGTTTCTACAAACACTTCATCAAAATTCCGTAAGTAAAAGTCATCGATTACTTCAACCATGATATTGCTAACGTTAAATGCCTCACAGGTTTCTATGACGGTTTTTGCTGTTTTTAAATCAAGAGGGGAATGATATGTACCGAAACTTTTGTCGTGTGGATGGTGTACAAAAGCTCCATTAAAATTCACAATAGCTGTATTAAGATTTAATTCTTGGTAATACTGACTGCTAGCTCGATACGGGCGTCCAGTTGAAATCGTAACAATATGACCTTCATCTCTCGCCTTAGCTATCACTTGTTTCGTGCGTGGGGTGATGGTCTTTTCGTCGGTTAGTAAAGTTCCGTCTAGATCAAGTGCGATTAAATGTTGTGTTGACATCAAATCTTCCTTTCTATAAAAAGTTAAAGTACTAGCTGAGTAATGATGAATTCCATTATTGAACAATCTATCCTATAAAATTTCTGTATTCGTTCAAATATTAACGAACAGATCTATGTTATGATAGACATGCTTTTAATAGTAATATCTCCAAGAAGGAGGGAAAGCAGTGACTGTATTATTTGAAAACTTTGGCTTTCGTGCTTTGTGGACACCAGAGTTATTCCTAGGATTACTTATGATTGGAATCCTCTATTTTTTACTCGTTACGAAATGGCGAGATCGTTTTAAAGAAGCAACTCCTGTGCGATCGAGACAAAAAGTATATTTTGTCTTAGCGTTGCTCGCACTATATATTGGTTGGGGTAGCCCTTTATATATTGCAGGACATATTATGATAAGCTTCCATATGACGCAAATGGTGTTTGCTTACTTCATTGCTACACCACTTTTTTTATTAGCCATTCCGTCGTGGTTCTTCCAAGCAATCATTGACCGTTTTCGTTCACCGATTACCGAGCGAATTTTTCGTGTGATATGGAGTCCGATTGTAGCATTGTTTTTATTTAATGGACTTTTTTCATTTTATCATGTCCCGTTTATGTTTGATACTTTAATGCAATCTGTGATTCTGCATAGTCTTTACGAATACTTATTGTTATTTGCATCTGCATTAATGTGGTGGCATATGATTGCGCCGCTTCCAAGTGCATTTCCTTTATCTGATTTACGTCGAGTAGGGTACATTTTTGCAAACGGGATCTTAATAACTCCTGCATGTGCGTTAATTATTTTTGCACCTACAACCCTTTACCAAACATACACGGATCCAACAATTTGGGCACAAGTGATGGCGTATTGTTTGCCATCAGGTACCGATGTACCAATGGGGCTGCTATCTGGGCCTAACTCTTTTACATTTCTTGAAGCAAGAATGGATCAACAATTAGCTGGGGTCTTAATGAAAGTGATGCAAGAAATTACGTACGGCTTTACGATTGGGTATGTGTTTAAGCAATGGTTGAAAAAAGAAAAGCAGCAAGAGGGAACATTAACCATTAGTGATATCCCCACAGCTAAGTCGTAATTCAACGGTTGAGTAGTAGTTTTATAAGTGATGTTCTCTAAGGATATGAAGACTGAAGAATGGAATTTTTTCAGTGCCTTAGGAATAATTTCGATGTGTTTTGTAAAGAAAGAGGGATTAAAATGAAGAAAGTATTTAGTGTGATGATCCTCGCTCTCCTGCTATCAGGATGTGGTTGGGTATATCAAGTGGGTAGTGGTAATACTTCGGAATATGACTTTTCCGAAGCGCAAGCTGAAGTGGTACCATTTGAATTTACTAACCAACATGGAGAGGCTTATGGCTCAGAACAATTAGAAGGTCAGTATTGGTTAGCAAATATGATATTTACGTACTGTCCAACCGTATGTCCGACGATGACTCCGAATATGCAACGTCTTCAAGCGACCATGCAAGATGAAGGGGTAGACATGTCATTTATCTCTTTTACGGTAGACCCAGAAAGAGATACAGCAGAACAACTCTTATCGTATGGAACAAATGTAGGGGCCGATTTAGATTCTTGGCAATTTTTAACAGGGTATACACAAGAAGAACTAGCCAACTTTTCCGCAGAAAGCTTTAAAGCATTAGTTCAGGATACGGATGGAGAGGACATCATTCATAGTACGAGTTTCTTTTTAGTAGGTCCGGACGGACAAGTTATTCGTAAGTATGATGGATTACAGACAAATCAAGATTCAATCATTGAAGATTTATTAGAAACAGTTCAGAATTGAGCTCATTCTTTGACAATAAAGCGAATTACGCGTACGTTTGAAGCAATGGAGGTGAAAGAATGCAAGTTTTTAGAAAGAGATATATAACATTGGGTCTTATCATAGTAGCGCTTCTCGTTTCGTTAACTGGATGTGGCTCTGATGACGGACAAGTTGAAGGGGATCTTTCTCTTTTAAATGAGGATGGAGAAGAAGTAACACTAACGAATAAAGAACGAGCAACGGTCTTATTTCACTTTACTGAAGTTGGCTGAGGAATTTGTCAGCAGCAACTAGTTCAGTTGCAAGAAAACTTACATCTATTTGAAGACCTAGATGCCGAAATTTATGCAATTAGTACCGACAGTCCTGAAAACTCAAAAAGACTTAAAGAAGCAGGTGCTTTTACATTTACATTTTTATCAGACTCGACATTTGAAGTCCTTGAACATGTAAAGATGAAAAATGACCAAATGTCTTATCGAGGCATTAGTATTTTAGATAAGAACGGTAATTATGTGTATCATCAAGTAAATGATTTATGGGGCGATCAAATAGAGGCAACAAGCAATATTATTTATGATGAATTTGAAGGAATCAATGAATAATAGAGTAGACACTTACCAAGATAAGGTAGGTGTCTTTTTGTTGTGTCAAAGTGATTGAGAAATGACACTCAAAAAGCGAAAAGAAAGGGAGAAGGAGCGGCCGGTAGTCAATAAGGTGTATTGACTACCGAAAAGAAAGGGAGAAGGAGCGTAGGGTAGCCAATAAGGTGTATTGACTCCCGAAAAGCGAGTGAGGAGGAGTGGACGGTAGCCAATAAGGTGTATTGACTCCCGAAAAGCGAGGGAGGAGAAGTGGACGGTAGCCAATAAGGTGTATTGACTCCCGAAAAGCGAGTGAGGAGAAGTGGACGGTAGCCAATAAGGTGTATTGACTACCGAAAAACGAGGGAGAAGGAGCGTAGGGTAGTCAATAAGGTATATTGACTACCGAAAAGCGAGGGAGAAGGAGCGAACGGTAGCCAAAAAGGGTGTATTGACTCCCGAAAAGAGAGAGAAGAGAAACGACCGGTAGTCAACCAGCCGTATTTCCGAAAAGAGAGTGCAACGGAACGGACGGCAGTCAACAAGTCTCGTGATTCGCTTAAAAATACAAAAATAGAACCACCAGGAGACGTTCTGTTTCACTCCTGGCTTTTAAATGAGTAGGCTTTTCCTAATCTAATATGAGACAGACACAAAAGGCAGACAACGATCTATAATAATTTCATGTTCACTCCTTTTGCTTGAATTACGACCACCATTGAGTCAAATAAAATGGTATGAAATACTGAATAAATTGATATGACAGAAAAATAGGTAAAATAAAATAAAAATACAGTTGAATTAATTTTTATACATAGATATAATGAGTACCAAGATCAAAAAGAGCAGATATAGAAAAGTTAGGAGAGGGAATAATGAGAGTTGGTATTATTGGGGCTACAGGTTACGGTGGCGCAGAACTATTAAGATTATTAAACCAACATCCTCATGTGCAAGAGGTTGTTTTGTATACATCATCAAAAGAAGGTATGAATATACAAGAGTCATACCCACATGTATCAGATATCTATACTCAAACGTTAAAATCTATTAATGTGACAACGATAAAAGATGAAGTTGATATGGTTTTTCTTGCAACACCTCCAGGAGTTTCTGCTGAGTGGTCTGGACAGATTGCTGAAGCAGGTTGCAAGGTCATTGATTTATCTGGGGATTTACGGTTACAAAATCCAGACGTATATGAAAAGTGGTACAAACGTGAAGCAGCACCATTAGCGTTAATTAAGGATGCTGTATACGGTCTGCCAGAGTGGAATCGAGAAGCGATTAAGAAGGCGCAGATTATCTCTAATCCTGGGTGTTACCCAACAGCAACACTACTCGGTCTTGCTCCATTAGTGAAAAATAAGTTGATTGATGTGGAATCGATTATTATTGATGCTAAGTCAGGTACATCTGGAGCAGGCAGGTCTCCTTCTGCCATTACTCATTTTAGTGAAATGAATGAAAACTTTAAAATATATCAGATAAACCAACATAAACACATACCAGAGATTGAGCAAACCTTACAAGAGTGGGATGAAAAAGTTGAAACAATCACATTCCAACCTCATTTAGTTCCAATGGTTCGAGGAATTATGGCTACCATTTATGCAAAAGCAAAACAGCCAATCTCAGAAGAAATGCTGCGTCATTTGTATAAAGAAGCGTATAAAAATGAGCCATTTGTTCGGATTAGGCCAGAGGGAGCATACCCTGCAACGAAAGAAGTATATGGTAGTAATTATTGTGATATAGGCCTAACATACGATGAACGAACGGGGCGTATTACTATCGTTTCTGTTATTGACAACGTGGTGAAGGGTGCGTCAGGTCAAGCAATTCAAAATCTAAATTTAATGCATGGATTCGAAGAAAGCACAGGGCTATCTCTTGTTCCTATGTATCCATAATGGAAGGTGGTCATCTTATGAAAGGCATTGCGAGTGTAGCAGAGATAACAGAAGTAGACAACGGAAGTATTGTCACTCCAAGAGGATTCCAAGCCATTGGACTACATACAGGAGTGAAAAGAAAAAGGCTAGATCTTGGTGCCATTTATTGTGAAGTGCCAGCACATGTAGCTGCCGTTTATACGTGTAACAGAATTCAAGCTGCTCCATTAAAAGTAACGAAGGAGTCAATCGCAAAAGAAGGCAAGATTCAGGCTTTAGTTGTTAACAGTGGGAACGCAAATGCTTGTACCGGTGAAAAAGGGTTAGAAGATGCTTATCAAATGAGAAATGAAAGTGCCAAACACTTTAACCTGCCCCCTCATTATGTTGCAGTGACATCTACAGGTGTCATCGGTGAGTACTTACCAATGGAAAAAATATTACCGGGTATTACTAACCTGTCACCAAATGCAACATTACAAGGAGCTGAGTCGTTTAACGAAGCGATTTTAACAACAGATACGATCAATAAAAAAGTGTGTTATCAGACAGTTGTAGATGGAAAAACGATTTCGATAGGCGGCGTCGCAAAAGGATCTGGAATGATTAATCCGAATATGGCGACAATGCTATCGTTTGTCACAACTGATGCAAATGTTGAATCAAATGTATTACAAGAAGCGTTATCATCTATTACAAATCAAACATTTAATCGAATAACGGTTGATGGTGACACATCAACAAATGACATGGTCGTTGTCATGGCTTCAGGATTAGCAGAAAACGAAGCTCTTACACCAGCACATCCTGATTGGGAAGGTTTTTATCAAGCTCTTAAAAAAACGTGTGAATCGTTAGCAAAGCAAATTGCAAGAGATGGTGAAGGGGCAACGAAATTAATTGAAGTTCAGGTTACTGGAGCCTTAACGGATGAAGAGGCGGGGAAAGTAGCAAAGAAAATAGTCGGTTCTGATTTAGTAAAGTCGGCGGTTTATGGTACGGATGCAAACTGGGGAAGAATTATTTGTGCTGTTGGTTACAGTGGATGCCAGATTAATCCAGACACCATCGATATAGCGATTGGACCTGTTCAAACACTTATTAACAGCCAGCCTATCTCTTTTTCAGAAGAAGAAGCAAAGGCATATATGGAAGACAATGAAACAATTGTTATAAAAGTTAATCTACATGTTGGAGAAGGTAGAGGAAAAGCATGGGGCTGCGACCTATCATATGATTATGTGAGAATAAACGCAGGATATAGAACATAGTAGTACGATTTGGGAGGGGAAAGTAGTGAAAGATATTGTCGTTATCAAATGTGGAGGCAGCACCATCGCTGAATTATCAGAAGAGTTTTTCAAAAGTGTTGTGACAATGCAAAAGAACGGAAAACACCCAATCATTGTGCATGGCGGCGGACCTGCTATTAATCAACTTTTGCAAAAACTAGATATTAAGTCTGAATTTGTTGATGGCCTCCGCAAAACGACGGAAGATGTGTTAGACACAGCTGAAATGGTTCTATGTGGCAAGGTCAATAAACAAGTGGTAACAAGTTTACATCAGGCAGGGGGGCAGGCAGTTGGATTGTCTGGCTGTGATGGTAAGTTAATTGAGGTGAAACCGGTTAATGAAGGGATGTTAGGTTATGTAGGGGAGCCGACAAAGGTGAATACGAATCTACTTCTCTCATTAATGGAGCTGAATATGATTCCTGTTGTTGCACCAATTGGGATGAATAATGAGGGAACTCATTATAACGTAAATGCAGATAGTGCAGCAGGAGCTATTGCAAAGGAGTTAGGAGCAGAGCAATTAGTTTTTGTTACAGATGTTGATGGGATCTTAAAAGATGGAAAATGTCTTGAGAAAGTGTCAACAGAAGAAATTGAATCCTATATTGCTGATGGAACCATTTATGGTGGGATGATTCCAAAGGTAAAAGCAGCCCTCTCAACATTAACAGGCAATATCCAATCGGTTATGATCATGAATGGAAAATCAACCAATGTTGGAAAAGATGGTTCGGTACAAGGTACGACAATTATAAAATCAAAAATAAAGCTATATGTTTCGTAAGGAGGACAAAAATTGAGTGCACTTTTCCCAACCTATGCTAGATGGAATATTACACCTGTAAAAGGGATTGGATCGAAACTAATTGATGCAGATGGCAAGGAGTATTTAGACTTTATTTCGGGAATAGCTGTTTGTAATTTAGGACACTGTCACCCCAAAGTAGTTTCTGCAGTTGAAGAACAAATGAAGAAGATCTGGCATGTCTCTAACCTATTTCAAATTGAAGGGCAAGAGCAAGTGGCAAAGCATCTTGTAGACCACAGTGTGGGTGATTACGTCTTTTTCTGTAATAGTGGTGCAGAAGCAAATGAAGCTGCCATTAAACTGGCGAGAAAGTCAACAGGAAAACACCATATTGTAAGTTTAACGAACTCATTTCATGGTCGAACGCTTGGGAGTATGGCAGCGACTGGGCAAGATAAAATCCATCAAGGATTTGGTCCTCTATTAACAGAGTTCTCATATATTGAGATGAATGATACTCATGCATTAAAAAACGCGGTTACTGACAAGACTGCTGCTATTATGGTTGAGGTTATTCAAGGCGAAGGCGGTATTCGCTTGATGAGTGAAGAGTACGCGGAGGCACTTAAGGCTATATGTGACCAATTTGGTTGTCTGTTGATTATCGACGAAGTGCAAACAGGAATCGGTCGTACTGGTACAGCATTTGCCTATGAACAATTAGCGCTATCTCCTGACATCATTACTGTTGCAAAAGGACTTGGTAATGGTTTTCCTGTTGGAGCTTTAATTGGAAAAGAACACTTAAAAGAAGCGTTTTCTCCTGGAAGTCATGGCTCTACGTTTGGTGGGAATCCTCTCGCGATGGCTGCGGCGCAAGCTGTGTTAACAGAAGTATTTAACCCCAAGCTGCTGAAATCCGTTCAAGAAAATGGAGAATGGTTTAAGCTTGAATTGGAACAGAAGTTAGGGAAATATTCAATCGTAGAAGAAATTCGTGGAAAAGGACTTATGCTAGGAGTAGCTTGCCAAATGGAAGTAGCACCAATCATTAAGGATTGCATGGAGAAAGGATTGCTTGTCTTACCAGCTGGTCCAAAGGTTCTTCGTATTTTGCCACCTTTAGTAGCAACAAAAAATGAATTGGAACGTGCAAGTGAAATTTTGGTTACTGTCTTCCAAAAATTAGAACAAAAACAAAGTGTCAACATATAGGATGAAGGAATAGTCACTACAGAATGAGGTAGTGCTTTTATATAAAAAAGCATGTATAAAAATTAAACGATTAGTATAAGTATTCGTCAATGGGTGGAGGGAATCAGATGAAAGGATACGTAGTATTAGAAAACGGTGAGATGTTTGAAGGAATACTTCATGGAAACGAAAAGGAAGTTCATGGAGAGATCGTGTTTTTTACAGGGATGTCTGGATATCAGGAAGTGTTAAGTGATCCATCGTTTAAAGGGCAGATGGTCGTGTTCACGTATCCGCTAATTGGGAATTATGGAGTGAATGAAGTTGACTTTGAGAGTGTGATTCCACAGGTGAATGCCTTATTAGTAAGTGAACTATCAAATGAAGGATTCCATTATGAATCATGTTCATCCCTAGAGTCATACTGTGAAAAGCATTCAATTCCACTCATATCTGGGGTCGATACAAGAGCAATTGTGAAACGGATACGAGAACAGGGAGATATGCGAGCGATTATTACAACAGATCCAACGAATCTAGCATTCAACCAATCTACTCCGCTTGGTCAGCAGGAAGTAGTACCAGAAGTATCAACGAAAACAATAAAAACATATGGCAATGGGGATCATCACATTGTTATGGTTGATTTTGGTTACAAGAAATCGATTTTAGATTCATTGATTGAACAAGGAAGTAAAGTTTCTCTTGTTCCTTACAATACTTCGTTTGAAGAGATTCAAACTCTTCAGCCAGACGGAGTGATGTATACAAATGGACCTGGGAATCCAAAGCAACTAGAAGATCTTCTTCCGACTATTAAAAAAGTAGCGATGAGTTATCCAACTATGGGAATTTGTCTTGGGCATCAACTGCTTGCGCTCGCTTTTGGTGCAGATACAGAAAAATTAACGTTTGGCCATCGCGGTGCGAATCAACCAGTTATTGATTTAATAACAAACAAGGTTTATATGACATCACAAAATCATAGCTATGTCGTAAAGGAAGAATCACTTGAAGGAACAGGGTTTGAAGCGAAATTTATGAATATTAATGATTCTTCCGTTGAAGGACTCATTCATAAGCAATATCCAGTTTTTACGGTTCAGTTTCATCCAGAAGCTCATCCAGGACCATCAGATAGTGAGCAACTCTTCTATACTTTCATAGAAATGCTAAGCAACAAGGGGAGAGAGAAAGCATATGCCTAAACAAGAACAGCTAAAGAAAGTGCTCGTTATTGGCTCAGGACCGATTGTCATTGGGCAAGCAGCAGAGTTTGACTATGCCGGAACGCAAGCGTGTCTTGCATTAAAAGAAGAAGGAATAAAAGTTATCCTCGTCAATAACAATCCTGCAACGGTTATGACAGATGAATCATGTGCTGATCGAGTGTACTTTGAACCTCTAACAGTAGAGAGTGTCGAGGTTATCATCCAAAAAGAAAAGCCCGATGGTATCCTCGCCACTCTTGGAGGGCAAACGGGATTAAACTTAGCAATGGATCTTCATGATAAAGGGATTCTAGAAAAATACGGTGTTGATTTACTAGGTACACCGATTGAATCGATTAAAAAAGGGGAAGATCGTGAGGCTTTTCGTGCATTAATGCAAGAATTAAATGAGCCAGTCCCTGAGAGCGAAATTGTTACGACAAGTGAAGCGGCGATTACATTTGCGAATGAGGTAGGGTACCCAATCATTGTGCGTCCTGCCTATACACTTGGAGGAGCAGGAGGAGGAATCGCCTCTGATGAAAAGGAATTAAAGCAAATCATCAAAGGTGGCCTTTCTCTTAGTCCGATTAGCCAATGTTTAATCGAAAAAAGCATTGCTGGTTTTAAAGAAATTGAATATGAGGTTATGCGTGATAGCAACGACACGTGCATTACCATTTGTAATATGGAAAATATTGACCCTGTAGGAATTCATACAGGAGATTCGATTGTAGTTGCCCCTTCGCAAACGTTAACGGATGTAGAATACCAAATGCTACGTACGTGCTCAGTTAAAATCATTCGTGCACTTGGTATTGTTGGTGGCTGTAACATTCAATTTGCTTTGGACCCTTACAGTAAGCAATACTATCTAATTGAAGTTAATCCACGTGTTAGTCGTTCTTCTGCTCTTGCGTCAAAAGCAACTGGTTACCCAATTGCACAAATGGCCGCAAAGGTAAGCATTGGTTACAACTTGCATGAAATTATTAATCCTGTAACAGGACATACTTACGCTAGTTTTGAGCCTGCACTTGATTATGTTGTTGTTAAATTTCCACGTTGGCCATTTGACAAATTTGTTCATGCAGAGCGGAAACTAGGAACACAAATGAAGGCTACTGGTGAGGTCATGGCAATTGAACGGAATTTAGAAGCAGGGATTCAAAAAGCTGTTCGTTCTTTAGAGCTGAAAACGAATGGATTAGATCTTCCATCTGTAACAAAAAAGTCAGACGAAGAGTTATTGTACTTAGTTAAACATGCGGACGATCGCAGGTTCTTTATTCTGCTAGAACTGTTAAGAAGAGAGTATTCATGCCAAACATTACATGAGATTACATCTATTAATGCCTTTTTCTTGCAAGCATTTGAGCGGTTAATCAAATTGGAAAATCAAGCAAAAGAAACAAGTTTTCTTAACATAACAAAAGAGCAGCTCAAAACCTTCAAAAAAGCAGGATTTACAGATGCATGGCTTGCTGCTGTTTGGGGCGTGAAGGAACAACAAATTAGAGAAAAACGATTGAAATTCAATGTTACCCCTTCCTATAAAATGGTTGATACTTGTGCAGGTGAATTTACAGCTTCAACCGCTTATTTTTACTCAAGCTGGTCTGGGGAACATGATATGATCCCACAATCTGGGAAAAAGAAGATTCTTTTAATTGGATCTGGTCCAATTCGAATTGGGCAAGGAATTGAATTTGACTACTGCTCTGTTCAAGGAATCCAAAGCCTTCACCGTCTTGGATATGAAGCTATTATGATGAATAACAACCCTGAAACGGTCAGTACCGATTATGCCACGGCAGATCGTCTTTATTTCGAACCATTAACAGTCGAGGATGTATTAAATGTTATCGATTTAGAGCAAGTGGAAGGTGTCATTGTTCAATTAGGAGGACAAACAGCCATTTCCTTAGTTGAAGGATTAGAAGCGGCTGGAGTGAAACTGTATGGTACAAATCTTGATACAATTGACCAGCTTGAGGATCGAGGACGTTTTTATTCCTTCATGCAGGAAGTTAATGTTCCACATATCCCAGGTGTAACCGCGGCAAATGAAGATGATGCACTAGTAAAAGCAGAACAAATCGGGTACCCAGTTTTAATTAGACCTTCTTACGTCATTGGTGGTCAGGGAATGATGTTATTTGAATCGAAAACGGAATTTGTCTCTTACTTAGAAGATGACGAATATACTCCTGCATTTCCACTACTTATTGATGCCTATTATCCAGGAATCGAGCTAGAAGTGGATGCGCTAACGGACGGAGAGAATGTATGTATTGCCGGAATGTTTGAACACGTTGAACGTGCAGGTGTTCACTCTGGTGACAGTACTGCTGTTACTCCACCATATTCGATTTCAGAAGAGATTAAGGAACTCGTGTATGAGTATACAGATAGAATTGCAAAGGGAATGGACTTTAAGGGCATTTTTAATATTCAATTTGTGTTGTTTGAAAAACAATTATATGTGATTGAAATTAATCCACGTGCATCAAGAACGGTGCCTATATTAAGTAAAATTTCTAATCAATCATTAATTGACTACACAGTGCAGTTACTTTTAGGTGCGTCTATGTCAGATTTGGGCTTATTTAATCGTACGTTACCAGAACCAAAATTTTATACAGTCAAGGCACCTGTTTTCTCTTATCAGAAATTAGCGGGACTTGATCCGCTTTTGGAAGCTGAAATGAAATCAACTGGAGAGTTGATGAGTATGGGAGCAGACCTTGATGAAGCTTTTTTAAAAGCCTTTGTTTGGTCACAACAGTCAAAGCCGAAGCTCTTCACACAAAAAGGTTCGATTTTTATTGATGTAGCTGAGGAATTTAAAGGTGAATTTGGCACGTATGCTAACAAGCTGCAAAAATTAGGATTTACTCTTATAACTGATGACTTTTCAGAATGGGTACAGACAGATGAAGCTATTGCGCTTATAAGTTTACCAAAGCTTGGTACAAAAGATGGCACCTTACATCGCCAAGAAGCCTTAAGGCAGCGCTGCACGGTTATTTCTGAATTAACGACATTAGATGTTATGTTAAAAGCGTTAAACGTAAAAGAAATGCATTATCATGCAATTCAAGACTGGTGGTTAAAAGAGAAGGAACTTATTAAGTAAAGGGCGTGACATGAAATGAATACAGCAATAGATAACAAAACAATTTTTGGACGTGATTTTCTCACATTACTTGACTACTCACCAAATGAAATAGAGACCTTGCTTAAAAGTGCTCTTACAATAAAGCAAAACAAAGCTGATTATGCGGAGGCATTAAAGGGGAAATCCTTAGGAATGATTTTTGAGAATGCATCGACTAGAACGCGTGTCTCTTTTGAAGTAGGAATGACGCAGTTAGGAGGGCATGCTTTATTTTTAAGCTCACGCGACATGCAAATTGGCAGAGGGGAGCCCGTGAAAGATACAGCTAATGTGCTTTCGCGTTACGTTGATGCCATCATGATTCGTACGAATTCGCATGAGGTAGTGGAGGAGCTAGCAGAGCATGCAACTGTTCCTGTCATCAATGCCCTGACAGACGGTTATCACCCTTGCCAAGCAATGGCCGATTTATTAACGATTTATGAACATAAGAACACGTTAAAAGGGTTAAAATTAGCCTATGTTGGAGATGGCAACAATGTAGCACACTCTCTTTTAGCAGCTGGTGCAAAAGTCGGAATGGATGTAAGTATTGCGACACCTGAAGGATATGAAGTAAATCAAGAAATTTTTGAGAAAGCAAAGAAAGCTGCCACTGAAACTGGCGCAACACTTGTTCAAACAAACGACCCCAAAGAAGCGGTGAAAGATGCTGATGTAATTTACACAGACGTATGGGCAAGTATGGGCTATGAGCAAGAACAAGAAGAACGTTTGAAGCAATTTAGTCAATTTCAAGTGAATACTCAATTAGCAAGCTTTGCTAAGGATGATTTCATCTTTTTGCATTGCTTACCTGCTCATCGTGGGGAAGAGGTAGCTGCTGATATTATTGATGGCAAACAATCTGCTGTATATGATCAAGCAGAAAATCGACTTCATGCACAAAAAGCAATTCTGTTAGCTTTAGTTTCAAACTCTTAATCCAACGTTCATGATTAGTTACCTTATGGGTATTCTAATGATGGAAGGAGGGATGCTACCATGGGTCAGAGTCGACTATTTGAACCAGGGCAAAAAGCACCAAATAATGGAATTTATGTAGAGATTGGCGAGACTGGAGATATGGTTCAGGATCCAAAAGCATTAAAAATGGAAGCAGGAGACACGTTCCCTGACACTCAAAACCATAACCGAAAGTGGACACCAAAACCAAAACCCAAAGCCGGGCTGTAGTGTTTAGACCCAAAGGGCGAACTTCCCTTTGGGTCTAAACACGAAGCGATGAGCGAAGCCGCCGTAAATGTTTTAAGCCTTTTGAGCGAACTTCCCTTTGGGTCTAAACTTAAAATTAAACCTCTTTTTCTTCTTGACGAGTAATTTAGAAGAAAAAGAGGTTTTTTATTTTAAATCCAGTATTAATAAATAATTAATTTATACTTTTGCTTCCGTTTTCCAAATTGTTGCATAACGTAGTAAAGATACTACATTGAAATGATGGGAGAGACGTAAAACAATGATACGTGCACGTTTTTTTCGCATTGAAGAACAGTGGAACGTCATCTATCTTCCAGAACGTCCAAGTGGTTTTGCCGTATTTATGATTGGAGACAACGGGATGTTAGTTGAAAAAAATACGAGTGACTGGGAGCACCACCCTGAGAAAAATCAATTTTTAGATGATTTATTAAGTAGAGGGTATACAGTCGTAGCCTCCTCCCTTTTTAATCAGCACTGGGGAAGCCCACGAGCGTTTCAACTTTTTGAGAAGCTATACTCGATTGTTCTAAAAAAAGAAATATTGAATAAGAAAATACATTTATTTGCTCATGGTAGCGGAGCATTAGTTGCAATGAGATTTTTGCAGACTTATGCGAACCATGTGCGATCATGCTATTTTGTTAATCCATGCTTTGATTTGCAAGCTTATTTTGAACAGGAACAAGAAAATAAGCTCTATTTTAAACGATTACAAAAGGAAATCGGCGAAGCCTATGATCTCCCACCAAAAGAAATAAATGCTGACAAAGTAAAGGAAATTACTCCGAAGCTGCCAGAAGGCGATGTTCCCCCACTGTCGATCCATTGTCATATGCAGGAGAAGCATTACCCTCTTCAAACTCAAAGTCGACCTTTTCAGCAGCAGTTAGCAGAAAGGCAAATTCTTGTTAATTTACGTATTCATGGAAACGATAAATCGTTCTATAAAGCAGCAATGTCCGCTTTCCCATTTTTCAAGAAGCATGAAGTTAAATTATAGCCTAACTCTTTCCTGACATAAGAGTGGGCTCTTTACATAATTTGATACTATAGGGGGAAATGCAAATGAAAAAAGCACTAGTTACTGGGGGTTTAGGTTTCATTGGATTTCATATGGTGGAGCGTTTACTTTTAGAAGGATCGGAAGTTGTGATTGTAGATAACATGCAAACAGAAATGAAAGCAGAACAAGAAGAAAAATGGATGAGAATAGGCAGAAATGATTTAGCTACCTTAATTGACGAAAGGTTAGAAGACATTAATTTGGAGAAAGTGCTAAAGGATGTCGATGTGATTTTTCATTTTGCAGCAGCAACGTCATCAGATAGTAAATGGCCGAGGTTAGCAAAAGTCATTGAAAATAATGTGAATTTAACTAAAAAGTTAGTGAACGCTATCCCGAAAAAAGCGAAGCTTATTTATGCTTCAACGGTCGAGGTATATGGTGAACGCCCAGGTGAAATAACAGAACGAACTCCAACAAATCCTACGTCTGCATACGGAATTACGAAGCTAGCTAGCGAAAGGTTAATTGAAAAGGAATGTAAGGAGCGAGGGATTGCTTATCAAATAGTAAGACTTCCAACCGTATATGGACCATGGCAAAGGCCAGATATGACATATCAACAAATTCTTCAAGGGAAAACCGAGATAGAGATTGATCGCTCCACATTAGATGTGATTTATGTTAAGGACTGTGTCGAGGCATTTTTATTGGCAGCCTGTATTAATTCGGTGAATGAGGTGTTTCATCTTACATCTGGTCAAGAAGGAGCTTGGCATGAAGGACTAAGACTGTTAGGACATGAGAAACTAAAACAGCAAAATCGTATACGAACAACACTGAGTAATGAAAAATCTATAACGGTCCTTGGATTCACGCCAAAAACACCACTAGAGAAAGGGCTTGCCAAACAACGTGAACATGTGAAACAATGGCAGAATCAACAACGGTTGTGATAAGGATGTGAATAGGTGCAAAGGAAAAAGGCTCTTATAGGGATATTAATCTTTGCAGTAGTGACAATTCTTACTTTTTTCCTACTCCAACAAGTATTTCAATTTGGAGAGGGACTAAGCGTTATAGTAGCTTTGTTGCTCGGTGGAATTGTAGAATTTTTGTATCAAAAAAAGGGTGACTCATAGTCAACCCTTTTTTAATGGCTGTTTTTGCAACTTTGAATAGAGTAAGTGTTCTTCACCTGTTCGTACCACCTGAGCTCTAGCCACTCGCACCCGCAAGTAGGTGCCGGCCTCCTAGTCTTCAAGAGGCTGCTGTGTACCTTTTATTATGATTTCGATTTAATAAAAGAGTTCTCATAGAATTTTATTTCAGGATACTTATCAATAGCTGTCCGCATCTGGAATTCATTTTCAAAGAGAACGACAATACGACCATCTCGGTCCGTTACGAGGTTACGTTGAGTCTTTTTGAAGGCTTCCATAGCTTCAGTTGGCCCATCAGCCCACCGTGCAAACGAAAACGGCAATCGTTCCAACTGAATATCTACATGATACTCATGTTTAAGACGGTATTCTAGCACTTCAAATTGTAGTACCCCTACGACACCGACTATTTGCTGCTCAACAAAGCGGTTGTATGTTTTAAACAACTGAATAGCGCCTTCTTCGGTTAATTGTTGTAATCCTTTTTCATAGGACTTATGCTTCAGTGCTTCTTTGACGGTTATGGCACTGAAAAATTCAGGTGAGAAATGAGGCATTTCATCAAATTCAAAATTATCGCCTTCTACAAGCGTATCCCCAATACGAAATGTCCCTGGATCAAATAAACCTATAATATCTCCTGCATAGGCCTCATCAACAATGCTTCGGCTTTGTGCTAAAAATTGTGTTGGTTGGGCAAGTTTTAAATTTTTTCCTACTCGTACGTGTTTTACTGACATTCCTCGTTCAAACTTTCCGGAAGTGATACGAAGAAACGCAATTCGATCACGATGAGCCGGATTCATGTTTGCTTGAATTTTGAAAATAAATCCAGAAAAAGATTGATTTTCTAATGGTTCAATTAATCCCTTGGAACTTTCTCTTGGTGTAGGTGCAGGAGATAAGCTTAAGAAATGCTCTAAAAATGTTTGTACACCAAAACTTGAAATCGCACTTCCAAAGAAAATAGGCGTAAGTTCGCCTTTTGCGATAAGTTCTGGAGCGAATTCATCTCCAGCGACATCAAGTAATTCCAACTCTTCACGAAACTGTGAAACTAACCCCTCATCACCAATGGCCTCATCCAGTTTCGGATCATCCGGACCGGTAAGCTGAATGACATCAATTTCTTTTGGGTTCTCTGGATTGTACAGTTCCAGCTTCTTGTTGTGTCTGTCATAAACGCCAGAGAAAGACTGTCCCATTCCAATTGGCCAACCCATTGGGTAAGAACGAATACCGAGCAGATTTTCAAGCTCTTCCATTAATTCGAATGGATCTCGTCCTTGACGATCTAATTTATTCATAAATGTAAAAATGGGGATGCCTCGCATTTTACAAACTTTAAATAATTTCTTCGTCTGGGCTTCTACCCCTTTTGCCGCATCAATTAGCATGGTTGCAGAATCTGCAGCCGTTAACGTTCGATACGTATCTTCACTAAAGTCTTCGTGGCCTGGAGTGTCGAGAATATTGACATGATACCCATCATACAAAAACTCAAGAACAGAGCTTGTAACAGAGATTCCACGCTGTTTCTCTATTTCCATCCAGTCACTCATAGCATGTTTTGAATTTTTCTTTCCTTTAACAGAACCAGCTTCACGAATGGCTCCTCCAAATAAAAGAAGCTTTTCTGTTAATGTTGTTTTTCCGGCATCCGGATGGGAGATAATCGCAAAAGTCCGACGCGATTGTACCGCTTTTTTATAATCCATAAAATAGTCCTCACTTCTACTATAAAATTCTCTCGGTTCATTATAACAGTGTTGAATCAATGTTTCACCTGCATAATTCTTAAACCAATTAGTCTCCTATATCATTTGTTAATCTTCTCAAAGATTACATTCATATTACAAGTTCGTATCAAAATGAAAGATGTAGAGGATTTAATCATAGTATTAACGAATAGATAGGTCAAAAGTAGTTATTATGTAGGAGATTGTAGAATTGTGAAAGAAATAGAGCAATTATGAGTTAATATATAAGTGTAAATATAGGGAGTGTGTCAACATGATTATTCAACGATTATTGCTTTTCTTGTTGCTGCCTATTCTACTTATTGGATGTTCTAATATGAGTAGCCAATCATCGGGAGAAAATCGAGTAGGTTTATTATTAGAAGATACGATTGATGATCAAGGGTGGAATAGTAAAGGGTATCAAGGATTATTGAATATCCATTCAAACCTCAATATTGATGTTGTTTTTATGGAAAATATGAACACTGAAGCAAAAGTAAATAAAGCAGTTGAGGAATTTGCCGAGAGTGAAGTTAATTTAATTTTTGGGCATGGGCGTTATTATGCAGACCTTTTTACAGAACTTGGCCCAAAATATCCGCAGATACATTTTGTAAGTTTTAACGGTGAAGTTGAAGGAGATAATGTTACAAGTCTCCATTTTGATAGCTATGCTATGGGCTACTTTGCTGGGATGTTGGCAGCAGCGATGTCTGAAAATGGACATGTTGGGGCTATTGCAGCGTTTGATTGGCAGCCAGAAATAAAAGGGTTTCAAGATGGGGCGACGTTAAACAATACAAAGACAAAGGTCCATCTGAAATATGTAGAAGATTGGGCAAACAATGAAATGGCTTTAACGTTATTTGAAAAGTTGAAGCAAGAAGGTGTAGATGTATTTTACCCAGCAGGTGATGGGTACCATGTCGAAGTTATTGAGGAAATTCGTAAAGATGGATTATATGCCATCGGTTTTGTAGGCGATCAAACAGACCTAGGTGAATCAACGGTATTAACAAGTACGGTACAACATGTTGATTATTTATATGAACTTGTGGCAAAGAGCTACTATAAGCAAGAGTTAAAGGCGGGTAACTTACGATATGACTTTCAGGATGGCGTTATTTCATTAGGTGAATTTAGCTCGACTATTCCTGAAGAAATCATTGTCAAAATGCAAGAAGCAGTTAACACATATATTGAAACGGGAGAATTACCGACTGATCCTATTTTGTAACTTGCTTGCGTTCCAAGGGTTGTCCATAGTATTGTTATGATGATAAGTATGATAATAGAGGTGGTTGACGATGAATAACCCTGAGATGAATATGAAGTTTATGCAAATTGCAATGAAGCATCTACCCGAAGGAAAGAAGTTTTTAGATGAAAAAGGCATTGAATTAAATATGGAAGATTTACAACCCATGTTAGAATTGTTGTTGAATGTTATGTCCGAGGCTTATGAACTTGGAAAGGATCATGCCTCAGACGAGTCGAATTAAATAATTTAGAGCCAGCTCGACCTGAGTAATACTCAGTACGAGCTTTTGTTTTGTCTATATGTTAGAGGAGGAGTATGAATGGAGAAAACGGAGAAACTAAAAGCTTTTGCTCAAGAAATGAAAGAGGGCTTTCAATTGGTAAAAGAAAAGCGTGATGATGAGGCTTTAAAGAAATTAAATCCTTTCGTAGAATTAATGAGAAGAAGTGGCGCACCACATATCCGCCTTTTTTCTACTTTTAGCATTGCGCAAATACGTACGGGTGATTTAGAAGGCTTTCTGCAAACATATGCTGAAGTAAAAGAAATGGAAGCAAAAAGTGAGGAAGAACAAAAACTAAAACAACAGTTAGATGGGTTTTTTAATGACCTTATGACAGAGTTGCAAAAAGAGGATGGGCAAGCTTAAAAGAGGATGAGACGCTAACAATCTATAGGGAGCGGGTTAAGGGTACAAAATAAAAAAATGAAAACTAGCGGTCCAATAAGCAATAGAATTGGACTGCTTATCATTACAATAGCATGAAACGAAAATTGAAAAAGGAAAAGCGGAACCTGATTCCGTTAAATTGGAGATAAACGGTTCGAACAGGAATGAATCGGATCCTGGTTCCGCTAAAGTTACTAAACTGATGAATTTGAAGGTTAAAGTTCGTTAATAACGGAATGAGGTTCCGAAACGACACTTAAACAAGGCTTTTCCATAGAATAGCGGAATGAAGATCCGCTATTCTATGGAAAAAAGAAACGCTCTGAGCTTTACACACTCAGAGCGTTAAATGTTTTCACCTTGCTAATTTGGTTGGTAACAGTAATGTTATTTTACAATTACTCGTTATCCTTCTTTTTCTTTGAAGATGACTCTTTTTCATCTTCTTGGTTAAACAAGGTTGAAAACTTACTAGCGAGGGGAGCTAGTTTAACTAGATAGGGGCTAAGTGATTGGACGAGAGCAATAATATTGGCGAGTTGGTCGCCGTTTTGTTGTTCGTTTCCTTCTGCAGAAGGTTGGTGATTTTGTTCAGTTTGCTGCTGGTTAGAATGTGTTTCGCTTTCTCTATTTTCAGGTGTTGGTGGTCTTCCGAACATTAAATCAGAAAAAAAATCAGGTTGCTGAGGACGTTGATTTTGTTCGTCGCTCATAAAACTTCCCTCCTCATCACTTACTCTATGATTATTGTATGGATCTCATCGTCACACTGTGTAAAGGCTCCTACCTAAATCACGGCAAAAAGGAAAACCCCCTGCATTCCAAAAGAGAGCGAACAAGCTTGCAACGGCTCCGCACGTTGCATCAACGTTCATCCAAAAGGCAAAAAGCAGCCTTTCTTATCCAAAAGAGAGCGAACAAGTTTGCAATGGCTCCGCACGCTGCGCGCCCAAAGGAGAAGAGCACTCCTTTGGGCTTAAAACCGAGGCAGCGGCTCCGCACATTGCATCGCCAATCCCCCAAAAGGCAAAAAGCAGCCTTTCTTATCCAAAAGAGAGCGAACAAGTTTGCAATGGCTCCGCACGTTGCGCGCCAATAGGAGAAGAGCACTCCTATTGGCTTAAAACATAGCAGCGGCTCCGCACATTGCATCGCCAATCCCCCCAAAAAGGCAAAAAAGCAGCCTTTCTTATCCAAAAAGAGAGCGAACAAGTTTT
>NZ_JRJU01000039.1 GCF_000787375.1 Halalkalibacter okhensis | reverse complement strand
TTGTAAGCAATCAAGGCCGAGGTACAATTGAGCATTGTGAGATTTACGAAATGAAGAATCCAAGCGTTGTCATTAAAAAGAAAGGAAATCCCATGATAAGGGAATGTAAGATTTACGACAACGAAAATATAGGACTTTGGGTAAAAGAGAACGGACAGGGAACCATTGAGAATTGTGAGATATTCAAAAACAGATCTGAGAATGTTCTAATTGAAAGTGAAGGAAATCCGGTAATTAGGAGGAGTAAGATTTACGAGAGCGAGGAAAGTGGCATATGGGTAACAGAAAAGGGACTTGGAACGATTGAGGATTGTGAAATTTATAGCAATACGAAAGGTAATGTGGATATCGATAATGAAGGAAACCCTACTATAACAAGAAGCAAGATTTACAAAAGTGCTGAATCGGGCATTTGGATAAACAACAAGGGGCTTGGCACAATTGAAGATTGTGAGATTTATGAAAATAAAGAACAAGACCTTGTTGTTTCAGAAGATAGTAACCCGACTATTATTGAAGTTAAGAGGCAACAGGAGCAAAGGCAGTCGATTGAAACGGAATTGGTAGGGGCTACCTCGTCCCCCTCTTCACCAAGTTTAGATGAAGTATTGGCTGAATTACATTCTTTAATTGGTATGGAGAACATTAAAGAAGAAATTCAAAAAACAATTGAATTTGTACAATTTAACCAAGACCTAACTGAATTCGGTATCGAAGCAGCAGAGGATATAGGGGCAGCACATACGGTTTTTTATGGCAATCCTGGAACAAGGAAAACAACGGTTGCTAATCTATTAGGAAAGCTGTATAAGGCGATGGGGCTTTTAACAGAAGGTCATGTCGTTCAAGTGAATCGAGAAAAATTAGTAGGAGAATATATAGGCTCAACTGCTCCAAAAACACAGAAGAAAATCGATGAAGCAATCGGTGGCGTTTTGTTTATAGATGAAGCATACGAGTTGACAAACAAGGGGGGAAATAATGATTTTGGTCCTGAGGCGCTAGCCCTCTTACTAGAAGAGATGGAAAACAGAAAAGGGGAATTTATAGTTGTTGTGGCTGGGTACAACCAAGAGATGCACCAGTTCCTAGAGGTGAATCCAGGTCTAAAAAGCAGATTTACACAGTTTTTTGAACTTCAAGATTATACGCCAGATGAGTTGGTCCGTATTGCCAACAAAATGGCCAATGATAAAAAGCGAAGTCTCTCAGAAAGTGCAGTGGAGCTTTTGCATAAACATTTCACAACGTTATGGAGAAAGCGAGATCGTATGTTTTCGAATGCTCGTCTTGTTCGTAATTATGTTGAAGGGATGCTTCAGGTTCAGGCACAAAGATGCCGGCAAATACCGAAAGATCAATGGACGAGGGAATTTTTATTAACCTTAACAGAAGAGGATGTAAAAGCTGTATTACCGAAAGAGGAAGAAAAATTGTTTGATCTACCAATTAACGAGGAGTTGCTTTTTGAAGCGTTACAAAAGTTACAACGGATGGTCGGCATGAATGAAGTGAAGAGGGAAATTGAGAAGCTCATCACACTTGTTCGCTTCTATAGGGAGGAAGGAAGAAACCTTGAGGAACTTTCTCCTCATACGTTGCTTTTAGGAAGCCCTGGAACCGGGAAGACAGAGGTAGCTCGTATAATCTCAAAGATATACGAGGCTCTTGGAATCCTAGAGCGAGGAGATTTGATTGAGGTTAATCGAGATAAACTAATCAGTGCTTATCAAGGTGAAAGTGAACGGCTAGTTGCTTCATACATTAAGAAAGCGATGGGGGGGAACGCTTTTTATTGATGAAGCCTATCAACTGACTCAATACGGTAAAAGTGACCCAGGACATAAAGTCATTGAAGTATTATTGAAAAGCATGGAGGATGACCGTGGCAAATTTATCGTGATTGTAGCTGGGTACAAAGAGAAGATGGAACAATTTTTAAATAGCAATGATGGTCTACGAAGAAGGTTTGTACGCCATCTTGAATTTGAGGACTATTCTCCAACTGAATTAATGGAGATAAGCCAATTAATCTTGAAGGAAAAAGGGTATTCGTTAGATGAAGAAGCAACGAGCAGTCTTTTCACATATTACAAAGAAGCTTATGAAGTTCGGGATCAAACATTTGGAAATGCTGGATTTGCTCGGAATTTAATAAATGAAGCCGTCAAGAATTTGGACTACAGAATTGCGAAAAAACCAAAAGAAGAACGTACTCAAATAGAGATGAAGACCATTTTGATGGAGGATATTTTCTAGTTAGTCAAGTGAGTCAAGGGGGGAGCGCGGGGACGGGTCTCGTGTTCCCGACTGACTGATACCCTCCCTCTTACACCTAGGTATATATGTATTTTGTCGTAGCAATTGTCGCGCTAGTTACCAAAACAAAGAAGTAACCGCCCCGTTATCTTACCATGAAATGGGTGGTTACTTCTTTTTTGATACATTCAATTCTGGTCAATCGCTCTTCATGCGGTATGTAGTTGCGTTGACCAGACTTTCATGAGATTATTAAATTTGTCTAATATAAATAATCGTGGAAGCACAAGAATCCGCCCTTGTGTTCATATACTTTACCACTTAACTTCATAGGTTTCCTGAAACTTCTGCGCTAATTCAGGGTGTTCTGTTAGACTAAAAGCATCTAATACGGTTTTATTATTTTGGTAAACTCTAACAATAAACTCTTCTCCATCAGCTTGGGCTAAATAAAACTTTCGTAATTGAGGATTCGCCTCGGTACCCACATACTCAAATGTTAAATCACTACTACTTGGATTGATTGCTTCAATCATGTTAGCCTCAAGTGTACTCTTTTGTTGAGCGCTCGCAAATGAAATCATTCCAATGAAAAATAAAGATGAAACAACGATAAATCCAATAATCCCTTTAGTAATACTTACATTATTACCAGTATTTATTTGTGTTTTATTATTTACAACTGTTTGCATAGTAGCACCTCCAAGTTTTTTAAAATCAATATACCTCTACACTTACAACTCATTTAATACCGACAATTACATGGTCAATTTAACTCAATACCAATTACGGCGTCTTCACTTTTTCCTTACGTTTACCCCTAGATGATGAGTTAAATGTTCATCAAAGGTTAACGACTCTCCAAGAGGGTTTAAATCAAAATCATAAGCATGTAAAGTAGTTGTTTGATAAGGCGCATTATTTGTTGTAAGGTATAGAGTATCTGTACCTTGACCTATAATTAAATCTCCTTCTGCTTGGCTTGTTTTATCCACTCCATTCTCATAAAGAGGTTCCGCTGTAACTACATCTAGCCTCTTGATGGTCCTACCGCTACTTTCACCAAACAAATAATTCGTGTTCTGATCAAAATATAAATTTTCTGTAAAGCTTCCACTAGCACTACTAAATATGTTATGAGGCAATCGCACTTATAGGCATAAGTACTACAAGATAAGCCCCAAAAAATAAGTACCCAAAACCTGAGACATTATCAAATATCGGTGTTACATAGATAATGGTAGTAAGCATGAGTAATGTGAAAAGTGGGGTTACGTCCCAATAGTATACCCGCCTACTAATACATAATGGAGCCATTAACGCTGGAATAAGTAGAGTTACCACTGATAAGATCGTACCGAATATAAAGGCTAGTATGATTGTCCAGAAGTAATTAAAATAGAGATAATCTAAAAACCTCCAAATAAAGCTATTATTGCAACAACTCCTGCTATTCCTAATAAGGGAAGTAGGTGTCCTTCCTCATGAACTTCTACAACCTTACCAAATCCATCTGTCTTTACATGATATTCAGGCATGAATGTCCTCCTTAAATATATTTTTTATGGAATATCAGGAAATTTTTTACAGGTAAAATTATACACTTAAATGTATGTATTTAGTACAGGATTTTGATAAATATGTAAAAAAATAGGATCTTTGATATAGACGACTGGTTGCTAGGTTAAGTAATTTAACTTTTAACATAATAATGTCAATTGAATAGTTGGGTAACTTGCTATTTTCAGGATGAGATCCTGTTGTTTGCTTATGGTTAGTTCAATTTACCTAAATAAATAGATAAAAATTTAAAGTATTGGTAGATTTTAACTATAAATTGTTTATATTTCAAAAAAGAACAAGTATAATGTTCTATAATTACCAAATAAACCTTATCTTTAGTAGAGGTTTGCTGAAAATCCGTTACTTCACGTTAATCAACATTTGCTTCTTTACTTAAAAACACACCAAAACCATGGACCAAATCATTGTTAACGACGATAACTGTCAATGATGTAAGTAAAGTATTGCTGAAAAATCAAGTGAAATTATATAAAGTAATCCAGGGTTGTCAAGAAGGTTTGGTCGTAGATTAGAGTTGGAAGATTATAAGCCAGATGAACTGTTGATGATCGCGCATTCCTTTGTAATAGAATTAGGATATAAATTATCAGATGAAGCTAATTATGCTTTGAAACAACAAATTGATAGTCTTTATTATAATAGGGATAAAAACTTTGGAAATGCAGGGGCGATAAGAAATATCGTGAAGAATCTTATAAGTTCAGTGGATTATAGAGTTTCACAAATTCCTGTTAACGAAAGAGACAAGATGGATAAGCGGCTAATACTTGAGATTGATGTCTAGATGTAAGTATTGGGTGATTAGAAACCATTGAGGTTCGCTTGTTAATAATAAAAATGTAAAGGTAAAGGGTGTGTGCAGGATGAGGAAAAAAATCCTCAGCATAACGTTAACGATGTTACTAATAGTTGGTTGTAGTCAGATAACATCTAGTGGTGAAGAAGACTTGGGCGGGGCAAAGTCAAATCAGAGCAAGAATGCGAATCAAGAAAAAGTAGAGCTTGTTGTTGTAGAAGAGAAAAAGCCAATTGAAGTTTCAGACCCATTTATAGCATACAGTACATCGGATGGTGTCACATACTTTAATCATAGGAATGGGACGTCCCAATCGATCTCAGCTTTGCGGGATGAGGAATGGTTATTTGTTGAAAATGAGTTAGAATTTCAAATTGAATATCCAACGACCAACTTTTTACATCATAATAATTTCTATTATATCGAGAATAGAGGAGATACTTTTGATATTACCAATTACCAACTAAATCTTGACGGAACAACCGAAATAAGCAAAATTTATACAGCGTCAGATGAAATTGTTCATAGAGCCAATTCAACAATGGGGGCTGGGTTAATCGTCGACAACGGAAGTGCATTCATCCCGTTTAAGGAACCTAATCAAATTGAAATGTTCCTTGAAAGTGGTCCTCCACCAGATTTTGTTAATACTGAAACGAAGCAAAAGTTTAACTTAGAAAATGATTGGGTAGCGATAGACAATTATGTGGATGGGAGAAGAAATGACGGAATTCGGGTTGAAAGCAATGACACCAAAAACTATTATCATGTGATTGATGATCGTATGCGTATTTATCAAATTATTGAGAATTTAGAAGACCGTACGTTTGAAATTACATTATTAAATGAAGAGTTAGAACCGTTACTTAACTCGCTACAAATAGACAATGGGGGGCTGTTAATCGATAAAATTGAGACAGATGGTAATAGGGTTCTTATCTGGTCAAAAACAGAAACTAGGTATGTTTTACAAAGAACGATTATCGAATTAGATGGAAATTATGTTCCGGATTACCCTAATAAAACGGAAATTATGGTTAATGGCAGTTTGGATTTCCAAGAAGAGGTCGAAACAGCGTTGTCTCTGTTAGAAGAGAAAGCACCGCTTGATTATCGACGATTACAGAGGTTTCTTGCTAACGTAGAGGAATCAGATCAGCATTACGAAGATATATCGACTAATTCTAAAATTTATTTGACTCCAGATGAAATGAATAAGGGCACCGCTTATATAGCGACTATTCTTTCGGCTTTAGCTTATAAGGCAGAAGCATGGTATGAAGGAGAGGATGAACATGATGATTTTAAGAGGTTTTTGGAAGAATATCAACTCTCCATTTATTTGACACTTGAAGGAGACAGTCAGGAATTTATCGATTCTCTAACTACTAACATCAAAGAAGAGCAAGACAATTACGGGTATGAAAATACAACAAAAGAAGTTAATGAAATGATTGGGCAATTAGCACAAAATGCTCAATCCAATGGATTGACAGTCGTTGACTTACTTGATCTTTCTATCACAGGAAGCGAGCAAAAAGAAATCTTGGCTGTGTTCTTAGATGAAGAAGGAAGTCATCCAATAACGATCATTGAAGTATATGGCTATAACGGACAGGGTTGGGATAAATTATTCAATACCGAAATGGAATTTATTTATGGACAATATTTTTTAGATGATAGTTTCCTAGGAGATTCAACAAAACAAGTAATGATTGGCGGAACAGATGGGGGAGCGATGCTGAGCTTTTTCTTCTTACTAATAGGAAGCAAAGATGGCAAAACCATTGAGATACTTTATGATGCAGTTGATGAGCATTACCATCCTGTTAATAGCTTTGAAATGGATGGGGATAGCCTTGTTATCTACGACGAAGAGGGGATAGAGAGTCGATTATTTTGGAATGGAACAGAGATGGTTGTGGACTAGGGACATAAGGGGACAGGTGCGTTGTCCCCTATATAGGAGGGTCAAGGGTCCCTCGATCCAAGAGCGGTGAGATGGTTTCGTGCTGATGTAACTCATTGATGCCATTATAGATACAGGTGCATTTGCTAGTTTCAATGAAGCGCTAATAGGTGGTATTCGGTTCTTGTTTAGTGTTGACAAACCAATAAGGCTTTAAAAGGTGGAGACCCATGTATTTGTGCAAAGGGTAATCTGCCTTTTTGTGTTTTACACAACGCTTTGCTGTCCCTTCCGTCCCATATAGTGGGGCGGACAGCAAAAGGCATAGTTTGGATTGAATATGTCCGAGTTTGGACAGCAAAGTGGCAAGTTTGGACAGAATAACATGAATATTGGACAGCAAGCCAATAGGGGAACGTGGATACGGGTCTCTTAATTTCAATTTTTGGTAGATGGCAAAGATTAGCTCTGCTAAACTAGTTATAACAACTTTTGATTAAGGTATATGAGTGTTACATTTTATAGATATATATAAGTAGAAGGAAGTCTAAACAAATAACACGTTCAAACAAAAGGGTGGATAACCTTCTCTTTATACAGAGAGTTATCCACCTTTTATGAGATATACACAGCTGTCCGATGAAATTCTTCGTGTCAAGATGTAGATATCCACATCTAATTCATGCAATAGATGGGACGAGGGACCTGTCCCCCCGTCCCATTGTAAGGGGATACATTATGAAAAGAATTTCTATTATCGCTATAATTCTGTTTTTAATTCTTCCAGCAACCTTTGCCCAAACAGAGGCACAAACCAACCGAACCAACCTTGTCGTTGGTTATGATCCTAATTTTCCTCCTATCCACTTTAGTCAAGATGGAGAGCCTGTTGGGTTTGCGGTCGACATCATGAATGAGGTGGCGTTACGCATAGGTGCTGATCTTACCTATGTTCCTATGCCACAAAAAGAAGCGATTGCTCTGCTGCAAGATCAGCAGATTGATATTCTATTAAGTGCCTACTTTAATGAAAATCATGCTAACATAATGGATTTTTCTGATTCGATTTTAGGGACATCGATTGGATTGCTTGTTCATGAAGATGAGAAAGACATTGAAGGGTTAGCGCAGTTACCGAATGCTGTGATTGCTCTTCAAAGTGACACACTTGAGTATGAGTTTCTACGTAATATTCGTAATGTTCAGTATCATGTTGCGAGCAATCAGGTGACCGCACTCGAATTATTGTTTCATGGTCGGGCTAATGCCTTTGTCGGAAATGTGGTTACAGCTCAATATGTCTTAGAGGAAACAGGAAGAGCGGATGATTATAAAATTGTCGGAAGCTATTTACTTCCGATTGATTATACAATGGCTGTTCAAAAAGAGGATTATCCATTACTCAGTCAGTTAAATCAGTCGATCCGTGAGATGAAAAGCGATGGTACCTACAGTGCCATCTATGAGGAATGGCTTGAAATGGAGGAGGATTTAACGGGCCTTCTCTGGATTGTAATTCAAATTATAGGATCTTTGCTTTTTTTAGCGATTGTTCTTTTCTTTCTTGGGATACGTTGGAACAGACAATTGCAAAGAGAAGTAGCGAAGAAAACCCATGTCTTAAACGAAATGAATAGCAAACTTCAAGAGAAAATTGAACAAACGAAAAATAGCGACGAATTCCAGAAGCAAATATTAAATAGTAGCCCGCGTGGGATTGCGACGGTGAATCAAGATGGGATGATCACGTCCTTTAATACGCAAGCGGTTGAGATATCAGGGGAAGTCGATCCAGTGGTCGGACTTCATTATGAACAAGTACGATTGTTAAAAAAACTGATAGAAGACCGCTTTATTCAAGTGTTTAAAACGAAAAACTCATTTTTGGGGGAAGAAGCGGTCTGGGAGAAAAATGAACAGGTTACATATTATTTACGTTACTATGTGTATCCATTGTATGATTTTGAAAAGCACTTAAATGGACTCATTGTTACATTTGAAGATATTACAGAAGAACGAAAGCTTCGTATGCAAATTTTTGAACAAGAAAAAAACCAAGCTCTAAGCAGAGTGGTCGCTGGAATTGCCCACGAAATCCGCAACCCGCTTACATCGATTAAGACATTTGCGGAGCTAATTCCACGAAAATATAACAATGAACGCTTTCAAAAAGAAATTTCGACGTATGTTCCGCAAGAGATTGAGCGCGTTAATCAATTGATTGAAGGGTTAATCGATTATGCGAAACCTAAACAATTGAATAAAGAATTGCTCGATGTTTCTTCCATTTTGAAAGAGTGCACGATTTTATTTGAGCGAACGGCTTTAAATAAAGGAATCACACTACATTGTGAAACAGAAGAGGAAATCTGGATTGAGGCCGATTCGAATCAATTGAAGCAAGTAATTATTAACCTCATTATTAACAGCTTAGATGCTATGAGTTCTGAAGGTGAAATAAGTGATTTGGTGCTTAACTTAATCGCCTACCAAAAAGGGGAGACGATTGTCATTCAAGTGTCAGATAAAGGGGAAGGCATGACCGAAACCGAGCAAGTACAAGCCTTAGAGCCATTCTACACAACAAAAGAAAAAGGCACTGGTCTAGGCTTAGCGATCGCTAACCAATATGTCCATGAAAATGAAGGGAAATTAGAGATTGATAGCAAGAAAGGGAAAGGGACAACCATTACATTAACATTTTCAAAAAAAGACTAAGAGGGTGAGAGGATGAAACGGATTATCGTAATTGATGATGAGGCTTCCATTTGTTCGTCTTTGGAATTTGCTTTGGAGGACCAATATGATGTAGTGACAACAACCAATCCGCATGAAGGATTAAAGTGGATAGAAGAAGACAAACACGATTTATGTTTGTTAGATTTAAAAATTGGACGGGTAGATGGACTTGAAGTATTGAAGAACATAAAAGAAGTAAGTCCGAAGACCGTCGTTATCATGATTACGGCGTACGGAACGATTGCTACTTCAGTTAGAGCACTTCAGGAAGGAGCGTATTCTTATTTAACAAAACCGATTAATATTGAGGAGCTTTACTCGATCATCGAACAAGCGCTGCATTATCAGCGCTTAAATGATCAAGTTGATTTTCTAAGCCAAGAATTAGAGAAGAAATATAGCTTTGAAGGAATTATTGGTAAAAGTGAATCGATGGCTTCTGTTTTTCATTTGATTAACAAAGTAAAAGAAGTCGACTCTAATGTGTTAATCGTCGGTGAAAGCGGGACGGGGAAAGAACTCGTGGCAAGAGCACTTCATTTTTCAGGGAAACGCAAAAAATCTCATTTTGAAGTCGTTAATTGTGCGGCGATTCCTGATCAGCTCCTTGAAAGTGAATTATTTGGTTATGATAAAGGGGCTTTTACGGGAGCGGTTTCTAGTAAAGAAGGGAAATTCCAACTTGCTAACGGCGGGACGATTTTTTTAGATGAGATTGGAGACATGCCCCTTTCTCTACAAGCAAAGCTGCTGCGAGTCCTACAAGAAAAAGTCGTCACAAAGCTTGGGTCAAATAAAGAAATCAATTTAGATGTGCGTGTGATTGCTGCGACAAACAAAAATCTTGAAGAAGCCGTAAAAAACGGCGAATTTCGTGAGGATTTATATTTTCGCTTAGATGTTATTAAAATACCATTGCCTCCTTTAAGAGATAGAAAGGAAGACATTCCTTTTTTAATTCAGCATTTTATCAAGCAATTTAATGCTGAGATGAACAAAGAGGTACAAGGCTTAACAAAAGAAGCCAATCGGGTTTTACTCAATTATGACTACCCAGGCAACATTCGTGAGCTCTCCAATATTATTGAGTCATCCATGGTGCTTGCAGATGATGAGTTTATAGAGATTTTAGATCTTCCGCAACAAGTTAGATCAAACGATACGTTTGAGAGAAAAGATGGAGTTACACTGATAGATTTTGTTGGTATTCCTTTAAAAGAAATGGAAAAACAATTCATTTTAGCAACGCTTGAGGAAAATAATGGTCATCGCAAAAATACGGCTCGGATGCTGAAGATAAGTGAGCGTGGATTAAGAGATAAGTTAAAGCAATATGAACAATAAAAGCCGGCAAAATTTGCAGGACGGCAATTTCTGCCGGTTTTGAAACGAAATAAATGTATGCGCTTTCTACATAGTGCATGCATTTATGTGTTTTATAAAGTTGGCATGACAATTGCATTTAACAAGATGAAAAACAAAAAGGTTTAGGGGGATGTTAGTATGAAGAAATTATACACATTGTTTTTTGCGTCAGCGCTTCTTTTCTTAACGGCATGTGGAGAAGAGACTACAAGTCAGGACGTTAAGGGAACGGACGGAGCGGAAGCTGAAAGTGAAGCGGGTGATATGGAGTTAGAAGATTTATTCGTAACGGTAGCAACCGGTGGAACGTCTGGAGTCTATTATCCTATCGGTGGAGCCGTTTCAAATATTATTGAAGGAGAACTTGGAATTGATTCGTCCGTTCAAGCAACGGGTGCGTCGGTTGAAAATATTAACCTGATCAATACAGGAAGAGCAGAGCTTGCTATTACGATGGCAGATGCTGTGTTACAAGCTTATGAAGGAAGCGATGCCTTTGAAGGAGAACAGCCTATCGACTCTTTAAGAGGATTAACGAGTTTGTATCCAAATTTTGTTCAAGTGGTTACCACAGAGGAATCAGGAATTGAGAGCATTGCTGATTTAGCTGGAAAAAGCATTGGTGTAGGTGCTGCTAACTCTGGAGTAGAGTTAAACGCACGTATGGTTCTTGAAGCTCATGGGATGACTTATGAAGATATTGATGAAGATTATTTATCTTACAGTGAAGCGATTGATCAAATTAAAAACGGAATGATCGATGCAGCGTTTGTAACAAGTGGTGTTCCCAATGCAACTGTCATTGACCTAGATACAACCCACACAGCTAAGATCCTTCCGATTGAAGGCGAAGCGATGGATTATTTGATTGAAAATTATCCGTTCTTCTCTAGTGAACTGATTCCTGCAGGAGCTTACGGAAATGATGAGGATATTCCAACAGCTGCGATCACCAATTTATTGTTACTCTCCAATGACGTTTCTGAAGATGCTGGTTATGAAATAACGAAGACATTGTTTGAAAATCTTGAGCAAATTCAAGGATCTCATAATGCGGCAAAAGATATTACGTTAGAAACAGTTGATGTAGGGATGCCTGTTCCATTCCATCCAGGAGCAGAGCGTTATTTTAAAGAAGTTGGCGCATTAGACTAGTAAAAACAAGAAACTGACTCATGATCGTTTGGTAACATGAGTCAGTCTCTATTTCATATGAACGGGGGGTTTTGAGAGATGAGAAGCTGGTTCATTTTAATTGTGTTGATGTTATCGGCTTGTGGGGACTCGGATCAACTAACCCTCATTGTTCAAAGCCAAGAAGATGGAACAGTCTATAACACAGTGAATCATTTGAGTGCTCAAGATACATTCACCATCAAATGGATTCATTCCGTAGAAAAAACACCTTGGCGTGAAACCTACCAATTGACCGATGAAGGAGAGCTTTTATTAATAGAAACGGCCTTTCAATCATTTGGTGCAGGTGTTCCTCATCAAAAAGGAACCATGACCGTAGAAGATGGTGAAGTGATCATTCGAGGGATTGATGAGCGATTACCAGTGTTTCGATGGATTCATTCACAAAATGTTGATTTTGAGCTTGAGATGAATAATGAACTCGTCTTTGATGCGGAAGACCTGCCCCACCATGAACGAATGGAAATACTTGTAGAAAAGAGGTGACCTGTCATGGAAAAGCGTTCACCATTGGATGAACCTCAAATGACAAAAGAACAACAAGAAGTGTTAGAGAAATACGATGCAGAATCACGCTTTCGAAATTTTTCTAACAAGACGGTTGCAATCATCGTTTCCATCATTGCGATCTCATTATCGCTTTATCATATGTATACATCTTACTTTGGTACACCAGCAACACTACAGCATCGTTCCTTGCATGTTGCGGCTATCTTAGCATTAATTTTCTTATTATACCCGCCGTTTAAAAAGGCCAGTCGAACGAAACTTCCTTGGTATGACGTCATGTTTACTCTCATGGCGGTGTCAACATCTGTTTATATATTTGTTGATTACTTGGGAATTGTGAATCGTGGCGGCTTGCCGAATAATTTTGATTTATTATTTGGGGCGATGTTGGTTTTGCTTGTCCTCGAGGCGTCTCGACGTGTCACAGGCTGGGGTCTACCAACGATGGCGGTGCTTTTCTTTTTATATGGCTTATATGGTCGTGAGTTTTCGGGAATCTTCCGTCACCGTGGCTACACATGGGATGAGCTTGTCAATTTCATGTATGTGACGACAGAAGGGGTGTATGGAACAGCGATCGGTGTCTCGGCAACCTACATTTTCCTCTTCATTTTATTTGGTGCATTTTTATCCAAGTCAGGAATGGGACAATTTTTTAATGATATGGCCCTTGCCATTGCGGGTCAAACGCGTGGTGGCCCCGCTAAAGTATCGGTTATTGCGAGCGGTTTCTTAGGGAGCATTAACGGTGCAGCGGTTGCCAATGTTGTAACAACGGGGTCTTTTACGATTCCATTAATGAAAAAGATTGGCTACAGCCGGAATTTTGCTGGGGCCGTGGAGGCAGCAGCCTCTGTTGGGGGACAAATCTTGCCACCTATCATGGGGGCTGCAGCGTTCATTATGGCAGAAACACTCGGGATTCCGTACAGTCAAATTGCGCTAGCGGCATTGTTGCCAGCATTGCTTTTCTATTTAGGGATTATTGTTCAGATTCATTTACGTGCGACTAAGGAAGGACTAAAAGGGATTTCTAAAGATAACTTACCAAGAGTGATGGAAGTTTTAAAAGAGCGCGGGCATCTCCTTATCCCGCTTATGTTCCTGATGTATATGCTTTTCTTTAGTGGCCGAACGATTATTTATTCAGCTTTACTGACGATCATTATTACCGTTGTTGTGGCGATGTTAAGAAAAACGACAAGAATGTCACTGAAAGATATTATTGATGCATTAGAACAAGGGGCAAGAACCTCTGTAGGAGTAGCGATTGCGTGTGCGTGTGTTGGAATTGTTGTTGGTGTAGCCACCATGACTGGGTTTGGCTTGAAACTAGCAAATGGGATTGTCACGCTAGGTGGGGAAAGCTTATTCTTAACCCTTGTGTTCACCATGATTGCCTGTATTGTTCTTGGGATGGGCTTACCAAGTATTCCAACCTATATTATTACGGCGACGATGGCTGCACCGGCTCTCATCACACTTGGCATTGAACCACTCGTTGCGCATTTATTTGTTTTCTACTTTGGCTTATTTGCCAACATCACACCACCCGTTGCCTTAGCCGCTTTTGCAGCTGCAGGGATATCAGGTGGAGATCAGATGAAAACCGGTTTCTTATCAATGAAACTAGCCATCGCAGGGTTTATTGTCCCATATATGTTTGTTTACAATAACTCACTACTCTTGATCGATACGACCTTCCTAGAAGGACTATTAGTTGTCATAACAGCAGTCACAGGCGTTATTATGCTAGGAACGGCGGCAGAAGGGTATCTTTTCACGACTATGAATTGGTTCTTACGTCTATTATTATTTGGAGGCTCTTTGTTATTCATGAATCCAAATTGGATACTAGATCTAGCAGGCTTTGCGATCATCGCGATCGTTGTGTTAGTGCAATGGCGAGGATCGGCGAGGAAAGGCGGCATGAGGGACGCGGAGGGACGCGGGGACAGGTCCCTTGTCCCACTAGAATAGGAGAGGGAAGCACGAGATTTTGGATCTCGTGCTTCTTAAATTTGTCATGTCGGTGTTTTATAAAAGGTTATGATGCTGTTTAATAAGCGTTGCGTTAGTTCATTCCAAAATAAGGATATTGTGTGAAATATAACAAATTAAACGGGTTGATTGGAATTTAATTGGTAAAATAGCATAGGAGGTGTAGTTTTATGCAAACTGAGGTTAAGAGAAAATCCAACGTTATAACAGGCACAGGTAATGAAGGAAGTATTGCTAAAGGAATGGTCGGTTTTTTTATCTTTTCGTTATTGTTTTTTGCTGGGATGATTTCAATTGCAAATGCACAGCAAAAAAGTACACTTGAAGCAAATATGGTTGAAGTCCTTAGTCCGAGCAGTGAATTATCTTTTGAATATGTTGGAACAGAAGCTTCTCCACAATTGCGGAAATTCTATTTAGTTAAGGCTGACGGTGAAGAGTATATAGTTAGAGTTTATCAAAATAACATGACAGTATTAGATGCTATTAGTCTTACCGAACACCCTCAATTGGCTGAACAGTTTCAAAGTTCCTATGGAGTTCAATGGTAAATTAGCAGGGATTGGGACGAGGGACCTGTCCCTCTGACCCACTTGACTAGTTCGTTATAAAGAACTACAATGAGCGTATAACTATAGTCGTGGAATACGATTTGTTTGATAAAAGGTGAGTGGAGGTTAGATGATGGAAATAAGTAAATTAAGCCAAGAGCAATTGCAAGAAGTTTAATTAGACATAATTTGTAAAAGGGCAAGAATCAAGGGATATAAACGTTACTGAGATTGTTGATGATATTAACAATTAAATTTTGACTTTATTATTTTAAAGCTCTTTTTTAAGCTTCATATTTGAATTTGTAATCATTCAGTTGAGGACTTTCTACTAATGATCTAGCTAATTGCACACAAATTGTTCTTTAAAAAGAACATAGTGTAGTGATTGGTGACGAGTCTTAAAAAAATAATTATCTTCTATGAACCCTTATTTTCAAAAAATAAGGGATTTAACATGACTTTTATGTTCGTTATAAAGGACGAATGAGTTCTTAATTAAGAGATGGGGTGAATAGTATAATGGAAACAAAGCTTGCACAAAAGCAGAAATTTGTTTTCTTTGAAGGTTCGGGTAAGAGGTGGAGATATTCTAAGTTAACATTCTTATTGTCGTTGATACTAATCATAACCTTAATAGGCTTTATCTTTAGAGGGATTGCCCTAGAGCCTTCATTAACAGAATTGAGTTTGGAAGGAAGTCCTATAGAGCCAATTAGTCTTCCAGTAGCAAGCAGTGAGGATGAGGCTTCGTTAGATAGTATAAAGGAAGGCAATCAGGTTATTAATCAAGAAGTTTATGCTTTCTATGATCATAATCAGTATCAAGTAACCAATAAAATAGCTTTTAAGAATCAGATTGATCAGATCGATGTAGTGATTCCTAATTGGTATTACGTAAATGATCAACTTCAAATAATGGAGGAAAAAGATCGTGAAATCGATGAGATTGCTCAAAAAAACCAGGTGAAGATTTATCCTAGGTTATCCTTTGCAGAAGATGTTAAACAAAAGTCCATCAATAGATTACTTGAAAAACCTGAAATGAGAACCAGCTTGATTAAGAATTTACATCAAAAAGTAAAAGAACAAGGATATGATGGCATTCATATTCAATTAGAAGGGATCGGTCACGAAAATAAAGAGTATTTTTTAGCTTTTATGAGTGAGTTATATCAAGATTTTCATTCCGCTGATCTTATAGTAGCACTACATATTCGTCCGAAAGACTCAACGTATGATTCTAAGTTACTTTCTGAAGTCTCTGATCGAGTTGTAATCAACGTATTTGATCAGCATATTGAGACGGGAGGCCCAGGGCCATTAGCTTCGTTTAATTGGTCGAAAGAGATCATTGAGAGTTATGAGGGACCTCTTGATAAGTTAGTTGTGTGTTTGGCAAGCTATGGCTATGATTGGAATGAAACGAGTGGGGAACGAGCAACACCGCTCTTTTTTCATAACGTTATGGATTTAGTCACGAATCATGGTTTAGAAGTACAATGGGATAAGGCCTCTCTAACCCCATATGTTCGTTATAAAGAATCGGGTGATGACCATATTCTATGGTTCTTGGATGGTGTAACGTTTCACAACCAGGTAGCAATAGCGATGAATCAACGAGTTGGAGGTATAGGCGTTTGGAATATAGGCTCAGAAGATCCAACGATTTGGGCCTCTCTATCGAATGGTGGTTTTAATCCATCTGCCTTACGGAGCATTCCATCTATATTGCCTTTTAGCACAAGTGGAAGCGGAGATATTTTTAGAGTATCCAAAACGGAGGAACAAGGCAAACGTCAAGTTGAGTTTGATCATTCTATTATCGTGGATCAGACTTATAAAAAATACCCAACCCCTTATCACATCGAACGATATGGAAACAAAGAAAAGAAAATAGCGATCTCATTCGATGATGGTCCTGACCCACGTTATACAAAAGCAATTCTTGATATTCTTAAGGAATATGATGTGAAGGCAGCATTTTTTATAATTGGAAGTAATGCTGCCTTGTACCCTCAAATTCTGAAACAGATTAATGAGGAGGGGCATGAAATTGGAAACCATACCTTTACTCATAGCAACATCTTGGATTTGTCAGCTACCCAAATGGATTTTGAGTTAAATGCAACACAGCGGGTTATTCAGAGTGCGACGGGGCAATCGTCGTTATTATTCCGTCCACCATTTCTTTCAACGAACAATGAAGGAGAAGATAGACCTTCCCTTGAAACCCTTAAGACGTTATTGAGTATTCAAGAAAAGGGGTATACCATTGTTGGCTCAGATATTGACCTAAGAGATTGGGACGGGAAAACTGCTGATGAAATTTTCGAAGAAACAAAAAGGCGAGTTGAAAGCGAAGCAGGTAATATTATTTTGCTTCATGATGCTGGTGGAGATCGACGTCCAACGATTGAAGCTTTGCCACATATTATTGAGTATTTACAAGCTGAAGGCTACTCTATTGTACCAGTAAGTGAACTGATTGATAAAACAAGATCGGAAGTCATGCCGTCTTTTACTTCGAACGAAGGGGGTTATAAGCCTTTTTATCAAATAGGCTCAGCTCTTTACTATTTTATCGTAAAGATTCCAACGATCTTTTTATATACGATTATCATGATTGGTGTCATACGCTTACTGATTCTGGGTTATTACAGTATGAAGCACAAGCGCAATAGTCAGAAGATTACGTTTAATAGAGGTTACAACCCTTTTGTAAGCATACTGATTGCTGCCTATAATGAGGAAAAAGTAATCCGTCAGACGATACAAACAATATTGAAAAGCAATTACCCACATTTTGAAGTCATTATAGTAGATGATGGCTCAAAGGATCAAACTTCTGAGGTGATTGGAACCCATTTCGGTTCGAACAGTAAAGTCCGTTTGATTAATAAAATCAATGGAGGGAAATCTTCTGCATTAAATGTAGGACTTTTAGAAGCGAAGGGTGAGATTATTGTTACCTTGGATGCGGATACGATTATTACTGAGGATGCGGTTTCATTATTTGTTCGCCACTTTTCTAATCCTAAGGTAGGAGCAGTTTCAGGTAATGTCAAAATTGGGAATATCAAAAATCTAATCACATTATGGCAGCATGTAGAGTATGTAACAGGGTTTAATTTAGAAAAGAGAGCCTTTGATCAATTAAATTGTATCCCGGTTGTTCCCGGTGCCATAGGTGCTTGGCGAAAAACAGCGATTGAAGAAGTCAACAACTTTGAAGAGGACACATTAGCTGAAGATACGGATGTCACTATGAAGTTATTACGTGAGGGATATTATGTACGTTGTGAAGAAGGGGCCATTGCATATACAGAAGCACCTGAAACGGTGAGAAGTTTCATTAAACAACGTTATCGTTGGATTTACGGGATCCTTCAATGTGTGTGGAAACATAGAAAAGCTACGTTTAGTATGAAGCAAAAAGGATTAGGATTTATTGCCATGCCAAATATGATCTATCAATATGTTCTACAAGCGGCTTCCCCGTTAATAGATATCCTATTAATCATTGGATTGCTAACACAAAATCCTACTTTGCTCTATTTTTATTTAGGTTTCTTCCTAGTGGATTTTCTCGTCACGATGTATAGTTTCAGGCTAGAAAAAGAGAGTCAAAAGCCGCTTTTTTTCTTAATCATCCAACGTTTTGTTTATCGTCAGTTTTTTACTTATGTAGTATGGAAGTCATTAGTTTTTGCACTAAAAGGTGGACTGATGGGTTGGAATAAGTTAAACAGAACAGGAAATGTGCAACAACCTATTCAAAAAGCGAAGGTTGGTGCTTAATAGGTTTACCATGCTGGAGGGAGTGCGGATGTGAGGAAAAAATTAAAGATTCTAGTTACTTTACTCACACTATTGATCTTCATAACATTCTATCAATTATATTCGGAGCCTAGTATGACTAGAAATATATCACAAGAAGAGGTAAGTGAAGATGTAAGAGATACTTATGGTCAATGGAAAAACGATTATGTTCGAGAGGTCGAGAACAGGCCAGGACACTATTATGTGGAGTACAACGACCACGGCAGCACGGTTTCTGAAGCACATGGCTTTGGTATGTTAATCATGGTTTCAATGGCGCAATTTGACCTAGATACGAGGGAATATTTTGACGGGATGGTGCGTTACTTTAAGCATCATCCATCATCAGGGAATTCCTCACTCATGGCATGGAAGCAAATACGTCAAGTGGATGGAAACATGGTTGATGAGAATGCCTATGAAACATGGTCTGCTACAGACGGGGACATGGATATAGCCTATGCTTTGCTCTTGGCCGATCAATATTGGGGTAGCGATGGCGAATTTGATTATAGGGCAGAGGCGCTTCAAATCATTGAAGCCTTAATGGAATCGGTGGTTAACCCGGAGTTGTGGACATTACAACTTGGGGATTGGGTCAACAATGATGATCCGTTATTTGGCACAGCTTCTCGGACTTCAGATTGGATGCTTGGACACTTGTATGTGTTTTATGAGGAAACAAAAGATGCTAGGTGGAAGAAAGTCATAGAGTCGACCTTAGACGTCCTGACCGATTTACAAAACCAAAGCGTTGCAGGATTGGTTCCTGATTTTGTTTGGAAGAAAGACGGTATATGGGGACCTGTAGATCCAGGATTTTTAGAATCAATTCATGATAGCAGCTATTTTTATAATGCATGCAGAGTACCTTGGCGTTTAACCGAAGCCTATTACATGACGAAAGATAAGAGAATCAAAGAGTATTTAACATTACTGAACAACTCGATGATAGATAGAACAAATATGGACCCAAACAACATTATGGCAGGTTATAACCTAGATGGAACCCCTCTTTCTTCTTTTTCCGACATGGCTTTTATTGCTCCACTAGCCGTCAGTGCAACGATTGATCAGACAAATCAAGAATGGTTTAATCGGTTATGGAATCGAATAACAAGGGAATATGATCGCGATAAGGAAAGTAACTATTATAATGATAGCCTTCGTTTGCTATCGATGATTTCGATAAGTGGGACGAGGGGACAGGTTCATTGACCCACTAGTAGATAAGGATTGAGGGAGCAGGTCCCTTGATCCTTTTTTACTGCTGTCTATTGAGGGCGGACACGGGACGAGGGACCTGTCCCTCCGCCCCGCAAACAAATTATTCCGAAATATCAATATTTTCTAGACTATCAAAAGATAATAAATTATAATTAAAATTATACAAATTGTATATAAAATTTTTAATTTTACTTATTAAAAGAAAGTTTTTGAGCTTTTTTTAATACTAAAATAAAGGGAGAGGCGAAAATGGAACATACATATGATTCACAGTTTTATCCGTACGCATCAAAACGGAATGTTGTATATGGAAATAGAGGGATGGTAGCTACGTCACAGCCACTAGCGGCTCAAGCAGGATTGCAAATTTTAAAAGAAGGTGGAAATGCGATTGATGCAGCCATTGCAACGGCTGCTTGTTTAACCGTCGTAGAACCGACTTCAAACGGTATTGGTTCTGACGCGTTTGCATTAGTATGGGTGAAAGGGGAACTTCACGGTTTAAATGCTAGTGGACAAGCACCACAAGAGCTCACGCCTGAAGCGATGAAGGCAGCGGGACACGAAAAGGAACTTCCAAAGTTCGGGTTAACACCTGTGACGGTACCGGGTGCTCCAGGGGCATGGGCGGAGTTATCGGAAAAGTTCGGTAAGTTGCCACTTACACAAGTGTTAGCTCCAGCCATTGATTATGCGGAAAATGGCTATCCTGTGTCTCCAACATTATCTAAGTACTGGAAGAAAGGATTTGAAAACTTCCAGAAAGTTGGGGAAGGAGAGGCGTTTTCTCCTTGGTTTGATACGTTTGCTCCGAATGGACAAGCTCCAAAGGCAGGAGAGGTTTGGTCATCACAAGGACATGCCGACACTCTTCGCAAGATTGCTGAAACCAATGCGGAGGCTTTTTATAAAGGAGAACTAGCTGATCAAATTGATGCATTTTCTAGAAAGCATGGTGGATACATTCGCAAAAGTGATCTGGAAGCTTATACACCAGAGTGGGTGGACCCGATTAGCGTGAACTATCGCGGCTATGATGTATGGGAGATTCCTCCGAATGGACAAGGGCTTATCGCCTTGCATGCTCTAAATATCGCAAAAGGGTATGAGTTCCAGGCGAAAGAAGATGTCGACACGTATCACAAACAAATTGAAGCGATGAAGCTTGCGTTCATAGACGGAATGAAATACATTACCGATCCAAAATCGATGTCTGTATCTGTGGAAGACATTTTGTCCGAACAATATGCAGCTACACGCCGTGAGCTAATTGGTGAAGAAGCGATTACACCTGAACCGGGGCAACCACCAAAAGGCGGTACCGTGTATCTTGCCACAGCAGATGGAGAAGGGAATATGGTTTCCTTTATTCAAAGTAACTACATGGGATTTGGATCTGGAATGGTTGTTCCAGGGACGGGAATTTCCTTGCAAAACCGTGGACATAATTTTTCGCTTGATCCAAATCATGATAATTATCTTGTTCCAGGTAAGAAGACGTATCATACCATTATTCCTGGTTTCCTAACAAAAGACGGCCAAGCAGTCGGTCCATTTGGCGTTATGGGTGGATTCATGCAGCCGCAAGGACATATGCAAGTGGTTATGAGTACGATTGATTTCCACTTAAATCCACAAGCTGCCCTAGATTCTCCGAGATGGCTTTGGACAGAAGGAAAAACGGTTGTCGTAGAGCCGAACTTCCCTGACCATATCGCGCAAGCATTGGTTAGAAAAGGACATGATATTAAGAAGGGCGTCGATGAAGCGAACTTCGGGCGTGGTCAAATTATTTGGAGAAACAACGAAACAGGTGTCCTTACAGGAGCAACCGAACCACGTACCGATGGAGAAGTAGCTGCTTGGTAGACATCATGCAATGGTAGAAGAACACACTTGGTCATCCAAGTGTGTTCTTCTCTATACCGACTATCTTTTTCATAACAAAACAAACAACCGACATCCCCATTCCTATGACTAACCCTAAAAATATATCAATCATCAACGTAGCGAAAAAAGTAGTAAGCAAAATGACGGCGTCAAGTGGAGCTGTACGCAACAATTTAGGAAGATGATGTAAATGAATCAGCTTTGCAACCGCTAGGATAATGATGGCGGCTAAAGTGGCTTTTGGTAAATGGTAAAAATAAGGTGTGAAAAACAATAACGTTAACAAAATAAACCCAGCTGTAACGAGTAACGATAGGTTTGTTTTTGCCTGTGATTGGTAATTCACAGCTGTTCTGGATAGGGCTCCTGCTACGGGAATGGAGCCGACGAGTGAGCTTGATATATTAGCTAGTCCTAAGCCCATAAGTTCTTGATTGGTATTGATGTCATCTTTATCTTTTTTTGCGACCGTTTTAGCCACGGCATACGATTCAAGAAATGAAACAAAAGCAATTGTTAATGCAATAGGTAGTAGCAATTGGATCATTTCAAAGCTAGGAACTTGAAGGTGGAAACTCGGTAGTCCACTTGGAATCACACCAACCAAATCGACCCTTTTTGTTTCCAAATTAGCCGTTTGAACAAGAAAAATAGAAGCAATAATGACAAACAACGGGCTAAGAGAGGAGGTAACTTTTTTAAGAAGTAACAAAAAGAACAAACTACTAACTCCGATGATGACCGTATCTAGATGGGCCTGTGGGAGGATATGTACAATAGCAAGCAAATAAGTGATGAAGTCATGATAAGGAGGGAGTGAGACTCCTAGTAGCGTCTTCACCTGGTTTAAAGCAATAATAATCGCCGCTGCGGAGGTGAATCCAGAAATAACAGCAGGAGAAATATAATCAAAAAGAAAGCCTGTCTTGAACAAGCTTAATAGCACATGAATGGCACCGACTAGTAATCCTAGAAACAAAATGAGCTCTAAGAAGTGCGAAGATTGCGGCTCTGCTAAACTAGCGACTCCCGAAAAAGCTAAAAGAGAGACAATCGAAACAGGCCCAACAGATAAATGCTTCGAACTACCAAATAATGCATAAATGATTAACGGCAAGGTAGCCGCATATAAACCAAGAACGAGTGGGACTCCTGCAATCGTAGCATAGGCCATACTTTGTGGAATGAAGAGAACAGCAACAACGATTCCGGCAGTAAGGTCCTTTCTTAAGTGAGAGGGCTGATAATGGACTAAGCGCTTCAAGCCTGGCATGAGTTTAAAAAGCATAGTGTGAGTACCTCCTAGTAGATAAGGCAATAAGATGCCGTGCTTGTCTAAAAATATATGTTCAGCAAGGAGGATTATGACTTGTCATACAAAAGGGACATGGGGACAGGTCCCTTGTCCCTCTATTATAGAAAAGGAAAGGGAAGCACGAGATTTGGATCTTGTTCTTCTTAAGGTGATGATCTCTGCACGTTTACTGTTTTAGAGCTTTATAGCATGAGTTTAGTAGAGAAAAGGAACCATTCAGAAACTCCACTATATAGGACTGTTCATCTGAATTCTAAAGTGTCATCATGATACTGAGGTGGGAAATGGGTTCAGTGTCATAGACTTGCTTGGTTTCGTAATTTGGTTAATGCTGTTTTTTTCCATGAGCGTACGGTTGGAGTGGAAACGTTAAATTGACTGGCGATCTCGGCGGTTTTCTTTTGCTTAATGATCGATTCTTTGACCCATAGTCTCTCTCTTTCGCTTAGGTTGGTTAAATAAGGCTCGAGTAATTCGATTTCAAGAGGAGTCGTCTCGTGTTGGCTCACAACAGCTTCTAGCTGTTCATCGCCAGCATAGGAATGGTGATCGCTATATTTTCTTTCTTTTCGTAAGCTGACCAGCATTCTACCGCGAATGTAGGAAATGGCGTATGTAGAGAAGGTCCCTTTTTCTGGATTGAACTTTCGATAGGCATCCCAGAGGGCGAGGCGGCCGATTTGATAGAATTCATCATGGTCTTTGTATATACGTAACGAGATTAGTTGTTTTTTTATCGCAGGTTCATAGTTTTTGAGCACTTCCTCAAATGATGGTTGATTATGATTCACTTTTCTATCCTTTTAGAAAACGCGTTTTCTCGATTATTCCGGCGGTATGTTTACCATATATGGTTGTTGACAGAACGTCATATCGTGAGTAATGCATTTTCTGGGGTGAGGGAGTGGTGATTTTTCATTTATCTTTTAGGTTATTTGGTAGGAACCTAGCGGAGGGAGGGGGAATTTTGGGGGGAATGAGTGTTTTTGGGGGACGGGGGGACAGGTCCCTCGTCCCGTGTGATGTCACTAAAAAGGTGGATAACCTCCTATTTATACAGAGGGTTATCCACCTTTTATAAGATATACACAAGGAACGACAGAGATTATTGTAAGAATGTGTAGATATCCACAGCTTATCTATTTACCAAACTGGGACGATGAACCTGTCCCTGTGTACCACCCTGTCCCTGTGTACCACCCTCTACGTACCACTTGAAGGAGTGAGTCTCTTTTGTCTTCGTTGTTCTTGAAGAATTAAGGTTAAAAGGTGTTGAATCATATTAGTTTCAGGTGTTTCATGTGTAGGATGTGCAAGGTTTATTTCTTCTAATGGGTCTTTTGTTAGATTGTATAATTCAAATTGATCTGGTATTGGCTGCGTTTTGGTGGTTGTGATACAAAGAGCAGCTTGGTGGTCTTTTGTAACATCTGTGGCTTTTTTCTGGATGGTTTCTACATCTTCAACGCCTGGATCACTCCAAAATTGGGGGTTATCGAAATATCGAGTATACTTCCAAATCTCCTCTGAGTTCGCCTCGCCTGTTGGTAGTTTGACGATGACCGTTTCCAAATGATTAGGCTGGATAACCGCTTCATATGGTTGGCCAGATAGAGTGGTTTGATTTAAGCCTTTTGAAAATTCATCATCTGTCATAAAATATAGAGGCTCATCACTTCGAGTGAATGTTGGACTTTCTTTTAGTAATGACGTTAGGTCTCGACCAACTAGGGGATGGACTTCTGTATGATCCTTTTTCAGTTTCTCTTGGGCCTTTTCTGCATCAATGGCTGCAAGACCTAATAAAGTGGGCACAATGTCGACATGACTTGTTAGCATATCTGTTTCTTTACAGTCTGAAAAGCATTTAGGACTGTGTATAATGAGTGGAACATGAATCGCTTCCTCATAGGCATTATGCCATTTTTGAAACAACCCTCCATGGGCCCCAACGAGACTACCATGGTCTGCCGTAAATACCACAATGGTATCTTCATAGAAAATAGACTGCTTTAGAGCGGTAAAGACTTTATACATTTCATCATCCACCTGCTTATGAAGTGAATAGTATAGTTGCCTGTAAAAAGGCGTATCCAATGTTGGTTGTAAGGCCTGTTGATACACGTCTTTGTAACTGTTTTGGGCTTGTGGCTTCGTCAGATGGTTTTCATGTGCTGTCGGGGCTTGTGGGATAAAAGGAACAGAAGGATCTACAGAAAAATTAAATGTTGGTAGTAATTGTGTGAACAGCCCAAATAGGGTGATGTCGTGCGGATTGACAAAGGATGAAACAATGAGCCAGGGCTCGTGATTTTTTTTATGAGCTTCGTCTTCTAGGGAGTGAATTAATCGAACAACCTCTTCAGAATAAACGATATCACGGCCACTTAACCCAATTGCTGCCGATGAAGCTGAATTTCGTGGGTTTGATCCATGTGGCTCAGGACCGATCCACCCATCGAAGCCATAGGAATCGAGCCGATTTGCCTTTAAATATTGCTGTTGTTTCTCAGGATCGGGGACTCCGGTTGTAGGGTTAAAGCTTAGCATAGCATTGTGACTTGCTGGAACGATCAGGTCCTCATCAGACGCATGCCATTTCCCTTTCCAAAATGTTCGATACCCTGCAGAACGAAAATAATCTCCTAAAGTAGGGACAGTATTAGGATCAAGCCAGTATACATCTGGATCAAAAGCTCCCTTCGCTGCACCTGTCGTTTGAGTGACCCCGTGGAGGGAAGGATACTGGCCTGTGTAAAGTGTCGTTCTACTAGGTGAACAAGCAGTACTTCCAATATAATGATTTAAAAAAGTCATCCCGTTTTCTCGTAGAAGCTCCTGTGTCTTCAAGTGTTTTTTACGCCATTCTTTTAGCTCTTCGTTTTCATAAACGGTTGGAAATCGTTGTTCATCCACAAGGATAACAAGGAAATTCGGTCGTTTATTTTTTTTCGTTGAATGACCTGGTGAGCATTTATGTTTGGTCAATGTGTTGCCCTCCTATAGTACTAAATTGTGCTTCTGTATAGTATGTAGAAAAGTTGTGGTGTGATTGGGTGGGACGGGGGGACAGGTCCCTTGTCCCACTAACAAATGTTTAAGTCGGAAGGGGACGAGGATGAACTGAACCCCTGTGCCTGTTCCCGTTGGATTTGCTTCAATAGGTGCTGATACATTTTTACTTCCTCTTGTCTGCCTAGCTTTTTATAAGTTTTCATGAGTTGTTGGACAGGCTCTAGCTTTCTGGGATGTAGCTCCGATTCCCATTGGAAACACTCGATGGCTTGTTCGTATTGAAGTAAGTCGTAGTAGTGATACCCGAGCTCTAATTGGCGATCAGGATCATTGATCAGGTTGACCATTTCCGAGAGCTTCTTTGCAATGGGCAGCTTCATTGTAAGGGCATTCTTTTGCAGCCATGAGTGCAGCTCTAGCAAGCGATGATGTTGTAACAGTTGTGGCAGTTTGAGCTGAAGAATCTCTTCTAATTGCTGCGGTTGTTTGGTGAATAAAGGAAATACATGGCTAGAGATCGTAGGTAATGAATGGATAGAGCGAAAGTTCGCTGAGCGTTCAAGGAAAGCAGGAAGATGCTTCATCTCGTCATTAGAGAGTGGAATGGAATAAGACAAAAGCAAGTGGATCGCAGTTTCATGCTCTTGTTTTTCCATTAAACGTCCATAGACATCTTTATGAAGACTGGAGGTTGGAGAGACGACTGGCAATAAAGAGTAAAGAAATAGAAAGATGTCTTCCTCATTTAGATGGGCAGAAAGTTTATTTATAAAGGTTGGATACGTTCTGGCACTTGGGTGTTTGAGCCATTTTGCTGTCTCAAGAATGACCAAGTCAATCGTTCGGTCTTGTTGTTTATAGAGCGTGAGGAGCAGCTCATAAGTAGAGTCTATGTTTAAGAAATAGTGTTGTTCGACATAAATGGGATTGGTTGTAAGAAGCTCAGCAAATGGGGGCTGGTAACGTTTTGCAGCATTCGTGTAGTCGGGATGATTAACGGAAGAAAGAAGCCATTCTTGTTGATACCCTCTTGAGAGTAGGATCTTTGCTAAATGATAAGCAGTCAACAATTTGCCATCACGGCGATACGTGAAATAGAAGTCTTTTAAAAGGGTTTCAAGCTGGTCAGCAGCGATGTAGGAATCAAAGTAAGAGGATATTAACGCTGTTTCGGAAACGGAATACTTTTGCTTTATCTGGTGCAGTAATTGGGGGATAGGTGTTTTTTTTACAGTTGAGAGCGAAGGCAATAGCTTTGAAAACAGAGGGTTGGGTGCATAGATGTCAAACCCCTTTGATTTGACCTGGCCTAGAAAAGACGCACGAGTAAAGTCCACTGCAGGCTGTACCGTGATAAAGTGATCTTTATAAAAGAAAAGCAAGTAACGCTGGTCTTGTGAGTCAGCAGCTTCAATGATTTTACATTGTTGAAAAAGGGTTAGTTTCTGCGCTTGGATAGTGATTGACTTTTTGTGATCAAGTAACGTCCACGAAGTTTGTTGCTGCATACGGAAAAACCTCCTTTTTTCTTACTATACCATTGAGCTAAGTGTAATGGAAGTGGGACGGGGGGACAGGTCCCTTGTCCCATTCCGTCCTAAATGGGACGATGAACCTGTCCCCTCTGTCCTGTCCCCCTGTCCCTGTTGACACTTGTATAGTTGTCGACTAGTATGTAAGTATATCGATGTAAGCGCTGCCGAGAAAATGAAGGGGATTTAGGAGGAATGATGATGGAGTTTCCCGAGAAGTGGTTGCAGGATGATTCCTTAGGAGAATTAATTTCTTGTGAGTTAAGGCTGCAGATAATTAAGGGAGATATTGAAAGAGGTACGGTACTAACTGAAAATCAAATATCTACTCGATTTGAAACAAGTCGGTCACCTGTTCGAGAGGCCTTTAAAATTTTGAAAACAGAAGGTCTTGTTGAGCTTGGGAGAATGGGGGCGGTTGTTCATGGTTTGGATGAAATGGACATAAAAGAATTGAACGATGTCCGTTTTCTATTGGAACATTTTTGTCTGCAGAAAATTTCTAGAACGTTTGATGAAGAGAAGGCTAAAGAGTTTTATCAGATCTTAGATTTGATGGAATTGAATGCGAAGCACAATGATTATTTAGAGTTTTCTTATAATGATTTGAGCTTTCATGAAAAAATTATCAAGCAGGCTGGTCACAAAAGAATTTCACATTCTTGGGAAAACATTAGAAATATCATCCTTTGCTTATTACTAGTCGCAACGGAAAAACGTTTTTCTGAACAAAAAGGTGAAATTGGTAGTTTGTTAAGGAATCATCGAGATGTGATCGAAGCCCTGTTAGCAAAAGACGAAGAGAGATTAGAGAGTCTAACGAAAAAACATCTAGTTGATACAAATAATACCGTTATTGACGCTTACATTCGCGGTGAGAAGGTATAAAAGAATCTTTTGAGATGATAAGGGTGAAGAAGGTATGGGGAAATGATCGTAGTTTTTTCATCGATGATTAACTAGTTTTATGGTTATTTGTTTAGTTGAAAGAAAAGCGGAATATCCTTGGGCAGAGGAAATTTCACAAAAATGGAGGATTTATAATAACGGAATATAGTTCTAGGGAGGCAATCGATGAAAGCGGGAAAATATGTAGGGCCCAAGCTAGTTCAAGTAGCTGAGATTGAAAAACCGATCATTGCTGAAGGCGAAGCGTTACTCAAAGTTTCTTACGGAGGAATTTGTGGTACTGATATGATGATTTATGCAGGCCAGCACCCTAGAGCACAAAGTAGCTTAACAATGGGGCATGAATTTAGCGGCGTGATAGAAGAGATTAAAGGAATGTCCTCTTTCAAAAAAGGAGACCGTGTTGTTGTAGAGCCGACGATTAGCTGTGGAGAGTGTAGACCTTGCCAATCAGGGAATTCTCATGTCTGTGAGAGTTTGAAGCTCATTGGAATTGATGTGGATGGAGGATTCAGTGAATATGCAAAAGTTCCTATTAATCGATTACATAAAGTCCCTGATGAATTACCGTTAAATCTAGCAGCATTAACAGAACCTGTCGCTGTGGCTGTGCATTCGGTCAGAAGATCGACGCTAAAAGTTGGCGAAAGTGTAGCGATATTAGGTGCGGGTCCAATAGGGTTATTAATCGGTTTAATCGCTCAATTAAATGGGGCCAAGGATATCTATGTATCTGATATTAGTCCATTTCGTTTAGGTATAGCAGAGCAAATGGGTTTTCGTGCCATTCATGCGAAGGAAACGAATGTCGTTGATGAGATACGAGCACGAAATAACAATGAATTCATCGATGTTGTCTTTGAGGTAGCAGGAAGTCAGCAAACGGTTGATCAAATGATTCCACTAATCAAGACACAAGGTCAAATCGTTGTTGTGAGTGTTTTTAAAAACAAACCGGCGCTTTCTCTAGCAGATATGCATTTTAGAGAGCTCTCAATTACAACAACACGTTGCTACACAAGTGATGACTTCCGAACAGCGGTTGAACTGATGGCATCAGCTAAAGTCGATTTTTCAACTCTTATCTCTCATGAGTTTCACATTGACGATATTGACAAAGGCTTTTCCGTTATGAAGAACACGGAGGAGTCCTTAAAAGTGCTTATTACTAAACAAGTAAAGGGTGATTTGAATGAATTTATTTTCGCTAGAAGGAAAAGTGGCAGCAGTCACAGGAGCAACTCGTGGCATTGGTCGTGCCTTGGCCTTGGCATTAGCTGAGGCAGGAGCAGATATTGCTTTGTTACAGCGTGATTCATCGCAATTAAATGTAAAGGAAGAGATAGAGAGTTTAGGGAGAAGGTGTGAGGTCATCCCTTGTAATCTCTTTAATACGGAACAAGTCAAAGAAGCCATTCCTAATGTCATAGAGAGCTTTGGAAAAATTGATATTTTAGTTAATAGTGGCGGGATTCAACGTCGGAATCCTGCGGTAGATTTTACTGAAGAGGACTGGGATGATGTCTTAAATGTCAACTTAAAGGCAGTATGGCTTTTATCTCAGGAAGCAGGAAAACACATGGTGCCAAAGAAGAGTGGTAAAATCATTAACATTGCCTCACTAAACTCATTTCAAGGCGGGATCACGATTCCGGCTTATGCATCAGCAAAAGGTGGAGTAGCGCAATTGACAAAGGCACTTTCAAATGAGTGGGCACAGCACAATGTTAACGTCAATGCAATCGCTCCAGGCTACATAGCTACAGATATGAATGAAGCCTTAATCAAGGATGAAACACGCAGTAGACAGATCTTCGAAAGAATTCCTGCCGGAAGATGGGGCACACCAGAGGACTTTAAAGGTACCATTATCTACTTAGCATCTGATGCTTCAAACTTTGTCCATGGACATGTGTTAGCAGTAGATGGTGGATGGTTGGGGAGATAAGCGTGGGACGAGGGGACAGGTCCCTCGTCCCGTTTAGTGTGGATGAATTGAAACATACATTATTAAACAATAGTTCGTTGTCATTATAAAAGGTGGATAACCTCCTATTTATACAGACGGTTATCCACCTTTTATAAGATATCCACAAGGGATGGCAGAGATTCTTGTCGGGGTGTGTAGATATCCACAACTTTTTTATTTACTAAGGGAAAATGGGACGATGAACCTGTCCCCCCGTCTCTCTCACAAAAATTTACCGAATAAGCAGGTTTTTTGTCATAAATAGCGAAGTAATCTTAACCCACTCTTTAGAACCTCATTTCTCATCTATCTACAATTCTTCCCTCATAAGCCAACAAGCTCGTCGTTCTCTCCATTCAATGTTCATCGATATCTTTCTTCTTAACCCCACTAAAATCCAAAACTTCAAACCTTGAGGTGATGAATATGCCGAGAAAACCTAGGACAAGGAGCCGAAGTGGCATCTATCACATTATCCAAAGAGGAGTTAATCAACAACTTATCTTTGAGAATGATACAGACAAAATAAGATTCCTCCTAACGCTAAAACGCTTCAAAGCAATGTGTCAATTTGAATTATACGGCTACTGTTTGATGAATAATCACATTCATCTTTTATTGAAGGAAGGTGAGGAGCCGATTGCGTTGATAATGAAAAGAATCAGCTCAAGCTACGTCTATTGGTATAATCAGAAATATGAACGAAATGGTCACCTTTTTCAAGAGCGATTTAAGAGTGAAAATGTAGAAGATCGAGCTTATTTTTTAACTGTCCTCCGATATATCCACCAAAACCCCCTCAAAGCAGGCCTCACTCAAAGTGTATTCAAGCGTTCGTGGACCAGTATAGAAGACTATATTTATAAACCGGATGTAGTGGATGTGACCTTCGCCTTGGATCAATTTGCAGCAGACAGAACCGAAGCATTACAACGTTTCAAGGACTACATGCAGCACGTATCTGATGATCTTTGTTTAAATGCTGACGTCCAAGTTAGAGTCTCTGATAGTGAAATCAAACAATATATGAATGAATATGGAATAGAAAGTAGTAGCCGCTTACAGCAGTTGGAGAAAGAAAACCGAAATGACATCCTGCGGAAACTTAAAAAAGTCGATGGGATATCGCTTCGGCAATTATCAAGAGTGACAGGGATTTCAAAGAGTGTGATACAACGGTTGTAAATGGGACGACGAACCTGTCCGAGGACACTGAAAAAGGGAATGTTCTTCTTCTTTTTCAATGGCCTTTAAGCAATGAGCGAACCGTTGCTTTGTCTTATGCCTGCAATGAGTGGTTTCATAGGTGCAAACTTGCTTTGCACCGGCAGCCGACCTTAGGAGGCTCATGTTTCTCGTAGCAGGCGCGCAACGTGTGGAGCTATTGCTGCTTCCTCGAATTTGCTAAAAGAGACTTTTTCAGCAGTCTCAACCCGTCCCACGAGGAAATGGGAGATAGGAGACTGTAAGGCGAGTGTAATGGCGATAAGGTGTGCTTGTCATCATGAAGTGGACGATTTGCTTATTAGCAGGTGAATTAGGCGTATGTTACGATTGAATGGGAAATATATGGATTTCTGTGTGACCATGCTTAAACCGAATATGTCACCTAAGAATCTACTAAAGCGGGTTGCTCGATGCTTGAAGTAAGAATCTACATATGTTGATTTATTCAGAGGAGGGTACTATGGCACAACCAAAATATTATATGAATCTCGATAAAATTAAAGAGATACCAGAAGAAGAAAAGGCAAAACTAAAGAAGATTACAGAAAAGTACGTGTTTCGTGTAAACGATTATTATTTGAACTTAATTGACTGGAATAATCCGAACGATCCGATTCGTAAGCTGGTGATCCCGAATGAAGGGGAGCTTGAAGAATATGGTCGCTGGGATGCGTCGGATGAGGATACGAATTATTCCGTCCCTGGCTGTCAGCATAAATATGCGACAACCGCTTTGTTGATTGTATCCGAGGTGTGCGGGGCTTATTGCCGTTATTGCTTTCGAAAGCGCTTGTTCCGTAATGATGTTAAGGAAGCGATGAGTGATGTCGAGCCGGGTTTGACATACATTGAAGAGCATCCAGAAATTAATAATGTTCTATTGACGGGTGGGGACCCGCTCATTTTAGCTACAAAAAAACTTAGAATGATCATTGAGCGTCTGCGTGCAATCGATCATGTGAAAATCATTCGCTTAGGCTCGAAAATGCCTGTTTTTAACCCAATGCGTATTTACGAAGATGAGGAATTGCTCAAATTAATTCGCGAATACTCGACGCCTGAAAAACGGATTTATGTAATGGCACATATTAATCACCCTGTTGAAATTACAGAAGAAGCCAAAAGAGGGTTCCAAGCTCTGCATGATGCTGGTGCAATTGTTGTCAATCAGACACCAGTTTTAAAAGGAATTAATGATGATCCAGAAGTGTTAGCAGAACTACTGGATAAATTGTCATGGGCTGGCGTTACCCCTTACTATTTCTTTGTGAATCGTCCAGTTGCTGGGAATAATGATTTCGTTTTAACATTGAAAGAGCTTTATGACATTGTTGAAAAAGCAAAAGCGAAAACGTCAGGATTAGGGAAACGAGTACGGCTTTCGATGAGTCATACGAGTGGAAAGATTGAAATTTTAGCTATTGAAGATGGCAAAGCATATTTAAAATATCATCAATCTCGTGATGACGAGTACGGGAAGTTTATGATTCTTGACTGTCCTGACGATGCGGCGTGGTTTGATGATTTACCTGGGAATGAACAGTATTGGAAGAAACCAGAGAAGAAAAATGATGAAGTCGTTTCGGTGAATGAGATGCCGGATATGCCGACAAAGAAGAGAAGAGAGCGTGTGGCGCAGTTATAATGGGATTATCAAAAGCCTAAGCAAGTTATTTGCTTAGGCTTTTTTGGATGATTGGCTCATGGGACGAGGGACCTGTCCCCCTGTCCCGGATAACAGAAGTTACTTTTTTTATATTGGTTGTATCATCGATCATTTGAAATACTTGAAGGGCTTTATTGTAAAATGTGATGATGTCATCTTGATTATCTACATTCATTTGCTTGAGGCATTCGGCTTTTTGATAGTAGAGGTAGCCTAGATTATAGAATGTTTTTTGTTTGAGGCACAAGGCAATTCCTTTTTCACTTAATTCGAGAGCTTTCTTAGACTTTTGAAGTTTAAGAGACGTACGTGAAGCGTTATAGTAGGTGTTGATCAACGGGATGGCGTTCATTAATTGGGAGGCTCTTTCGATTTGCCTTATAATTTCATCAAAACTCTGATCCGCTTTGTCCCATTGCCCGTCTTCTCCATAAATAATCGCTTTACTAGTTAAAATTTCTAAATCTTGAGTGGAATAGTTTTTATTGAGTGCATCCGTTAAGGTCATTGCATCCTTTAACTTTTCTAAAGCTTTTTGTCGGTCTTGAAAGAGATGGTTAATGCAAATCGCTTCTCTCCAGAGAATGAATTTTTGCAAATGCGGTTTCGAAAAATCAGGGTTATGCTTTTCTTTTTGTATCGTCCTATAGGCTAACTGATATCTTTTGGATTGGATAAGGGTGGTTAACTGATCACAAATTTCATTAACATAATTTAATCCATAAACATCTTTATCTGAAAAAAAATACTCGATAGAGACCCCTAAGCGTTTACTCAACATATATAACAATTGTGCTGAAGGATAAATCTCCTCATTGTTTTCTAATAAGCTGATCATCGATTGAGTGCAAATGCCATCAGCTAACTCTTTTTGAGTAATATGTAAATACTTTCGCAAATCTCTTATCTTCTTTCCTAGCAGTACTTTTTCCATTATGTGCCTCCAATATTAATATATTAATATCGTATAGATTAATAATAAAAAGGATAGTAAGATATTACTAAGTTATTTCCATTATATAATTGCTTGTTAAAAAATTCAAAAAATTAGGAGGTTCTATATGAAGAAATTACTTATCACAGCCGTTTTCTTAGGTGTTTTAGCGCTTGGTGTTGACCCAGCATTAGCCGGAGTAGGGATTAGTGAGGTTGTACCTTTAGATTTAGGACCTGTTCACTCGTAATCAAAATGATAGCATGGTAAAGAAGATCGCTTCTAACGAGAGGTGATCTTTATTTTTTGGTCGTAAAACAAAAGAAAAGCATGATTATTTATCTCTGGGATAAAATCATGCTTTTTTAAGCAAAACCGTTTATCTTGTAGCAGCTTCGGCATTAACAAGTCCACTTCCGTATTGGTTCGAGCTACCTAGTGGAGTTGCTGTGTTGAGAAGATGCTGTCTAATTTGTGTGTTAGACCAGCCTGGGTTCTTTTGTTTCACAAGTGCAGCAACACCAGCAACATGAGGAGTTGCCATTGATGTTCCGCTTAAGCTTGCATAGCGATTACCAGGATACGTACTCTGAACTCCGACTCCTGGGGCTACAATGTTTAAGCCTGTCCCATATTGTGAAAAGCTTGCACGATTATTATTTTGGTCTGTTGCGCCTACGGCAAGAGCATTGGCATAACGAGCTGGATATGAGATCGTACCAGACCCATTATTCCCTGATGCAGCAACGACTAACACCCCTGCGCTTGTCGCTTGATTAACAGCTAACTCTAATGTTTGACTACCGGTTGGGCTCCCTAAACTTAAATTAGCAACATGGATATTATTTTGAGCTGTCCATTGTAGTCCTTGAGCAATGGAACTGATCGACCCTGAACCATTTGCTCCTAACACCTTTACAGCATAAAGCTCTGTGTTTGGTGCGACTCCAACAACACCGATTGAATTATTTAGTGCGGCAATCGTACCTGCAACATGAGTACCATGGCCATTTCCATCTTGATAAGTAGATTCACCAGGAACAAAACTCACCCCACCGCGAATATTTAGATCAGGATGATTTGAAATCCCTGTGTCGAGAACAGCTACGCGAACCCCTGCTCCAGTGAAGCCTCTGTTAATGGCAGCTGGGGCTTGTACACGTGTAATCCCCCAAGGAATCGTTTGGTTAAAAATACTAACCTCAATGTCTTCCTCGATGAAAGCAATAGAAGGGTCTCCTTCTAAATCTTTCACATCCTCTGGGCTTACTTCAACTGAAACGACTGGAATATCCTCGAATTCATAGAGAAGGTCCATTTCGATGGTTTCATCATTTATTTCAGCAAAAATAGAAAATTCGTCTTTTCCCTTTTCACTGCTTTCTACAAATTCAGTTACGCTTACTTGATTTTCAAAACCAATTAAATATTGCTTTTTCTGCTCCTCGGCAGAGATCGATGTGGTAGAAAGGGAGATGGACAATAATAACGCCGCACCGGCAACTACTTTCGTAAATAACTTTTTCAAATCATGTTCCTCCTCAATTTTTTTACTAGTAAAATCATATGTAGGATTCTAGTTGAAAAAGTTTATGAAACTGTATTATCACCTCCTGTTTTAAGAATTGCGATAAACGGATGATGGAAAGGTAGAAGGTCAAATGAAAACCTTCTGGGGTTGGATATCAGAATATAATGAAAAATTATGAAAGTAAATACATTATTAATATGTTGATATATTGATTGCGTGGGTCGGGGGGACAGGTCCCTTGTCCCACTAAACTGGGACGAGGAACCTGTCCCTCTGGACCTTTCTTGTATTTTTTTCCTAAAAATGAAACTAATTCAATTCCAAATCGTATATAGTAGAAGAGTAGTTCAATAGATAGATACAAAATTTTAATGTTGGAGTGATGCTTGATGATGGGTACAATTTGGCTATTTTTAACTACTATTTTCCTTTTTGCATTATTAGTTGTGGCTGGGATTGGTTTTTTTATTTTCAAGAAACGTTATAGAACGGCTAGTTCGAACCAGGCATTAATTATCACCGGGCCGAAGCTTGGGAATCCAGAGGAAGATACGCGGATTTTCTTTGATGAAAATGGAAGAAGCTTGAAAATTATTCGTGGTGGTGGGATTCGTTTGAAGATGTTTCAAACGTGTACCCCTGTTGATTTGAATTCATTTCAAATCAAACTAACGACACCTAAAGTCTATACATCTCAAGGGGTTCCGGTTGTGGCCGATGCGGTAACTTCAGTGAAGATTGCTGATTCGTTAATTGGAATTGCTAACTACGCGGAACAATTTTTAGGGAAGAAAGATAAGGAAATTGAAGAAGAGGTTTCAAAAGTTCTTGGTACGAATCTTCGTGCGATTTTATCGAAAATGACGGTTGAGGAGATCAACAATGACCGCGAATCGTTTAATCACCAAGTCCAAGATATTGCCCAGCAGGAATTAGACAATATGGGCTTTAAAATTACCTCATTTGGTTTAGATGATCTTCGTGATGCCGATGAGGAAAACGGCTATTTAGAAAATTTAGGACGCCCACGTATCGCCGAAATTCGTAAAAAGGCTGAAATGGCGGAGTCTGATGCTGAGAAAGAAACAAGAATGTACAAAGCAAGAAACGATCAAGAAGCGCAAGATGAGGAAAACAAACGATTAAGTGCGGTTGCTGAGTCGAGGAAAGAAAAAGATATAAAGGCCGCTCAAATTAAAGAAGAAACCGAACGAGCAAGAGCCAAGTCAGAGCAATCTTATGAACTAGAAAAAGCCAGACTTGCTCAGCAAGTTAAAGAAGAAGAGATGAAGATTCAATACATCGAACGTCAAAGACAAGTAGAGCTTGAGTTAGAAGAACAAAAACGTCGTAAGGCACTCGCTGATGCAGATGCGTACGATATTAAAGCCAAGTCTGAAGCTGAGGCTGAAAAAGCAAGAATCGACGGGGAAACCAAGGCAACGATCGAAAAACAAAAAGGTCTAGCTGAAGCCGAGGTTATCCGCGAACGAGGCCGTGCCGAGGCAGAAGCGAAAGAGCTCATGGCCCAAGCAATGGAGAAATACGGAGAAGCAGCGATTCTTGAAATGTTTATCGACATGCTTCCTAAATACGCTCGTGAAGTCGCACAGCCACTTTCTCAAATTGAAGAGATGAGAGTCATTGACCTCGGCGGCTCAGATTCAAACGGCGGTGCGTCTAAAATTACAGGCAATGTCACGAAAACGATGGTTGGCCTGCAAGAAAGCTTAAAAGAAAGCACAGGCATGGATTTAAAAGCGATGCTTGAGAGCTTTGTATCACGAGGTCAGGCGGATCATTTTAAGACGTTTGTATCAGAGGCTGCAGCTGCAGCTGGGGAAGAGAAAGAGGAATCAAGCCCTCCGGTGAATTCTGAGGAAGAGTTAGCACAGGGCGATGACGAGTCACAGGATAAAGCATAATCATGTGTTTCGCTTGAAAATGAGTAAATTTGGATTGAATATGGATTGTTTTCGACAGCAAATCAGAGAGTTTGGACAGAATAATATTGAAGTTGGACTGAATGTTTAGTTGAGGCCGAAATCTTCATTGAGAAGTTGTTTATAATTAAAAGGAACCACCTAACTTTTCCACAAAAGTAGGTGGTTTCTTTAGATGCAAAATCAACAAGTTTTATAGAACTATGCAGTTATACATCTAGTTTTCTACATGATGTAAGATAAGGGCCACTGAAAAAGGTACGAGTATCAACATTTTCAGTGGACTCTCGTCGAATCTTCTAAAAGGAGTCTTCTGTAAGATAGCAACAGGGCGGCTAAGGATTTTTGACTAATGTAGTAGTTATCCACATTTCAATCGATTGCTATTTTTGTTTCGGCATTTCGTTTGGTTACACATTCTCCTTTATTTTGTGCTAGGTGAATTTGGTAGATTTGCTCCTTTAACAAAGGCAATTTCAGGTCGACTTGTTTTTTTATTTGGTCATCTAGTGGTAAGTTCTTGATTTCTTCATAGATAAAATAAAGTGGTTTGTGAATTTGATCGAGTAAGGCAGCTTGTTTTTCTTTGCTAAGGGTGAGGATGAATTGTTGCTGTTCTAATGTTAAGGCGTACAAAGCTTTCTCTCTTTTTTTGGTTCGTTGCCATTCTTCTATCATCTGTTTTTGCCTTTCGAGTAGAGGGAGGTTTAGATGTAGTTGTTTTAGTAAGGTTTCATTGAACTCGGATAGATCTTCTATATCTAAGAAGCTTTCTGCATGTCCTTCCTCAATGGAGAGAAGTAATTCTCTTCGGTCTTCTTGGTTTTGCTTTGATACAAATTGTTGTTGTTCAATGGTTAGCCGCTGAAATAAAGAGGCTAATTTCCTTTCTTCCTCGTATCTTGTATGGATCCGTTCGACTAGGTTAATCTGGTTATCGGATAGTGGAAGACCTCGTTCATATTGGTCGAGTAGATCTTGAGGGAGTGGTAAATGCATGTACTTGTCTAAAGGATAAAACAAATTCTTCTTGTATTTCATGAGTATTTCATCTCTTTCAAGATCAATCGAATACAATCCTTTTTTAACATCTTTAATGACAGAAGCAGGGAGGGAGAGGTAGTTTTCAAAACAATTTTCTCCAAGGTAGCGTACGGCGCCTTGTGCTTTGTTTCGGATGATGTATTGGAAGCGAAGTGCTTGTCCGCAATCACATTTATGCGGTCGCTTTTGATATCCTCCATCTTTGATTTCGACTAAGATCCAATCATCGAGCTTCTCCTCCATTTCTTGGTCACTCATTTTTTCATTGAGGTCGATTCCTTTATCATTTGCTAGAGTTTGTAACCAGCGGCTCTTCTTTTTTTGTTTTGTTCGATGCTGCAAGAAGTAGATTTGCTCTTTGTTTAATGTACTCATCAGTATTTCTATTTCATTTTTTGAGAGCGGGACCAAAATGAAGCACCTCCACGTTATTCTATTATTTAATTGATAGATATGCTTGAGGGGAGAGGGATATGCTAGAATTTTTGAGTGGGGATTAGCGGCCGTTACTAGGAATGTAACAGGCCACTGAAAAAGGTACGATTTTCGCCTGTTTCAGCGGTAAATGTAACAAAAAATACGTTAAAGTTGTCTAGGGTTATATTACTCAGATATAAAAAAATACTTGTCTTAATTAAAATACTATGATAGTTTTATAAACCTAGAGAAAAATTTCGGGGCCTTAGCTCAGCTGGGAGAGCGCCTGCCTTGCACGCAGGAGGTCAGCGGTTCGATCCCGCTAGGCTCCACCAAATACGCGGAGGAATACCCAAGTCCGGCTGAAGGGATCGGTCTTGAAAACCGACAGGCGGGTTAAACCGCGCGGGGGTTCGAATCCCTCTTCCTCCGCCATTATTATACATAAATAGTTTATTTGGAATGTGGAGGGGTAGCGAAGTGGCTAAACGCGGCGGACTGTAAATCCGCTCCCTCAGGGTTCGGCGGTTCGAATCCGTCCCCCTCCACCATTATTGCGCGATAGATATGTTAATATGGAATTATAATAAGTCCGGCCGGGGTGGTGGAATTGGCAGACACACAGGACTTAAAATCCTGCGGTAGGTGACTACCGTGCCGGTTCAAGTCCGGCCCTCGGCACCAAATAATTGAGCGCCCTTAGCTCAGCTGGATAGAGTGTTTGACTACGAATCAAAAGGTCGGGAGTTCGAATCTCTCAGGGCGCGCCATTCTTATTAGAGTAAACGGGAAGTGGCTCAGCTTGGTAGAGCACCTGGTTTGGGACCAGGGGGTCGCAGGTTCAAATCCTGTCTTCCCGACCAGAAGCTGCGAGTTGTCTCGACGCATTTGCTTCTATGAGATACTAGAAGAGGAAGAGACATGTTAGTGCGTTTTTGATATTCACGATGTATTATAACTTGATATGCGGGTGTAGTTTAGTGGTAAAACCTCAGCCTTCCAAGCTGATGTCGTGAGTTCGATTCTCATCACCCGCTCTTAAAAATTACTGTGGGCCTGTAGCTCAGCTGGTTAGAGCGCACGCCTGATAAGCGTGAGGTCGGTGGTTCGAGTCCACTCAGGCCCATTTTATTCCACAGTAGCTCAGTGGTAGAGCTATCGGCTGTTAACCGATCGGTCGTAGGTTCGAGTCCTACCTGTGGAGCCATCAAATTGGCCCGTTGGTCAAGCGGTTAAGACACCGCCCTTTCACGGCGGTAACACGGGTTCGAATCCCGTACGGGTCACCAACGCAAATGGAGGATTAGCTCAGCTGGGAGAGCACCTGCCTTACAAGCAGGGGGTCGGCGGTTCGATCCCGTCATCCTCCACCATAGATTTTTTTCTAACAAAATGACGCGGGGTGGAGCATGAAGCGAAACATCGTCGAGAAAGCCTCGACATGTCTTGACGCAAACACCACAAAGCGTTACTAGAAGAGGAAAAGACAACTTCTTCGAAAAAGCATCATCCGTATTACTAATAAAACGACGCGGGGTGGAGCATGAAGCGAAACATCGTCGAGAAAGCCTCGACATG
>NZ_JRJU01000038.1 GCF_000787375.1 Halalkalibacter okhensis | reverse complement strand
AAGACAATCCATTGGATTGTCTTTTTTAGTATGCAAACCTTAATGTTCGGACAGAAAAAAGCCAAGTTTGGTTTGAATAAGTACCAAGTTGGACAGCAAATTCCACAATTCCGACAGAATATGGTCCAAATTGGACAGCAAGCCATAATGATGCCCGATTTTTTGTGTTTAGAACTTTTAATTATTCATTATTTGCTTTCGTTCTTCCATCTAACCATTGTTAATCATTATTTTTCACTTTTATGAGCATATCCAAAGGTATCTTTCGTAAAAATAGCCATTTTTGCTGGTAAATCATTCATAAACTAAAGCATTATATTAAAAACGATCGTTAGTTCCGCACGAGCATAATAATCTGCTAACTAACGGTTTCTAAGGTCAGGAATAAATAATTGAAAACAACAAATTATAACAGTACTCATGTTATAAGGAGAGAGAGTAAATGATAGAAGAGCATCCAACCAGATTAACGTCTTCAGAAATAGCCACACTTTGGAGTAGTGTTCAAAATAATAGCATGGCAGTCTGTGTTTTTAAGTATTTTATAGAAAATGTTGATGATGAAGAAATCAAATCAGTAATAGAATATGCACTACATACGTCAAAAGACAATCTTAGCCTATCAGAAAAGCTTCTGAAAGAAGACAAACAACCTATTCCTGTAGGTTTTAAAGATGAGGATGTCAATCCCAATGCCCCACGTCTTTACTCAGATACATATTATTTATACTATATTAAGAATATGGCAAAAGTAGGAATATCGGTTTACGGTGTGGCTCTAGCAACTTCAGCCAAATCAAGTGTTCGTGATTTTTTAAGTAAAGCGGTACAATCATCAATTAATTTGTACAACAAAACAAGTAATGTTCTATTATCTAAAGGATTATTTGTAAGACCACCTTATATTTCAACAACGAATGAAATTGATTTTATTGATCAAAAAAATTATAAAGGTGGTTTATTAAATATAAAACGTAGACCCGTTAATGTTATTGAAATTACTCATGTTTATGCCAATGTTGAAACCAATTTAGTCGGACAAGTATTATTAACTGGATTTACACAAGTTGCCATACGTAAAGAAGTACGAAAATATTGCAATAAAGGAAAAGATATTGCTACCAAACATGTGAAACTTTTCTCCAACATTTTAACTGACGATGAGATTCCTGTACCAATGCCATCAGACCTTACAGTATTAAACTCACAAATAGCACCATTCTCGGATAAACTAATCATGTTCCATACAGCACTATTGATACAATCAAGTACCTCAAACTACGCAACAGCGGCTGCAGCTAGTTTAAGAACGGATATAGTCACAACGTACGTTCGTTTGACAACAGAAGTCACTGGCTACGCTAATGATGGTGTAAACATTATGATTGATAAAAGCTGGTTAGAAGAACCACCTCAAGTAATAAGTAAGAATAATTTATCTAATCAATAACGTATAATAAATCAGATGGAAAATAAAATTGAAAAATTGTATGGAGTATAGCATTACCAGGGTTGCTCAATTTCTTAATGGGAAATTGGTGAAAGGAATTGTCTTTATATCTCTAGAGCTGATAATTAACGTACAGACTAATTTAAATTTACAATGGTTAATGTTTTACCCATGTATTTATATATTTGCTATATGGGATGCTTACCTGATGCGGGAGGAGGTAAGCTCTTTTAGCTTTTTATAAAAAAAATTCAGGTGTTTTGAACAACCAATAGAATCACAAAAATTATATTAGGAACATTATCATCTTTTATCAGTTAAATATTAATGGTAAAATACTACTGTTATAAAAGAAAGTAAATCATTTTTTGATTCTTTCTACCTATACTGAACTTTATAGGTGTGAAAATCTAAAGGTTTTTTTGCAATATTCCTTCGATAACAGCAAACCTATTGAAAGATAGGGACGCAAAGCTACGGGCCTAAAGAAAGTTCTATGGCAGCCGGGTTGCCGAAAAGGTTGGATAGTTCCTTAATCAAGCAATGGTTTGCTTTTTTATGTCCTCCCTGGTGTGGACTTTTTTTTATGGGGTTTGATTGATGGAGTAGAAGGAATGGGATTGAAAGGAAAGGGAGTTGTCATGTCACAACAAGAGCAATGGAGATCGAAAATAGGATTCGTTTTAGCTGCAGCTGGATCAGCGATAGGGTTAGGGGCTATTTGGAAATTCCCTTATGTCGCTGGGACAGGTGGAGGAGGTGCTTTTCTATTATTATTTTTAGTTTTTACACTTGTTTTGGGGATGCCCTTATTATTAGGAGAATTTATGATAGGGAGAAAGAGTCAGAGTGATCCGACTCAAGCATATGGAAAGCTAGCATCCAATAAGAAGTGGAACTTTATAGGGAAAATCGGTGTTTTTACAAGTTTTATCCTTCTTTCATTTTATAGTGTCGTGGGTGGCTGGATTCTTTTATACATTGTCCAAATTCTAAGCGGTGGATTATCTGGCTTAACTCAGGATCAGTATGGAGAGTTATTTGGCGAAATGATCTCTAACCCATACTCTACCGTTGCCGCACAGTTGGCATTTATGCTCATCACGATTTTTGTCGTCTCAAAAGGAATCCAAAAAGGGATTGAATTAGCGAGTAAAGTTATGATGCCGGCATTATTGGTTTTATTTTTAATAATCGTGATTCGTTCTTTAAGTCTAGATGGTGCGCTGGAAGGTGTGAAATTTTTACTTGTTCCTGATTTTTCTAAGCTGACATCTGAGAGTATTTTATTTGCCCTTGGACAAGCATTTTTTACATTGTCATTGGGTGTTTCTGTTATGCTTACATATGCTTCTTATTTACCCAAGACTCAAAATTTGCCTCAGTCTGCCATTTCTATCATTATCTTAAATATTGTCATCGCTTTATTAGCAGGCTTAGCCATTTTCCCAGGCGTTTTCTCATTTGGTATTGAACCAAATGCAGGTCCTGTCTTAATATTCTCTGTTTTACCGGCAGTATTTGAACATATGCCTTTTGGGATGCTTTTCTTTTTGGCGTTTTTACTATTGTTCTTATTTGCTGCTTTTACTTCGGCATTTTCTATGATTGAAATTATTGTGGCAGCCGTAACTAAAAACGATTCGAGTAAGCGTAAGAAAAGTACTTGGTTCATTGGTATTTCCATTTTTATTGTTGGAGTCCCTTCCTGTCTTTCGTACGGCGTATTAGCAGACGTTCAACTCTTTAATAAGACAATCTTTGATTTGATGGACTTTGCAGTCAGTAATATCTTAATGCCATTAGGTGCATTATTAATTGCAATATTTGTGTCTCGAATCATTTCAAAAGAAGAATTGTTTGCCGAATTAAAACAAGGATCGAATGTAGGATATGTCTTCTTTTCCTTCTGTTATTTTCTCTTAAAATATGTCGTTCCAATAGCGATTATCGTTGTTTTTTTAGATGCAGCAGGATTATCTGCTTGGATTTTAACGTTCTTTTAAATAAGAACTACTTATAGTCAAAACATCAAGGAGGTCAAAAAATGAAGGAAATCCAAAAATTGTATCCAAGTATGGACGGGAATGCTTTGCAACGAGAGGAATTATTGTCCTACGTTCAGACGGTTTTAACGAAAATAGATGAGTTAAAGGATCCTAACAAACTAACGCTGGGTGAAATGCCAGACTATACAGAGGATTACTATAATCGTGTGATTCAAAAGGCTAATGTTCCGAAATCAGGTGTGGCGATGGAGGAAGTGATTCAGGAGCTTTTAAAATTGGTAGAAGGTCATCGGTATGTTAATCGAAACTATGTTGCCAATGCAGCGCCTCTTCCGAATATTGCTAGTATCATCGGGAATTTAGTTATGGTGCTTGTAAATGGAAATAATCTTTGGGATGTGGAAGGTCCAGCAGCGGCTACCGCAGAAGTCGAAGTCACAAGTATGCTCTCCAAGCTAATCGGATACGATGAAAATCTAAGTTCGGGATACACAACCTGGGGAGGACAAGGAGCTGTCTTTAATTCCTTACGCCTTGCGATTGCCCGTTATGCGCCAGAGTCTAATCAAACGGGTGTACCGAAAAATCTTTATTGTTTCTGTTCAGAGCTTTCTCACTACAGTTTATATAAGTCTGTAGAAGCAACGGGAATTGGTGTTGAAAACATGATCCGCGTGAAAGTGAATCAGGATCATTCTATGGATCTAGAAGATTTAAGAGACAAGATGGAGCAAGTCATTGCAAAAGGTGGCGTTCCGCTTTATGTTCTTGCCACAATGGGGACAACTGATACATTTGGGATTGATGACATTGAGGCTATGAAGGTGATAGCAGAAGAGTTAGAGTGTAAGCATGGCATAAGTCCAATCTACATCCACGCCGACTCAGCTATGGGTGGGATGTATACCTTCTTTAATGATTACGACTTCAAAAGCAATCCTCTGCAATTTGAAGACAAGGTTCAAGAGGTATTGAAATCCTATCAAAAGAAGTTTAAACAGATCAAGCTTGCTGATAGTATGGTCTTTGACTTTCACAAGCTAGGACAGACGCCATATATTACAAGTTTATTTTTAATAAAAAACAGAGAGAACCTAAAGTATGTTGATTTAGATGAAACGGAAACGCCATATGTTGGTAATCGTGGTTATGGAAGCTATCATACAGGTTACACACTCGAATGCTCGCGTATGGGAAGTGCGATGACGATCTATGCGTCGCTATTGGCATTTGGTATGGAAGGTTACCAAGAGCTGTTAGCTAACTATATTCGCGTCAATCTTGCGTTTAGAGAGAAGCTCACAAAAGAAGTTTCGAATGTAGCTATGACAAATGAGGTTTCTCCGATAACAACATTCCGCTTTTACCCTGAAGAGAATAAATGGAATGATGAATGGAGGGGGCTTTTAACCGTTGAAGAAATAATGGAAATTAATCAATTTAATGACGAGTTTGCAGAAGTCATTGGTGCAAAGCGTGATACGGTCTTCTATGGAAACACAACTAAGCAGCGACTCGTCAAAGCAGCAAATTCAAACAAGCGAGTATCCGTATATGCACATAAATTTTTCGCAATCTCGCCATATTCAACGATAGATGAGGTTGATCGTTATGTTGGGTTTTTGAAAGAGCATGTCGAATTTTTTCTGAAAACAAAAACCATTTCCTTCGTCTAAACTAGAATATTAGGAACTTAAAAATTTCGCGCTTGCTAGAATGGGTATTATTTCCTATGAAAATATTATATAATTATTCTTGTTAATTCGACAAAATTCGTTTACAGGCGACTTTTTGATGATGACAATTTGAAAGGAGAATAGATATGGGGATAGTAGTAGATAAAAGAAAGTACAAAATGGCGATTAATGAAACAAGTCGTGAAGTTCGTGTACAAGTACATGGTTTAATTAAAGCAGAGGATGCTGCGGAGTATATGAAAGATTTAGAGGAGACGATTAACAAAGTATCAAGACAATCGTATGTTTTAGTTGTTGATGCTACACATCAAACAACTACGCCTTCTAAAGTAGTGCCGCAATTAGACCAAGCGTTGCAATATTATATGATGTTAGGTTTTAAAGATCTCATTGTTGTAAAACCGTCATCTAAAATCGCACAAGTTCAAATTCGTAACTCACTTGAACGAATTAATTTTACAGGGAAATTTGTTGATCACATTTAATCATGATAGGGGAATGTCTAGATGACGATCTTACAAAAGCTTTATACTTATGACATTTTGACAGTCGAACAAACTAAACTACTACATCAAGCTAGTCAATGTTTAACAAAATCCTTTATGGGTGTAGAAATTGCTGGGAAATGGGTACAGGAGCCCATGGTTGGACATTTAGATATCCGTGAAGAGGATTTTTATGTGTTTGTTAAGGATTATTTAGAATCTACTATTCATCAAGGGTACTGTATTGTTGCTAGAAATGATGATAACGAGGTTGTTGGTGTACTGGCTGGTGATACGAATGTACCTGAGATTATTGGAGAAGATGTGTTTCAAGGTTCTTTCGCAGACATGAATGTTATTTTACACGTTTTAGAAGATGTAGATAAGCGTTTCATGGACGCGTATCTGCAGAATAAAGGGGAAGAACTGAAAGATGGCAAGCTGTTACATTTGTTTATGATCGGTGTTACGGCGCAAGAAAATCGTCGTGAGGTCATTGAAGAGTTAGGGAAAGGTTTGATTGAAAAGGCAAAGGCTGAAGGGTTAGAAGGTGTTTATGCAGAAGCAACCAACAACAAGTCAGTACGTGTCTTAGAGAAATACTTTGGTATGCAAAAGTACATCGATAGGCAAGGACATGAAATAGTGCATACATATAAAGAAAATAATAGATTAAAAGAGATTTCTACAACAATAGCAGATGGAACGTATATCGTTTTTAAGAAGTTATGATTAGTTTAAGAAAGCACAACAGTAGAGGATAGGAGATACACAACATGAATGGTATTTTAATAGGAGCAGTCATTGTTTTAGCAGTAACAACCGCTTACTTTGCTTTTCGGTACTATCAGTTGAAACAAAAATCTCAATTAGATAGTGGAGAAACGGAGGAAAGAGGAACCCACTTCAATGAATCGATGGAAAAGGTAAAAACCCTTTCAACAAGTATCCATCAAAAGGGGGAGCTAATCGTCGAAAGTGGTGAAGTGGCTTCCGAAAAAGGAGATATTGTAAGGGCGGCCATAGATGAAGTAGGCTTAGGTTTAACTAAACAATATAAGGCAACTGAAGAAAGTTCTGCAGCCCTTGAGGAAATGACATCAGCTATTGTTGATTTAGCTGATCGTTCCAACCACATTGCAGATCAGTCACAAACCACTTTGGATTTAACGAAAAAAGGAAACGAAGCTCTTCAAATTTCAATTAAGAAGATGGAAGACTTCAACCAAATGATGACGGCATCCAATCATTCCATTAAAAGTTTAGGGGATAAGTCGAAGGAGATTGGTACGATCGTTAAAGTGATTACAGGAATTTCAGAACAAATTAATTTGCTTGCTTTAAATGCAGCTATTGAGGCTGCTCGCGCTGGTGAGCATGGGAGAGGATTTGCTGTTGTTGCAGATGAAGTAAGAAAATTGGCAGAACAAGCGAAAAAGTCCGCTGATGAAGTCGCCACTATTGTAAAAGGGACACAGTCAGAAACAGATAATGTCGTTAAGGTAATGGAACAAGGTACGGTGGAGTTTGAGAACACGAATCAGTCTACAATCGGGGTCGGGAAGATGTTTGAACAAATTCTAACGTCTATTACAAGGATTGCTGATAGCAATAACGATTCAAGTGCAACGACAGAAGAGTTATCGTCTAGTTCCCAGCAAATTATGTCTACATTTGAACAGATCACATCGATCTCTCAAGAGTCGGTTGAGATGTTTGAGGAATTAATGGAAATCAGTGATGATCAACTTAACATGATGGAGAAATTGGTACGAGAAGCCAAATCGTTAAATGAAATAAACGAAGAGATTGATTTGCTTAATACAAGCACGGAAGAACAAGAGAATAAAGAAGTTCGTCTAGCGGTGTAAATGGGTAGAGTATCTCTTTAGTATGATTATTAGGCCAGCCACAAGTTCTTAAGAACTTGTGGCTGGCCTTATAGTGGACATGAAAGGCTTATTAGGATTTAGCTAGCTTTTTTATTATAGGTCTTTTCCTTTACAGACGAGCCCCATAACCCAAAATACTTATAAGCTGCAATGATAGCTACACCCACAACAAGAAGTGTAATAGGCATTACCCAAGGGAGTCCAATTGACACTAGAATTGGAGCAAACGTAATAATGATAATTTCTACAGGGACCATGCCTATATAGGATAGAGCATAATCATCTGAGGTTTTACTTTTTAATTCAGGATCCACAATCCGTAGAAGAGAAAGCCCCATTGCTACCGTTCCTGTACTCCATCCCCAACCAAATAATGATTTCTCAAACCAAAAATCTTTAAAAATGTTAGGACCAATAAATTTAAAGATTAAATAGGCCCAAATGATTCCAAAAACAAATAACAAAATTAACGGTAAAGCATAATCCATTACGACTGTAACATTGATCGAAGCAATCCCAATAGCGACTAAATAATCTGTGGCACTTCCACCAATTCGATTCATGACACGTTGATCGACATAGGAGTCGGCTTTTGCTTTTCTAAGAGAAAATTGAAAGATTAAAGCTACAACAAAGGCTATACTAAGTAAAGGCACAGCAATTCCTGGAATAAGCGATCCTAATACTTGCGTTATCCAATAGGACAAACCAACAACAAAGGCAATAATAGATAAATGTAAGACTAATGGGTCAATAGAGCTAGATGACACCGTCTCATTCCCCATGCTTGAGCGATCATCGGTTTTGATTAACCCTGATCGCATGTCAGAAGGAAGATCCTTAAAGCTTGAAATAAATTGAGTGTGGCCTTTTTCAGTTCCTCTTTTTACAATAAGGATTCCACCTAAAACCGCAACCAATATCCCAATAGTAGCGGCTGTCATACCTAGACTCATGGCTTCTTCCCATCCGTGTAGACTAAAGGCTTCTCCAATGGCTGCTGCTGTACCATGGCCACCTAAAAATCCTGCTCCTAAAATTAATCCAAATCCACTCGGCAAGTCAGTAAACATTTGACCAATGACCAATAGGCCAAAAAGGGCTCCTCCACCCCACATTAACAACGTTAGCAACATGGAATAGGACCACATTTCTCTCACGCGTCCAATAATTTCTCCTATTTTGATCTTTGCAGCTCCTATAGGAATAGATGCAAAGATTACCGCAATCAGTAATCCGGGATAGGCAGAAAATTGGTCCGAGAAAGGGAGGATATTTACTCCACTAGGGCCAAGGGCTAGTCCGATAAAACCGGCTATAATACTAGCAGGTAAAAATAGAGATTGAATCCAGGTTATTTTCGCACGTAAAATGGTTCCAACTAACAGCAAACCTGAAATAAGGCTAATATCGATCATTAATGACCAAATTGAAAAGTCGTTCATTTACATTCCCCTTTTAAGAAGCGTTAGTATTTCAATATAACTATACAATACATTAAAAAAATTACAATTCGCTACCGAAGAAATAAGTATATCTAATGTTTGTATGAAAATGATATGTTAGGACCTTATAATTTACTGGTAGCCCCTTTGGTTTAAAAAGTTACAGTTTTACAATGATCTTCTTGATAAACATGCCCAAAGAAACGCTTTTTACATACAATAGTTAAAATAGGCGGTAAGAGTGGATTAATCTAGTTAAATATTCGTATTTGAATTAGGGTCGATAGTGTTACAATAAGAAGGGAAATTGGATATGGAGGGTGAATATGAAAATTAAACTTGGGTTATTGTATGGTGGAAAATCTGCTGAACATCAAGTGTCATTACAAACAGCCAAAGCTGTTATTAAAGCATTAGACTTAACTAAATATGAAGTACATCCTATATATATTTCTGAAACAGGTGAATGGGTTAGGGGAGCACAGCTCGAAGGCCCAGTGGAGGATGTCAAGAAACTTCAATTGAAAGAAGATGGAGAAACGATTTCTCCAGTTGCGTTAAACTCGGAGCTTTTCCCTGTCCCGTCAAACAATCATACAAATGATGATAAGATCGATGTTGTTTTTCCATTGCTTCACGGACCGAATGGGGAAGATGGTACGGTTCAAGGGTTATTAGAGCTGATGAACATTCCTTATGTAGGAAACGGGGTATTAGCGTCTGCTGCTGGGATGGATAAAGTGATGATGAAAAACATCTATGAGCAGGCTGGCATCAAGCAAGCTAAATATGTATGGTACCTTCGCGGTGACTGGGAAAAGGATGCGGAAGGAGTCTATGCGAACGTTGAAGAAAAGCTTGGTTACCCTTGTTTTGTTAAACCGGCGAATTTAGGTTCAAGTGTTGGAATTAGCAAATGTAAGGACCTCGATAGCTTAGAAAAAGCCTTTGAATTAGCCTTTGAATATGACCGTAAAATCATTATAGAAGAGGGAATAGACGGCCGTGAAGTGGAAATTGGCGTTTTAGGTAACGATGATCCCGAGTGTTCAGTTGTTGGAGAAATTGTCCCAGATACAGACTTTTACGATTATAAAGCGAAGTATGAGGATGGAAGTACGGGACTGATCATTCCTGCTGACATCACTGATGAAGAATATGAAGACATTAAGAGAGTAGCGATTCAATCCTTTAAAGCACTCGATTGTTCAGGATTAGTCCGTGCTGATTTCTTCTTAACAAAAGACGGAGAAGTCCTCATGAACGAAGTCAATACAATGCCTGGCTTTACGCCATTTAGTATGTTTCCGATGCTGTGGCAGGAATCAGGCTTGCCGTACTCGAAGCTGATTGAGAAATTAGTGGAACTTGGAGTAGAGCGTCACAAGGAAAAACAGAAGATTAAACATACGTTTTAAGGTGCAATAATAGATTGAGGTTGACTACGTTGTGAGTCAGCCTCCTTTTACATAGAATAAAGTTAAGGAAAAAAAGAACGGGGGCTATTCCTCCATACGTTTTTCAACAAGGCTATTTCGTAAAGGTTGTTGCTGTGAAGGACGGTTTTTCTCGTAGTGAAATGGAGCGGAAGTCACTCGATACCTCCTTGCGGGTGCGAGTGGCTGGAGCTTAATGGAACGAACATGTAAATAACATGTACCCCATAAAAACAACAAAGTATGCGAAAACAGTCTTCAACAAAAAGGAGCGAGTGGAATGATAAAAAGAGCATTTAAAGATATTGCTGCGTGGATGAGTGGGGAAGTAGTTGCCCCAAACGGTACTGTAAAGATTGCTGGAGTGTCTACAGATACAAGAACAATTCAAGAAGGCAATCTGTATATCCCGCTTGTAGGTGAGAGCTTTAATGGCCACAATTTTGTAAAATCCGCAATTGAGAACGGGGCAGCAGGAGCCATATGGCAAAAAAATCAGCCCAATCCTCCTGCTGATATCCCGCTTATTTATGTAGACGATACATTATTGGCATTGCAGGATTTAGCAAAAAACTACTTAGCGAATCTTCCTGCAAAAGTTATTGGAATCACTGGCAGCAACGGGAAAACAACAACAAAGGATATGGTGACGTCTGTACTTGCAACAACATATAAGGTGCAAAAAACAGAGGGCAATTACAATAATCATATTGGAATGCCGCTTACGATTCTTCGTCTAGAAGAAGACACAGAAATGGCTGTACTCGAAATGGGCATGAGCGGAAGAGGAGAAATTGAACTTCTTTCGACGATTGCCAAGCCTGAGGCTGCGATCATTACAAATATTGGTGAGTCTCATTTGCAGGACTTAGGATCACGAGAGGGAATTTCAGAGGCGAAGTTTGAAATCACAGCAGGTCTACGACAAAATGGGACACTTGTTATCCATGGGGATGAGCCTTTATTAACGGAAAAAGTGGAAAACAGTCCGTTTCATGTGATCACGTTTGGTACGTCAAAGGCGAACAACTATTACCCAGTTACGAGCGAACAGAAAAGTAATGGTACGTATTTTTCGATCAATGGAGAAGAGGAGACCGAGTTATTTATTCCGGTGCTCGGTAAACACAATATTAATAACGCCCTCTCTGCTATTGCTATTGCTAAGCAATTTGAGGTGTCAACACCTGACATCAAAAAAGGGTTAGAAATGATCAAGATTACCGGGATGCGTACAGAATTGATCGAGGGCAAAAATGGAGTGACGGTAATTAATGACGCATATAATGCGAGTCCAACTTCGATGCGCGCGGCAATTGAATTGCTTCAGGATTTAAAGGATTACAAGAAAAAAATAGTTGTTTTAGGCGATATGCTTGAACTAGGCGAACAAGAAGAATTGTTTCATTATGAAGTAGGAAAAGGAATCGACCAAGATAAAATCGATTTTGTTCTCACATTTGGCGAACTAGGAAAGAACATTGCAGCAGGTGCAAATGTTCATTTTACAGAGAAACAGGTTTTTGCATATGATGACAAACAGGCGTTGATTACAAAGCTCCAGGAAGTCGCAGGCGATGGAGATATTGTTCTTGTTAAAGGCTCTAGAGGGATGAAATTAGAAGAAGTGGTTCATGCATTAATGTAATTCCTTGTTTGTTCGCATTTAGTGCCCATATTAATAAAATAATTCATACAAAAAACGCACCGATTAAACTGTGCGTTTTTCGGGCTGTTCAGAAGGGAGATGAACAGCCTAACTAATCATATAAAGCCCAGTATATCAAACAAACGGAACGATAATACTCGTACTTTGGCTTATTTTCCATTGTTATCAACAATTTCTATAATGATTCTAAAAATTCATAAAAAATAATAATGTAAAAAATAACAAAATCAGGTAGACTATGACTAATGTCGATAGACTAAAAAATCAAAATTTTAGGATTTTTATAATGAAAAATACAATTGGAGAGGGTAGCAAAAATGAAAACCATTCATCGCTTTATTCCACCACATCTAATTTGGGAAGCTAAAAAGCGTGTGTATCAAATTATCGAGAGGACACCGACGATTAAATCTGAGTATTTATCAAATGTAATTGATGGAAATGTGTATTTGAAGCTAGAGAACACACAGGCCATTTCAGCATTCAAAGTAAGAGGTGCAGCAAATAAAATCTTAGCGTTATCACCTGAGGAGCTACAAAAAGGGGTAACAACGTTTTCAACAGGTAATCATGGATTAGCTGTTTCCTATATTGCTAAAAAGTTAGGAGTTAAAGCTGTAATATGCATGTCTTCTCGTGTACCACAAGCGAAGTTAGAGCGGATTGCTGAATTAGGGGCGGAAATTGAAATATTTGGTAGTTCTCAAGATGACGCTAAAAAAAGGTGTGACCAGCTCCACGAAAAAGAGGGATTAACTATCATTCCTCCATTTGATGACAAGGATATTATTTCCGGACAGGCAACCATTGGATTAGAAATTCTAGAAGATGTACCACTAATTGATTGTGCAATCGTTCCTTTATCTGGTGGAGGGTTGTTAGCAGGAGTTGGTTATGTGCTAAAAAATTATAATGAGACGATTTCTATAAGTGGTGTTTCAATGGAACAAGGGGCGACTATGTATGAAAGTTTAAAGGCTGGACATCCAATTGAAGTGATGGAAGTAGACACATTAGCAGATAGTTTACTGGGTGGGATTGGCTTAAACAATCAATATACGTTTCCTTTGGTTCAGCAGCTAGTGGATGAAGTGCATCTGGTGTCAGAAACAGACATAGCCTATTCAATGGGGTTGCTAGCAGATAAGCATAGGTTAATTGTTGAGGGGGCTGCGGCGACAGGGGTTGCTGCTTTATTACATCATAAGGATCGTTATAAAGGGAAAAACGTCGTCCTCGTTATAAGTGGCAGTAATGTTGATTTAAAAGTGATTCATCAAGTAATAGGACAATACCTAAATCAGAACCAAGTCATAAAGTAGGAAGTGAGTTAGATGCAATTAACGATGGCCGATATTATGAATTTAGATATTTTGGAGGCGGCAACGATTCGGACTGCCGTAAATTGTTTGCCTGCTAGAATCGTCGAGTGGATTTCGATAACAGAAGCCCCGGTTGAAAACTTTGTCCGAAAAAATGAATTAGTCCTTACAACAGGGATTGGTTGTGAGAATGATATGGTGTTATTTGAGGAGTTTGTTCATGATGTAATCAATTCTGGTGCATCCGCATTAGCAATTGCAACAGGTAGATTTATCTTTGATATTCCTCATACATTATTAGAATTCGCAGAAGCCTCTAACTTTCCGTTAATAGAGCTACCATGGGAACTGAGGTTTGCTGATATATCCCATGAAGTGATGAACGAGCTTACGCGTAAACAACAAATGGATTTAAATGAATCTAAACAGATTCAAGAACAATTGCTAGGTCTTATTCTAGATGGACAAGACTTAGCAGATGTTGCTACCTTTGTTTCTAAAAAAATTAATCAACCCATAGTAATTACCGATAAACATACTTCTATCAGAGGGGTTTATCCTAAATCGAGTCAGATTACAAAGCTTTGGGAAGAGCTATCAAGTGAAAAGGTCATTCCTTTAAATAATGACAACGAATCAAGTTTTTCTCAGGATCCTCTTCAAATGAAGATGCAAGTCGAAAGCTACAAAGGACAAAATCTTATTCAGTTGCCAATCATTAAAGGTTATAACCGAATACAAGGTTATTTATATGTTCTACCAAGAAGCTCGTTACAGAGTGTAGATCATTTATTAGACCGATATGTTAATAGTGTGTTAGAGCATGCTGTGACCACTTCAGCGCTATGGTTTTTTCGGGAAAATGTGATTGAAGAAACAGAACTTAGGCTACGTAATGATTTCGTTAAAAGGTTGGCACTAGAACCTATAGAGGTTTGGGAGAGAGTCATTGAAAGAGGAGAGTTACTCGGGTACAAAATGGATGTACCATACGTCTGTATCATCGGAGATCTGGACCACATTGAATCCTATTATAAAAAATCTCAAAATAATAAAAGCTCGTTTGCGGAATGGTTTCAAAGTGTCCTGCATTATATTGATGAAGAACTGATTCATTCAGCACAATCGATGCAGAAACAAATTATGATTACACATAAACATGATGAAGTCATTATCTTTCTGGAAACAGATAGTGATTCTTCCTCTGAATCAGTAAATAACTTCTTAGATTTATTGGATCGTAGACTAACGAATCTTCTACCCGAGCTTGGCATTCTTTGGGGAATTGGTCGTTATCATGATCCGCCTTATCTCTTTCAGAAAAGCTACCGGGAAGCTAAGCTGTCTATAAATATTGGAAAGAAAAAGGATTTGTTATCTCCGCGGATTCACTTTAACGATACAGCATTTGAACGTGCGATTTTATCATTAATGAATAGCGAAGACATGATTGATGTAGTGTCCTCCACGATTGTCCCGATATTACAATATGATGAAAATAGAGAAACAGACTTAATCAAAACATTTAATGTTTTTTATGATAACCAATGCAATGTGAGTAAAACAGCTCGTGCATTAAATTTACATAGGCAATCCCTTTTGTATCGACTTAGAAAAATTGAAGCTTTAACTGGTTTATCATTAGTGAACTCTGACCATTTATTTTTGTTGACCCTTAGTTTAAAGGTGTGGTCGATCGGTTTAGCAAATGAAATAAAGCAATAAGAAACTAAGTGCCTCAACAGGTTATGGACAGACTGTTGAGGCACTTTACATAATGATTAGTAACAAAATCTGACAAATGTTTTAGATAAAGTGATTAGAAATAAGACGAAACTTTATACAATTTGCAGAATATATTTTTTTTTGGAAAAACTCTAAGATGAATCTATAAGATTTACACATTAATAAAGAGGAGAAATGAAAGATGACAAGTTTTTCCCATGCAGAATATAAGCAAAGATTAGTAAAGACAAAAGAGCGGATGACTCAAGAAGGAGTAGAAGTCTTGCTCATAACAGACCCAGCTAATATGTGTTATTTATCTGGGTATGATGGATGGTCCTTTTATGTTCATCAAATGCTACTTGTTATGATTGATGAGGAACAGCCGATTTGGATTGGAAGAGGGATGGATGCCAATGTAGCTAAAGTGACGAGCTGGCTTTATCACGATAACATCATTCCATATCCAGATGATTATGTTCAATCAACAACAAAGCATCCAATGGATTTTGTTGCGAATATTCTAAAGGAAATTGGTCAAAGCAAACGGACCATCGGGGTTGAAAAGGACAACTATTATTTTACGGCTAAGTGCTATGAGCAATTAAAGCTGGGACTACCTAATGCTGTATTTAAAGACAGTACAAATCTAGTAAACTGGGTGCGGATTATTAAATCAGATGCAGAAATCGAATATATACGAAAAGCGGCAAGAATTGTGGAAAAAACAATGTATGTTGGGATTCAATCGATAGCTCATGGGGTAAGAGAATGTGATGTGGCAGCGAAAATTTATGAAGCTCAAATCTCTGGTACAAAAGAATTTGGTGGAGATTATCCTGCGATTGTTCCTTTAATGCCAGCTGGTAAAAAGACATCTACCCCTCATATTACATGGAGCGAAGATAAGTACACAAACGGAATGACGGCTATTCTTGAATTAGCAGGTTGCTACAAACGCTACCATAGTCCGATGTCGCGAACTGTTCATCTTGGGAAGCCGAGTGATAAAGTAAAAGACTTAGCTTCAACTGTCATAGAAGGCCTTAATGCTGCGTTAGAGGTTGTTAAACCGGGAGTAGCATGTGAAGAAGTGGAAGAAGTCTGGCGGAACACTATTGCAAAAAGTGGATTTAAAAAGGATTCAAGAATTGGTTACTCAATGGGGTTAAATTATCCACCAGACTGGGGTGAACATACAGCAAGCCTTAGACAAGGAGATAAAACGATCTTGCAGCCAAATATGACATTTCATATGATTCCAGGTATATGGTATGACGATTATGGTGTGGAATTAAGTGAATCGTTCCGTGTCACTGAAACAGGTTGTGAAATCTTAGCTAACTTTCCGCGAGAACTCATTGTAAAAGAAGAGGTTGATCCACTAGAACCCCTTTTCTTCAATAAAAATGTAGGTGCCTGATGAAAATTTTTACGAGAGAGGAAATTGAACAATTTGTAAAAGTAGATCTTGAATCCATTCAAGTTGTTGAACAAGGTTTCGTGGAGTTAGCAAGGGGAAATACCATTACACCACCAATTCTGAGAGTGGGTGTTGAACAACATAACGGTGAAGTAGATGTGAAGACCGCTTATGTAAAAGGATACGAGATGTTCTGTATTAAAGTTTCATCAGGCTTTTTTAATAATAAGCAACTCGGGCTGCCAACAGGAAATGGGATGATGCTGTTAATTTGCGCAAGAACAGGCGCTCCTAAAGCCATATTCTTAGATAATGGCTATTTAACAGATGTGAGAACGGCAGCGGCTGGAGCAATTGCAGCGAAACATTTAGCGAGTGATAAAGTCAAGAATGTTGTTGTAATCGGAGCTGGAAGCCAAGCTGAATATCAGGTTAAGGCTCTCGCGCAAGTTCGACTTTTGGAGAAAGTCTTCGTTTACGCCAATGAGTTTGAAAATTCAGTTAAATTATCAAAGAAATTAGAGAAAGAACTTAATCTAGAAGCTGTTCCGATTAGATCACTTAGAGAAAGCGTAGAAATTGCCGATCTAGTCATAACTGCAACCCCATCAAAAGACCCTGTTCTAAAAGGGGATTGGTTGAAAAAAGGAGTTCATGTAACAGCGATGGGTTCAGACGCTGAACATAAAAGAGAACTTGATCAACTTGTGATCACTAAAGCAGACCGATTAGTTTGTGATGTGAAGGCCCAAGCGTTCCAGCTTGGAGAATACCACCATGCCTCTGTTAAAGAAGACGCAGTTGTTGAATTAGGAGAGGCAATCATAAACAACCAACTAGGTCGCACAACGGAAGAAGAAATTACAGTTTGTGATTTAACGGGTACCGGTGTGCAAGATACAATGATCGCTTTATATGCATATAAGATGCTTATTGAAGCAGGGTTAGGGTTAACAATTGAAAATTAGGAGGATGAAATAATGGAAAAAAAGTATGAGCAAGTCAAAGTAGATACAAAAGCAGTATGGGCAGGAGAACAAGATTATTTAGTACACGGTGCCACGCAAGTACCAGTGATTCCGAGTGTTGCCTTTGGTTATGACGACATGGATGAATGGTATGACGTCGCGATTGGAAAGAAAAAAGGACATATTTATGGAAGAAACACAAACCCAACGGTTCAAGCATTTGAAGATAAGTTGAAAATTCTAGAAGGTGCTAAAGCGGCAACAAGTTTTTCGACGGGGATGGCAGCGATTAGCAACACGCTTTATACCTTTTTAACACCAGGTGACCGAATTGTTTCTATTAAAGATACGTATGGGGGAACAAATAAGATCTTCACAGAGTTTCTACCGCGTATGGGAGTAGAAGTAGCGTTATGTGAGACAGGGAATCACGAGGAAATCGAAAAAGTTGTAAAACAAGGATGTAAAGTCCTTTACTTAGAAACACCAACCAACCCTACCGTAAAAATAACGGATATCGAAGCGATGGCGAAAGTAGGAAAAGAAGTAGGAGCCCTTGTCATTGTTGATAACACGTTTGCTACACCAATCAACCAAAACCCACTTGAACTAGGTGTGGATCTAGTAATTCATAGTGCAACGAAGTTTTTAGGAGGACATGCTGATGCACTAGGTGGTGTAGTATGCGGAAATGATTCGGAATTGGTTGAAGCGATCTATCATTATCGTGAAATTAATGGGGCAACGATGGACCCGTGGGCTGCTTACCTTATCTTAAGAGGAATGAAAACCTTGCATTTACGCGTTGAACGACAACAAGAAAATGCAATGAAATTAGCAAAATACCTTCAAACGGAAGAAATGGTCGATGCTGTTTTTTACCCAGGGCTTGAAACACACCCAGGTTATGACATCGCGAAGAAACAAATGCGTGGTTTCGGTGGGATGCTTAGCTTTGCAGTAAAAGACGGGGTTGATACAGTGAGAGAACTGTTACCTAAGCTTGAATTTGCTCACCGAGCTGCGAATTTAGGGGCTGTTGAAACAACCGTAGGACCTGCAAGAACAACAAGTCATGTCGAGTGTACGCCGGAAGAACGGGCAGCTATGGGGATCCCAGAAGGGTTGATTCGTATCTCTTGCGGCATTGAAAATATTGAGGACATTATTGCAGATTTCAAACAGGCTTTTGCAGGTCTTCGTACAACGGTCAATTCGTAAAAGTAGAAGGTGATGGATATGGAGGGTTTTGTAACTAAACAGCTTGCAGAGAGTTTGTCAGACCAACTCATCGAATGGCGTCGACATTTACATGCTTATCCTGAGTTAAGTTTTCAAGAATTCGAGACGTCGAAGTATTTGGCAGCTAAATTAAGAGAAATTGATGGAATGAAGGTAGAAACAGGAATCGGCAAGACTGGGATTGTCGGAACATTGTCGGCTGGTGAAGGACCGTGCATAGCCGTTCGAGCAGACATAGATGCATTGCCAATTGCAGAAGAAAGTGAGTTAGAATATCGCTCCAAAAATGAAGGAGTTATGCACGCTTGTGGACATGATGCTCATCCATCAATTGTTTTAGGTGTAGCGCATACGGTTTGTGAATTAATCAAGCAAAAGCTTATCACAAAAGGAACAATCAAATTTATTTTTCAACCGGCTGAAGAAAGTACCGATGAGCAAGGGCTTTCAGGTGCTCCATACATGATCCGTGATGGAGCCCTTGAAGGGGTGGATGCGGCCTTGGCCTTGCATATGTGCCCTTGGCTTCCGGTTGGTAGCTTGCAAATGAATGATGGTTACAGCATGGCCAATGTAGATGTGTTTGAAGCGAAACTAAAGGGAACGGGTGGCCATGGTGCCTATCCTCAACTTGGAACCGATCCAGTTTGGATGCTTGGTCCCGTCTTGCAAGCGATTTATGGAATAGTTGCAAGAAGGGTATCGCCACTTGATCCAACTGTACTAAGCATCGGACAAATTCACGCAGGAACGGCTAGCAATATCATTCCAACGGAAGTAACAATTGAAGGGACGATGCGAAGTTATTCAAGTGAAAATCGCAAGTTTATCGCAAAAGAGCTTGAGAAAGCAATATCGATCGTTGATGTGTTTGAGGGAAGTTATGACCTTACGATTACAAAAGGGGAGCCTTCATTAATGAATGATCCTATTGTCAATAGCTGGCTGGAAGAATCGGTGAGGTATCTATATCCGGAGTCTACCATTGTAAATGAACCTTTTGGTCTTGGTGGAGAAGATTTCGGCTATATGAGTCAATTAGTTCCAAGTTCAATGTTTTTCTTAGGGTGTGCCACATCAGACGGCATTCAGCGAGACTTGCATACGCCGATTTTTAATCTTGATGAACGATGCTTACCGATAGGTGTTTCCATTTTAGCAGAAACCGTTCGTCGTTTTGTTCAGGAAGAAGTGAAGCCGTTAACTAGAAAATCAAACAAAGGGGAGGGAACCAATCAATGAGTCATAAACTAGCTTTACTGGGGTTTGGTACTGTTGGGCAAGGATTGGCTGAAATATTAATAAATAAAGAAAAGAAACTTCTAGAAGGAGTTCAATTTCAAGGCAAAGTTGTTGCGATCTCGGATCTTATGAAAGGTGCCTTGTATCATCCGGATGGGTTGGACCTCAAGAAAGTACTTGAAGTAGTTAAGGAAACGGGAAAACTAGATTCATATCCAGATAAACCTGGTTTAATTCGCGGATTAAATAGTCTCGAGACAATTAGAGAGACAAACGCCCAAACGATCGTTGAAGTAACCTTTACAGATGTGAAAACGGGACAACCTGCTATTGATCATTGTAAGGCGGCTTTTGAAGCAGGTAAGAATGTCGTAATGAGCAATAAAGGTCCTGTTGCACTAGCGTATGAAGAGTTATCACAAATGGCAGAAGATAATGGAGTAAACTGGGGGTTTGAAGGAACGGTTATGAGTGGTACACCTGCTTTACGGATGCCTCTTGCTGCTCTAGCAGGAAATGATTTTATTGAAATCCGAGGAATTTTAAATGGAACAACAAATTTTATTCTTTCAAAAATGGAAGAAGGTCTTACCTATGAAAATGCTTTACAAGAGGCGCAGGAGCTTGGCTATGCAGAAGCGGATCCAACTAGCGACGTTCAAGGGTTTGACGCCCGTTATAAGATTGTTATCCTATCAAACTTAGTATTGAATGAACCGTTAAAAGTAGAAGATGTCGAATGCCAAGGGATCACAGAACTGACAAAAGAAGATATCGAATTAGCACAAAAAGAAGGATTTCGTTGGAAGCTTATTGCAAGTGCGAAGAAAGAGAAAGGAAAGGTAATCGCATCGGTGAAGCCTATGAAACTACATGTAACAGACCCATTAGCATCCATCAATGGGGCCATTAACGCTGTTATGTACGAATGTGATTTAGCTGGGACTATTACTCTTTGCGGACCTGGCGCGGGGAAAATTGAAACAGGATATTCCTTATTGATTGACTTAATCAATATAGAACGAGGAATGTTAACACCCAAATCGAAAAAAGAGACAGCTAATCAAGCTTTAATTTATTAAGAGTGTGGAAGGAAGGTGGCAGTAATCATGATCAATGTGGAAACGGTAGGAACAAACATGTTTCTAGCTGGCAAATGGGTTAATCGAAGTAACATCATTGAAGTACGTGATCCCGAAGATAACCGCTTACTGACGACAGTGCCTGCTGCATCAAAGGAAGATATGCTTGAAGCTATCGATGAGGCGAAAGTTGGTTTGAAAATTGCCTCGAACATGTCTGTCCACCAAAGAGTTGATATTCTAAATAAGGCCGCAGATTATATTGAATCTCATCTAGAGGAATATGCTATTACGATTGCAAGCGAAGGGAGCAAAACCATTCGTGAGGCGCGTAAAGAAGCAAGCCGTTGCGTACAAACAATTCGTTTAAGTGCTGAGGAGGCACGTCGTATAACTGGAGAGACAATCTCATTTGACCAAGCGCCTGGAAGTGAAGGCCGACAAGGTTATTATACACGTATTCCTATTGGTATTATTGGAGCCATTACACCATTTAATGACCCATTAAACCTTGTTGCTCATAAAGTAGGCCCGGCCATTGCTTCAGGAAATGCCATAATTGTTAAACCTGCAACGGCAACGCCACTAAGTGCGCTCAAACTTGCTGAAGCGTTTGAAGCGGCAGGATTACCAGATAAAGTTTTATCCGTTGTGACGGGGTATGGCTATGAGATTGGGGATACGTTGGTTACTCATCCTGATGTTCGAATGATCTCGTTTACAGGAGGGGTTGAAGCGGGGCTTGCAATAACCCAAAAAGCTGGATTGAAAAAGTTGAGCATGGAACTGGGATCAAACTCGCCAGGTATTGTTTTAGCTGATGCTAATATGATTGAAGCCGTTGAAGCGAATGTCTCAGGGGCATTTTGGGCAGCTGGCCAAAATTGTTTAGGTGTACAAAGGCTCTATGTTGAACAAACGATATTTGAATTGTTTGTCGAAGAATTTGTAGCAAGAACACAAGAGTATCGTCTAGGAAACAAGTTATCAGAAGAAACGGACATGGGGCCGCTTATTTCGGAAAAGGAAGCGATCCGAGTGGAAAGCTGGGTTGAAGAGGCTGTTTTACAAGGGGCGAGGCTTTTATGTGGGGGGAAACGCAACGGTGCATCTTATGAGCCAACCGTGTTAATGGATGTTCCAGATCACTGTACGATTGCAAGAGAAGAGGTTTTTGGTCCGGTTGTTTTGCTTTATGCTGTTTCCAACATAAAAGAAGCAATTGAAAGGTCAAATTCTGTTCATTTCGGTCTCCAAGCCGGGGTCTTTACAAATAATCTGGAATATGCCTTTCAAGCAAGCGAACAGCTTGAGGTTGGAGGCGTGATGATCAATGATAGCAGTGATTACCGAATTGATGGTATGCCATTTGGGGGAGTCAAAGCTTCAGGACTTGGACGAGAAGGGGTTCAATTTACCATTCATGAGATGACAGAACCAAAAGTGATTTGTTTTAAGTTAAATAAGCAGTAGAACAGCCTAAGAAGCGTCATTGTACTTCTGAATATTGAGAATGAATTTGACCGAGGGGGCTCTATATTGAAAATACTTAGAAAACTAGACCGAGTGATTATGAAAATAGAAGAGGCTATTCTTAGCTACGCTATTATTTTAATCGCCCTCATGGTAACTGGAAATGTTCTTAGTCGATATTTCACGGGAAGAAGTTGGGCATTTGCAGCTGAAATAAGTGAATTTGCTGTGATTATAGCAACTTTTTTAGGAATCAGCTATGCCGCGAGAAAAGGAAGGCATATAAGCATGTCTGCATTTTTTGATATGGCTCCTGCTAAAACTCGTAAAATAATGGCGATCATCATTCCAGCCATCACAGCAATCAGCTTATTTCTTTTAGCTTACTATGCATATGTTTATACCATTTCTTCTTTTGAAAGAGGAAGAACGACAACGGCTTTGTTAATACCCGTTTACTTGTTTCATTTATTTATCCCGATTGGATTTACACTAGGAGGCTTACAATTTCTACGGAACATGTGGATTAACATAAAAGAAAAAGACGTGTTCTTAGCAACAGATAAAAAGGATTATTTGTAGTAAAAAAAGAAACGGGAGGTCCCAATATGGTTGCCACATTACTGACAATAATGATTATCCTCCTTCTTTTTGGATTTCCAATGATGATTCCGCTTATTATTGCGCCATTAATCATTGTGATTTTCTTTTATCCAAACTTTAGTGGTGAAATAATTATTCAACAAATGGTTCAAGGAATATCTTCTTATGTGCTATTAGCCGTTCCATTATTTATTTTTGCGGCGGATATTATGGCTACAGGAAAAACATCAAATCGATTATTGGATTTTGTTGGTGCATTTATTAGACATCTACGAGGGGGGTATGCGATTACAACCGCTGCTGCTTGTACGTTATTTGGAGCTATTTCAGGATCGACGCAAGCAACCGTTGTTGCAATAGGAAGACCTATGAGGCAAAGGATGCTTGCTAGTGGATATAAAGATTCAAGTGCTATTGCTCTCATTATTAATGCTAGTGATGTTGCTTTGCTAATCCCTCCGAGTATTGGAATGATCATCTATGCGTTAGCAGCACCGCAAGTTTCGGTTGGAGAATTGTTTCTTGCAGGAATTGGTCCAGGACTTCTCGTGTTTTTCTTTTTTGCTCTCTATAGTTACATATACGCAAAAATAAAAAACATTCCACTAGCTGAGAAAGCTTCTTGGAGTGAACGCTGGGGTGTAATAAAGAAAGCAATCTTTCCTTTAGGTTTCCCTTTAATTATTATCGGAGGAATTTATTCAGGTATATTTAGTCCGACTGAAGCAGCTGGTGTATCAGTGTTGTATGCGTTGATTTTAGAAGTTCTCATTTTTCGAACAATTAAGGTAGCCGATATTCCAAAAGTTGCTTTATCAACGGGTCTTGTGACTGCTGCGGTATTTATTCTTGTAGCAGGAGGACAAGCATTCTCTTGGGTCATCTCATTTGCACGTATTCCGAACATGGTAGCAGAAGCTGTGATGGGAGGCGATCCAACGGCGATTCAAGTGTTAATCATAGTATCGATTTTCTTCTTTATTGGTTGTATGTTTGTTGATCCAATTGTTGTGATCTTAATACTTACACCTATCTTTTATCCCATTGCAATACAGGCTGGAATCGATCCTATTCATCTAGGAATTATCATCACATTCCAAGCGGCTCTGGGATCAGCAACTCCTCCATTTGGAGTTGATATATTCACCGCTAGTGCCGTCTTTAATAAGTCGTACCTTGATGTTATTAGAGGAACTCCTCCATATATCATCATGTTAGTTTGTATTTCGGTATTGCTCATTATGTTTGAGGAAATCTCTTTATTCTATCGGTATTTTCTTTGAAATAGAATAGTCAGCTAAAAGGAGGAGTAAGGATGTTTAGAAAAAAGAAGTTTATAATGGCCGGACTTATACTCACTGCTAGTTTAGTATTATCAGCTTGTGGAGGTGGATCGACAGAAAGTTCAACAGATGAGGGTGGTTCAAAATCTGAAAACAGTGAAGAAATATACAATTGGAACTTTGTTACAGAAGAGATGGAAGGACAAGTTCAGTTTGAATATGCTCGTGAATTCGCCGATCTTTTAGCGGAAAAGTCAGATGGTCGGATTAATATGGAGATATATGAATTCGGTGGGCTTGGAAGTGAAGTGGACCAAGTTGAACAAATGCAAGATGGAATTGTAGAATTTGCTATTATGTCCCCTGGGTTCACGGGGACAATGGTAACAGAAGGACAACTATTTGCTCTCCAATTTTTATTTACAGATGATATGGCCTTAAACCAAGAGATATTAAATACGAGTGAAGCATTAAATGTACATTTATCTAAAAAGTATGAGGAACATAATATTAAACCATTGGCATACTTTACGGAGGGTGCCATGCAATGGACGTCCAATAAACCATTGCAGTCTCCAGAAGATTTCCAAAACTTTAAGATGAGAACACAAGAATCCCCATTAATTATGGAGTCCTATAAAGCTTACGGTGCGGACCCAACAGCTATGAGCTGGTCTGAATTGTATACTTCGCTTGATCGAAACATCGTTGACGGTCAAGAAAATCCAATTTTCTTTATTGAAGATGCCTCGTTTAATGAGGTGCAAGATTATATGACGATTTCTAACCATAATATCTATGTAGCAATGCTTACAGTGAACCCGAATTTTTATGATAGCTTGCCAGATGATATTAAAAAGATGATTGATGAAACGGTAGAAGAAATGAGACCAATTGCTTATGATTTGCAAGATAAGCTAAATCGAGAAATGCTAGAATCAATTAGAGAAAATGAAACCCACTCAACCGAAATTATTGAGCTATCCGAAGCTGAACGTGATGCATTTAGACAATTAGCATTACCAGTCCGTGAGTACTTCATCAATGAAGTTGTTGGAGAAGATGGAAAAGAGCTATTAGATATGCTTCAAAAAGAAATTGAAGAAGTTGAAGAGTGAGTAACGAAGGTCACTGCTGGAAAATCCAGTGTTGGCCTTTTTTCTTTTTCGTTTATGGTAAAATAATTAAGTCAAGCAAAAGGAGAGAAAACGATGATTTCACTTCAAAATAGAGATAGCAGAAGATACTTACACAAGCCAAAAGCGAAGCTAAATCTAAAACTGAAAATGACGTTTCTGATTGTTTTGTTAATTATCGGAATGTTCTCGATTGTGGGAGTGTTTCTTCAATATTTTCTCTCTGATACATTGGAAACGCAGCTTGGTGAACGAGCGTTGAGTGTAGCTGAAAGTGTGGCCCAAATACCTGAGTTAAAAGAGGCATTTGATCTAGAAAATCCTTCAGAGGTGATTCAGCCTCTTGTTTCACCCATTCGAGAAGCGACTGGCGCACAATTTATTGTTGTTGGAAATCGTAATGAAATTCGCTATGCTCATCCCAATTTTGATCAAATAGGAAAGAAAATGGTTGGCGAAGACAATGAGCGAGCATTGACGTATGGGGAATCTTACGTCTCAAAGGCAGTCGGTTCGCTAGGGCAATCGATTCGTGGGAAAGTCCCAGTGATGTCAAAGGAAGGCGAGGTCATCGGAGTTGTTTCTGTCGGTTTTTTAAATGAAGATGTTCAAAGTATTATTAAGAATTACAGCAACGAACTGTGGTATGTCTTGTTAGTGATCGTTGGAGTAGGAATGGTAGGTGCGGTCTTCATTGCGCATTATATTAAAAAGTTGTTATTTGGCTTAGAACCTGAAGAAATTTCACACCTTCTTTTACAAAAAGAAACGATCTTACAGTCAACTCATGAAGGAATTATAGCAGTGAATAAAGATGGCACTATTACGATGATGAATACAGCCGCCAAACGGTTAATTTCAAGAAGTGGGAACGAAACCGAACCGTTGATTGGTGAGCCTATCTTGGATGTATTGCCGAATTCTAAGCTTCATGAAGTTCTCGAACGTGGTGAGAGTCAATATAACCAAGAGATGTTACTTGGAAATCACATTGTCCTAGTTAATCGCGTCCCTATTTATTATGAAGGAACGTTAATTGGGGCTGTGTCTACATTTCGGAATAAAACAGAAATAGAAAAGTTGACAAAAGAATTAACGAGAGTAAAACAATATGCCGAAGCATTACGCGCGCAAACTCACGAGTTTTCTAATAAAATGTATACGATATTAGGCCTAATCCAATTAGAGAAGAATGAAGAAGCGGTTGAGTTTATTCAAAGAGAAAGCAATATTCAACAAAAGTGGATACGGTTCTTGGTTGAGAAGGTACCCGACCCTTTGGTCAATGCCATTCTGTTAGGTAAGTTAAATCAAGCAAATGAACAAAGAGTTCATTTATCGATTGACCCAGAAAGTAGGTTAACGCATCGGTTGTCTGATAAAAAACGGGATGCGCTCGTAACCGTTTTAGGCAACTTAATTGAAAATGCGATTGAAGCAGTAAAAAATCTTTCGGAGTCAGACAGAAAGATAACCCTTTTCTTTACCGATATTGGAGACGAGGTTGTATTTGAAATAGAGGATGCAGGACAAGGGGTACCCGATGATCTTGCTTTAGAGATTTTTAAACAAGGGTTTTCAACAAAAGAAGGCTCGCATCGAGGAATAGGATTAGCTCTAACCAAACAGGTACTTACAGAAATTGGTGGCGATATATTCTTAGAAGAAAGTGAACTAGGAGGAGCATGTTTTGTTGTAACAATACCAAAGGATGATGAGTCTAGGGGGGAGAGTAATTAATGCGTTATGTGTTTGGAGTGTTAATTGTGGAAGACGACTTTAGAGTTGCGGAAATCACAAAACAGTTTGTGGAAAAAGTGGAAGGGTTTCAAGTGATTGATACTGTAAAAACAGGGGAAGAGGCACGAGAACGGCTAAAGAAGGGTTCTGCCTTACCAGATCTTATTTTGTTAGATGTATATATTCCTGATGTAAATGGTTTGGATTTATTTTGGGAGATTCGTAAAAATTATCTTAGCATTGATCTAATTATGATGACAGCAGCGAAAGAAGTTACAACGATTGAAGAGACGTTACGTGGTGGAATTTTTGATTATATTGTAAAGCCTGTAGAGTTTTCAAGGTTTAAACAAACGCTTGATCAATATTATGAGCACAGAAGTGTGTTATTAACTAAGGAGAGTATGGAGCAAGAGGAAATTGACAGACTGACTAGGTTCTCAGTGCAGAGAAGATCCCTAGAGCAAATGGTAGCATCTAGTGATTTACCAAAAGGAATTGACCGTCTAACGCTTGATAAGATAAAAAGCATCATGGAACAGAACCGAGAAAATGGATTGACTGCTGTTCAAGTCGGGAAAGAGATTGGGGCTAGCAGGTCAACAGCGAGAAGGTATTTAGAATATTTGGTATTAGTCAAACAATTACAAGCAGAACAAAAGTACGGAGACGTTGGACGACCGGAACGACGTTATTTGTTAACGTGAACAATATGAACAAAATTCGGTTAATGATCAATATTTTGTTTATTCTCATAAACTTCCTCTCTCTTTTCAAGCGTGTTAAATTTCTATGTATATAGAAAACTTTGAAAAGAGAGATTTTTATGGGGTGTAATGTATCCGCTTACAACTGATATCTCTCTTTTCAAATAAACGTTTATTTAAATTGGAAGGAGAGATTGGTATGCTGAGTATTATTGGTCTTGCTACAATCTTGACTATTGTCTTTTTGTTATTGAGTGGACGAATTACGCCGATTATCGGCCTTGTTCTTGTTCCTATTGTGGGGGCGTTATTGGCTGGTTTTGGGTTTGCTGAAATAGGCGTCCTTTTTGGTGAAGGGATCGACCGAGTAATTAATGTCGTTATTATGTTTATTTTTGCTATTCTCTTTTTTGGAGTTATGCAGGATGCGGGATTATTTGATCCAATTATTAATAAAATGATTGCGATTTCAAGAGGGGATGTTATTGCTGTTGCTGTTGGTACAGTTATCATTGGGGCAATTGCTCACCTTGACGGGTCTGGAGCTTCGACTTTTCTTATTACGATCCCGGCGCTTCTACCATTGTACAAACGATTGAGAATGAGTCCGTACTTGTTGCTCTTATTGGTTGGTTTAAGTGCTAGTATTATTAATATGGTTCCGTGGGGAGGGCCAATTGGAAGAACGGCTGCCGTAATTGGAGTCGATCCAACTGAGTTGTGGAGACCTCTTATTCCAGTCCAAATTATTGCTATGATTTTATTAATAGGTTTAGCTGTCATTCTAGGGTTAAGAGAGAAACGAAAGATTTCAAAGCTTACTAAATCAGAAAATGCCGACTTAGAAGCGGCTGCCACGTTGGAATTGGCAGAAAATGATGCACCATCTAAAAAAGATGAGTCACTAGCACGTCCTAAACTTTTATGGGCGAATTTATTACTGACACTAGGAGTCATTACAATGCTAGTATGGGGAATTATCCCTGCAGGTTTTGTATTCATGATTAGTTTAAGTATTGCCTTAATCATGAACTATCCTAAAGTTGATGATCAAATGGAGCGTATTAAAGCCCATGCTCCGAACGCACTTTTGATGGCTGCTATTATCCTTGCGGCTGGTTCATTTTTAGGAATATTAGATGGGACAGGAATGCTACAATCGCTTGCGACAGATCTTGTTTTGTTTTTGCCAGCATTCATTGTCCCTTATTTGCATCTTGTTATTGGCTTTCTCGGTGTCCCATTTGAACTTGTGTTAAGTACAGATGCTTACTATTTTGCTTTATTGCCAGTAGTAGAACAAATTGTAACTGGTTACGGGGTCGAAGCGACTTCTGCCGCTTATGCGATGGTCATTGGGAATATTATTGGGACATTCATTAGTCCATTTTCTCCCGCTCTTTGGTTAGCACTTGGACTTGCAGGACTTGAAATGGGAAAACATATCCGTTACTCGTTTTTCTGGGTGTGGGGATTTAGTATTGTATTGATTGTAGCCGCTATGGTAATAGGTGTTATTTAAAGTAGTGAATAGGATGGCCATCGGTCATCCTATTCACTTGTAAACAAGTATTAACCTTTAAAAAGGTAAGCAGGAATTCCTTTGACATTTGTTTTCACTCTAAATAAATGACCAGAATGAGGGAATGTATTAAACTCAGAATCATCCATCCCTATTCTAGCAGTAGTTATATACAATTCATCAAGGTTTTTTCCACCGAATGTGCAAGATGTCACGTTTTTTGCTGGAAGATTAATTTCATCTAATTGCTTGCCTGTATGAGGGTCCCAACGTGTTACCTTGCTGCCTCCCCAATGCGCAACCCAGAGCATGCCTTCTTCGTCGATCGTCATCCCATCTGGATATCCGTCTTCTTCTGGAATGCACACGACAATTTTTTCGAATGAGATGTCACCAGTTTCAGAGTTAAAAGTAAACATTTGAATATTGCGTGTAGGTGTGTCGATAAAATACATATATGCATGATCGGGGCTCCAAGCCAACCCATTTGAAATCGTGACAGGAGAGATCATTTTACTCGTTTGGCCAGATGGGTGATAGCAATACAAGGAACCTTGATTTGTTTTTTCATCAAGCGACATTGTACCTGCCCAAAACCGTCCAGCAGGGTCGCACTTTCCATCATTGAAACGATTGTTTGGTAGATGTGTTTCCGGATTGGTTAAAAAGGTTAAGTGATTAGATTGAATGTTGTAACGATAAATTCCATCTTGCATTGCTAACAACAGCTCACCTGATTGGCTTCTGACAACAGTACCGATATACTGCTCAAAAGCGATTGAATGATTCTCGCTTTTCTCTGGGTCAAATATATGGAGTTTCTTTTTTTGAATATCAACCCATAATAAGCGTTCGTTTTGATCATCCCAATGAGGTCCTTCTCCTAATGTAGCTTCTGCAGGATAGGCGATTTCTACTTGATAGGCCATGTACATACCTCCTATAATACCGTTTCTTGTAGCTATCATATCATTTTTGGCTTGTAATTTATAAAAAAATAATGAGGTTTAAGTTGCTTTTGATGTCTACGACTGGTCAAGGGTAAAGTAATTAGATACACTAAATGTAATAGTTTTACGGCTTTTTAAAGGAGAGTACATAAATGAGTGAGGTTAATAAAATAACGAATAAGCAGGTGCTAGTGGTCACATCTGTTTCTGCTGAGAAGGAAGCAATCGTACGTGGGTTGGGGTATTCTAGTAGGTTTGATGTCATCGTAGCAGGAGTGGGACAAGCTGCGTCTGCGGCTGTAACAGCAACAGCTTTAGCAAAAAAGGATTATGATTATGTCATTAACGCCGGGATTGCTGGTGGTTTTGAAGAAAAAGCAGAGGTCGGTTCCCTTGCTGTTTCAACTGAGGTGATAGCGGCTGATTTAGGAGCAGAATCTGATGATGGGTTCTTGAGTTTAGAGGAATTGAAGTTAGGTTCTTCAATAATAGAAGTAGAAAAAGAAGTCGTAACTCGTATGTGTGCTGAGGCAATGGCACAAGGGATAAGCGCTCATAAAGGAGCCATCCTTACGTTATCAACTGTGACAGGTACGCAGGAGACAGCTGATTCTCTCTTAGAGCGTTTCCCAGAGGCAGTAGCTGAAGGGATGGAAGGGTTTGGTGTGGCTGAAGCAGCGAAACAAAATCAAATCCCTGTAATCGAGGTTCGATCAATTTCTAATAAAGTGGGACCTCGAGATCGAGAGTCTTGGCGCATAAAAGAAGCGCTTGCTACATTAGAAAAAGCAAGTTCTATATTTCCGGAGGTGTTCAAATGAAGATTGCATTTTCTCCTTGTCCCAATGATACATTTGTTTTTCATGCGTGGGTCCATGGGTTAATACCAGGGGCCCCGAAGCTCGATGTGACCTATGCTGATATTGATCGGACAAATAACTGGGCAGCAGAAGGGAAAGGTCCAGAAATTCAAAAGATTTCCTATGCTGCCCTTCCTTGGGTGCTGTCTGATTATGCGTTAATCCCTTGCGGAGGAGCACTTGGAAGAGGGTGCGGACCACTTGTCTTAACGAAAGAAGCACAAGCCACTGCAGAAGCCATCTCAGGTAAAAGGGTAGCTGTACCAAGTGAACGCTCGACGGCATACTTATTGTTCCGGTTGTGGGCTGCACAAAATGTTCCAGGTGGAGTGGGGGAAATTGTTGTGATGCCATTTCATGAAATTATGCCTGCGGTTCAAGCGGGAGATATCGATGCGGGTCTAGTCATCCACGAAGCCCGTTTTACGTATCAACAATATGATCTTACTCTTTTGAGTGATCTAGGAAATTGGTGGGAGAAAGATACGGGATTGCCGATCCCGTTAGGGGCCATTATTGCCCACCGTTCATTAGATCGTGAGGCCATTACAAAGTGGGTTCGGTCATCCGTTGAATATGCTTGGGCTCATCCAGAAGTGTCAAAGCCATATATTATGGAGCATGCTCAAGAGCTTTCTCTTGAAGTTGCAAAATCGCATATTGACTTGTATGTTAATGAATTTACAAAAGATTTAGGAGAAGACGGGTATGCCGCAATTGAAGCGTTACTCGGAAGGGCAGCTGAAGAAGGGTTCGTTCCGAAGTTTGATTTAAGTGCATTAAGATAAGGATGGTTATGGGGTGCCTTAGAAGGTGTTTAACCTTTTAGGGCACCCTTCTTACCGATTCATTTCAGCCGTTTTTCGTTTAGGATATGATCGGATAGATATCGTACAAATAGGTCATCGCGTACGAGCCATGCTGAATGATTACGTTTAATGTGACGTTCAGCTTCTTCAAATGAAGAAAAAGAAGCCTCTTCTGATTGATTCTTTTCTATGATCCATTTTTCACTTGAAGGATAAATAAAATATCGATTTTCATCACGATCTACATATAAGGATCCAGATTTGCTGGCTTTTAGATTATGTTGATTTTTAAATGCATCTACTCGTAAAGAATCAAGTGGGAACGGCTCTGCTATGAATAGTTTATAGGCTTCTTCGATGAGTGAGCACCCTGATGCTTTGGCATGGCCACCGCCGCCAAATTGGCCAGCGATTTCTGAGACGTCAACATGATCGTGAATCGTACGAAAACTGATTTTCTTACTACCTACATTTAAAATGGCGATATAATCTAGATGCGGACTGTCCTTGCCTAATTCATTCCCTAATTCTGAATGATATGATTCAGCATGAACAATGCCAACGCAATAATTGCCAATAAATGTTTGCACAAGCTCTCTTCTTTTTCTCCTTATATACCGTTCAATTTTCGTTTCCTCCATGTCGAGGATTTTCTCTTCGAAGTCATCAAAGGAGAAGATATCCGGTTCTTTGAGGCGATTGAACATTCTTTCTTCAAATTCATCAATGGAAATCATAAAAAATAGATCGTTTAATCGTTTTGCTTTCAGTACGTCATGTTTTTCCCATTCCCAAGTGTCCCAAAGCCTCACTAGTTCAACAAATTCATCTAAAGAAGAAGAGCGGTCAAGCCACCCATGCTCCATTAAATATTCGTAGAATAATGAGGTTGCAGCAGCTAACCGACCATCTTCGTATTCGACTGTGACAGAACCCCATTTATATTCATTAAAATGAAGAGCTGTCTTATGGTGGTCCAATAAGGTGACGTTGCCGCCCTTTTTAACAAATTCATCAAGTCTTTTTTCATTTTCACTATGTACAGATAGGTCTGTGATGAGTAACACGTCATCTGATCTGTCTTTCTCTAAAAAACGCTCAATTTGAAAGTCTAATCCTTGGACAGAATTATAGCGGATGTCTACATCTGTTCCGAATGCTAAACGTGCCAGGATGCCGCAACCGACACCATCTAAGTCATTGTGAGTATATAATCGATACATCAATTACTCCCTCCTTAGCTTATAGTATGCTTATAGTGAGGAGGGAATATTGAATAAAAAAATAAAAATAGGTTTTGAGCTAGGATGAAAATGGAGTTAGTTTGGGGTTAAAACTATTTTGTTATTTGAGCTTGATCGTTAGCTATTTGGCGTTTGTACAGGAGTTGATTGACAATGGTCGCAACTATAATAGCACCAATTAACCCTAATAAAAGACCAACATAACGATAGGTGATGAAGCCGATGAGAAGTCCAATTGCAATAAATGATAAACCGATTGCCATAAGAGCCCTCCTTTAGTTTCCATATCCTAACACAATAAAAGACGTTTTATACGTTTTATGTTAGATTATTTACAAGAAAAATCGATGATCTCTTATTATATGCAAAAGGGAAATGTATAGTATTGGTAATGCAATTGTAACGTTTTTTAGAGGTTGAAATGGTATGATGGAAATAGACTGGTTATTTATTAGATTGGAGGCAGTTGCATGACAGCAGCGGTTGAACGAATTGAAAAAGTGATAGAAAACATCGAACTTGTCGTAGTTGGCAAGAGAAAAGAGATTGAGTTAAGCCTTGTTGCTCTCTTTGCTGGAGGGCATGTTCTACTAGAAGACGTTCCAGGAGTTGGGAAGACCATGATGGTTAGAACCATTGCTAAATCTCTTGGGGCTGAATTTAAAAGAATTCAATTCACACCAGATCTTCTGCCATCAGATGTGACAGGGGTATCAATATACAATCAACATAAGCAGCAGTTTGAATTTCGTCCTGGTCCTATTATGGCCAATGTGGTGCTAGCTGATGAAATCAATCGTACGTCACCTAAGACGCAATCAGCATTGCTTGAAGCTTTAGAAGAAAGTAGTGTAACGGTGGATGGAGAAACTCTTCAACTTGAAAAGCCATTCTTTGTGATGGCTACACAAAATCCAATAGAGTATGCAGGTACATTCCCGCTGCCAGAGGCGCAGCTTGATCGGTTCTTGATTAAACTTGATTTAGGATATCCTACGGCCTTAGAAGAACTAGAGGTACTTGAACGTCTTCAGCATAAGCATCCACTTGAGGACATTAAACCGGTTATGACAACGGCAGAAGTAGTAGAAATACAATCGGAAATCACGAAAGTTCTTGTGAGTGAAGATGTGAAGATGTACATGATTGATCTTGTTCATGAAACTCGAAAAAATCAGTTGGTTGAGCTAGGTGTGAGTCCACGTGGGACGATTGCATTAATGAAAGCATCACAGGCATATGCCTTTATGAAAGGAAGAGAGTATGTTCTTCCAGACGATGTAAAGCACTTAGCACCGTATGTGCTTGGACATCGCATGATGTTGACAGCTGAAAGCAAAATGTCTAATAGATCACAACAAGAGGTACTCTCTTCTATTTTAGAACAAGTGCGAATCCCTGTGAATCAAAGAAGGTTGACACGCTCGTGAATAAAGGGAAGGTAAACTTGCGTCTATTTGTGAAATACGTGTTTCTTTTACTATTTATTGCGGCGGCCTTTTCTTATGCAATGTTCCAAGGTGGATTTGTAAGTTGGTTTCTTTTTTATAGTGTTATCACCGTTGTAATTGCTACGGTTTTGGTGGCGGTCTATCCATTTCGAATTGTGAAAGTAGAACGGGAGATTCATCAAAATGTGTTACGAGCTGGTGAGTCTATGACAGTTACAGTCACGTTGCACAAGCGTGCCCTTCAGCCATTTTTTTATGTTAGGGTTCAAGACCTTATTCCAATGAAGCTCGGAACTTATGATGAATCTGGTTCGCTTTTTTTCTTTTCTTTTCAAAAGCGTCTAGTTTTTTCTTACAATATTCGTGACGTAAAAAGGGGCTCGTATTCATTTGATGAGTTGTCATTGGTGTTTGGTGATGTATTTGGTTTATTTGAAAGAGAGAAGAAGGTCTCTTGTCAAACGGAGGTCCTTGTCTATCCTCGCTTTCACGATTTACCATCGATTCCTGATGATGCCAGACCAAAACAATTAGAAGGGAGACGGATTCAGCGTTCTTTTGAGGAAGACCGATCTCTTGCTGGTGTTCGTCAGTATGTAGCGGGAGACAGAATCACTTCAATAGACTGGAAACAGTCTGCTAGATTGACAAAATTAATGACAAAAGAGTTTGAGTCTTATCAGGGCGAAGGGGTTGTAGTGGCATTTGATTCAGGTGCTATCGACCGAAATGAGTCTATCTTTGAGCATTCGGTTGAATTGACTGCTTCGTTAATGATCACTTTTACGGAAAAGCAACCAGGAATAAAGCTTGCAGTAAGGTTTACGGATTGGGTGTCATTTGAAGTCACTCAATCAACAATCTCAAAAGGCTTGATACCGTTGGCGCGAGTGGCCCCAAGTAAAGATGGGGCACCACAATATCATAAAGTTTACCGAGATTGGGCGGGAATGCGTGTTTACTACGTTTGTGTTGGATTAAATGAACAAGTATTAAACGTTTGTAAAACATTATTAGAGCAAGGAACTGCGCTTATCGTTTGTTTAGTTGCGGCCTCTTCTCATGATCGTTTGTTTATTACTGAATTAGAGAAACTTGGTATTACGGTTTTTATTGAAAATGAATAAGTTGAAAGGGGAGGGAGAGTCGTGCGTTTAGATCAAAAGCAAACCGAGACAGGAAGGGATTTTCTTCTATATGGATTAAGCTTCTTGTTGCTTATGGAATGGCTTTTACCGCTCCCGCACATTACAGATACTGGTTATATCTTTGTTTTTGTGTTAGTTACTGCTGTGTTTTTCTTTATTACGTTTTTACAATTGCCCGTCTTTGTATCTATGGTGTTAAAGTCGTTGGTTATCTGTTATGGGCTTTACTTAGTGTTCATAGATGGTCCATTTCTGTCCTTTGAATGGTTAGTGTATATTGCCACAGACATTATCATGAATATTGAGCTGATGTTAATCGGAGGCTGGTACGGACTAACGGATTTATTTAGGAGTTTTCTATTCTTTGTGTTGTTAGCTATTATGAGTTACCTTTTGTTTTATTGGACGGTTCACGCGAGGAGAGTGTTGTTTTTTCTCATTTTTACCGTTGTTTATGTTACTGTAATTGATACATTTACGATTTATGACGCTACATTTGCCATCATCCGTACGTTCATTATTGGTTTTCTTTTATTAGGTTTGGTCACAATGTATCGAATGATTGAGCAGCAAACGGTATATAAAGCACCTAAATTTTTGCCCGTCCGACTTGCGATGTTACTTGTGATGTTGATTGGTGTAGGAGGTCTGTTAGGGCTACTATCGCCAAAACCTGATCCACAATGGGATGATCCCGTTCCGTTTGTTCGAGCTGCTGTTGGAATGGGGGATAATGGCTCAGCTGAACTCGTTCAGCGGATCGGGTACGGTGATAATGATGAACAGTTAGGTGGTGGCTTCATCGATGATGACACCCCTGTATTTTTTGCTACTGCTTCAAGAGAACATTATTGGCGCGGGGAAACGAAGGATTACTATACAGGGAGAGGTTGGGAAACAACCACACCTGTAGAAAGAAAAGGATTTTTATATAGTGATCGCGCGCAAGGCATAGTTGAATATGAAGCGTTGGAAGCTGAAATCCACTTAACTGAACACTCAAGTGGATTCGATCATTTGTTTTACCCAGGGGAGTTGCAGCTAAGCAATCGGATTAGAGAATTCGAATTGTTTCAAGATGCGTATACAGGGAAAGCACGAACGTATCAAGGTGCCCAGTCTATGAGACTTTCACATTATCAGTATGAATACTTGTATCCTAGTTATCAGGTTGAAGGGTTGCGCCAGACGAATAATCAAGATCCCGAGGATATTCGTCATTATTATACGCAGCTCCCTGAAGATTTACCGGAACGAATACGAGATTTGGCTCTTGAGATAACGGAAGGGGAAAGTAATCGGTATGACCGAGCCAAAGCGATTGAATCCTACTTTGGTCGAAATGATTACCAATATGAGACCCAGGACGTCCCGGTCCCAAGCGAGGGACAAGACTATGTTGATCAGTTTTTGTTTGAAACAATGCGAGGGTATTGTGATAACTTCTCTACTGCTATGATTGTCATGCTGCGAACGATAGATATCCCGGCTAGATGGGCGAAAGGCTTTACTCAAGGCGAACTCGTCGATACAGATGGTCTTGAGAATGTATATCAGGTCACGAATGGAAACGCCCATTCATGGGTGGAGGTATACTTTCCAGAAGTAGGTTGGGTGCCATTTGAGCCGACGCGCGGATTTGATAATATGCTTGAGTTTAACGAGCCGGAAGTGGAGAGCGAGGAAACAGAAGAAGATTCAAGAGTAGAAGATGAAGAGGAAGAAACAGAACCGGAAGTGGAGGATGCTTTTGCTGACCTTGAGGGGGATGACGAGCAATCTTCTGCTAGTGCAGGAGCTTCACAAAACTGGTCGATTCCAGGAGGTCCGTGGATTTTAGCTGGTTTTGTTGTTAGTATTTTATTCGTTGTATTGGTGAAAAATAAACGGATTGTCCAATATTATACTTTAAGAAAATTTGGTCGGCGAGATGATAAAGAGGCCTTCTTGCAAGCGTACGATCGCTTACTTTGGTTATTGAAGTATGTTGGTTGGGAGCGTGAGAATGGAGAAACGCTCCGAGAATATGCAACGCGAATGGATAAACTTTTTCAAACGACGGAAATGATGAGTTTGACGATTGAATACGAACGGATTATGTATGGAGGTCAATCGATGGAGGGTAGTTGGTCAAAGCAAAAGCCGAATTGGCTTTCCTTTGTTCGGAAAATCGATTCTTGACCGGTTTGAAGCTCACTGATAAAATGAATCAGGGTTTAAAAAGTGTATAAAGAATCAACCTTCGTATATCCTTAGGAATATGGCCTAAGAGTCTCTACCGGATTACCGTAAAAAATCTGACTATGAAGGCAGAAAGACGAACTAGAATTTCTGCCTTCCTTGTTTATGTTCATTTGGACAAGTAGGGCGGATTCTAGTTCTTTTTTTGTATCGGGGTATACGAATGAAATCATAAAAAGGGTGGGAAAGCATGACTGAATTAAACCAAGAAATGATTGTTGTACTAGACTTTGGCGGACAATATAACCAATTAATCGCAAGACGTATTCGTGATCTAGGAGTGTACAGTGAATTGCACTCTAACAAATTAACAGCAGAAGAAATTAAAAACATGAACCCTAAAGGAATTATTTTCTCAGGAGGTCCTAATAGTGCTTATGTAGAGGGAGCTCCTAAGTGTGATCCGGCTATTTATGATCTTGGAATTCCAATCTTAGGGATTTGTTACGGAATGCAACTCATGACTCAACATTTCGGTGGGAAGGTTGATGCAGCGGATCACCGTGAATACGGCAAAGCAACGATTAAAGTTGAAAACCAATCCAAAATCTTCAAAGGGTTACCGATAGAGCAATCGACTTGGATGAGTCATGGTGATTTAATTACTGCCCCGCCAGAAGGTTTCGTTGTTGATGCGTTTAATCCTTCTACTCCAGTAGCGGCAATGAGTAACGAGGAGCAAAACCTGTATGGCGTTCAGTTCCACCCAGAAGTTCGTCATTCTGAATTCGGAAATGATATGCTGAAAAACTTTGCTTTTGAAGTGTGTGGATGTACAGGCGACTGGTCGATGGAAAACTTCGTTGAAGTAGAAATGGAGAAAATCCGTGAGCAAGTAGGAGATAAGCAAGTTCTTTGTGCCTTAAGTGGTGGTGTTGACTCTTCTGTAGTTGCTGTATTAATTCATAAAGCGATTGGTGATCAATTAACGTGTATGTTTATTGATCATGGACTTCTTCGTAAGGACGAAGCAGAAAGTGTGATGGAAACATTCAGTGAAGGCTTCAATATGAAAGTTATAAAAATTGACGCACAAGAGCGTTTCTTAGGGAAGTTAGAAGGGGTATCTGACCCTGAGCAAAAACGTAAGATCATTGGAAACGAATTTATTTACGTGTTTGATGAAGAAGCAGCGAAGCTAAAGGATATGGATTTTCTAGCTCAAGGTACCCTTTATACTGATATTATTGAAAGTGGTACAGATACTGCGCAAACGATTAAGTCTCATCATAATGTAGGTGGGCTTCCTGAAGATATGCGTTTTGAATTAATTGAGCCGCTTAATACGCTATTCAAGGATGAAGTTCGTAAGCTTGGAACAGAGCTTGGTATCCCTGATGAGATTGTATGGCGTCAACCGTTCCCAGGACCTGGTCTAGGAATTCGTGTACTTGGAGAGATCACAGAAGAGAAATTAGAGATCGTTCGGGAATCTGATGCAATTTTACGTGAGGAAATTAAAAAAGCGGGTCTCGATCGTGAGATTTGGCAGTATTTTACGGCGCTACCGAACATGCGTAGTGTAGGTGTTATGGGAGATGCTCGTACGTATGACTATACTGTTGGTATTCGTGCAGTTACGTCTATTGATGGGATGACATCTGATTGGGCGCGTATCCCATGGGATGTTCTTGAAATCATCTCGACAAGAATCGTAAACGAAGTGAAACATGTAAATCGGGTTGTTTATGATGTGACTTCTAAGCCGCCGGCGACAATTGAGTGGGAATAATTGGGTTAAAGACGAATGATTTTATATAAAAAACAAGAAACGTTCGTATTTTTGTTGACAAAGCATAGGGTGATTGGTACAATTCTTTAGGTGAAGAAGAATTGTATATGGTTATTCTTTTCGTATAATTGCAGGGATATGGCCTGCTAGTCTCTACCAAGCTTCCGTAAAGAGCTTGACTACGAAAAATCAATCTACCCCTTGTTTTTATAAGGATTTGAACGATTTTTTGTCAGTTAAGCTTCCAAGCGTGATGTATTGGAAGCTTTTTTCTGTTTATATTACGAGTAAGTCGAAAAAATGGAGGAACACAAATGGATCGTTATTTTGGTTTTAAAGAACATGGGACATCGTATAGAAAAGAGTCGGTCGCTGGATTAACAACGTTCTTATCAATGGCATATATTTTGTTTGTTAACCCTAGTATTCTAGCTGATGCGGGGATGGATATAGGTGCTGTGTTCACGGCTACTGCACTGGCAGCGGCGCTTGGGACATTGATTATGGGTGTTGTTGCTAAATATCCGATTGCCCTTGCTCCTGGAATGGGGCTGAATGCATTTTTTGCTTATTCGGTTGTTCTTGGGTTAGGAATTGAATGGCAAGTTGCTTTGTTTGGTGTATTTATTTCCGGTATTATTTTTATCTTAATTACAGTATTCAAAATTCGTGAAGTTATCATTAATGCCATACCTGCTGAATTAAAGTATGCTGCTGCGGCTGGTATAGGTTTGTTCATTGCGTTTATTGGTTTGAAAGGTGCAGGGATTGTTGTTCCTTATGAAGCGACAGCGGTAACGCTTGGTAACTTGCTTGCTCCGCCAACCTTGTTAGCTATTTTTGGTGTTGTGATCACAGTTATTTTTATGGTAAGAGGAATTAAAGGTGGGATCTTCTATGGTATGGTCCTGACGTCTTTGGCCGGTGTAATTACGGGTGTAATTGCTCCCCCTGAGGCGATTGTTGGATCGGTTCCGAGTTTAGCACCGACATTTGGTCAGGCATTTGCTCTTGATTGGTCTACTGTGTTTACTTGGCAGTTGCTTGTTGTTATTTTGACATTCTTATTTGTTGATTTTTTCGATACGGCAGGCACCCTTTATGCAGTTGCCAACCAGGCAGGATTTGTAAAAGACAATAAGTTGCCTCGTGCCGGGAAGGCATTACTTGCTGATTCAAGTGCAACTTCGATTGGGGCAATTCTAGGAACGTCTACAACAACGGCATACATTGAGTCTGCTTCAGGTGTAGCGGCCGGAGGACGTACGGGCTTTACATCTGTAGTGACAGCAGGGTTGTTCCTTGTAGCGTTGTTTTTCTCGCCGTTACTTGCGGTTGTCACAGAACAAGTAACCGCAGCTGCGTTAATTATTGTTGGTATTTTAATGGCTTCTTCATTGGGGTTAATTGATTGGAAGAAATTCGAAATTGCTGTCCCTGCATTTGTGACTGTAATTGCTATGCCGTTAACCTACAGTATTGCAACAGGTATTGCGATGGGCTTCATTTTATATCCAATTACAATGGTTGCTAAAGGAAAAGCGAAAGAGGTTCATCCTATTATGTATGTTCTCTTCTTTGTATTCCTTGGTTACTTTATTTTCTTGTCAGAATAAATATAGCAATAAGAGAAGCAGCACTCCTTAGTGGGGTGCTGCTTCTCTTTGTGGATAGGTAGATATCCATCGAGTTTGATCTGCATGGCACTTGAACAATAATGTATCTGTTTCAATGGAAATTGAGTTTCTTTGTGGATGGTAAAGGGGGCTCTCGTAATCGATCTTTTATCTTTCTGAGGAAGAACTTCCGAAAAAACTATTGACTATCTAGTTGGGAAGTGATAAATTTAATCTCGTTGTCGAAACGGATTTTCTTTTGTTGAAATAAAGAAGAAAAAAGTTGTTGACTTCATTGAGAAGAATTGTTATGATATTAAAGTCGCTAACAACGACACATGAG
>NZ_JRJU01000037.1 GCF_000787375.1 Halalkalibacter okhensis | reverse complement strand
TTAACCCTTTAATAACAGGATGTTCTTTTTTACATAAAAACGATTATTTCAATAACGATTTAATTTAATTGGGCATCCACCCTTGGCGTTTGCCTAACCGAAACTTAATTTAAAGACATATATAAAGAAGTAAGTCTAAATGGGTATTCTCTATATTTTAGATATTTTTTTGGGAAGTAAGGAGTTTAAAAATGAAAAATGATAAAAAGCCAAGTTATGGTTTTGATAATTGTGAAAATCAAAAACAAAAAAGCGATGGTAAAAAGCAAACGGTGCGGCATGAGAACTTTTCTCCTCCAAAGCAAAGTAAACAAGTAGAAGTAACACAAGCAGATTTTGGTGCTATGGTTTTAGGTGTAGATGGAAAGGAATTACAAGTTCCAGTTATTTATGCGGCTGTCCCTTTGGCTGAAGTTGAGTTATTTGCTAATATAGAGGCTTACATTAAACTTCCTACTTCAGCCAAAGAAATAAAACAGGTTCGTAAAAATGTGTATTTCACACAATGTAGGGCATTACCGTCACTTTTAGGTATAGACTATGTAAACTTGTCTATTACTGGATTTATTCATAAAAACATCCATTATACGGATCGAAGCGGCTATGTCCGTGATGTTGGCGTAGATGTCCCTTTTAGTTGTAATCAAACGGTTGAGCTCATCAACCGTCGTGACCCTTCTATAACTAGCTTGAAAAATACAGTGCTCGAAAGGAGTGAGATCGATCAAAATAAAATGGGAGCGGGTCATCCGAAGCATACACAAGTTAACTTTGAAGTATTTAATGAACCAATTGAGTGTAAGGTCCTTGCATCCTTTATTAACGAAGTCGATGTATTAAAAAAATATGATAAACGTGGGTATTTTAATAAAATAACTGAGAAAATGGAACTGTCAATCATTTTGAAGTTATTGCAAAATCAACAGGTCGTATTATTTAATAAACAGTATAGTGATGACTGCCATCTATCAGTTATGGAGCGAATTCAGCAGTTGAGAGAAAACTTTGAAAGATAATGTGTATATGAGTTTGACAGTTGAAGAGGGAAGGCGCGAATCCATCAACTGAAGATAAGTAAATTGGGAGGGAGAGGGCTCAATTGAGTCCTCTTATTATGAATGAACCGTTCGCACCATTCCGTCATACCATTCTTTCGAAAACAATATTAACTCTGAACTTTCTTAAGGGGCAAAGTAGAATTTCTAATTACTAATTTAGGCTCATAAACGATGGATGAAGGGTGATTCCCTTCAACAGCAGATACAATCCATTTTGCCGCATCAATTCCCATTTGTGTTTTTGGATGGGTAAGGGTTGTAAGCTTAACATCGGTAGCGTCCGCTAAAAAGGAATCATCATTACCAACTATAGAAACATCCTCTGGAACACTTAACCCAAGTCTTCTTAGTATGTTCAATGTTTGAAGGGCCAGTTCGTCATTATAACATACGATTGCTGTTGGTCTTGAGTTTGAATCAAGAAATTTCTCTAATCTCTCGACTACCTTGTCATACTTTTCTTCTGTCGTATAGGTAAGAACCATCTCCGGAAAAGAAGTCAAACCAGCCTCTCTAAATGCACGAATAAACCCTTTCATTCGATTGACCCCTTGAAGGTCATCCGTCTTAAACAAACCAACAATTTTTTCGTGTCCTAATGTAATTAAATGTTCAGTAGCTAGATATCCTCCTTCTTCGTCATTCATAATGATATGCGAAGGCATAAGCTGTGAATAAAATTGATTAATCATTAAATATGGGATATTCTTTTGCTCTAATTCAAGATAATATTGAATGTTTGGATTGTAGTTGCTGCTTTTTGTTGGTTCTACGATCAGGCCATCGATGTTTCTATTTAACAAAGTTTGTAAACATTGTTTTTCTTTTTCAACGTCATTGTTCGTACATGTGAGGGTTAAAGTATATCCTTCCGTCGTTAAATAGGATTCAATGCCCCGAATGATTGAAGGGAAAATATAATCGGAAATGTATGTTGTGATCACACCGATATTCTTCCCTGGTGTAGACCTTAAAGGTTGTAGAGTAGGAGATGGATCCAATAAGTTCGTAGAACAAAATGTTCCAGCCCCTTGTTCTCTGTATAGCCATCCTTCATGTACCAAATCCCCAATTGCCTGTCGGATTGTATGTCTGCTTACGGCAAACATTTTCATCAATTCACTTTCTGAATAGATCTTTTCACCAGGCTGTATCTTCCCACTTGTGATCCATACTTTTATCTTCTCTTTTATTAGCGTATATTTGGCTAGCTGTGCCATCTGTTCACCGCTTTCGAAATTGCTTCAATCTATTTGTAAATATGTACGTACGATATGAGAACTTCCATTGAGTATTATGGTATCAAAAAAGGCGCAATATCTCCAATATATTTTCTGCTCTTCATGCAATGATTAGTTATTTTGAAATTAAAGGGAGAAAATTGATAAAAAATTATGAAAAAAGTTGTTGAAATAATAGTAATCGGTGGTATGATTGGATTAACTTATACGTACAACTTCGAAGGGTTGTTTGGATATGTGCGTATAAATAATAAGATGCATGATTAAGAAATCTATCAACCTTTTAAAACGAGGTTAAGGAATAATTTAAAACGTTAAGGTGAAGGAGGAAGAAATGCTATGTTAGAACCTTTGAAAAAAGAGGTACTAGAAGCAAATCAACAACTGCCTAAACATAATTTGGTTACGTTTACATGGGGGAATGTAAGTGCAATTGATCGCGAAACAAATCTCGTTGTGATTAAACCAAGTGGCGTTCAGTACGATGAGTTACAAATAGAGGATCTCGTTGTCGTTGATTTGGATGGGAATATAGTTGAAGGAACGTTAAGACCTTCGTCAGATACTCCAACACATCTTGCACTATATCGTGCATTTCCTCAAATAGGTGGCATTGTCCATACTCACTCCCCAGGTGCTACTAGCTGGGCTCAAGCAGGAAGACCCATTCCAGCATTAGGAACTACCCATGCTGATTATTTTTATGGAGAAATCCCTTGCACGCGAATGTTGACTGAAGAGGAAATTGAAAGGGGTTACGAGCTTGAAACGGGTAACGTCATTATTGAAACCTTCGAACAAGAAGGACTTGATCCAATTGCAATGCCGGGAATTTTATTATCAGGACACGCTCCATTTAGCTGGGGGGGAAATGCCGCCGAAGCCGTTTACAATGCGGTCGTTTTAGAAGAAGTGGCTAAAATGGCGTTAAACACGTTTATCCTTAACCAGCAAGTTAAGCCGATCGATCAGTTCTTGCTTGATAAACATTATCTTCGGAAGCACGGGGTAAATGCATATTACGGTCAAAAGTAGGTTAAGTACAAGAAAAGCACTCAATAATCCTTAACTTGTACGTATAACTTGATGAGGGTTTACCTAGTCAATCATCTATCAATTACATTTTAGGAGGAATTTACTATGTTAACTACAAAAGCCTATGAATTCTGGTTTGTGACAGGAAGTCAATCATTATACGGTGAAGATGTACTTCGTCAAGTGGAAGAAAACTCTAAAGCGATTGTTAGTGGGTTGGATGATAGTTCTCAAGTACCTTATAAATTAGTTTTTAAATCCGTATTAAAAGATTCCGAGTCCATCCGCAAATTAATTCTAGAAGCAAACGCGGATGAGAATTGTGCGGGGATCATTTCTTGGATGCACACATTCTCTCCTTCAAAAATGTGGATTGCTGGCCTTTCTTCATTACAAAAGCCATATCTTCATTTAGCTACACAATTTAATCGTGATATTCCATGGGATTCCATCGATATGGACTTTATGAATTTAAATCAAGCCGCACATGGTGACCGAGAACATGGTTTTATTGCCGCGCGCATGAATGTGAAACGTAAAGTAGTTGCTGGGCATTGGAAAACTCTAGACGTGCAAGAGCGTGTGGGTCAATGGATGAGAACTGCGGTTGCATTTGAGGAAAGTAAGAATCTTAAGGTTGCTAGATTTGGTGATAATATGCGCCAAGTAGCAGTGACTGAGGGGGATAAGGTAGAAGCGCAAATCAAATTTGGTTGGACTGTGAATGGTTACGGAGTGGGGGATCTCGTTCAACACATGAATGAGATAACCGAACAAGAAGTTGAACAATTAATGAGTGAATATGAAAAGCAATATGAGATTACTTCTGAGGGGCTTACTGATGGGCCAATTCGTGATTCCATCCGTTATCAAGCTCGAATTGAGCTTGGGATGAAAGCATTCTTAACAAAAGGAAATTACACGGCTTTCACTACGACTTTTGAAGATTTGCATGGCATGCATCAGCTTCCTGGTTTAGCGGTGCAACGTTTAATGGAACAAGGATATGGATTTGCTGGTGAAGGGGACTGGAAAACAGCTGCTCTTGTAAGATTAATGAAAATAATTGCCGGTAACGAAGGAACATCTTTTATGGAGGATTACACGTATCACTTTGAGCAAGGAAATGAATTGGTTCTAGGGTCGCACATGCTTGAGGTGTGCCCGACTGTTTCGGAAAATCGACCGAAAATTGAGGTTCATCCACTTGGAATTGGAGGGAAAGAAGATCCTGCGAGAATTGTATTTGATGGAAGAGGAGGCTCTGCGTTAAATGCAAGCATTATTGATCTAGGACATCGGTTCCGTCTACTTGTTAATGAAGTAGATGCAAAACAACCAGAAAAAGAGATGCCAAATCTTCCTGTTGCTCGAGTCATGTGGGAAGCACAACCATCGTTAAGCCAAGCGGTTGAAAATTGGATTCAGGCTGGCGGAGCCCACCATACAGGCTTCTCTTACAAAGTGACAACTGAACAGTTGAGAGACTTTGCTGAACTGGCTGGGATTGAAATCCTTGTGATTAATAAGGATACAAACACTCATGCATTCAATAACGAAATCCGCTGGAATGACGTGATTTTTCGTTAATCATCTATAAAAAATAATGGGTTCATTTAAAACGTTTAGGAGGGAGTTTCATGGGTCTTGATGTGGAAAGTGTCATACTAAATGGAAAAGCAATCCTTGGTATCGAACTTGGGTCAACACGAATTAAAGCCATTCTTGTTGGAGAAGATGGCGAACCGATTGCAACAGGTAGTCACAGTTGGGAAAATAACCATGTGGATGGTATTTGGACCTATAGTGAAGTGGATATTTGGAATGGCGTACAAAACAGCTATCAAAAGATGGCTATCGAAGTAAAGCAGAAATATGGAGTTCCCTTACAAAAGATAGGAGCAATTGGTTTTAGTGCGATGATGCATGGCTATATGATTTTCGATAAAGATGGAAAGCTTTTAGTGCCTTTTCGTACGTGGCGTAACAATATGACCGAACAGGCTGCCAGAGAACTGACAGAACGGTTTAATTACCCAATTCCACAAAGATGGAGTATTGCTCACCTATATCAAGCGGTCTTAAATCAGGAAGAACATGTTAATGACATTAACTTTCAGACAACACTAGCTGGTTATATCCATTGGAAACTGACAGGTCAGAAAGTACTTGGAGTGGGTGACGCCTCCGGTGTATTTCCCATTGACTTAAATACGAAGACCTATAATCAAAAAATGATTAACCAATTCAATGAATTGATTTCACCTAATCATCTATCATGGAAGCTAGAAGATATTCTTCCTGAGGTGTTAGTAGCGGGTGAAAATGCAGGTGTCCTTACAGAAGAAGGAGCAAGGCTTTTGGATAGTACGGGAGAATTGGAGGCTGGTATTCCCCTTTGTCCACCAGAAGGAGATGCCGGTACGGGGATGGTTGCGACAAACAGTGTAGCCAAACGAACTGGTAATGTTTCGGCCGGGACGTCTGTCTTTGCCATGGTTGTTTTAGAAAAAGAACTCTCTAACGTCTATCCCGAGATTGACCTTGTAACGACACCAACGGGGAGCTTAGTAGCAATGGCTCATTCCAACAACTGTTCTTCAGATTTGGATGCATGGGTTGGATTGTTTGATGAATTTTCAAATGCAATGGGAATGGAAGTTGATATGAATAAGCTATACGGAACTCTTTATAGTTTGGCTCTTCAAGGAGATGCGGATTGTGGCGGTCTCTTGGCTTATGGCTATCTTTCTGGGGAACATATTACACACTTCAAAGAAGGTCGGCCATTATTTGTTCGTTCATCAGAGAGTAATTTTAATCTAGCTAATTTCATGCGTGTCCATTTATTCACATCATTAGGTGCGTTGAAAATAGGTATGGATATTCTTCTCAAACAAGAACAAGTGAAACTAGATGAAATCTTAGGTCACGGTGGCTTGTTTAAGGCTAAAGGAGTAGGCTCAAGTATGATGGCCTCTGCTCTTAATGTTCCTGTTTCCGTTATGGAAACGGCTGGGGAAGGTGGAGCGTGGGGGATTGCTCAGCTTGCATCTTATATGATTAACAAAGAGGAACATGAGACACTAGAGGAATATTTAAGCGAGAAAGTGTTTAAAGGTAAAGCTGGTGTTACGATCTTCCCTGATCCAAAAGATGTAAAAGGCTATGAGCAATTTATGAAACGTTATACGAAGGGACTTGCCATTGAAAGAGCAGCAATTGAGAATCTTTAATCGTTAATGATGATAAGTACAACAGGAGAGGGATATCTCCTGTTGTTTGTCGTTGAAAGAATATAATTAGGATACCTGATTTTATAATATTGGATTCGGGGGGAGAATGAGGTTTCTAAATGCTAGATGCTTTTCTGTATTCATTATTACTCGTAAAGGCTAAATCTATTGATTAAAGAAAAGAGAAATTCGAATGAGTCCTCATGTTATGCCATCCTTATTTTTTCATAATGAACCCAATCAAGAACCTCTCTGTTAAAGTTTTGAGAGAAATGCTAATAAGGGTGTGATACCATTTCCACCCTTTCTTCCATTTAATCAGATGTGTTTTCTTCTCGGCCCACAATTCAATGGCTAGCATTGGAAGAACAAAATAAAACCATTTATACAAAACAGTAAAAGCTTTATCTTTATAAGTTACTTGAAAATAAAGAACACTAATAGTTGGATAAATCAAAAAATCAAATAATACATGAATCTTGAATAACTTTGGTAATAAACGAGTAGGGTAGACAACGATATTGTAAGACCCAATTATTTTATCTATAATTCCATTTGTAATAGCATTAAAAAGATAAATGAACAACCACTTTTTTGTGTGAGGCTTCCTTAGTAAAAGAGTTAATATCCCTAGAGTGACTAAGAGCAAAACCCGCAAAAATAGCCGTTCGAGTTTATTGCTTTTCACTTATTATCACTCCTTAATTATGTATACTGCTCATAATTTATCAACGTATGTATGTTTATTTAAGTGTTGTAGATTATCATTAGCTCTTTAATGTTGCTACGCCAAGCGCCAAATTTTCCCAAAGGATTTTTTCTACCTCTTCAATCTGATCCTTGCTACAGTTAACAACTAGAATGACTTCCGATTTTTTTCCTCTCATTTGTCTTTTTCTTTTATGGATCACTTTAAAAAGGATGTAATCAATAATAAAACCAAGAATAAATCCGCTCGTTGCCCCAATTAAGCCCCAATAAATTGGTCCCCACTCAAGGGTAAAACCAACACTCGCTCCAATTACAGAAAAAGCAGTACCGATAGCTGCCCCCTTATCAAAAAGGCTGACACCATCAGCGCGATGGAGAGTATCCATAAATCTACGTTCCTCTATACGATTATCAAGTGGTACAGCTAAGATGGATTCTTTATCAATACCCATTTTCTCTAATGCTGTAATGCATAATTCTAAATAAGTAGAATGTTCAAATGTTGAAAAAATCTGCAAGAATTCCACCTCTCACGTTTCAGTTGCCATTTTCACACGGTATTTTTGGTAATTTGATTTGAAATATTTCCTTTGTTCGCTTTCAAACAATTTGTTATTTTCAACAGTATTTACATAGGAATCATAAACAGCGAATCCAATGTGGGAAGGGATGAATAGTAACCACTGTGGATCAAGGGCCTGTGTTGCTTGAGTAATGTCTCCTAGGAAAAGATAATGAACGGCAACGAGAAGATTCGAAAAATAAACAAAAACAATCGTAAAACTAGTTGTAAATAAAGCTGTCATCACTCGATGAATATAAAGTTGCCCTAGTCCAGGCGTAAACAGTGACCATAGTACAGCCATTATTGGTCTCCTTTTATCTAGGTAATTAATTTCTAAAGCCCCTATACTGTAGGTACTAAAATTGGCGTTTTCTCGTTCAGCGAGTACATATACTTTATTCATATCTACTGTCGTTCGGTAGCTATCCCAAATGCTGAATAAGTAGACAGGAATGTAGAACAAGAACCATTTTGGATCAAGAACCTCTTTTGCCATATCAATGTTTCCTGTAAATGAATAGACCATAGAAAGGTTGAGGTTGGTCATATTATTAATGAGGATTTCCCAGATAAATAGGGTGAAGCCTCGAAGGTATTTTGACAAAAGGAGGTGGCCGAATCCTGGAAAGGCTGCGGACCACCAAGCTATGATATAAGGATTACGTAAATGTAATTGTGTTGTTCCGAATACACTTACATGCGCTTTATACCTTCGTTCATGATTGGTCGGTTTGAAATTGTTCACATTACATCCCTCATTAAGTCATGTATAAACTTATTTCAGTAGTATGTACTATTTATGGGAGGTCATTCGTAATTGTTGTAAATTATTACATCCTTCTTGCCAGCATGATCCCCCTCTAACAACCTACTCTCTGAAATTGCTATTATATTTCTTTTGTTTTTTAATAGAATGAACACGTCTTTTCCGCATAATTAACGAAAAGAGTTAATGGTTTTCGTATGTTGTGTAGGTAGCTTTCCCCCAATTAAAAAAATATAATAAATTCAACATAACAAGCTATTGCTTACTCAAATACTTCTTGTTGAAAACGGTTACAAATTAAGTGAAACGGATCCTGGTTCCGCTAAATGAGAGAAAACGACGCGAAAAGAAGAAAAAGTGGAACCTAGATCCGTTAAATGTTCAAAATGTAGGGAAGATGACGGTGAAAAGGACAAATAGCGGAACGAGGATCTGTAACTGAGGTAGGAAACGTGTTTTTGAAGCAGATAGCGGAACCAGGATCCGCCAAGACTACAGTGTGAACGCATTCAAAAAGGGGGTGAACGAATGAAAAATGCTTCTAGCACTCACGCTTAGACTAGATACTAATGTCTTGCTTGTTTTTCGAATATTTAAAATTCAGGGGGCGAAAAAATGAAAAAGAATTATTTCGTTTTAATGTTCATTTCGTTGATGTGTGCGATTGTCGTTGTAGGATGTGGAGGTCAAACAAACGAAAGTGCTAGTACTACAGATGAAGAGGATGCGACGAGTAATGAAAATAATGAAGCCGTCGAAACGATGGAACCAGTTACACTTACATTGGCAGATTTTGCACCAGCGACTCATCCAATTCAAGCAAAATTGTTTCCAGAATGGATCAAAGCGATCGAAGAAGCTACTGATGGCTTAGTGACAATCGAACTTTACCCAGGTGGATCCTTGTTAGGAAGTGGAGATGTGTATTCAGGTGTAGCGGATGGTATCGCAGACATTGGGCATGATGTTTCTGGATTATATCCGGGTAGATTACCTGTTTTGAATGCTATGTACCTAGGTGGGATTAAATATGAAAGTAGTGCCGTATCTAGTTATGTAGCTCGTGATCTAGTAGCAGAGTTGCAGCCTGAGGAATTACAAGATACTGAACTGATGTTTATCTATGGAATTTCTCCTGGGGTATTGATGACAACTGAACCTATTGAGTCATTGGAAGATTTAAGGGGGAAACAGATTCGAGCAAGTGGTACAAACGTCGCTACATTAGAAAAATTAGGTGCAACTCCTGTAGCCATGCCGGTTACCGAAACCTATGAAGCTTTATCTAGAGGAGTAGTAGATGGAAGTTTATTACCAGCAGATACCCTTCAAAGCTTTAATCTAGCGGAGGTAACGAACTATGTGACTCATTCTAACTTAATGTATAACACGGTTCATTTTGTCACTATGAACAAAGATAAATGGAATTCACTTCCAACTCATATTCAGGAAGCGATTCGAGAAGTAAATGAAGAAACGTTTAAGGATGCTGCGCAATTATTTACAGAGGTCGTGGATAGTGGCTTACAGTATGCTATTGATGAGCACGGGGTAGAAGAAATTCATTTGTCAGAAGAAGAAACAAAACGTTGGGAAGAAACATTATTGCCATTAATAGAAAGCCATGTTGAAGAGTTAAACAATGCAGGTCTTAACGGACAAGAAATCATGGATAAGATAGCAGAGTTATCCGAGAAGTATAACGCCGAATTCGGAGATAACTAGTAATCTGGGAATGATGCATCGCATCAAAAATGATGCGATGCCCTTCACATTATGATAAAGGAGAGTGGATAAGGTGATCAGAGCATATGTGAATGTAGTAAAAAAAGCAAGCAAAGGTCTAGAAAATATAGCAGCTGTTATCCTGTTTCTTTCAGCTATGTTAGTGATAGCCAATGTAATTTCTAGAAGAGTTTTCAACATGCCCATCACTGGTACACTTGATTTAGTCTTATTTTTCACGACTGCTCTTATTGCTCTATCTATTGCGTACTGTGCTGTAGACGGTGGGCATATTTCTATCAGTATCTTTGTTGATCGTTTGCCTAAGAAGGTACAAAAAATAATCAATGTCATTATTGGTACGATTTCAGCCCTTTTTCTTGTTCTTGTAGCTAGGCAACTTGTCTTGTATGCCATTTCTTCTCACGCGTCAGGGGATGTATCCCTTACCCTGCGATGGCCTCATTACCCTTTTATTATCTTACTGGCTGTTGGTTTCGGAGTGCTAGCTTTGGTAGTAATTGGGCAGGTACTATCTCTATTTATAAAAGAAGGTGAACAATCATGACACCGGTTACGATAGGTCTTATTTCTATTTTGATTTTTTTTATATTTTTGTTGTTACGTATGCCAGTTTCATATACGATGTTAATTTCAGGAATTATCGGAATTAGTCTATTAAATTCACCTACAGTTGCATTGAAAGTGGCAGCAACGGAAATTTATACTTCTTTTTCTACTTATACTCTAAGTGCCATTCCGATGTTTGTTTGGATGGGGTTTTTAGCTTTATATGGTGGAATTGGGGCCAAATTGTTTCATTTTGCTTACCGAACAGTAGGTCATCTTCCTGGTGGATTGGCCATTGCAGCCCAAGGAGCTGCGGGTCTTTTTGGGGCGATATCCGGTTCGAACACAGCTACAGCTGCCACAATTGGATCACTTGCGGTTCCGGAAATGAGAAAGCATCATTATAATAACTCCCTTTCAACCGCAAGTGTGGCAGCAGGGGGCATATTAGGTGTGTTAATCCCACCAAGTACGCTATTTATTATTTACGGAATTGCTTCAGAACAGTCGGTTGGAAAGCTATTTTTAGCAGGGATTATACCTGGAATTATATTAATGATCCTATTTATGATCATGGTCTATATTCTGGCTGTAAGAAACCCTGAACTTGCTCCTGCTGGGGAAAAATCGACTTGGAGTGAAAGGTATCAGTCTCTTAAAGGTGGTCTGTGGGAAGTTAGTGTGATTTTTGCTTTATCGATGGGAGGATTATTTGCGGGATGGTTTACTCCGACAGAAGCAGGGGCCATAGGTGCAGGGGGAGTGTTAGTCCTCACTCTTTTAACAAAAAAATTAAGCTGGGAAGGCCTTAAGAGTTCCCTTTTTGACACACTACGAACGACTGCTATGATTATGTTATTAATTGCTTCTGCGGTTGTGTTTGGCCGACTTATTACTATGAGTCGCATCCCGTTTGAAATCGGTGGATGGGTGGAGAGCTTGGTCCTTCCTTCGTTTGTCATTATGGCACTGATTTTACTCATTTATTTAATCTTAGGCTTTTTCATGGATGCTTTGGCCTTAATCTTATTATCTATTCCAATCTTTTTCCCGGTGGTAGTAAATACGCTAGGTTATGACCCTATTTGGTTCGGTGTCATCATCGTCTTAGTTGCCGCAATGGGAGTTATTACACCACCCGTTGGGGTGAACGTGTATATAATTAAAGGAGTCGTCAAGGATGTATCCGTTGAAGAGATCTTTCGGGGCATTTGGCCATTTTTAATTATGATTATGGTTCTAGTAGCCTTATTAATGGCCTTCCCAGAAATTGCTACGTTTTTACCAAATTTACTAGGTTAATGTTGAATGAAGATGCTCATATGGCAAAAAAGATTCCTTTTAAGCTAGTGATCTTGTAACAGGTTTACCCTCTCAGGTGTATAAATTGGGAGGGCTTTTTTATATTCCTTTGATTTTATGACGTTTTCTCATTTTTTAACCTTATCGTTAAAATGAATGAAAGAAAAAAGTTTTTCCCTACACGATGTAGGTGGCTTGAGAGAAACAAACATATTAAAGTTAATAATGAAGAAGGTTGAATATAGAACATACATCAATATAGAGAGGTGAACATGTTCAAGTATTTACGAATGGTTGGTTGAAAGCGTTTTCGTAAAATGAGCTATGTAAAGGAGTGATCTTTAAAAGTATGTTTACAGAGCGATATCATATGTCATTGCCGCAACTATTGGAGTCCGCCTTATCTTTAAAACCAGATGAAGAAGTCATATACGATGGGGAAAGAAGAGTCAATTATAAAGAATTAGATCAAGAAGCTAACGATTTAGCATCAGGGTTACATCAGCTCGGAATAAGAAAAGGAGATCGTGTCGCAGTTAGTTTACCAAATTGGCATGAGTTTATCGTGATTACATTTGCCTTAGCTAAATTAGGTGCCATACTCATTCCGTTTAATACACGATTTAGAAAGGAAGAAGTCAGCTATATTTTAAAGAATTCAGGTGCAAAAGCTGTTTTTTTCCCGAAGGAATTTGATCAGATCGATCATTATCAACAATTCCATGAAATAAAAGAAAATGTTCCGCAATTAGAATATCTTATTTCAGTCCGATTTGAAAGTGAAGACATACTTAGCTATGAAAACCTATTAAGGAATGGGAAACTGACAAAAGCACCCGCTGTAGAGATAGAGGCAGCTGAGGATGTTTTTGCGATTTTGTATACTTCTGGGACCACGGGTAGACCAAAGGGAGCCATGCTTACTCATAAAAATTTGATTCATACAGCAGTTGCTGGTGCAAAGTGTATGCAATGTTCACCAAAAGATGTATTTTTACTCCCGACTCCAGTATTTCATGTGATGGGACTTATGTTTGTCTTACGTGCGGTCGCCTCAGCTGGTCGAATGGTTCTGATGGAAGTCTTTAAACCAGAGAGAGCACTATCACTAATCGAACAAGAAAAAGTCACGATTAAACCAGGTGTTCCAACGATGTTCATTTTAGAATTAAACCATCCAAATTTTAAGAAGTATGACCTTTCATCGTTACGAACAGGTGAAATGGGTGGAGCGCCTGCACCTGTAGAAATCATTAGGCGGATACGAGAACAGATGGGTTGTAATGTCCTAATCGGATATGGGATGACGGAAACATCGCCAACGTTAACGTTAACTAGCTTTGATGATGATGATCAATTACGAGCTGAAACCGTTGGAAAGGCATTACCTGGTGTAGAATTGAAGGTTGTAGATAGATACAAAAATGAATTACCTATAGGGGAAGTTGGCGAGTTAGTATGTAAAAGCTTTGGATTGATGAAGGGCTATTATAATATGCCTGAAAAGACTCATGAAGCCATCGATGCAGAAGGTTGGTATTATACGGGTGATTTAGTCACGATTGATGAACAGGGTTATCTTCGCATTGTCGGTCGGAAAAAAGAACTGATTATTCGAGGTGGATATAATATTTACCCTCGAGAAGTCGAGGAGCATTTCTATACCCACCCTAAAGTTAACGATGTTGCCATTATCGGAATGCCAGATACGGTTCTTGGTGAGATCTCTTGTGCCTGCATTCAGTTAAAAACAGGTGTTGAAGGAACAGAGGAAGAGTTGCTTGTGTTTATTAAAGAGAAAGTAGCTGATTATAAAGTTCCAGATAAATTGATCATCGTAAACGATTTTCCGATGACGCCATCAGGGAAGATTAAAAAGATAGAATTACAGAAACGATTAAAGGAACAAATACAATTACGATAATAATAGGAAGGGAAGATGAAAATGACAAATTCATTAAAAGTTGGAGTAATTGGCGCAGGGAATATGGGGTCTGGAATAGCGCAAAAAATGGCACAAGAAGGTTTGTATGTAACATTAGTTGATGTAACAGAGAAGCAAGTGCAAAGAGGGATCTCTATAATATCGAACACGCTAAATGAAGGCATCGAGAGAGGAATATTTAGTGCGAATGACGTGTCTGAGACATTGGCTCGAGTTCATGCAACATCGGACTATGAAGCTTTAAAGGATGCAGATTTGGTCGTTGAGGCAGTATTTGAAGATGAAAAAGTAAAAGGGGAGGTTTTTGCTAAGTTAGATAAAATATGTGATGAGAAAACGATTTTTGCCACGAATACATCAGGTATCTATATTAGAGATCTAGCTAAATATACAAACCGTCCAGATAAATTCATTGGTATGCACTATTTCTATCATCCTGCAAAAAATAGATTGGTAGAGGTAATCCCGCACGAAGGAACATCTAAAGAGACGATCGAGACAACGCTTTTTATAGGAAAGCTTCATAATAAAACTTGTATTGTCGTAAAAGACTCACCTGGTTTTGCTGTTAATCGTTACTTTTCGACGTTTCTAACAGAATCTATTTATTTGTTGGATCAAGGGGTAGCTAATACAGCAACGATTGATGCTGCAGCGAAACAAGGTTTTGAAATTGGCATGGGTCCTTTTGAATTGATGAATGTGACAGGCATTCCAATTGCTTTACATGTCTCGGAGTATATGGGGCAGGAAGTAAGTGAGTTCTATTCTCCAGCCGATCTCCTTAGAAAACAAGTGGAGTTAAAACAGGATTGGGATCTTAGTGGTGAAATAGATGAATCCAAGTTCCAAACGATTAAACGCCATTTATACGCTACCATTTTTGGTGTGGCAGGTGCACAGGTTGACGAAGGGGTAGCTTCAATTGAGGATACGGACAGAGGGGCAAAAATTGGCTTAAGATGGAACTTAGGACCGTTTGAATTAATGAACAAAGTGGGTGTGCAAGAAGCGTGTGAAATGGTAAAAGAATTAAATGCATCACGGTCAGGCTTTCACTTCCCAGAGGTGTTAAGAAAGCAGGCTGAAAAAGGACTGCCGTTTGAGTTTAAATATGTTGATGTAGAAGTGAAAAATGACATTGCCTATATTACGATTAACCGTCCTGAAGCTATGAATGCATTAAATCCAGTAGTTGTCAATCAACTTGAAAAGGCATTTGAAGAGGCGGAGAAAGATCCGAAAGTAAAAGGAATTGCGATTCAAGGCGCTGGTAAGGCATTTGTAGCAGGTGCTGATATTAAGCATTTTATCGAATGCATTCAAACGAATCAGGTTGATAAAAATGTAGCGTTTACTAGAAAGGGACATGAGTTATTTAGAAGATTTGAAATGTCAGAGAAGTTAACCATTGCTGTATTAGACGGACTATCTCTTGGTGGAGGAAGTGAACTTGCGCTAGCTTGCCAAGCGATTGTAGCGACACATCAAGGATCAATGGGCTTCCCTGAAAGTGGGTTAGGAATCTATCCTGGCTTAGGTGGAATGCTCCGTACGAACCACCATATTGGAAAAGAGTTAACGAAATATTATACGTTTACGGGGAAAACAATCCCAGCAAAAGCATTAAAAGAATTGGGAATTGTGACCGAATTAGTAGATATGAAAGACACTCAAGCAGCAATTGAAAAGATCGTGGCGAATGGAAAGTTTAATAAATATGGAGAGCGAGACATTCCATCATCATTTGAAGAGTTCAAACAGGCGTTTTCTGATGAAAATGTGAAACGTATGTTAAATGGTGAAAAACCAGAAGGGATTAGGAATGAGTTAGCAGAGAAAACGTTAAAAATTCTTTCAAATAAAGGGTTAATCGCACTTGAGACGATGAATGATCTGATTAATAAACAAACAGATCTTTCCATTGATGAAGGGATTGAGCTTGAGCTAGATGGTTTAGTTCCGATATTTAAAACGGAAGATGCTCTAACTGGATTAATTGCTGTAACAAACGGGAAGCAACCAGTGTTTAAAACGAAACTAGTAGGGAGGGCTTAAATACTGATGAGCATGTTTGATAAGGCTTTCATTCCGTATGGAGGTTATTACACAACACCGTTTAGTAAATGGCAAGGTACTTTACAAAATGAACATTCGATCGAACTAGGTGCCAAAAGTAGTAACGCATGGTTTAAGTCAAGAAATTTAGATCCTAATGAAGAATTGGATTATCTTTATTTAGGAATTACAGTAGGACAAAAAAGGGTATTTTACGGTGCTTCCTGGGCTTCCACATTAATGGGAGCTCCGGATATTCCAGGACAAACGTTAATGCATGCTTGCGCAACATCGACAACCACTCTCTATAATGCAGCTGCAGCGGTTCAATTAGGAAACGCACAAACAGCTTATTGCCTGCTAGTCGACCGTTGCTCCAATGGGCCACATACCGTTTGGCCAAATCCGAAAGGGCCAGGTGGTGAGGTCATTTCGGAAAATTGGAATATGGACAATATGGCTGGTGATCCATCAACCGGAATTGGGATGATCTATACGGCAGAAAGGGTTGCGAACGATAATGGCTTCACTAAGGAACAAGCGGACGAACTAACTTTTCGGCGGTACGAGCAATATGCCGATTCGTTAAAAGACGATCGCGCATTCCAAAGAAAATACATGATGCCAGTTGAAGTTAGGATATCTAAGAGAGAAACGATACATCTTGAAGCGGATGAAGGTGTTAATGAAACATCGAAAGAAGCTCTAAATAAACTAAAGCCAACGACTGAAGATGGCATCCTGACGTTTGGTAGTCAAACACATCCCGCGGATGGAAATGCAGGAATAATGGTCACTTCTCAAGAAAATGCTGCTAGGTTAAGCACCGACTCTGCCATTCCGATTCAGATTATTTCCTACGGCTATGCAAGAGCAGAGAAAGCCACGATGCCACAAGCACCTGTACCAGCAGTTAAAATGGCATTAGAGAGAGCGGGCTTATCTATTCATGATATGACAGCGATTAAAAATCACAATCCATTTATTGTGAATGATATGTATCTTGCTAAGGAGCTAGGAATTGACCCAACGAATATCAATAATTATGGAAGCTCTTTGGTTTTCGGTCATCCACAAGCACCGACAGTGGGACGACTGCTCATTGAAGCAATTGAGGAAACGGTACTTAAAGGTGGAGGATATGCATTAGCAACAGGGTGTGCGGCTGGAGACAATGGTGCCGCTATCATTGTCAAAGTGGGGTAGTCGATGGAAGGGTTCCTGAGGTGAGGCAGAGGGGCATAAGTAAAAGACATGCTACCAAATAAAACTTGCTCCCTCGCCGCTTCGGACATACACTTCGCTTTTCGCGGGTGGCTGGTGAGCCACCTCGTGCTGACGCACTGCGGGGTCTCACCCCTGCCTTCTCTGAGGCCACTGAAAAAGTGCTCGTTTATTTAGGACTTGAAAAGGAGCTTTGATCTCGCTCCCGGGATGGGGGGCACGCTTTCCGCAGGCGGGCGTTGAACTAACCGGCTGCGCCGGTGGATTTCAACCTGCCCTTCCCTCCTGCAGGAGTCGGCCCCCCCATCCCGTCCGCTTGTTGAGAGGAAAGATAGAAATTCCCTACTTTTCATCGATCAAAAGAAACTAGGGGAAATAGCGCAAAGAAGGCACTGTAAAAGAAAAAAACGACTTTTTCAGTGACCTCCCTTCTCTCCCGCAGGAGTCTTCGTGTATGTCCTTCGCTAGGACAGAGGGACCTCCTATTCTTTCAACTTGAGGACAGCTTCAGCGTTTGGCTGGGAGCGCAATGGGAGTGAACATGTGAAGAACATGTAACCTATAGAAACAACAAAGTATAGGAAGACAGCTAATTTAAAAGAAAGAAAAGCTGGAGGGGAATCGAATGAAAACAATAGAGTATACATTTGAAGTGAAGTGGGGAGATACGGATGCAGCGGCGATTGTGTTCTATCCTAATTTTTATAAGTGGATGAATGAAGCCGCGCATCATTATTTTGGTGAAATTGGTTTTAAGCCTTCAAGACTATTTGCCGAGGAAAAGGTTGGCATGCCTTTACTAGAGGCGAATTGTCAATTTAAGACCCCGTTGTTGTTTGAAGATATGGTTACAGTCTATTCAACTATTACGGAGGTTCGAAATAAGGTTGTGATTCTAGAACATATTTTTAAAAGAGATGATACGATTGTTGCAATTGGAAAGGAAGTTCGAGCGTGGACTAGTTTTGAGGGGACTCCAAAAGCGATCCCTGTACCTGAAAAACTTCGTGAAAATGCAAGAGGATAATGGTTAATATCACAAACGCCCAAGCAAGCCATAGATGCGTTGCAAGTGGAGATAGAAAACATTAAGTCCCTGATCGTTTTGGTCAGGGACTTAACGCTTTCTATCTATTCTTACTTAATCACTGATACGATTAGAGGAAATTGTAGATAAACATCGAATATCAATAGGTATAAGGTTGAAAAGCACAGTAAAATGTAAGCGTTTTATTATCAAGGGAGAAAGGAGAGCAAATGATGATACTGACAAAACGTGAAAAGCTACTAAATCGATTAGAAAATCATTTGCGAATGACCGCTCGTCAACTGGTGAAATTCGACACGGAAGAAGAAACGTTGCAGTATTTAATTGACGCCTCTCGTTCTGAAATAAAATGTGATTTTGTTGGAATTGTTCTAAAAGATGGAGATTGGTTAACATCGAAAGTTTGGAGCGGCACTACCATGTCTATTTCAGAGGCGTTTCCAATACGGGTCAATCAGTGTTTGCCAACACTATTGAGTAAGAGTATCACATTTGAAAAGGTAGACAGGGAGACTGAGTGTGATTTTACAAGACTATTAATACAAGAAAAAGTGGCAAATTGGTTTACCGTCCCTTTAAAAGATGAACCGAATAATTATGGTTTTTGTGTGTTTGGTTTCAACCAATATGTTCCTCTCTTAAATGAAATGGATAAAGTATTTGTTGAGTTTGGGAAAGATGTAGCAGTTGCGATTTCGTTATCTAGACGAAAGGAAAGACAAAAAAGCAAAATAAGTGACATTGAGTGGATGAGTCAAAACCTGACCTTAGATGCTGAAATGGATCAAGTGGTGGAAAGGCTGGTAGAACGGGCAGGAAAATCGACCAATGCTCAATTTGCTTGTATTTATTTATTCAATGAAAAAGAGAATACATTTGTATTGCAATCACCTTCCTATGGAAGTCAAACTCGAGCGAATACGATTCATATAGAGAAAAATTATGTTTTGAAAGAGTATTTTCCATATTTAGAAACCCTCGGAGGTAACCAACTTACCGTCCCACTGCTCATTGATTTAAAAACAATTGGTGTAATACACGTCGAACATAGTAGCCATGTATTCACGAAAGAAGATTTAGAAATTCTTGAGCTTCTTTCCAATCATGTGGCTGCGATGTTAGAAAATGCACGTCTTTACCATAATGAGAAGGATCATAAACAGAGACTTCATTATTTACTAGATTATCAGCAAGCGCTCGTAAAAGAAACGGTTGAGAAAGATAACTTTGATGGGATTGTTGTAACACTTAGTAAACTTTTCTCCAAATCGGTTATGATATTTGACCGATTTATGAGACCGATCGCTTATGAATTATACAACTTAACAAATGACCACTTACATACTCTTACTGAATTAGCAACGTTAGAAGTATATCAAAAGAATAACCGAGATTTATGGTTCTCTATAGACGATGATCGGAAGATGGGTGTGTGGCCTGTTGATGGCGGAGGAGATTTGTTAGGGTATTTATCCATTGATATTACAGGTGAGGAGATCGATGATTTTTACAAATTAACTATAGATTTAGCGAGAAATATTGCATCGATTCAATTTATTAAACAAAAGATCGTATTGGATGCAAAGGAACAAGTCAAGGATAGCTTTATTCATAAGTTGCTTGTAGAAAAAGTTGAGGATCAAGAGAGCATCATCCAATATGCAAATTTATTTCAATGGAATTTATTTAACAAGCATAGGGTTGCGGTATTATCACTTGATCTTGGAGGTGAAGAATCAAATGAGAATATCCTCGAGCAGCAAGCAAAGAAATCGCTGCTTTGGGATCAGTTAAAAACAAGAATTCTATTTTACGATCAAGATATATTAATGGCTAATAAAGATGGAGATTTAATTCTAATTGTTCCCATTGAAAAAGAAGAGAAGAGCCCTAAAGTCTATTGGGCAAAATTGTATGAGGAACTGAAAAAGTGGTTGATACTCCAAGGAGATAAAAGTACGATTTTGGTTGGTATTGGAGGCAAGACGGAATTCATCCATGATTACTTTACGATGTATCAACAAGCAGTTCAGGCATTGAATGTAGTTTATCATCGTTTTTCAAATGTTGGTTTTGCGATGTTTGAGGATTTAGGTTCCTATACTCTGCTTCATCATTTAAAAGATTCATCTGTTGCAATGTTATTTATTAAAAAGCATTTAGAACCATTGCTTAAATATTCGGAAGGAAAAAGTATGGATTTGTTTCATACGTTGCGAGTCTTTTTAAATAATAATGGTAGCATTAAAGATACGTCTGAGGAACTATATATTCATCGAAGTTCGTTGTTATATCGATTAGAGAAAATTGAGAACTTACTAGAAGTGTCTTTAGCGTTTGCCGAACATCGATTTGATTTAATGATGGCTTATAAATTATATGATTTATATTATGCAAACTTATAAATATATTTTGCAACATAGAAGAGCAAGGGGGATAGATTAGATATCTCCTTGCTCTTTTACTCCTACAAGTTGTTGGATTAACCAATGACAATTCCTACATCACGAGGGTATTTTTCTGAAAATGAACAATTTATAATAAGCATATGGAAAAGAGCAAACAACAAGTGAGGGTGAGCGGAAAATCCATTAATTATGCACTTTGTGTAAGGATTTAATAACTAAAAAGAATGCTGTAGGTCAATTATTGAAAGCGTTATCAAAAATTAACTGATTTTGTTGCTGCAATTTGAAAAAATTGATTGGCGATGCTCACCCATTAGGATGGACCTCTAGAAGTATCAAAAATAGGAGATGATGATATGACTCAAAATGAAGTTGTACTAGTTGAAGGGGCACGTACGGCCTTTACAAGTTTTTGTGGTTCGTTTAGAGATATTACAGCAACAGATTTAGGAGCATTAACCGCAAAAGAAGCAATAAAGCGTTCGAACATTAATCCAGATGAAGTGGATCAAGTCTTTTTCGGCAATGTCATGCAGTCAAGTACAGATGCACATGTATTAGCTCGCCACGTTGGGCTAAAGGCTGGGGTTTCGATTCCGACTCCATGTTTAACAATTAATCGATTGTGTGGATCTGGTTTAGAGTCATTAGTGCAAGCGGCAAGGTTGATTCGAACAGGAGAATCACAAGTTGCGTTAGCAGGAGGGGCGGAAAATTTAAGTCAAGTGCCACATGTCATTCGTGGTGCAAGATGGGGATTAGGTTTAGGGCAAACAGGTGCCGAAGATTGGCTATGGGATTCGTTTTATGATTCGTACGGAGATTGTACGATGGCTGTTACTGCTGAGAATTTAGCCAAACAATATGAGCTATCTCGCAAAGAAGTCGATCAACATGCATTGTTAAGCCATAAGCGAGCACTAAATGCAATGGAAAAAGGGTATTTTAAAGATGAAATAGTACCAGTTACCGTGAAGAAAAGAAAAGGAAATGTAACGATTGACACAGACGAACACCCTAGAAACACAACTCTAGAAGACTTATCAAAATTAAATGCAAGATTCGTTGAAAACGGTGTCGTGACGGCAGGGAATGCTAGCGGCATAAATGATGGAGCAGCCTCCGCTATCCTTACGTCTAGTCAGTTTGCAGAGAAAAAAGGGTTAAAGCCATTAGCTCGTCTCGTTTCTTATGCAGTAGTTGGAGTTGAACCACAAGTTATGGGCATTGGACCGGTGCCAGCTATTCAACAAGCATTGAAGCAGGCTGGAATGAAACTAGAAGATCTTGATTTAATCGAGATTAATGAAGCTTTTTCTGCGCAATATCTTGCTTGTCAAAAAGAGTTAGGATTTGACCCGGAAATTGGAAATGTAAATGGTGGTGCTGTTGCATTAGGTCATCCATTGGCCGCCTCAGGAACAAGAATTACCTTATCATTGTTAAGAGAGTTAAAGCGTCGCGGGAAAAAATATGGAGTTTCTTCTCTTTGTATTGGTGGCGGGCAAGGAATTGCAGCTATTTGGGAGAGTATGTAAGCAGGGGAGGACATTTATGAGTGAAAGTCTTTCTTTACATCAAGTATTAGAGAAAGCCGCTAAACAATACCCTAGCAAGGAGGCTTTATTTGACGGTTACGAACGAAAGTCTTATGGAACTCTCTATGAAGAGAGTCTATGTCTTGCGTCCTCATTGTCTCAGCTAGGGGTAACAAAAGGCGATCGAGTGATGGTGTGCTTACCGAATTGGAATGAAACCGTGGTAATTTATTTTAGTTTAGCGATGCTTGGGGCTGTTTTGGTTCCGTGTAATCCACGTTCTAGTCGTGAGGAGTTTATTTATATCCTTGAAAATAGTCAAGCTAGTATGGCTTTTCTTTCTGATGGCTTTATTCATACAGAAATCGTTAAACATTATGTTAAGGGACAATCCAAAAATGGCACTCTTGAACAGGTTATCAAGCTACGAAGCCAAAACAATAGCTACTATTCATATGAAGAGTTAATTAAAAAAAGTGATAACCCAAACATATATAATGTGGAAATAGATCCAGTGAACGATGTGTTTGCTATTTTATATACGTCTGGATCAACGGGTCAACCAAAAGGTGTCATTCTCACTCATCAAAATGTGATTTATACAGCGAATGTCACAGCAGAGGCCATGGAATGCACAAGCAACGATGTGTTCCTTGTATCTGTTCCGTTATTTCATGTATTCGGATTAATTCCAAATATGATAACGGCAACAACGATTGCAGCTAAATTGGTTTTGCAAGAAAGATTTCAGGCAAGAGAAGCACTTAAACTAATTGAACAGGAACAGGTTACTGTGCATCACGGAGTACCAACGATGTTCATCCTTGAATTAAATGATCCACTGCTTGGGTCTTTTGACTTATCAACGTTACGAACAGGGATTGTTGCTGCAGCTCCATGTCCAGAAGAGATAATAAGAAAAATTCAAACCTTAATGGGGTGTAATATTATCGTTTCATATGGTTTAACTGAAACATCAGCCGGTGTTACAGCTACGAGCTTAGGTGATGATGACCTTTTGCGTTTGACTACTGTCGGGAAACCGCTTCCTGGAGTAGAGGTGAAGATCGTTGATTTATATAGGAATGAAGTAGCAAGAGGTGAAACGGGGGAGTTGGCAGTAAGAAGCTATGGAGTTATGAAAGGATATTTTCAATTACCAGAAACCATCATGAAAATCGATGAAGAGGGTTGGTTTTATACGGGAGATTTAGCAAAAATGAATGATCAGAATGATATTACAATCGTTGGTAGACAAGAAGAGATGATTATTCGTGGAGGTGACCATATTGCTCCAGAAGAAGTTGAAAATGTTTTCTATAAACACCCTAGCGTCTTAGAAGTAGCTGTAGTTGGGATAGACGATTCAAAAGTAGGAGAAATGATTTGTGCAGTGATTAAGTTAAAGCCGGACAGAGTAGAAGATGAATATTCTTTGAAAAGCTATATGGAAGGAAAAATGGTCGTTCCAGATCAGGTTGTGTTTCGTGAAGATCTCCCCAAAACAGCAAATGGAAAAATTAATAAGGTGCAACTAAAGGTAGAGCTGACTAAGCAGTTAAAGGAATGGGAAAAGAAAGGAACGGTATGAATGATAGTAAAAGACAATAAATTGTCCGTATCAGAACTGTTAACTCGAGCCGTCGAATTAAAACCTGATCGTGAAGCTCTTTATGATTTACAAGAAAGGCTCACTTATAAGCAGTTCCATGAAAGAGTTGAGAAACTTGTTGCAAATTTGCTAGAGCTTGGGGTGAAAAAAGGAGACAGAGTGGGTGTTTGCTTACCGAATTGGAATGAAACACCCATTATTTTCTTTGCGGTTGCAAAAGTTGGTGCCATTGTTGTCCCTTTTAATCCTAACTATCGTCAGAACGAAATCGAGTATATAATCGAGAATTCAAGACCGAAACTATTGTTTGTGTGTGAAAAAGTAGAAAAAAATGTTGGGTTAGAGAAACTAACGTCAAACGTTGAAGTTATAGCGGTTCGTTTTGAACATGAATGTACCATTTCATTTGATTCCATGCTAGTAACATCCGGAAACCATCCTAGTAATACGCTACCTGAAATCGATGTCGACAATGATATTTTTTGTATTCTCTATACATCTGGAACAACAGGTGTTCCAAAAGGAGTTATGTTGCCACATCGGAGTATCGTTCAATCTGGAAATACATTAGCTGCTAGTTTACGTTGTACAACAGACGATGTCTTTATTGTACCTGCACCATTGTTTCATATTTTTGGCATTGCGTGTAATCTTATGGCGTCCGTGGCATCACAAGCAAAACTGCTCCTTCAAGAAAAATTTCAACCAGAGCAAACTCTACAATTAATTGAACAAGAAAAAGTAACGATTCATCAAGGTGTTCCAACGATGTTTGTGATGGAATTAAATCTTCCTAATTTTGATCAATATAATCTATCGACACTACGTACAGGAATGGTAGGAGCAGCCCCTTGTCCACCTGATACGATAAAAGCCATCCGCGAGAAGATGGGATTGAATTTGTTAATCTCATTTGGAATCTCTGAAACAGGAACGGTTACGATTACTGATTATGAAGAGGAAGAGATCAATTATCTGGAAACGGTAGGAAAGGCCATTGATGGGGTTGAGTTGAAAATTGTGAATGAACATCGAGAAATATTGCCACTTGGCGAAGTAGGGGAAATTGCTTGTAAAAGTGCTGGGGTGATGAAGGGATATTATGGAATGGAAGAACAAACGAAAAAAGTATTTGATGAAGATGGCTGGTACTATACTGGTGACCTTGGCTCACTAGATGAAAAAGGCTATCTTCGTTTCATAGGCAGAAAAAAAGAAATGATTATCCGTGGCGGCTTCAATATTTACCCACAGGAAATTGAAGGAGTGTTAGCAAAGCATCCAAAAGTGCTTGAATGTGCTGTTGTCGGCTATCCCAATGAAGTATTAGGCGAATTAGTTTGTGCCGTTATTAAACTAAAAAAAGGTGAAAGCTGCACACCGGATGAAATAAAGGAATACGTCAAAACCTATATTGCATCGTACAAAGTACCTTCTGAAGTGGTATTTGTGGAAGAATTCCCTGTTACAGCGAGTGGGAAGATCCAGAAAGGGAAGTTGAAAGAAGAGATGCTTAATCTTTTACGATAGTATGGGGATTAAAAGCGTTATCAAATCAGGATGAACAGTTGTCCAAGTGCATCAAAGAAGAAGCGGATCCTCATTCCGTTAATAGGAAGAAAAGCTGTTTTAAAGGTGTAGAAGAGGATCCTAGTTCCGCTATTCGTGAAAAATCTATGGAATATTAGGTTCAAAAAGGAAATAACGGAATGAGAATCCGACAAATAGCGAGGCTGCGATAAGCAGTCCTTTTTGTTTTTTTAACTGAAACTATAGTATCATCAATATGAAATAGGTTTGAAAAAACATGATAATCAAGTCATAAGCTAAGGGGGTATTATGAATCGAGGATCTTGGAGAGCGTTACTGTGGATTGGGTTAGCAGTACTATTTGCATTAAGTCTATGGTTTAGTGCATCCGTTATTGCATCTGAACTAATTCAAAATTGGAACCTTAGCTCCCATTCAGAAGTATGGTTGTCTGCATCTGTTCCGATGGGTTTTGTTATAGGAGCATTAGTTAGTTCGTATTTTGGTATAGCAGACCGCTACAATCCCCGGAAAATTTTTGCTGTGTCCGCACTGTTGGGAGCATTACTGAATGGCTTACTAATAGTAGCTAGTGGTCCTTTTTTTGGAATACTACTAAGAATACTAACTGGAGTAGCTCTCGCTGGAGTTTACCCAATAGCCGTTAAAATGTTATCGCAATGGTTTCCGAAAAAAAGAGGTTTTGCTATTGGTATTTTAATAGCTGCTTTAACTTTAGGATCATCATTGCCACATTTTGTTGTTATGTTTTTCTCTTCATTAAATTGGAAGGTAGTTATCATTTTCACGTCTGTATTAGCTGTATTAGCAGCAATTATTGTTAATTGGATATTAGAGGATGCTCCAGAGACAGCGAAAAAATCCACTTTCTCCTTTAAATTAATAAAAAAGGTTGTAAAGAATAAACAAGCAATGCTTGCTAACTATGGTTATTTTGGACATATGTGGGAACTGTATGCGATGTGGACATGGCTTCCTGCATTTTTGACCGCTAGTTTTATAAGCTATTCACCAGAAACGTCTTATTGGTTTATTGCCTTATCTTCCTTTATTTCAATAGGGGTTGCTGGGGGGATTGGTTGTGTGTTGGGTGGCCTAATCTCAGATAAAATTGGAAGGTCAAATTTAACCATTTACTCTATGTTGATAAGTGCTTCCTGTGCCGTATTAATAGGTTTAACATTTGGTCATTTTATTTGGTTGACACTCATTCTTTCTTTTATTTGGGGGATGTCTGTTATAGCTGACTCTGCACAGTTTTCTGCAGCCGTTTCAGAGGTTGCAGAAGTTGAATATGTAGGGACAGCCCTCACTTTTCAAATGTGTATAGGCTTCTTAATCACCATTTTTTCTATCAATTTAATTCCTATGATTCAGAGCTACGTAGGTTGGGAATGGGTCTTTGCATTATTAGCGATTGGACCAATTCTTGGGATTTTATCTATGCTTAAATATAAACGATACGAGTTTAATTATATGGAAAGATAATGAATCCTATTAATCAATTTTTTTGAAATTCTCCTATCAAAAATTAGCTTACCCTTATATATATAGTATGAAGACACACTAACGATAGGAGGATCTTCATATGGCTATTTTCCGTATGATTCAAACAAAGTTTTGGAATGTCTCAGTGATGGAGGTTATGTTCTTTTTGATGTACTTGCTTATCAATCGGGGGTTGACTCAATTTGCAATCTATTGGATTACGAAGAAACAAGAGGCTTTGAAGCAAGTTTCTCCGTTGAAACGTCGCAAATTGAGCGCTTTTTGAATCCGCATGAACTCATTCGTTTCAGTGAGGAAATAAGGGAGATAGCGATTAAGAACTGGGGCAAGCACAACCTCGGATGTGGTGGCAAACCGATGCTAGCATGTATTCGGAAGGAACTAGAGAGTGTCAAGCATCAACCTATTATGGAGAATGTTGGACAAGCGGTGGCCAATGATTCTTTATGTATTCGTCTGCCTTGAAAACGACGATACGTTGACGTTACGGGGACAATAAGAAGAAAAAGAAAAAGAAGAAGAAGAAACACAAAAGAAAAAGAACAACAGGTGTTGCCGTTAGTAGCCGTATAAGCAACTAAGTTTATCATTTCTTTTTTGAAATTCTCTTTTGTAACCAAGAAAGTTGAAGGGAGTTTTCCTTAAATTTTCTGCAACAAAGCGTTGATAGAACTAATCATGACATTTAAGTTCTGGTAAACAAACTCCTAATAAAAATAGACATATTTATTATTAGCAAATTAATACACAATATTTATTTAAGATTTGTTACCGGAAAAATTAAGATTGACAATATACCTATGCGGGTATATTGTGAATATACAAACAACGAAGGGGAGGTAGATATGATTAAACGGTATCAAGATAGTTAATCTAAAAGGCTGAGTGTTCACATAGGAAGATGAGGTTAAAAATAGATATTCTTGAGAGTATTACTAGCTATTAAACAATATCTAGTAAGAAAATGGAGGGAAATCCATGAAGTACAATGACAAAATGAAAAACAGAGTAAAGCGTGTGGAAGGACAAGTTAAAGCGATTCTTAGAATGATGGAAGAGGATAAGGACTGTAAAGATCTGGTTGTTCAAATGTCAGCCGCAAGAAATGCATTGGACCGAGCGATTGGTTTAGTCGTAAGCTCTAACTTGGAACAGTGTGTGCGCGAGCAAATGGTAAAAGGCGAAGACACAGAAGCGTTTATTCAAGAAGCTGTGAACTTATTAGTGAAAAGCAGATAATAATATAAAATGATTGACAGGGGTGAGTGAGATCAATTAATATACCCCTATAGGTTTAAATAGACTTGAGAATCGAATTAAAACGCTATTGACCTATTTTTTTAATTATTTATAATACCTATAGAGGTATATGTATTTAAAATCTGAATTAAAAGGCTAGGCTACCTATTTTTTTGAACATTAACATACCCATACAGGTATATGCTGATAAAGATAAGGAGTGGAGAACATGACAGACAAAAAGAAAACGACGATCATCTTATTTAGTGGTGATTATGATAAAGCAATGGCAGCATTTATTATCGCAAACGGTGCTGCAGCCTATGACCATGATGTAACGATCTTCTCAACATTTTGGGGTTTAAACGCTTTTAGAAAAGATCAACACGTAGCAGTGAAAAAAGGATTCTTAGAAAAAATGTTTGCGAAAATGATGCCACGAGGCGCTGATAACATGGGACTTTCCAATATGAACTTCGCCGGAATGGGTCCAAAAATGATTAAGCATGTTATGAAAAAACACAATGCGATGCCATTACCTGATTTAGTCGAAATGGCACAAGAACAAGGCGTAAAGTTAGTTGCTTGTACAATGACAATGGATCTATTAGGACTACAAAAAGAAGAGTTGATTGAGGGTTTAGAATATGCTGGTGTGGCAGCTTATCTAGCTGATGCTGAAGAAGGAAATGTGAACTTATTTATATAATAAACCCACTTGGAACTACCATAGGAGGAGATCGGTTTTGAAAGAAATCACACCAAAAGAAGTAGAGCGTCTCGTCAATCCTAATATTATCGATGTTCGAAAAACGGATGAGGTAGCAGCAGGGCACATACCTAAAAGTGTAAACATCCCGCTTGGATTACTAGAATTTCGTCTTCATGAACTAGACAAATCGAAAGAATATATTATCGTTTGTCACTCAGGTGCTAGAAGTGGAAGAGCCACTGAGTTTCTGTCCAGTCAAGGGTTTCATGCTACCAATATGGTTGGAGGCATGATGAACTGGGAAGGGAACGTTCAGTAAATTTTTTTAAAGTTAAACATACCTATAAGGGTATTGATTATTAGGGGGAATTTTAAATGGAAACCATTAAATTTGATCAATTAGTAGATGCAAAAGGATTAGCATGTCCAATGCCAATCGTTCGTACAAAAAAAGCGATGAATGAGCTCAAACCAGGAAAAGTATTAGAAGTTCAAGCAACAGATAAAGGGTCAACTGCTGATATGAAAGCGTGGGCCAAGAGCACGGGACATCAATATTTAGGAACGGTTGAAGAGGGCGATGTGTTAAAACATTACCTTCGTAAAGCATCTGGGGAAGAGGAAGAAGAGAAGAAACACCCATATGTTGTTAACAACGAGGAACTTCAAGCGAAGTTAGCTAACAATGAAGATATTTTAGTGTTAGATGTTCGTGAATCAGCTGAATATGCCTTCCATCATATTCCTGGTGCGAAATCGATTCCGCTTGGCGAACTTGAGAATCGGTTAAATGAACTAAGCGAGGATGAAGAACTTTATGTTGTGTGTCGAACTGGAAGTCGTAGCGATTTAGCCGCACAAAAGTTAACAGAAGCAGGATTTAAAAAGGTAATTAATGTGGTACCTGGTATGAGTGAGTGGAACAGTCAAATAGATAGTCTAAAGAAATAGCAATGATGCAGATGTAAGATTTACTTTTTAAAGAAATTTTTTTAAATGGTTATATACTATAGGGGGTATGTTTGATGTCGGTTAAAGCATTGAATTCAAAAGAAGTAGCAAGAAAAGTAATTGAAAAGAAAGAGCTATTTATTTTAGACGTTCGGAATGAAGGGGATTTCGCTGATTGGAAGATTGAAGGAGAGAACTTTGATTACTTTAATATTCCTTATTTTGAACTATTAGATGGCGTAGAAGAAATCATGAGTGAAATCCCAGTAGATAAAGATGTGTTAGTTGTATGTGCGAAAGAAGGTTCTTCGATGATGGTAGCTGAGATGCTTTCTGATGAAGGGTTAAATGTAGCTTACTTAGAGGGAGGTATGAAAGCTTGGAGTGAATATCTTGAACCAATAAAAGTAGGGGATTTGAAAGACGGTGGTGAGTTGTATCAATTTGTTCGTCTAGGTAAAGGGTGTCTATCCTATATGGTTGTTTCTAATGGAGAAGCAGCAATTATTGATGCAACACGTATGACGGATGTGTTTGTGAATTTCGCAAGTGAAATCGGAGCGAACTTTACACACGTATTTGATACACACTTGCATGCTGACCACATCTCAGGTGGAAGAAAAATTGCAGAAGCAACTGGGGCAACGTACTGGTTACCTCCAAAAGATGCAGAAGAAGTAGTATTTGAATATGCTGCACTTGAAGGCGGAAATGACGTACAAATTGGGAACTCAACGATCAACATCCATGCTCTATACACACCTGGTCACACAATCGGATCGACTTCATTTGTTATCGATGAAAAATATCTATTATCCGGAGATATACTCTTCATTGATTCCATTGGAAGACCAGACCTAGCAGGACTCGCTGAAGATTGGGTAGGAGATTTACGTGAGTCCCTTTATAAGCGTTATAGAGAACTATCAGAAGAGTTAATGGTTTTACCGGCTCACTTTATGATCATTGAAGAGTTAAATGAAGATGGAAGTGTTGCCGAGAAGTTAGGTACACTATTTGCCCAAAATCATGGACTCAATATTGAAGATGAACATGAGTTTAGATCAATGGTGACAGAGAACCTACCACCACAACCAAACGCGTATCAAGAAATTCGTGAAACCAATATGGGGAAAATCAACCCAGATGAAGAAAAACAACGTGAAATGGAAATTGGACCTAACCGTTGTGCAGTAAGATAACAGACGATAAAAAAATAGAGATTACTAACTGGAGGTTTTAAAAATGAATTCAGATAAAGTATTAGACGCAAAAGGATTAGCATGCCCAATGCCAATCGTTCGTACAAAAAAAGCATTGACTGAACTTGAATCAGGTCAAATCTTAGAAATTCATGCGACTGATAAAGGAGCAAAAAATGACTTAGCAGCTTGGACGAAATCTGGTGGTCACGAGTTAGTATCAGATACGGAAGAAGATGGAGTATTAAAGTTCTGGATTAAAAAAGGCTAATAGATAAGGGAACCGGTTTGGTTCCCTCTTTTCCTTTAAAGGAGGTGGGTTATAATGGATTTTGCTTTTATTATTACAATCTTTTTAATTGGTTTCATAGGTTCGTATATTTCAGGAATGTTAGGGATTGGTGGATCGATCATAAAATATCCGATGTTACTTTATATTCCACCCCTATTTGGTATAGCAGCTTTTAGTGCTCATGAGGTTTCAGGTATTAGTGCCGTTCAAGTGTTCTTTGCAACCATTGGTGGGGTCTGGGCTTATCGTAAAGGTGGATATTTAAATAAGGCGTTAATTATATATATGGGCTCAGCGATTTTAATTGGGAGTTTTGTTGGTGGTTATGGATCGAAACTAATGTCGGAAGGTGGAATTAATCTTATTTACGGGATATTAGCATTAATTGCCGCAGTGATGATGTTTATCCCTAAAAAGGGGATTGATGATGTTCCATTGGATCAAGTGACATTCAATAAATGGTTAGCAGCAACCTTTGCATTAATTGTCGGGATTGGAGCAGGAATTGTTGGTGCAGCTGGGGCCTTTTTGCTAGTACCAGTCATGCTTGTCGTCTTAAAGATTCCAACGCGCATGACTATTGCTTCTTCCTTAGCGATTACTTTCATCTCGTCCATTGGAGCAACCGTCGGAAAGATTACAACTGGACAAATTGATTATTTTCCAGCTTTAATTATGATTGTCGCGAGTTTACTAGCTTCTCCACTAGGTGTAATGGCAGGAAAGAAGATAAATACAAAGATTTTACAAGTAATCTTAGCTGTATTGATTGCTGCAACAGCAGTGAAAATTTGGATTGATATTTTATAAGAACAGCGGAATTGGGTTAACTACGAGGGGTGGTTGAAATTAGATCCTTGGTTAATAATAGTTGTTAGAGGTGATCATTCATGTGTGGTAGATTTACTTTGACAGCAACGAAAGAACAAATTGAAGAACAACTGTACGTAGAGTTGTTTGATTATCAACCAAGGTTTAATATAGCTCCTAGCCAGCCTGTATTAAGTATTATCTCAGATGGAGAAAAAAGAAGAGCAGGTTATTTGAGGTGGGGACTTGTACCTGTTTGGGCAAAGGATCCTAAAATTGGATATAAGATGATTAATGCTCGAGGTGAAACGGTAGATGAAAAGCCAGCTTTTAAACGATTACTTAAACGCCGTCGTTGTTTAATTGTGTCGGATGGTTTCTATGAATGGAAGCGTACGGGAGAAAATAAGAAGCCATATATAATAACAGTAAATGAAGGTATCTTTACATTTGCAGGTTTGTGGGATAGATGGAAATTGAATGATGAGGAAATTGTTTCTTGTACAATTCTTACAACTGAACCTAACGAGTTTATGAAGGGAATCCATGATAGGATGCCAGTTATATTGGATGAAGAAGAGAGAAATGTTTGGTTGGATCCAGGTGTGGAGGATAAGCAGATCTTAAAGGAGCTTATAAAGCCATACCCAACTCAAGGTATGAATGCATACGAGGTTTCGACCTTGGTTAATAGTCCAAAGAATGAGACAGAAGAGTGCATAAGGCCATTGATAGAGTAAAAAGCACTTGTAGCTGGTTTGTTATCATATTATAGGTTAAGTTGGGGTTGTATAGATATAATTACTGTAGATAAAATACAAGCTTGGTGAGAATCATTTTTTAGATATTCATTCTAGTTGTTCTGGCTTATTTGCATCTCCAAACAATAGTTGTAACTTTAAAGCTAATGCTAAAAGGAAGACTTGCCAGATTTGCCATTTGAAATTAAACAATAGACCAAGCATGATGATAGCAATAACAATACTTCCCCAATCAAAAAAGACTTCTAAAGATAGCCGTATTAGGAAACTAGCGTTTAGACCAACAACAGTTGCATAACACTTGCTAGGTATAATTTTAGCTTCTCATTCTCTAAATTTACCGACATAAGGAGCACCTAACTAGCACCACTAAAAATGTTTTCCACTAAAAAATAGCTATTTCGCCTATTCATGTCTTATTTTTAGTAGGAAAACATTTTTAAATTTAATTACTAGTATGAGATTCAACTGCAAGTCTAAATCTATATGTTATTAAAAGGAGTACTATTGCCACTAATGACTCTGAAATGGGATATGCTATTGCTAAGAATGTAATTGGAAACGCACCTAAAAGTAACATACTATAAACATTTACATTTTTTTAAATAGGTAGTTTACGAGCAAACCCAATTTACGATTTAAATATTCCCGGTTTTAGCCATAATTAGTTACCTCCAGTAAATATTATGAGTCTTATATTTTTTGACTGAACATACTATGTTTCTTAGAAGAGTACTAGTTATAAGATAAACAGAAAATTAATTTCCCCTCTTGAATTTTTCAGAAATAATATACTGACGTATAGCGTATGATTACTGGTTTACATAAGTGTAATGTAGCTTCTTGCTTATTATTTCCAGAGAAAAAGTGTGACGCTTTTATAAAAATGATATATAAGTTCATTTCTTCATAAATTCTATATACTTTTTTTCTAGAATTATATTTGAAAACTAATCAAACATTTTTTTGGAAAAGGGGAAATTAACAATGAAAAAATCATACGGTTTGGCTGGTATAGCGCTGACATTGTCATTAGTTATAGCCGGCTGTTCAAATGATGCAGTTGACCATTCCGCAATGGGACATGGTGAGCCTCAGCAAGAAGAACAAACACAGGAGGTAATTTCAGAAGATGGAAAGAAAGTTTTTGACCTAAATGTTACCGAAACTCACTGGATGTTCAATGATGAGATCATGGATGATGCATGGACATATAATGGTAGTTTACCTGGTCAAGAAATCAGGGTTCAAGAAGGAGATAGTGTATTAGTAAATGTGACCAATTCACTAGATGAACCCACTGCTCTCCATTTACACGGATTTCCGGTTCCAAATGAAATGGATGGTGTTCCTGGTGTAACACAAAATGCAATCATGCCTGGAGAAACATTTACTTATGAGTATCAGGCTGATGTACCGGGGACATATTGGTATCATTCCCATCAAGACGGTGCTAGACAAGTTGGAAAAGGTCTTTACGGTGTCTTTATTGTTGAGCCTAAAGACGGAGAATATTATGATCTGGATGAAGTGGTCGTAATTGATGAATGGTCCTCTATGGGAATGGGAGACATGGATCACAGTGGTATGGATCACGGTAATATGGACCATGGAAGCATGAATCATGGAGATATGGATCACGACGATATGAATATGGAAGAAGATATGGATCATGGCGATATGAGTAGTGAGAGTAATGGGTTAAGTCATGCTGAAATGATGAATGAAATGTATGATACTATGATTATTAATGGAAATGCCACTCCGCAAATAGAATCAATTCAAGTTGAAGAAGGAAATAAAATGAAACTTCGTTTTCTGAATGCAGGGCTCTTTACTCAAGTTGTTTCGATTCCAGGGCACTCTTTTCAAATCACAAATTATGATGGCCAGCCTGTTAATGAACCTGAATGGTTAAACGATACAGCATTTCGTATAGCACCTGCTGAACGCTATGATGTTGTAATAGATCTAGACAATCCAGGGGCATGGGGTATACAGGTTTTCGCTGAAGAGAACCGAGAGAATTTACAGTCTTTAATACCTATTATTTATAATGATTATGAAGATAATGATCTTCAAACGACGGAATCGATTTCTTCATTTTTTGACTTTACTACCTACGGAGAAGCAGTTGATGTAAATCTACCTGAAATCACAAAAGAGTTCGATATGAATCTTGGAACAAATGATGGTGGCGAGACGTTTACAATTAATGATAAATTGTTTCCAGATCATGAGAGTTATGAAGTTGAAGAAGGAGACGTTGTGAAATTTACAGTTGTAAATGACACAGATGTTGACCACCCAATGCATTTACATGGAGAATTTTTCAATGTTATTTCTAAGGATGGAGTACCTATCTCTGGATCACCGATCTTAAAAGATACATTGAATGTCAGACCAGGGGAAACATATGAAATTGTATTTGAAGCAAAGAATCCAGGGATTTGGATGTTCCACTGCCATGAATTTCATCATGCCAATGCAGGAATGATGGCTGAAGTTCGTTATAAAGGTTTTGAACCGAGTTTTTCAATAGATCCTAACATCCCGAATAAACCTGAGTAATTTCATGAAGAATATAAACAAACATGACTCCCGTATATGAGTCATGTTTGTTTTGTTCTTATTTACTCAACCCTTTTTGTGAATTTTGAATATTACGTTTCATATAATTACAGTGTTTTTTTGAAAAGGTAATTTATTATTTTATTATCTTCATCTTTTCTCCACATTTATCTCCTATTGTTATATCAAATGAAAAGCAGTGTATCTATCGAGGGGAAATATAATAGTGCGACTAGTAATATTTACTCTCTAATAATATTGGAATCAGTGTAACTTAATATAAATTGACTGGTTAACCCTTATGTATGTGTGGGCTATAGGAGGAGTAATGTGAGAATAATATCAGTATTGATATTCGTTGTTTTTATTACTTTGGCTGGATGTCAAAAACCAGTTACCAAAGACGTTCAAAATATTTATGAAAACAGCTATATAAAAGTGGTAATAGATGAAATCGAGGAAGTAGAAAATGGTTTTTTCTTAACAGTAACGCTGGAAAGTATTACGGAGGGCGGAATTAACAAAAATGATTATGCTGTAGCTTTTCCAAGTCAGATCATGTTAGATAACGGCCATGAATTTCACAAAATAAATGAGGAACAAACAACAGAGTTTGTTAATGATGAAAAATATATGATCCGGGAGTTCTATTTAAGTGAAAGTGAAAACCAAAAATTAGCAGGATTCCTATCTTTTTCGTTATACGTTAAGCCAACTTTCAATAAAAAATTAGTGACCTTTGAAATAGATGGGAATAGAAATGATGTTATGAGTGACGGAATTATACTAACAAATATAGATCTAAAGGATAACTATTTAAGGTTAAATTTAAATGATGTACATCCAACAAAAGGAATAGGGGTAACGATAGAGCTTGAAGGAGAGAGGATTTATCCATTGGTGTCTAAAACTGAACAAAATCTAAATACGATGAAAGGTGAATATGAGTTCGCTCAACCACTACCTGAGACTATTGTATTAATGGTTTCAAGAGCAAATTTGTCAGAAACGATATGGGAACTTCCTTTTACAATAGAATTTTAACATTAATATGATAACATGCTTTTCATAATTTTTACCATTTCGTTTCAAATTAAATACTAAGGGGTTAATCATATGATTGAAAACAAAACTATTTTAATTGTTGATGATGAGTTTCAAATGCGAACTCTTTTATCGATATATTTGAAGGATGAGGGATTTGTTCTATTTGAGGCTTCGACGGGTAAGGAAGCTATTACAAAGATTCGGAGCAACCCAGATAATTATGATCTGATTATACTAGATATTATGATGCCAGATCTTGATGGTTTTGAAGTATGTAAAATCGTAAGAGAGTATTCAACAATTCCGATACTAATGCTCTCAGCTAGAAAGGCATTAGAAGATCGAGTAGATGGGTTAAATTTAGGAGCAGATGATTACCTTACAAAACCATTTGAGCCAGAAGAGTTAATAGCTCGTGTAAAAGCATTGCTAAGAAGAGTAACCACAATTGAAGCAAAGAAAGACGAGGTGAAGTTAGCATTTGAAGATGGATTATCCATTTATTATGAAAATAGAAGTGTCTATGTGAACGATGAATTGGTTGAATTAACAGCAAAGGAGTTCGAGCTTTTATATAAGCTCGCTTTAAATCCACAACGAGTGTATACACGAGATGACCTCCTTTATTTAATCTGGGGGGAGGATTATGTAGGGGCACAAAGAACTGTAGACTCTCATATAAAGAATATACGGTCGAAACTTTATGCTGCTGGCTTAAAAAATAACCGAATTATAACTGTATGGGGTGTTGGATACAAATTTGTATAAAAGAGATGGGACAACTTATGAATCGAATTGATATTAAATTAGGCCTTACGATTCTACTCTTATTAATTACGATAATATTACCGTTAGGCTTTGTTATGAATCAAATTTTTTATGGGTTTTATGTTAGTCAAGCACAAGAAGAAACACATATGCTGTCTTCTCGATATGCTAGCTTAATTAATGATAGTACTGTTGAAAACCGATTAGAGGTTGTGGAAGTAGCTGCGAAAATCTCGAATCAAAAAATGCTAGCACTTAGTGATGAGGGAGAGGTCTGGGCTCAATCGAATTTTGTAATGAGTCATCATGACACAGAGTATCTTCTTGACCTTATTCATTCTACAGATTCACACCACTATATGACAAATTCGTTTGAAGATAGTGATGGGAAAACGTATATTGCGACAGCTTCACATATAAATGTAAATAATGCAAAGGGACATGTTATTGTTTTTTCTTCACTCGAGAGTATCATACTGTCCATAAGAAACGTGCAAAATTTCCTGAAACTCTCAGCAATTGGCGCTTTATTTCTGGGAATTGGACTTACTTATTTTATTTCCAAAAAATTATCTCAGCCTTTAGTCAGTATGGAAAAAGCGGCAAGGCAAATTTCTAAAGGGAACTATAAGACACGTATCGTTCAGAAATCAGGTGATGAGTTAGGGACACTTGCACGAGCTATTAATGATTTAGCATTTAGTTTACAACGTATTAATGATCAGAGACGTGAGTTTTTCGCCAATATATCACATGAGTTACGCACACCTATGACCTATTTAAAAGGATACTCAAAAGTTTTGCGCGAAGGACGTTGGAAAACAGAAGAAGAAAGAAACCAATACCTTGAAATTATTGATCATGAAGCAACTAGATTAACTTATTTAGTCAATGATTTATTTGACTTAGCACAGATGGATGAAGGCCGTTTTAATCTTGAACATAAAAAAGTGAACCTAAATGAAATTATAAAACTTGTTGTAAAGAAAACGGCATACAAAGCACTAGACCAAAACCTTAAAATACAATACCTATGTGAACTATCTGATAAGGAAGACTGTATAGTGCTTGGTGATCCTTTAAGATTGGAGCAAGTTCTTATTAATCTAGTTGAAAACGCAATAAAGTATACGAAAGAAGGATCCATTACAATTTCTACTGTTAGTAATGATGAAAATATTAAAATTAAGGTTAGGGACACGGGAATTGGCATGGAAGAAGATGAGCTACCGTATATATTCGAGCGTTTTTATCGAGTAGAAAAGTCTCGGTCTAGGGCTTTCGGTGGTACTGGTCTTGGATTGTCCATTGTGAAGCAACTAATAGAATTACACAATGGGATAATTGAGGTGAAGAGCACTGTTGGTGAAGGAACTGAATTTACTATAATTCTACCCAAAATTTCGTATTAAAGTGAGATGAAGCCAATTGAAGAAATCAGAATGGCTAGTTATGGTTGTTTTTATTTTCTTAGGAGTTATATGTTTAACGATTTCAGCAACTTGGATTCTACCTGAAGCACATCGTCATCTCAGTCTTACCTTTCTTACCATTTGTTTATATACTCTTATTCCAGTTTTCCTAGTAAGTTGCGTTTATATTATCTTTAAAATCTACGTCAAATAGGGAAAGCAAATAAAATAGTATTACCATGGATCCTCTAAATATGAAAACTAGACGATTATTTATCCGAACATTGACCTTACTATATAAAGAAGAACAAGTAAAAATAAAAAGTTGTCGCTAATATTGTAGAATGTTTAACGAAAAAGGAAGTAAATTTTCAACAAAAAGATAACACATTTAAAGGGGATTATTTCAATGAAAAAAGGATTAATGGCTAGCATTATTACTCTATCTCTATTTGTTATATCAGCATGCTCAAATGACACAAATCAGATCGACTCGTTTATGCATATTCATGGATTAGAATACTCACAACATGACGAGAGTATTTTTTTAGCTACACATATGGGCTTAATTAATTTAAATGAAGAAAGTTGGGAACTAGTTGGTGAGCCAGAACATCAGCATGATTTCATGGGTTATACAGTTATAGATGAAAACGTAATGATCTCAAGCGGGCACCCTGGTGCTCGGTCTGACTATGTTGATCCATTAGGGGTTATCATTAGTCATGATTCTGGTGAAACATGGGAACCAATTGCACTTTATGAGGAAGTTGATTTTCATCTTTTACACGTAAATGAAGGAAACCAAGAAATTATGTATGGAATTGATGTATACAACTCAAACCTATATCGGTCAAACGATGGAGGTTATGATTGGGATGTGGTGGATACAGCAGGATTACCAGGGCCTGTAGCTTCCGTTCTTTCATTAACGTCTCATCCGCAATCTCCTGATTACTTGCTAGCTGGAACTGAGACTGGAATGTATGAATCATCAGACGGTGGTCAAACGTGGGCTTTAAAAGAAAATAATCTTAGCGCAAGTTCTTTCCAAACTCTTGATTCTGATTCAGAAGATTTAGTAGCCTATCTCTTCGGAGAAAAGGAAGGCTTGTATTTAAGTGAAGACTTTGGAGAAACATGGGCATCTTTGAATTTTAAGGTAGACGATGATTACATTATGTATATTAGTAACCATCCAACAGATGATCAAAAGATAGTACTCGGATCAATGAGCCAAAGTATTTATGAGACAAAGGACTTTGGGAAATCGTGGGAAGTATTGGCAGAGGAAGGAAAAAGAAAGAATTAAAATATAACTCATTTTTGTAAATGATCCAACATCAGGCTATGGTGGCCACATTGAATGGATGTTACAAGAGGCGGGAGTTAAATAGCTATGTATGGTGTAAAAATACTAGTTAGTCTGACTAACTAGTATTTTAAATGGCTCGTTAACATTTTTTTCTTCTATTATTCTTCATACATTCTACAAACATGCAGGATATACTCCAACAGAAGATGAAGGAGGAGTGCGATGAAAAATAGTACTTATAGACAAATAGTACTTATAGACAAATAGTTGTAGGGGGTTTATCGCTTATACTAGCTTATCTATTTTTTCAAAGCAGAGGTCTCTGGGATCCAATGCATGCATGGAACAGAGCATTTGCAGATGTATCGTTACTATTCTTAAGTGTGATTTTACTTCTAGGATCCCTTTCTAAAGTATTCAAGTCAGTAAGGAAATGGCTGGTTTGGAGAAGAGAACTTGGGATATGGACAGGTGTTACTGCAATTGTTCATGTATTGATTATCCTTGATGGCTGGGTTCAATGGGAATTATTCCAGATCTTTTTCGTTTTTAGTCCATTTGCAGGTGAGTGGGTTTTACATCCTGGATTTGCTTTAGGTAACTTATTGGGAATTGTAGCGTTGGTATATGTTCTTATCTTAATGTTAACATCAAATACTAGAAGTAAAAAAATATTGGGATTCAAATCTTGGAAATACGTCCAACAAACTGTACATGTCTTGTATCATTTGGTAATTTTGCATACGGCTTATTTTATTTTTATACACAATCCTAATGCTGCTAATTGGTTACAAGTACCTTTCATCATGACTATTACATTAGTCTGGCTAAGCTCTTTAATAGGGTTTTGGTTTACCGTAAAAGAGGCTAAAAAAAGTAAAGGTATATAAATAAATGGCTCCTTACGAAGGTTAGGAGCCATTCATTTTGTTGTCATAAGAGATTAAAGCTATTATCTTTTTTTCAAAGATTTCATAAATCTTCTTCATATTTTCTACACAATTAAATGCAATACTCTATAACACAAAGCTTATTAGGCTAATTTTGAATAGGATGTAGATAGAAGGAAAGCTATTGATTTACTTAAACTGGTTTATTAACTGGCTTGGGAAGAAACGTACTATTTGGTTATTAATTATGACCAATTGGGGACGATCTACGGTTATATATGGTATATGCCTCAATTAGTCGATATACCTGTTTGATTAAATTCGATGTGTACTCCTAAACATGACCATAAAGTAGAGGTCATGTTTTTATGATGGTATGTCTTTAAAAATGGCGGTTCAAAATGGGAGTGGCACTGTGATGTTGAACATTAAAATTCATTTCCCTTTGTTTTACATGAGTTCTTCATGAAAAAAACATACATTGAGGGTAATGTAATTATCTATCTAAAACAAGAAGAAATATGAGGTGTTGTCAAATGTGTGGTTTTGTTGGATATATAAATGAACAAAATGAAATCGGAAATATAGAAAAAAATCAAATAAATAATATGCTTAAGTTGATTCATCATCGTGGACCAGATGACACAGGTTTCTTTAATGATGATCATATCGTTTTTGGATTTAAAAGACTAAGTATCATTGATGTGGAAAATGGAAAACAACCTATCTCATTTGAAAATGAACGGTATTGGATGGTATTTAATGGTGAAATTTACAACTATCAGGAACTGCGTAAAACCTTGAAAAATATAGGGTACACATTTCAGACTTCATCAGATTCAGAGACCATTCTTGCTCTTTTTAGTCATAAAAAAGAAGAAGCTTTTTCTGACTTAAGAGGAATGTTTGCTATTTTGATTTGGGACAAGCAGGAGCAAACGATGTACGGAGCACGAGACCCCTTTGGTATCAAACCATTGTATTATACGATTGGTAAAAGTGAGCATGAACTATATTTCGCGTCTGAGAAAAAAAGTTTAGAAGCACTTGAAAACAATAAATCTTTAAATAAGGAAGCATTACATCATTATTTAACTTTTCAATACGTGCCTGAGCCATTAACGATGGCAACTGATACGTTTAAAATAGAGCCTGGCCATTATTTCATCAAAAAGAAAGGGGAGGGGTTAATCCAAACAAAATATTGGGAGCCAACCTTTAAACCAAGTCAAGGTGATCTGGATACAAGTTCTAAACAGATCGCACGAACGTTAGAGGAGTCTGTAAATTGTCATATGATTAGTGATGTTCCATTAGGAGCTTTCTTATCTGGTGGAATTGATTCCACTTGTATAGTGACATTAGCGAAAAAAATTAATCCTGCT
>NZ_JRJU01000036.1 GCF_000787375.1 Halalkalibacter okhensis | reverse complement strand
TATAAAGAGTCTTAGAGAGGGGAGATATTTTGACGAATCAACAATTAGATATTACAGAGTGGTTTTCACAATATAGCGACTCGATTTTCAAATATATTTTAATGAATGTACGAGACCATCAACAAGCTGAAGACCTAACCCAAGAAACATTTGTAAAAGCATTTAAACTTTTAAGAGAGAATCAAATCCAAAAACCTGGTTATTTAGCATTGCTCATAATGTTATGGTTGATTATTTGAGAAAAAAACGCCCAATTCATTTATTGCAAGATTTGCTTAATGTTAAACGTGATAAGAACCCTTTGCCAGAAGAAGTTGTCCAAATTAAGGAGAGTACAAAGGAGTTATATTATGCATTGGGCAGTTTGAAGCAAGCGTATCGTGAAGTCATTTTCCTAAGAAAGATGAAAGGATTTTCCATAAAAGAAACGGCTGAGATATTAAAGTGGTCTGAAAGTAAAGTGAAATCAACATTGTCTCGTGCGATTGTTTCGTTGGAAAAAGCACTTCAAAAGGAGGAATATGGTTATGAAAAATCAATTCGATAATTCTCTAAAGGAGCTATATGACGATATTTCTTGGGCTGAATCTAGAAAAAAACTGGTAGAAGAAAAAATCAATGCTCAAATCAAGGATTCACTAAAGAAAACGAAAAAAAGCCCGAGTATGATTTATGCTACTAGTATAGTAGTGTCAATTTTCATCATGTTCGTAGGAATTCAATTTATTTTAAGCGATAACTATTTAGGTGAGCCTCGGGGAAATGGTACTAGCTACTCCAATGATGAGGAAGATGAGAAAAGTGAAAATGTAAATTCGTATTCAGAAGATTTATCTGAAGAAGAACAATTCGTTGGTCCTGATAAAGATGAAGCAAATCACGAGATATTATCGGGACACTCTACCATGAATGGATATGTCATGTATGGATGGGAACATGATAATTTCAACCTTGAAAACTTAAAAGCATCAATGGAATATAGGATTCCTAATATTCAAAAGGCGATTGATGCAACGGATAACTTTTATTTAAAAAAAGATTTTGAAGTTATTCAAGAGCTTCTATTTGAGCTAAATGAAAACATGGATAATGAGGAGAAAAGGGATCATTTAGTTCTTTAACTTCAAAAGATTTACCGTGACCTTGATTATTATTATCGTGACAACACAGTACACGCACCAACCAATGTAAGTTATTATGGAAAAAGTATAAGTGAATGAGTAATTCGAAAAGGTATTTGATAAAGAACAAAAACAATTTTTAGAAGGAGTCCGTAATGCTTAATCTACACGCGGACTCTTGGATTAAGAGTAGTAAGTCAAAGTAGACACAATACAATATTTTCAGTATTTTTTTATTCATCGGAGATATAAAAAATTACGATTACGTGGATTATCCTTATCAAAAGTTGGAGTAATGGTGACCAGATACATAGTCACATTCTAAAGCTGATAGTCATTTATAATTAATGGACTTGCGGAAACAATTGTTCATGGAAAGGTGTTCTAAATGCTTAGACTTAATGCTGATAGTTTAGAAAGACTCGCCAAAGTTCTATTAGTAATTTTACTGGTTATGGCTCTCTATGGAATTTTTACTTATAGTGAAAGTCCTAAAGTTGAAACTGACGAGAAAATAGAAAACAAACTAACCTTGGAACCTATGGTAATGACAGAACAGGAAAGGCAGATATTTAACTCTTTAGGAGGAGACAGTACGGTAGCTTATGATATATCTATAGAGAACGCAGAAGAAATTGTGTTAGATTACTGGATTGAACATTATCACGAGGGTAAAAAAATGAGAAATATTGTTGAAAACACACTTCACCCCAACCAAATCGATGATGTAATTTCATTTATCTTAGAAGAAACTCTTATTTATAGTTCACCAGGTCAAAGGATGGGTTATCAGTACAAAGGAATTATTTTTGAAGGAACAGATGTTGCTTGGGTAAGACATTCGTTGGTTCCTTATCAACAAAATTCACTAACCCTTTTCGATAAAGTCGAAAAGAAAATTCCAATTGAGCTCAATCAGGATATAATAATTGCTACGAAAATTGCGGCTCAAACCAATTATTTAGAATTTAGAGGAATATTTGACGAAAGTGACCCTAATTATAAAACGATGATTAACGATAGCAGAGATGCTTATATTTTTAAGATTAAGCTAAGAACTCTTGAATAAAAAAGGAGAATGAGAGAATGAGTGATTTATTTTATTTTGTCATGCTAGCGACATTAATAATTATTCTTTTAGCAGTAATTTCCCGTTTAAAAGAAACTCACAATGCAAATAAGCGAATTCATGATGAAAACTTAAAGGCTATCAAGGAAGCCTCTGAATACCGAAAAAAGTCGCTCGAAGTACAAGAACAAATTCTAGAGGAACTAAGAAATATAAGAAATAAAAAATGATAAGGAGATTTATTGGCACAAATTTTATGAATTACAATAATCGTAGAGCTGATCTTAGCGATTTACCTTCTTTATCAGACCTTTTTATAGAGCTAACTGACTATAAAACCAAACAGCATTCTATGAAAAAACAATTTGAAATTATTTCAAATAATCCTAATTATTTTGTGGTTCAACCTCTTTTAAAAATTTGATACTATGGAATTGAGCCATGTTGATCATCCTTTTTTCCTCTTCTCTGATTGCTAGTTTGGTCACTTATCATAAAAGAGGTTAATAGAATTGGAAAGTCCGAACTGCAACTATTAATGGAATGGATGTCACCTTAGTCGGAGATGGACATTCAACTACAGACGGCGATGTTTTAAGTGCAGAACAAATTATAAAGCATCATAACGAAATTCTTCATGGACATTACAATGTTGAAAACTTTTCCATTGTAAGAAATACGGAAGAAGAGTTATTCGATCCAACACATAATTCATATAGGTAATAATTGAGTAGTAGAACAATATCCCAATTTCTTAGTCAATCTTAGAACTTGGGATATTCTCTTTGATATTACTTATTAAGGTAGAATGGAATATCGTTTAAAATGTTAATGTATGTGAACTATTACACTTAAAGTAACAGGTAGCAATAGATTGTATATAGCCTGGGGAGAATACGATGATTGGAAAGTTAAGAATAAGAATTCAAATGAGTAATCCTTATTGAACAAACAGGGGCATAATTTATATAACAGGAGTTGTCATTATGACAGTTACTGTTGCTCTTTTGCTAAGAAGCCAGTTAAGTACAATAAGTGTATTAAGAAGAATTGAATTATAGTAATGTAAAGAGGTTCTTTGAACCTCTTTTTTGGTCTTTAAAAACCAAATAGCAAATAATTTATATTTTGGAAAGTGTTATTAAATTAAGATAAAGTGCAACTAGCTAATAGTGGCTTAATATTTTTTAATTAAGTCAATATAAAAGCGAATTTCAAAAAAAAATGAAACTTATTCTTTACTTTTTCGTCTTAGCATAGAAGAAATGAGGTGAGAAATTGTTGAGCAATCTTAATGATAAAAGTATTGTTTTTCAGATAGAAAAGGATACGTGGCTTGAAAGTATTATGGATGAATATGGTGAAAGACTTACGAAGTTAGCTTTTAACTATTTAAAAGATTGGAATGCGGCCGAGGATGTTGTTCAGGATGTTTTTATTACTTGTTACAAGCATTATGAAAACATTGATAAGATTACTTCTTTCAAGTCATGGATTTTTAGAATAACTATTAATAAATCTAAAGACGTGTTAAAAAGTTCATCCATTAGAAGAGTTCTTATTAATTCAAATATTTTCAACTCACTTTCTTCAAAAGAACAATCTCCAGAAATTGTCATGATTGAGCGTGATGAAAACGAACTTCTTTCTATGTGTGTTCTATCCCTTTCAATTAAATATCGAGAAGTAATTACTCTTTATTATTATGAGGAATTATCGATTGAAGAAATTAGCAAGATGCTAAAAATAAATGTGAATACGATTAAAACTAGATTGAACAGAGGTAGAGCTAAATTAAAAAAATAATAGAAAGGTGTGAGAATAATGCAAGATAAACTCCAAAACTTACGTAATGCAATGGATTCTACGACTCACAAAGAGAACCATTTTACGGAAGTGCAAAAAAATAATATTAGAGAAGCAATTAATTTCGAAGTTAATAAAAAGAATCGAAAGCCAAGAAAATATGTTATATATGGGTTAACTGCCGCTGTTGTCACAATTTTTGCCTTGTTAATATCAACTGAATTAATAATAACTTCAACTAATAATGGAACATTTACTGGTGGTTCAAATCAAGTATTAATTGACGAATGGGAAGTTCGAAATGAATATGAGAAAAATGATAAAGTTTTATTCAGCTTATATCCAGACCCTGCACTTACTGCTGGAAAACCATACGGTTATATATTTAGCTTTACAGAACCGTTCAAAACATTTGAAGGAAAAGAACTAGCTATCTATGCCCAACACTATGATGGTGAGCGTATCATAGTTTTAGCTCCTACAAAAATAACCGAACCTTCTCCGGGGTATACAGGATTAGAACGCTTTACGCATACATTTGAAGTGCCTGTTGGCGGCTTGTGGAAATTTGAAGTTTATTTGGATGACCAATTTTATGGAGATGTAATAATGTCAGTACGTGAGAAAACAGTTGATAATAAATTAAGTTTACCTAAAACTATTCCTAATTATGTTCAGGAAAGTGATTTTGCAGCAATTGATTGGGAAAGAAAAGCTGTTGAATTTGGAGATAGAGGAATTATAGGAAATGAAAACAAATCTGGTGTCATTGGTGCAGATATGCCAACTTTAAATGGACAAAAATGGATGTGGCATTTATGGGGTGTTGATAATGCGGAGCTAACTGTTGTTGGTTTTCACAAAGAAACTCAAACGATTCACCAAGTTTTGTATAACGGACCAGGTGGAGATTCTTATTGGACACGTCAAGCTGTTGGAGAAAATAACGGGGCAGATGCACACATGCCTTCTAATATAGCATTACCAAAAAAAGGGGAATGGGCGTTTTTACTTTATACAAATGATGAGTTATTTGATATTTTAGTTTATGACATTAATGAATAGATAATGGCATTGTTGTGAACAACCCCTTATTTAGCTAACGGGAGCGTGTGCGGCCGAGTCTAGGTCGTATCATATAGCGGGTGGGATTCCCGTAGAGTAAGAACTAGCCATTCACTCGTAGCGAGTCTTTGGAGGGCTAAGGGTAACTTTAGTCTTTAAGCGTAGACAGTTAGGTAATGGGTCGAAAGCCAAATGGTTGACGGATTGAACCCCAAGGATGTTAGTAAATCGAGAGGGCTGATGTTTTTCCTGCGACAGAAAGCAACATTACATTCTTCGTAAATGGCTAAAGAATGAAACCTCTCTGGGGTCAGAGACCTTGGCACGTCACACATTGATATGATAAGTCAAGTCGGGAGACCCTATCAGTCTTTTCTTAATAGAAGAGTATGGTGTACAAGTGATAATAAGCAAGGAAACCAAACGCTGGTAGGGAGTCGGTTAGCGGCGTAGTACCAATGAAGTTGGGTAATGCCGTTGGAGGAAAGGCTAGCTACCAAGTTACCACCCTTGCTAGGGACACATTTACTACACTCAGAGGCTGTAAGGTAGAGAGGTTCTCTTCTACTCTACTAATACAATAATGCATTGAATAAATTTCCAAAATTTGAGATTATATATATTAAGTGTATTAAAGTAAAATAGGGAGGGTTAAATGGAGGAGTTTATTACTTTAATTAAGTACGCCTTCTTAGGTGCGTTTCAAGGGTTTACCGAACCGATTCCTATTTCATCAAGTGGCCATTTAGTTATAGCTCAAGAGCTTTTTGGAATCAGTATTTCTGAGAATGATTTTAGCTTCGAGGTATTAATGAATTTTGCATCACTTTTAGCAGTAGTTCTTATTTATCGAAAAGATTTGATTAGATTAATGGAAAATGGTCGAAAGTATGTTACTAGACGTAATTCAGTCTATAAAAATGATTTTATGTTTATAGTTTACTTGATTATAGGCACAATTCCAGCAGGTGTTTTCGGTTTATTATTTGAAGATAGGATATCAGCAACATTTAGAGGTATTGCCCCGATAGGAGTTGCTTTATTAGTTACTGGTTTAGCACTTTGGCTTATTAGAAATTTAAAAGGGAGAAAGAGTGACAGGAACCTTACTATCAGAGATGCACTAATTGTTGGCTGCGCCCAAGCTATTGCTTTAATCCCAGGTATCAGTAGATCAGGTTCAACGATAGTTGCAGCGATGGGAATAGGCATGAAAAGAGAAACAGCATTGCGTTATTCATTTTTGCTGTATATTCCTGTAAGTCTTGGTACTATCTTAATCAAGATAAATGATATAAATTTTGGTGATCTACTTATTCCATATGTTATTGCATTTATTTTATCGCTCATTTTTTCTTATTTTTCCCTTAAATGGTTTATGGGAATTATGGAGCGGGGGAATTTAAAATACTTTGCTTATTACTGCTTTGCCATGGGAGGTTTAATATTATTTATTACATAGATTTTGATGTTCAACTAACGGAGGCGATGCTTTAACAAGGCATCGCTTGCCTTATTCCGCTAACAAGCAGAAGAGTTCAATAAGGTAATGGACATAGGTATACTACTTAAAAAGAAATAGTTAGGAGCTCAATCAATGAAAATAAGCAAACGTAATGCAGAACATTATATTTGGGGAGATAACTGTGATGGCTGGCATTTAGTTAAAAATAACGATCTAAGTATTATTCATGAACGTATGCCCCCAAATACAAATGAAGTAAGACACTATCATAATCACTCTCAGCAGTTTTTCTTTGTCTTATCAGGAACAGCTACTCTTGAGATTGATGGAACTATAATAGAATTAAATTCAAAAGAGGGCTTCGAAGTTCCGCCACTTGTTCCACATCAAATGTTTAATAAAACGAATCAATACTTAGAATTTATTGTAACTTCTCAGCCAAATAGCAAAGGTGATAGAGTTTTAGCCGTAGAATAAACTTCAACAAAAGCAGGATTTTTTAATAAGCAAATGTCTTGTTTGTGTTCTAAAACAAAATTGTAAGAAAGGAGCCATTCATGTAATGCTAGATTACGGTAAAAACTTATTTGAAGGAACAGCAAGATATTATTCGCAGTATAGACCTATTTATTCAGCATCTTTAATAAGGTACTTAATTGAAAAGTTTTCACTCGATGGGAAAGGTAATATGCTTGATTTAGGCTGTGGAACGGGACAATTAGCATTCAGGTTCTCCGATTGGTTTGAAGGGATAGTTGGGATTGATACAGAACCTGAAATGATAAAGGAAGCAATACGTCTGAGCAAAGAAATTAGAGTTGAAAATATGGAGTTCTTTAATGGAGTTCTTGATAAATATAAGGTCAATTCAAATAAAATCTTTAGATGTGTAACTATTGCAAAGGCATTTCACTGGATGGACAGGGAGAAGGTGCTGGAAACGTTATACGGTATGGTTTCCAATGATGGCGGAATTGCTATAATTGATAATTTTTCTCCAAATAAAGAGCTTTTACCTTGGCAAAAGAAAGTCAATGAAGTAGTAAAACAATGGTATGGGAATGAACGAAGAGCAGGTAATTCTACATACTCTCATCCAACTATTAGTCATCAGGAAATTGTAGCAAAGTCAAAATTCAATTTAGAAAGTTATCAAATTCCTACTTATGAGCATTTATGGTCAATAGAATCTATAATCGGCAACTTATATTCGACTTCCTATGGGTCTATAAGGTTTCTCGGAGATAACGTAAATTCTTTTGAACAACATTTAAAAGAAGAATTGTTATCTATCGAAAAAACAGGTGTATTTAAAGAACAAATAAATACAAAGGTTATACTGGCTATAAAAAACAAACTAATGTAATGGTTTATTTTCTTAAACTATCATGAAAATAGGTTTCTTCAAAAATAGAAAAAGATAATGCTAAAAAAGGCCCTGCTCAAGCTTGAAAAAAAGAGGAGAACGTTAGTGAATAAGGATATGGATTAAATTGACTGGATTAAGGTCCGTATTAGTATTGCCACTGCCTAACCCTTTTCATTCTCTGTGGTGCAGCGCTGTTTTGCGCTGCGTGGATGGCTCTGAATATAGGTTATCACTTTTTTTCCTTGTTGAAGTAGAAGTAGATGAATTGAAAAGTAAGGTTGCAGTGAGTATAGCAGAAAAATATGTTTAGGTACTATCGTCCATTTAGATGAAACTAAATGGACATTTTCTCGTCTAAAAGGTAAAGGGAGGAAGAATATGTGTTAACCAATGAAAAATTAATTAATTTAATAGCTGAAGAAAAGAAAGAAGAACTATTAGAATTTGTCATGGATGAGTATGGGGAAACACTTACAAGATTAGCTTATAGCTATCTAAAGGATTGGGGACTTGCTGAGGATGCTGTTCAGGAGGTTTTTGTAAAATGCTACCATAGTCTAGATCGTTTTCGGCTGGAATCTTCTATACAAACATGGCTGTACACGATAACAAGTAACCAATGTAAAGACGTGTTGCGAAGCCGTTCTTTTAGAAGGATGTTATCGCAAATCTCTTTCTTTAAATCAAATCAAGCAACTCGGATCACTCCTGAAATGATTTTATTAGAGCGCGAGCAAGATGAACGGATAACAAAAGCATTACTGTTGCTCCCTATTAAATACCGAGAAGTAATGATTTTCTTTTATTACGAAGATGTAACAATATCAGGAATAAGCGAAATCTTAAAAGTCAATGAAAACACAGTCAAAACGAGGCTGCGTAGAGGTAAACAATTATTAAAAAAAATGTTAGAGGAGGAACAAAATTGACTGATTTTGATAAAAGGATAAAAGATTCTTTAAATAATACGGCTTTTAAAAAAGCACGATTTACTGAGAAACAAAAAATGAACATCCGATATAGAATTCATTCGAGGAATTATAATACGAAAACTTATCCTAAGTTCTTAACCACAGTTGCTGTTTTATTATTATTGTTTCTTATTGGACAAATGAGTGTAACTGTATTAAAAGATGATTTATCTAGTGCATTAAAAAATAGTGAGACAACACCTACATTAAAAGAAATTAATTTAGAGGGAGAGATCCGAAATTTACAAAAAGAGATTGAAATCTTAGAAAATGAAAATCACGAGTTATTCGGTTACGTGTATCGGTTTGAAGACCCGTTTACCAATGTGGAATTAGTACATAAAGGAAAAGTAGGTGAGGATTACTTTTTATTATTAAACAACGAGGATGGCTTGCAAATAAATGTGAAACAAAAGGGTAATGGTGAGTTCTATTCCTTCCCTCTATGGGACACATATCAACCCATTGAAGGATTCCAGTGGTACGGGGGAAGACATCCAGAAGAGCATACGTATTACGGGGTAATCTCTAATGACTCAGTTTCATCAGTACAGGTGAGAATGGATTCTATCGAACAAGAAATAACTATCATAGAAAGCAGTACGGGAGAACGAATTTGGTTTAGTATTTTTCCAGATGAACCTAAGTCTACAAAAGATAACCAACGTGATATATCAATTGAAGTACATGACCAAAACGGTGATATTATTTGGATGGATAATTTTAAACCTGGATATTGATAAATTAGCATGGGTACGCTTTTTATCTTATTGTATTACCATGAAAATGGGTTTCTTCAAAAATAGAAAAAAGACAATGCTAATAACGGCCCTTCTCAATTGTTTAAAAGCGAGGAGAGCGTTAGTTAATAAGGTATTGCCATTTCCTATCCATGCACATGCTGGCTAATGGGGCTTGAGAGCAATAAATGGATTTGGCATTGTAGCAACTCCTACTTGTGCTAACAGAAGAGATAGTTTACGATAATTATTATTTCGTGGAAAAATAAGTTAAATTGAATATTTATTACGAAAGAGAGAGATAACCATGTTAATAAATGCTGCTACATCTTCTGAAGCACCGGTAATTCATGATTTAATGATTAAGGCATTTATAGAATATAAAAACGAAACCCCTCCATCGAGTGCGTTAGAAGAAACTGTTCAGTCAGTATCAGACGCTTTAGAAAAAGGAGAAAAAGCATTGATTGCTTTTGAAGAACATAATCCAGTTGGTATGGTGCGATTTCAACTAAAAGATGAGGGTTTGTATTTTTATCGTTTGTCTGTTATTCCTGAAAAACAAGGAAAAGGCATTGCAAAAAAGGTATTAAAATCTTTAGAGGAATATGCAAATAAGGTAGATGTAACTGCATTACTATGCAAAGTTCGTATGACAGTACCCAAGAATATAAAGTTATATAGTTCCATAGGTTATGAGGTTTATGATGAAGAAATTGTACATAAGCCAAATGGTATAAATATTAAAGTTGTTTCAATGAAAAAAGAGCTTTAGTTATTCCACAATCGGGCGCGATTGTGGAATAACATAGGTAGAAAATTATAAGATAGTGTATAATAAATCAAAATTAAATCTACTGAAAAAGAATCCCTTTTGAATCAATCTTTTTTCGGAAAATCTGGGCCTTCCGTGCTGTTATTAATCAAACTATATTCCAAAGCAACAATAAGTTGTATTTACATCGTCATTTATGACATGACTGATTTCCATTTAGCTACTTTCTTTTCTAAATATTCTTCTAACTCTGCTTCATTTTCACATAGTTTATAAAATAATGATAGAGCAACTAAAATAACATCGGCACATTCTTCTTTTACATCCGCTATATCTAAATGTTTGTACTCGCTACCACTAGCTTGTTTGTATGATAGCATTGCTTGTGAAGTTTCGCCAATTTCTTCAGTTAGTTTGAGAACCATTTGTTCGAGTGTTTTCTTTTCTTTTGAACTCAGGTATTTTATATCTTTTAATAATTCTTGCACTTTAAATGCACCTCATATCCTTTTACGATTTATTGGGTTTTGTGGTAAAATATAGGAATAATCTCTTAAATATATGGAGGTAAATAATTGAATAAAAAAGATTATTTTATATCCGTTGTATTACATGGATTTATAGGTTATTTATGGGTACTATTTGTAAGTCATATAAATAATTATACTTCTAAAATAGAAAACAGTGCTTTTATTAGTAGTGGTATTTTGATTTTTATAGGCATCTTCCTATTTGGTTCAATAGTAAAGAGAATGACACCAATTAATCAATATAAGTATAATCATCCAGTTAATTTAGTTGGTTTTGTAACATTGTTATTAGTAGTATTTATAAACACTTTTTGATTGTTTGTTAATTTATTTTGCACTAACGGAGAGCGATGCTTTAACAAGGCATCGCTTGCCTTGTTCCGCTAACGAGGCAATTTTATTGAAGATGTTTATTGGGTTTTTATGGTATCAACAAAGAGGGTTATTCGTCAACGAAGTATTTGATCGCTTGTAGTTTTATTAAATAATAATTGGGAGGATATAGGTGTTTATAATTTTTTACGAATCTTCATGAGGTGATTGGAACTGATTTCGTATTTAGTTAACATATAAAAATATGGAGTGGAAACTAAAATTGAAAAGGGAAAGGCTTTTTCTATTATTAAGATTGTCATTGCTATGATTGTAAGTTTTTTAGTGGTTACTAGAATATTTAACGGTCCGTAGTTTACAAATTCTATTTGATTTAATAGAAGCGTTACCAAAAAGGGGAGGGGGGGATAAAGGAGGAATTTAATGAAATAATGCAAATGCATTTTCTTATGGCATAGTAGCGGGTGTTATTAGTTTTATTATTGGTCACGAAAGTAAGATAAGTTTGCATATATAACCTGCTTACTTGCTAACAGGTGCGATAGCGAAACAACAGCTATCGATTGTTTTGCTAAAGGGCAGAATAGGTCAATATGAGAAGAGGCGGTCAACATTAAATCAAAAGATAGCATTTTTAAAAATAACACTAGAGAAAATATTAATGTGATTATTTCTTTTATTTTAGGTCTTACCTCAATATCATTTATGTTTTTTACTTTTGTAGGAGTTGTTATGGCTATTATTGGTTTTATCCTTGGAGTTATTGGATTAAAAGAAGTAAATCTTAAAAGACAACCTGGGAGAGTAATAGCACTTATAGGTATAGGGTGCAATACGTTTGCAATTGTCTTTCCGATTCTTTCAACTGTTTATTATTTATTAAATACTCCTACATATTAAAAAAACCAATATTAAATAGTGGGTTTAATCTAGGGAAAGAAAACAGGGATGAGTAACGAAGAATTATTGAGATAATGGGGATCTTGATTTAATAGGGGAGCGCACTTTTTGTTGTGCTAACAGCAGAGGAGTTGAGAATTCTTTACACAAGGCGGTGTATCTATGGGTATATTTGGTATTATTGCTTTTGCATTACTAATGTCTACGTTATTTGCAATAGAGCGTAAATTAAGCAAGTCAAACGAACAAAATAAAGAAATAATAGAATTACTTAAAAAACACAAGGGCAGCTAAATTTCACTTGATCATTTTATCCTTGCCGTTTTCTCAACATACGGGTGCAATGCTTTAACAAGGTGTCGCTTATCTTATTGCGTTAACGGACAGGATAGTAATATTTCAGTTAACTAAAAAAGGATTAATGGAATATTAATGCTAAAGTATAAATATATTTTTGGGTGAATTGATAAAAAAATACTATGGTCCCTATCCCCTATTTGTTGTCAAAAAATTCAATCCCCAATAAATGATTATTAAAGAAAAACTGAAAGAGGCGATAAAATGTAGGTTTTCCCTTTTAAATGTGTAAACAGACTATTTCTTATCGAATATTGTTATAAACATTTTTAAGGGGATAGGGATATGAATAATAATGTTTCTTTTCGTTTCCTTTGGATTGGTCAAACATTTGCCAATCTAGGTGATGTGTTATATATCGTTGGTTTAATTACGTTAATTTATCAGTTAACAGGCTCTGCTATGTACATGAGTATGGTTCCCTTTTTTATTACTATGTCACAATTTCTAAGTGGAATATTAGCCCCTCTTATCATTGACAGGTTTCGTTTAAGAGGTATTTTAGCGTTTTCCCAATCTGGAAAAACATGCTTGTTGTTCATATTAGGATGGTTATTGTTTAGTAGTTTCTCATTTCAAAACATTACAGTAGTTTTTTTGTTAGTATTTATGATTTCATTTTTAGATGGTTGGTCAACACCTGTTAGAAATACTATGGTTCCTCTTTTGGTACAACAAGTTGAATTAGTGAAAGCAAATAGTTTTTTATCTATTTTAGACCAAACGATTAGACTCGGAGCATGGTCTGTTGGTGGTGTCCTCGTGGTCTGGTTGGGGAACTATCAAGTAATCTATATTACTGTTGTTTTATATTTTGTTTCAAGTATTATGATGTTCATGATTAAAGAAATTCATCTTAATAGTCATTCTACAGAAACAGAGCAAACCTCTATTCCCAAAAATAACTGGGTCAAAATAAAAGAAGGATGGGTTTTCATTTGGAAAACACCTGCTATACGAACGGTTAATATAATGGGTGTTATGGAGTCTCTTGCCAGCGCTGTTTGGGTGGCGGCAATCATTTATATTTATGTCGAAGAATTATTAAAAGCGAGCGAAGAATGGTGGGGCTATATTAACGCTAGTTTTTTTCTGGGATTGATTATTGGTGGGTTTATGAGTTTAAGGTATAATCGCTTAGTAAGTGAGCATTTGAGTCATGTTACTGTTTTTGGAACACTTATTGCGAGCATATTTACTTTTGTGTTTGCAGTCAACTCAATACCTTGGTTAGTATTAATTCTTTCTATCTTGATTGGTTTTGGAGAACAATTGGGGGGAATAGCTCAACAAACCACGGTACAGAAAAGCACTCCACACAAAGAATTGGCAAAAGTTTATTCTGCTCAATATTCACTTCAATTGGTGACTTATGCTAGCGCAGTTCTACTATTAGGTTTTCTTACTGATTTATGGGGTGTTAAAATGTCATTCTTACTAGCATCTTTCTTGTTATTTACATCCTTTATATTTTCCTTTTTAAATAGAAAACATTTGAAAGCCGTAGTACAAAAACAAGTATCGACTTAATATCTTAGAGAGCTTGGAGAATTTCTAAGCTCTTTCTCTTTTATGCCAGAAAATTTATAGAGTTAAGTTTTGTGAAGTTTTGTACTTAAAGTAACGGATAGCATTAGTCGTGGAACTGTTGCAATGGCAGTTCCTATCGTTGCTGAAGTAACGGGCAAGATTGTTTAGTAAGATAACCCTCATGGTTGTCCCTTTTTAAACATAGGATTGAATAGGGAGTTTTACAATTATTGGGGGTGTTTTTGTGAAAAAGCTAATAATCCTTATAGGTAGCATTGTTTTTTTAGGAGTTGTTGGATGTTCTAGTGGAAATGACAAGCTAGATACTTCTTTTTTTAAAACTATTGGTGAAAATCCCGATGGTGGAGCTTCATATGTTTTTCCAGCCTACAAAATACTATTAGATGCAGTGCCTTTTAAAGCACAATTACCTGTATATGTTCCGATATCTGGAGGAACTGCTCATTTATGGGTACCTCATGCTATAATAGTAAATTCAGATTTAACTGAGGTATCAGTGAGTTTTTCGAAAGAGTTTTTTCGTGACGGTACAGAAGAAGGAAATGGTTCTTTATATTTAGAAAATGCCAACTACAAGGATTCGTCTTGGGACAATCTTGAGAACAAGAATAAGACGAAAATAGATGAAAAAACAGATGGTTATTTTTATTTATCTGCCAGCGACAATGACTATGTTGATTTAAGGTTTTCTAAGGACGGTATTTATTATCTGGTTCTATATCAAACTGTTGGGAAGTCATTGGAAGAAAGAAAAGAAGAGTTAATAAAGATAGCAAATTCAATGGTTGAATATGATGAATGGTATGATGTCAGATTTGAAGGAGCTTTAAAGGAATAATCTTATTCAAGTAACGGGGCGATAGCTGAATAAAGGTTATCGACTTTCTCTTGTTGTAGTAACGGAGCAGGTTTATGAAAGAAAAAGTGTTGAAATTTGTTCAAAGGGAGGCAGATACTTTGCTTGCATTAAAAGAGTTTGCGTCCAGTTTTTTACTCATTGTAAGTTGGTTTATATTTGCAATAAGTGCATATTTACTCTACTGAACAATTGTTATACCTTTACTTGCAATCATCCCTTTTCTTATTTCTTTAGTTATTGGTTTATTATGCTTCAACTGTTCAAAAAAACTTGATGATAGGAGAAAAGATAATTAGTTCTTCAAAGGAGCAGGTTAGAGCAAAAGAAAGTTTAATGATAATTGGAAAGGTAGAGGAGAGAATTTATGGGGAATTTCAGAGGGGTTTGGGGAACTCTTGTTTTATTACTAATTATGTCAGGGTGTAGTGGCTTCGCTGAAAACTATGATGCAGGAATACCGATTGCAAGTTTTACTACCGATAGTATCGGATATAGTGAGTACACGTTAGAGTTAGCTAATGTTAATTGGAAAACTGCCTCAATGGAGAAAATCGAAGGAATAGCAAATCTTGAAGAATTTGCACTTGGATTAGAAACAGTTGAACTCGACAGAAATCAAATTATTTATATCAAATTTGAAAAAGATAAGAAACGTGATGGTGATATTACAGTCCCAAAAGTAGAAGTTTCAATTTATAAGTCAGGTAAAAGAGAAGATCCAATACATAATTTTGAGTGTCTTTTTGACGACGAATGTCCATCTGAAGAAAGAAGGATTGTTTTGCCTGCTGAGTCAGGACAATACTTTATAGAAGTAAATTTAAAAAGCCAAGGGAATAAAGCTCAATATGTAAGTATTATCGACATAAAATAATATTCATATAGAAGAGTGTTATTAAACAAGCGGGAGTGATGCTTTTGTTAAAGCATTGCTCGCCATGTTCCGCTAACGGAGCAGGATTATACAACAAGAAAGGGGCAAGTTTTGTGGAGGAAAGATATAACTTATGGTCTTTTAATTTAATAATTGTTTGCATTGGGTTAGCAGCCTACTCATTTTATTCTAACATTGTTCATACTTGGCAAATTACACCTCCAAATTATATCTTACTTATAATTAGTTTATTAGCCTTTACTTTAGGAATTTTTGGTTTTAAAGATAAAAGAAACTGGCGAACCAAAACAAGAAGCTGGTTAACGATAATTTTGTCTTCATTGACATCTATCGCACTTTTTTTGGCGGTATTATTTACATTCTTCTTTTCATCAATGGGAGCAAATGAACATATAAAGACGGTAAATTCACCCGATGATAATTATACAATTGATTTTTATCGTTGGGACCAAGGAGCTACGGGTACATTTGGTGTAAGGGGAGAGTTAAACGGTCCACTTTGGTTTAAAAAAAGAATTTATATCCAGAGAAGAACAGAAGAGGTTAATATAGAATGGAAAAGTAATGATATAGTCTCAATAAACAATCATATTCTTAACTTAAATAAAGGTGATACATATGGTTATCAATGATTAAGTATGTGAAACAATCTACTTAAAGTAACGGAAGCGCGCGACAAGTGCTGCTATAAGCGCATTAAGCGTGAAAAGCAGGAAGTTAACTAGATAAACTTAAACTTCACAACAGAGGGTTGGAATGATGGAACCATGTTTCCTAAAACAAACTCATCAAGACTCCTGCGTGCGTCATGAATGACAGTTCATGGGGTTCGAAGCACAGGTAGAGTCGGCAGAAGGAAGGCTAGAGAAACCTTCTTGTCTAAGGGTAACGAGGAACTTATAGTCTAGTACAGATTGCTAGATGGAGCGCGGAATGACGGGAAACTGTCACGTTCCGTGTGGAGCAGGGGAAAAGCTGGAGATCACTTCAAACGCTTACCTATTGCTAACGTTTCTGCAATAAAGCAGGAACGCATTTTTTTGAACATAATAAAGGAAATTAATGTTTTAAACAATGGTTAACTTTCATTTGGAAAATTCGTATAATTATTAAGGTCTAATAAAGTGGAGGAGTCATTTTGGAAACCAATGTTCAAACGTCTCAAAGCGTGGAAAATACAACGGAAAAGGAAGTAGATTCTTAAACGTATTAGGGATATTTCTGTTTGGGTGATTTGCATTAACAAGTGTAACAACGCCAATCCCTCCAACATATGAAATAAAAGATTTTTTTCTGTTTATCTTTGGAAGTGCTATTATCTATTACTCTTTAGTAAATATTTATTCCATAGGAAGGAAGATTGTTTTAACAACTCTTATTCTTTTAGGCTGTTTTAGTATATATATGGCTTATTATCTTGCAACCAATCCAATGTAAAGGGAGGAATTCATAATAAGAAAATACGCACCCTTATTACTCGTATATGTTTTATCGTTAGCAATATTAGGCTTTTTATCATATGCACATGATGTTCATCCATATGGCTTCAATTATGATGTGCCTAAAGAAAACACCGTAGAAGTGAAACAAGGAATTATAAGCAAGGAAACGCATTTGTTTGATGCAAGCGAAGTTAATCCAATTCCAGTCATGCTCGGTATAGATACATTAATTCAAAATTGGATAATATTCCTTTATATTTTTCCTCTTTTTATTGCTGGTTTATTAGGTATTTTAAAACGGAATTAAGGTGGAACTTAAATCTTCGCACATATACGGCTATTTATTTTCCTTTATTAGTAATTGTATCTACTGTGGGTTATCTATTTTTCAAAAATCAAGGTTTAGATATTTTAGCCTTGTTAGTTCAACTAAACAATAATGCATAATATTAATAATAAGATAAAAAGAACAAGAAGGGAAAAGGATGCGTGTTATTTAAGCATCGCTGCCTTGTTCTGCTAACGGAAGCGATTCTGTAAGAAGACAAGAGGGCTTTTGGAGAATCCTTAGGTTGCTGTTACGCCGCTAAAGGGGGCGTTTAGCTCAAAAAGGCTATAAAGGGGCGTTTATATTGTTAATTATTTTAAGAGTACTATTTGCAGTAATCGCTGCTTTTATCGCAGGGTATGGATTGATTACTAAGAATTTTGAGTTCCAATCATATATGATGTTTTTTATAAGTTTAATGGTGTTAGTAATAGGATTAGAAGAATTTCGTAAAGAACGAAAAGTTTCGGGTTGGATTAGCATAGTTGCTTTTTTATTTGTATTATTTGTATCACTTCTAGTCTTTTTCTGGAACTAACGGGGCGATAGCTTAATAAAGGCTATCTCCTTTCTCTTGTTGAAGTAACGAAGCAGGATTATTGTGCGAAATGTTCCTAGTTTAAATGGAGGATGGTCACATCACTCTGGTAAAGACTAGGCAATTCCTTATGGAATTGAAGGATTATATCGAAGAGTCAAATGATAGAGTAACGTCTTGAAGGGCTCTCTCTTAGTCGAATAGCACTGAAGTTAGTAAGAATAACAGTGTTATAAGCTCGGCAAGAAGGTGTAAGAATTTACCGTAACAGTGATTTTTAGCTGTCGAAAGTCTACCCGCGGGGGTGGTGTAAATCATGATGCTGAGTTGATTGAATACGGTGAGAATGCTTAATTATCCCAAAAGAATGGGGTAAGCTGACGAACTTCTGAATGTACGGGTCTACACCTGCAATACATAGAAATGTGTATATCACCAAATTGTGAGGTTAGCAGTGGTTGAGTAAAACTAACTATTATGAAAAACCATGATATGTTACAGGCATATGAACAGCTAACAGGCTTACAGGAAGCACCTAAGTTCTTTCTATAATAGATATAATTCAACGTTGTAAGCTGATAACGTGGAGGGCTTACTCCCTATGAAACGGTGAAAAGGAAAACGCTAGTGAAATTAGCCAGTGTATAACCTTCTTTATATCAGTGAAAGTGGTGGCACAGTACCAATGAAATGTCTAATCCACATGGAGGGATAGCCACTAGACTAATAAAGAATCATTCAACCATGTAAGGCAGTTCTTTATCGAATAATAAGGTTCTTGTGAGACTAAAAGAGGTTGAACTCCCAAGGGAGTCACCAACTTGTTAAAACGGAAGAAACTGAGGCATAACGAGTATTATGATATGCAATCTTGTTTTGATAACTTATATGCTCGAAGTGTTGATGGTCAAAATTTCTATGACTTGATGAAACTAATTAGTTCAAATGAAAATATACGTCTTGCGTATCGAAACATCAAAAGAAATACTGGGAGTAAAACGGCAGGTACAAATAAATTAACCATCGAAGATGTAAAAGATTTGTCTGTGGAACAAGTAACTAAAAAGCTTGAACATATGCTTAGCGCATACGAGCCAGAAAAAGTTAGACGAGTGTTTATTCCAAAGGCGAATGGTAAAACAAGACCTTTAGGAATTCCGACAATATGGGATAGAATCCTCCAGCAGTGTATTTTACAAGTGTTGGAGCCGATTTGCGAAGCGAAATTTCACAAGCATAGTTACGGTTTTAGACCAAACAGGAATACGCATCACGCCAAAGCTAGATTTGAGTTTCTTATCAATCAAGCAGGACTCTACCACTGTATAGACGTTGATATTAAAGGCTTTTTTGATAATGTGAACCATAGTAAACTACTCAAACAACTCTGGTCGATAGGTATAAGGGATAAAGCACTTCTTTCAATAATTTCTAAGCTACTAAAAGCTGAAATTGAGAGAGAAGGCATTCCAACCAAGGGTACTCCTCAGGGTGGCATTCTGTCTCCGCTTTTATCAAACATTGTCCTAAATGAACTTGATTGGTGGGTAAGTGACCAATGGGAATCGTTTAAAACTACCTTTAAATATAAGCATCCTGGAAAATATCAAGCTCTCAAAAAATCTCACTTAAAAGAGTGTTTCATTGTTCGTTACGCTGATGACTTTAAAATTCTCTGTCGTACGAGGTCACAAGCGATAAAGATGAATTATGCTGTAAAAGACTTTCTTAAAACAAGGTTACACCTTGAAACAAGTGATGAAAAGTCACAAGTCATAAACTTAAAGAAGAATTCGTCAGAATTCCTTGGGTTCTCGATTAAAGCCGTAAGAAAAGGTAAGACCAGAATGGGTTATGTGGCTCAATCAAATATGACGAAGAAAGCAAAGTCAAATGCACTCATAAAAATTAAAGAAGCAATAAAAGTCATTCAGAAGAAACCCTGTATGGAGACAGTTTGACATTATAATACTGTTGTAATGGGAATTCAAAATTACTACTCAGCAGCCACACAAATTACAAATAATCTTAGTGAGTTAACCTCCTTCCTTAGTAAGGCTTTATATAATCGACTAAAAGACCTCAGAAAAGAAGCGGAATTTTCGGATATGACTCGTACATTACAAAAACGCTACAAGGGATATGAACCAAAGTTTTTCAAGATACGAGACATGGTATTTGTACCCATTTATGCCCAACGGCATAAAACAAATCTGTGTTTCTCGCAAATTACGTGTAATTATACTGCCGAAGGCAGAGAAAAGATACACAAGACCTTAAAGGCGATAAATAAAAATGTTCTACGTTCTATCATGAAAAGCTTTATTCCAAATCGAACCATTGAGTATAATGACAACCGTATAAGTAAGTTCGTTGCACAGTATGGAAAATGTGCTGTAACTGGAGTTGAGTTAGGGTTGAATGATTGGCATTGCCATCATAAAAATCCTTTTCATCTCTCAAAGGATGACAGGTTCTTAAACCTGATAGTGCTTCACGAGGCTGTTCATCGCCTAGTACATGTGAAAGATACTGAAAGAATCAACCGTTTACTTGAAGCACTACAATTAGATAGGAAGCAGAAAGAAAAGGTCAATGAACTTCGGGGACTATGCCAAAATGACTCAATTTGATTTGGATTTATAAAATGCTTCATTAAAAACATAGAATTGAATGAATTGGTTTAGTTGGAACGCCGTATGATTCGAAAGTTTCACGTACGGTGTGAACAGGGGGAAAAGGGAGCGATAAGTTCAAACCCTTACCTATCTGTATGAAGAAGATGTGTTGCATTAAAGGGCTGAGAAGGAGAGGAAAAAATGTTTCCAACATTAGAGACAGAAAGATTGGTACTTAGAGAAATATCGAAGGATGATGCAGAGGGTATATTTGCTTGTTTTTCAAATGAAAATGTAACACGGTATTATGGGCAAGATACTTTAGAAAATATAGAACAAGCAGAAGCATTTGTTGATTTCTTTGCAAACAGTTACAAGGAGAACAGAGGAATACGTTGGGGGATTGAGATAAAAGGAACTCAAGGGATAATCGGCACTATAGGATTCAATGCTTGGTCCCCTAAACATAAACGAGCTGAGATAGGTTATGAGATACATCCTAATAAATGGAGGAAGGGATATACCATTGAAGCCGTATCTAAAGTAATTGAGTACGGATTTGGTGAATTTGGTCTAACTAGAATCGGTGCAGTAGTCTTTACCGATAATGAGGCTTCTAATATGTTGCTAACAAAAGTAGGATTTATAAAGGAAGGTATTTTAAGGGATTATATGTATCAAAATGGAGAGCCATATGATACATATGTGTACTCATTACTTAAATATAATGGATAACATTATTCAACAAACGGATGCTAGAGCGAAACTAAAAGTTGTCAGTTGCTGCCCCTAATGTTTATTGTGTTAACGAGCTTCTCAAAAGCTCAAGACTATAGACAACACTGGGATTGCAATAAGGCACTCTCCCGCCACCTTGAAACAAAGACACCTAGTTACGATTATTTGAATCGTAACTAGGTGTCTTGTTTCATTCTTATTGTTATTCAAGTGTACCGACGATTGGTAAGTTTTCCAGTACAGAAGAGCCGTGAGGAGATGCTGAAATTTTCTCTGAGTTGTCAGCACCAGCCATTACTCCACCAAAGTGTTCTCCACCTTCCCAAGCTCCAATATCTGAAACATCGTAAACGACTCCGTCAACCGCTACATAAGCAGGATTTCCATCTTGCCCATTATACTCACTAAGTTCTTCCAGTGTGAATACTTGACCTTCTTCAACTGCTGAAGCGTCTGTTTCTTCTGTAGTATTTTCCTCTGTACTTTCTTCCGATGTCGACGTATCTGGTTCTTCAGTTGTTGTGTCCCCACCACAAGCTGCTAAAACAAAAGCCGTCATTGACAATACTAATAAACCATTAAATTTTTTCATGTTCTTGCCCCCTACATTTTTAAAAACTTTTTTATATAGTTATATGTTAAATGCTATCTCCCCTCACTAAAAGAGATTTTGATTACATTTAACGTAGTGTTCACTTTCCGTTAAAAATCTGGTCACTTTTTTGTCAAATAAACTAGTGGTAATAAAAAAATGGATATTACGCGAGGAGATTTCAAGTGAAATATAGTTGGATTTGTGAAATGCCGTACTTAAACGGAAGCTTACATTGAATAAGAACGATGAAAAGCTAGTATAGTTCTTTGCTGCATAGTACAAATATACTGGTTATAGAATAACCCTTTAAAGACGATTGCTTTTAAAGTAATCGTCTTTCGTATTTGACACATACTGCGCAGCAAATAACTTTTTTTAAAAAGAATGAAAAGGTAGTTATATAAGTAATTGCTTCCACAATCAGGCGAGATAATAGAAGAATTATAAGTTCATTAAACAGATTGTTTAGAGTTAATGGTTATTTTTTTAAATATATTTTGAAAATTATACCCTAATGACCTAGTAATTATAAAAATATGGTAAAATGTATAATATATTGATATTCGAGTCTGTTCAAAAAGAGTGGCTTTTTCTTTTTGAAAGATTCGAAGCCATTACCACGTACTTTTTGCACGCTAATTAGGGGGAATTTGCATTGAAAAGGATTTTTTTATCTCATAGTAGCAAGGATAAAATTTTTTACATAGAAAACATTGTCAAGAATTTAACAAAATTAATTGGTAAAGATAAATTTGTATATGATGCTATAACTTTTGAAGAAGGTCAAGAAACATCTCAAGAAATATCGAAATGGTTAAAGAACACAGAAATTTTTGTTCTTTTTATTTCTGAAACTGCATTAGAATCTCCTTGGGTTAAAAAGGAAATTTTAGAGGCTAAGGATTTATTTGATAGAAATGACCTGAGAAAGATATATCCAATTATAATCGATGAACAGATAACACATGAAGATAAGAGAATCCCAAATTGGATGAGAGAAACATATAACATTAGAATTATCTCTCGTCCAGCAGTTGCTGCAAGAAAAATACATAATAGATATATAGAATTAGTATGGGAAAAAAATCCTAAAATTAAAGAAAAGAATACGTTTTTTGTAGGAAGAAATAGTCTTATTGATAATATTGAGGAACGAATTGATACATACGATAAACCTGTACCAACTTCTTTAATTGCATCAGGCTTAAATGAAATAGGAAGAAGATCCCTATTAAGAAGAAGTTTAATAAAATCAAGCATAATTAGTGAAAGTTATTTTATGCCAACTATATTTTTAGATGCACATCAAAGTATAGAAGATTTAATACTTTTATTAAATGATTTAGGTTTTGAATCAGATTATGGTTTTGAGAAATCTCTTATGCAAATCTCTCAGGATGAAAAAATAGAAATTGCATTTAAAATGTTTAAGGAAATGAAGAATGCTAAAGATGTTTTATTAATAGTAGATGAAGGTGCCATAGTGTCTCCTACAAGGACTATAAGTGATTGGTATCTAAAGTTGAATAATAAACTTAATGAAGCATTTAATGGCATGACTATTTGCGTCGTAAGCAAACATAGAACAAGGTTTCAGGATCTGATTAAAGCAGAGTCGATTCATGCTGTTCATGTTCCGGAACTTTCCGCGGGCGAAAGAAGTCGATTATTCACAAGATACAGCCGGATTTCGGGATTGGATTTAGGAGATGAAGATATAAAATATGTTACGACTTTTTTCTCTGGGCTACCAAAAGAAATAATTTATACAGCTGATTACATTAAGCATAATAATATTCAAGATATAAAAAGAGATACATCTATTATTACTGACTTTTCTGACGGGAAAGTATCTAGGTTAGTATCTCAGTATGATAAGAATGCAAATGCTCATAATTTATTGGCGTTGATAGCTACATTTGACTTTATTAGTTATAGTATGCTTTCTGAATTATTCAATGATTCAGAAGAATATAAGATGCTGATTGAAGATTTTATAACAAATGGAATTTGTGAGAATTTAGGTATAAATGGCGAATATATATGTCTAAATTCTGCTATAAAGAATTATGTAAAGAGACAAAGATTTGAAATGGGTAAAGAATTTAAAGATGCTCTGCATGAGCATGTTAAAAATTTTATGAATGATTATGATAATTTCAATGATAAGGATGTTTCAGATGTATTTTATTCTCTAAGAGAAGTGATTAGTGAAAATAAAGAAATAGATAATAGATATTTAATACCATCTCATTACTTAAAATCAATGAAAGAATTATACGATAGAAAAGATAGAGATCAAGATGTTGTTAAATTAGCAGATAGAATTTTGATAAGCGAAGAGTTTATGGATAGACATATAGCTAGAGAAATACGTTACTTTCTATGTTCATCGTTGGCACGTCTAAAAGATGACAGGTTTAAAGCAGAAGTTCAGAAAATTGATGGACCTGAGCATAATTTTTTATTTGGATTTTATTATCGACATGTAGGACGTGATAGAGAAGCCATAAATAGTCTATTGAAGGCCCTTGAAGAACGACCTAAATTTTCAAGAGCTAAAAGAGAGCTGGTTCTTGTTTATAATAACAATGAGGAATATGATAAAGCTTTAAATTTGGCTCAGGAAAATTACGAATTCAATAAAAATAATGAGTTTCACATTCAAGCATACTTTCAATGCTTATCTTACGGAAGAAGTGACAATTTAAGTTTTGAAGAAAGAAGAAATCGAGCGAGTTTATTGTTAGAGGATATAGATAAAATTGACTCTGAAAAAGCTAAAAGTATGTCTTTAGTAATGAATATTCAATATAACGTTTATTTTAATGACAATTTTGAAATTGCTCAAGATCTAATTGAAAAGAATGCATTTTTATATCCCAACGATATATTCGTACTTCTAGCAACTTTTGATTTCTATGAAAAAGTAGGTAGTATTGAACACTTAAGATCTATTTTAGAAGCGATAAAGAATATTCATGGTAATACATGGAGTAAATATAACCGTGATTACGTAAAATGCCTAGCAGTTTATAAAGCTGCCAATGGTGACATTTTAAAGGCTAGAGCAATAGCGAGGGATATCAATACTTCAGAGACAGCTAAACGAATACTTGAAAATAAGATAAATCGATATGAAACTGCATCAAGGGATTAATATTTGACAATGTGTCATTTTCGAATAGGTATCACGAAACGTGAGCTTATGTGTAAGAAGAATAACAAAACAAAATAATTTGCTACGTAGTACAACGATACTGTTCATTAGAAGATGATATTCCAATTTGCATGTTTGTGGAGAAAAAAGCATACTTTTTCGGATAGGGAGGATTAGGCTCTTGCACTTCAAAATCGTTGACGTTCTCCAATCGTCTAATTATATTCAAAGAAGTTGGAGAGTAACAGAGATACAATATATATCCTTTATTGATAATAAAAGCACGAAGAACATCTCTTCGTGCTTTTATACAGTACGAATTTAACTGGAGAAGTTTGGGTTAATATCCGTTAATTAGCGATTAGGTATAAGTTACAAAGGAAAATAATGAGAGGTTGGTGTGGCAATGAAGGTACTACAAAAAACAAAGATGATAGTTCGTTATCAAAGATGTGACGGAAATGTATATTATGGAATTGTTGAAGATGACGAGATAGTACAATTATCTAGTACTTTTACTGAAGTAGTAATCAATGATTTAAAATTTGATGGAGAAAGGGTTAAATATAATGATGTGAAGATTTTGGAGCCGGTAGTACTCTCGAAAATCATTAATTTTGGATGGACATATGCTGATCATGCAAAAGAAACTGGTGGGAAAGCAAATCTTAAAGAACCATTTTTGTTTTTGAAACCGACGTCTTCCGTGATTCCCGATCAGACCAACATCGTTCTACCGCCAAATGATTAAGAAGTCGGGGGATATTGTAGTGGTTGAAGTAGAACAGATAGGTAAACTTTGTAACTATGTATATTAAAAACTTTACGAAAAATAATGATTAGTCTTACTAAAGCGTTATATACATGTTTGTTGTATTTGTATATGATGCTTATTTTTTGTTATCACAATGTACCATCCCATACTTTTTTATGGGAGGACATACAGTAACACGTTTCGAAGAATTGAGAGCTTTACAGTGGGGGGGAATATAGGCTTCAATACAAGTGAGGTGTCGATTGCTAAGTCTGCTTATATGGATAAAGACGAAATGACCCCAAAATCAGTGATCTAACAAAGTGAAATAGACCGTCCCATTATATTTTGTAAAATTCCGAGTATTTAGATAATTTTCGTTGCGATTAATTAAAAGCAATTAAACCCTTGATTATATAAGGTTTGGCGGGACTGTCTAGGAATCGAACCTAGCGGAGACGGCACGCGCCTCCCAAGCGGTTTTGAAGACCGTGGCGAACACCAGTGTCACAGCCAGCCCCATGAAGTATTAATTTAACCTATTTGCATAATGGAGATCGTGAATCTCACACGATCTCCATTATGCATGAATTAATAAACTTTTTCAAGTTTTTTCGTTCATGGAAAATCTAGCCTTTCTAGTGAAGAGAGAGCTTTGGTGAGTTGGACATTTGTCTCTAATAGAAAGACTAGACTTTTATGGTAATGTATAGAGTAGATTATAAGTAAGAGAAATGAAGCATGTGGCTAAAATCTAAGTTAGATATCGAAATCCGTTATGTCATAACAATCAACAATTGTTGGAGGAGAAAAAATGGATGAACGTGATTGGCTTATCTTAAAGGTTCTTTTTGAGAAACAAAACATTACAAAGACGGCTCAAAGTCTCTATATCTCACAACCTTCCTTAACAAAAAGAATTCAACATATCGAGAATGAGTTTCAAGTTTCAATCATCAACCGGGGAGCAAAGGGAATTCAGTTTACTCCTCAAGGGGAATATCTAGTAAAAAGTGCTGAAGACATGTTAACACGTCTTCAAAAGATGAAAGAAAACGTTCTTAATATGGAGAGAGAAGTGAGCGGTACTCTGCGATTAGGGGTATCGAATTATATTGCAAGGTATAAGCTAGCTCCTCTATTAAAATGGTTTCAGGAACAGTATCCAAACGTGAACTACAAAGTTACAACCGGTTGGAGTCATGATATTGTGAATATGGTCTATCATCGGGATGTTCATATTGGGATTGTTCGCGGCGATTACCAGTGGTCTGATTCAAGGTGCCTTCTATTTGAAGAGAACATTAGTGTGGCGTCTAAGGAACCATTTGCACTTGATGATCTGCCTTCGATGCCAAGAATTAATTATGAAACCGATACACTGCTTAAGACGGTCATAGATCAATGGTGGAACCGCACATTTTCTCAGGCTCCTTTGATTGGGATGGAAGTCGATAAGGGGATTACGTGTAAAGAAATGGTGATCAATGGTCTTGGCTATGGAATTCTTCCTAGCGCATTAATTGAGGAGCAAAAGGACGTACATAGCATACCATTGAAAGATGAAAACGGAGCTCCTCTCATAAGAAAAACATGGATGTTCTATCATGAAGACACTGCTGAAGTAAAGATGGTTAGGGAGTTTGTTCGATTCGTTGAAAAATTGGACTTTACACAAATTCATTAAATATAGTATGAGTGTTACTCAACAAAGCCGTATTGACTCCGCACATTCGCGCCTGCATGAGCCCTCTTTTTTTCTATTCAATTTTTGAATAGAACCTTATAGCCAAATTGAATTTTACAGGCGGCTTAGTTATTTATTATGCTTGGGTGGAAGGGGGAATGTGTGTGGATGTGTTTTTTCTAATCGTAGTGAATGTGATGATTCCTATTTTTTCTTTGATCGCAATCGGAGCTTTTCTTCATCGAACCTTTAAGTTTGATATGAGCACACTTTCAAGGCTAAATACGTTTCTATTAATACCGGCTGTATGTTTTGTTAATGTGTATCAGAGTCAAATGGCAGGTGATACATTATCGCTGATTATTGGGTTTCTTGTTTTACAAAATATGAGCTTAATTGTGATTAGTGCGCTAGTTGCAAAGTTTGCGAGATTTGACACTCGTTTGTCAGCGACGTTTAAGAATAGTGTTGTCCTCAGTAATAATGGCAACTTTGGCTTGCCTGTCAGTCAGCTCGTCTTTTTGCATCATCCGATCGGAGTAACCGTTCAAATTGTTGTTCTTATTTTTCAAAATCTACTTACATTTACATATGGATTGTTTAATTCGGTTTCTGTGGAGAAAAAAGGCTTCCAAGCGCTGCGATTGTTCTTGAAAAATCCTGTTATATATGCACTGGTGTTTGCTATTGTTCTGAAAGTTCTTTCGGTTCCGATTCCACATTATCTCTGGACTCCTATCGAAAATACAGCCAGTGCGTTTATGGCGATCGCGCTTGTGACCCTAGGAGCTCAAAGTGCGTTTATCAAGATCTATCGTTTTTCAAAGCCGTTAATCCTTAGTTTAATAGGGCGGTTGATTCTCTCTCCTTGTCTTGGTCTTATCGTGATCCTACTTTTAAACCTCGATGGAACGATTGCACAGGCGTTGTTCATTGCGAGTGCCTTTCCTACGTCAAGAAATAGCTCGATATTTGCATTGGAATACGGGAATCATCCTGAATATGCAGCGCAAACGGTTTTGGTATCAACCGTGTTTAGCATGGTGACGGTAACAGGTACAGTCTATTTAGCAGAGATTTTATTTTCTTAGTTTGTTCTAATGTTTTAATGGTTTCATCTTTAGAGCTTCACATACTAAAGGCACCAATCATACTATACATTGGGAAGGGGGAAGTAATTACATACTCCTTCCCGAGGAAGTGCCTAAAGGTTCTAGGTGAATATTTCATTTACCGTATGAATTTGGAATTTTTCATTGACACATGATTTTTAAGCGCTTACACTAAGGGTAGTTATTAGATATTAGTTTGATAGAAAAGCGAAAGAGTTGTTGTTGATGGCGTTAAGTAATGATAATCGGATTGGACGACACGCGATCCTTCTATTGCTTTCTGAGGATTCAGTTGGTCAGTTAAAGAAACTGGAACAGTCGAATTGGAAAGGATGTACCGGAAAAGTTGGTTCAATGGAGGCGCATAAAGTAGTGGCAGCAATAGAGACTGCGGCGAAGAAAAATGGGATTATCCAGTCGAATGTTTATCGTGAATCACACGCACTGTATCATGCCATTATCGAAGCGCTACATGGAGTAACGAGAGGTCAAGTTCAGTTAGGGTCTGTTTTACGAACAGTTGGCTTATCGTTTGCCATATTGCGTGGAAACCCGTATGACAGTGAGTTAGAAGGAGATTGGATTGCCGTTTCCTTGTATGGCACAATAGGTGCACCTGTTAAAGGGTCAGAGCATGAAACGATTGGTTTAGGAATTAATCACATATAATTGCCCATAGTATTTTAGTTAATAGGGGGCTATATCTTGAAATCAAATGTTTGATTTCAGTGATATAGTCCCCTTTTCTATTGCTCCTTTACTTAACTAAAGGGATTGGAAGGAGAGAGGATCATGGTTATATTAAACGGTCAAACACTAACTTTTTCTGATGTGCGTAATGTGCTCTTTGAAAATGAGAAAGTTACGTATTCAGATGAAAGTATGAAGAAAGTCAATGCAAGCCGCAAAGCAGTTGAAAAAATAGTGGATGAGGGAAAAGTGGTATACGGGATAACAACAGGTTTTGGAAAATTTAGCGATGTCTATATCGGGAAAGATGATGTGGAGGCTTTGCAATTAAACTTGATTCGCTCGCATGCTTGTGGAATTGGAGAACCTTTTCCAGAAGTGGTGTCAAGAGCGATGGTTCTTCTTAGAGCTAATGCATTATTGAAAGGATTCTCAGGAGTACGACCAGTTGTGATAGAAAGATTACTTGATTTAGTAAATGCTCACATTCACCCTGTGATTCCCCAGCAAGGATCGCTTGGGGCAAGTGGAGATTTAGCTCCATTATCCCATTTAGCACTCGTGTTAATTGGAGAGGGTGAGGTTTTTTATCAAGGTGAAAAAGTAGATGCAATCGATGCTTTAACAAAAGAAGGAATCTTTCCAATTTCTTTAACAGCAAAAGAAGGGTTAGCGCTCATAAATGGAACGCAAGCGATGACCGCAATGGGAATAGTGGCTTATTTAGAAGCTGAGAAGCTAGCTTTTCAATCAGAAGTTATTGCTTCAATGACAATGGAAGGGTTACAAGGCATTATTGATGCCTTTGATGAAGAGATCCATCTAGCTCGTGGCTATAAAGAACAAATCGATGTTGCTAGGAGAATTCGCACCTATTTAGCGGATAGTCAGTTAACGACAAAGCAAGGGGAAGTCAGAGTGCAAGATGCGTATTCGTTACGTTGTATCCCGCAAGTGCATGGGGCGACATGGCAAGCATTGAATTACGTAAAGGAAAAGTTAGAGATTGAAATGAATGCAGCCACAGATAATCCACTTATTTTTGATGATGGGAAGAAAGTATTATCTGGCGGGAATTTTCATGGTCAGCCGATTGCCTTTGCTATGGATTTCTTAGCAATAGCGATGGCGGAGTTAGCTAATATATCAGAGCGGCGGATTGAACGGTTAGTGAATCCACAATTAAGTGATTTACCGCCATTTTTAAGTCCGGAGCCAGGATTGCAGTCTGGTGCGATGATTATGCAATATGCAGCCGCATCGCTTGTTTCTGAAAACAAAACATTGGCTCATCCAGCGAGTGTGGATTCGATTCCTTCATCTGCAAACCAAGAAGATCATGTTAGCATGGGAACGATCGGTTCAAGACATGCCTACCAAGTGATTCAGAATGCACGCCGTGTCCTTTCTATTGAAGCCATTTGTGCGATGCAAGCAACAGAATATAGAGGAACCGACAAGATGTCGCAAACAACAAGTCAATTTTTTCATAAAGGAAGAGAAATAGCCTCATCCATTACAAAGGATCGCGTGTTCTCAAAAGATATCGAAGAAATTTCTAAATGGCTACAAGCAAGTTCGCACCGTTTTGATCCATCAGAAACGAAAATTCATTCCTAAAAGGAGAGAGAAAACATGACAACAAAAAAACGAATGATTCAGGCAAAAACAGGTGTAGAAAAAGAATGTAAAGGCTGGGAGCAGGAAGCTGTTTTACGTATGCTATACAATAATTTGGACCCTGAAGTCGCTGAAAAACCAGAAGACTTGATTGTTTATGGGGGGATTGGAAAAGCAGCTCGAAACTGGGAATCATTTGATGCGATCGTTCGTTCCTTGAAGAAGCTGGAAGACGATGAAACGTTGCTGATTCAATCGGGTAAGCCTGTAGGAATGTTCAAAACCCATCCGGCTGCACCGAGAGTGTTGTTGTCCAATTCTGTTCTAGTACCTAAGTGGGCCAATTGGGATCATTTCAATAAGCTCGAAAAAGAAGGGTTAATGATGTATGGCCAAATGACAGCGGGCAGCTGGATTTATATTGGAACTCAAGGGATTTTACAAGGTACCTATGAAACATTTGCGGAAATTGCTAGAAGACACTTCTCTAATAGTTTAAAAGGAACATTAACATTAACAGCCGGCTTAGGAGGAATGGGTGGTGCGCAACCTCTAGCAGTGACAATGAATGATGGTGTTGTCATTGCTGTTGATGTAGATGCAGAGCGAATTCAAAAACGAATCGATACAAAATATTGTGACCGCATGACACATTCGTTAGATACAGCACTTGAGTGGGCGCTAGAAGCTAAGGAAAAACGCGAACCTCTTTCAATTGGTTTAGTAGGCAATGCAGCAGCAATTCATCATGGAATTCTCGAGCGCAACATTCATATTGATATTGTGACAGATCAAACATCGGCTCATGATCCATTAAATGGCTATGTTCCTGAAGGATTTTCTTTAGCGGAAGCTGATGAGCTTCGTGATACAGATCCGACTAGATATGTGAAGCTAGCAAATGAAAGCATGAGAAAGCATGTGGAAGCGATGGTCGAGATGCAAGAGAGAGGCTCGATTGTGTTTGATTACGGAAATAATATTCGTCAAGTTGCAAAGGATGAAGGCTTTGAAGATGCGTTCAAATTCCCTGGCTTTGTTCCGGCCTATATCCGTCCTCTTTTCTGTGAGGGGAAAGGTCCTTTTCGTTGGGTAGCCTTATCAGGCGATCCTGAAGATATTTACCGTACGGATGAACTGATTAAAGAACTATTCCCTGAAAATGAAGCGCTTTGCCGCTGGATTGACATGGCTCAAGAAAAAGTTGCGTTTCAAGGTTTGCCATCACGTATTTGTTGGTTAGGTTACGGTGAGCGTAAAAAGATGGGGCTTGCTATTAACGAGCTTGTAAGAAAAGGAGAATTAAAAGCACCGATTGTCATTGGACGTGATCATTTAGATTGTGGCTCTGTTGCTTCACCAAATCGGGAAACTGAAGCGATGTTAGATGGAAGTGATGCAGTAGGGGATTGGGCGATTTTAAATGCACTAGTCAATACATCTGCCGGTGCGAGCTGGGTATCGGTCCATCATGGTGGTGGGGTTGGAATGGGGTATTCCCTTCATGCTGGAATGGTGGTCGTTGCTGATGGAACACCGCTTGCAAAAGAGCGATTGGAACGCGTTCTTACAACAGATCCAGGCATGGGTGTTATACGCCATGCAGATGCTGGATATGAGCTCGCACAAGATGTAGCGAAGGAAAAGAATGTTGTTATTCCTATGAATGAGAAAGAGAATTAAGAGGAGGCGGGCGAATGAAACAATATGTTGATTTACTACTTGTGAATATTGGGCAGTTGCTAACGATGGAAGCGGTTGGTCCTAAAGCCGGGAAAGACATGCAAGATGTAAGCATGCTTGAAGATGCCGTTGTCGGAATAGCCAATGGCAAGATTGCTTTCATTGGGAAGAAGAAGGATGCAGCAGAAATTCAAGCTGGTGAAGTCATTGATTGTCAAGGAAAGCTCGTATCGCCAGGATTGGTTGACCCTCATACTCATGTTGTTTTTGGTGGATCACGTGAGCATGAAATGGCGTTAAAGCAGCAAGGCGTTCCTTATTTAGACATTCTAAAACAAGGAGGGGGCATTCTGTCTACGGTTGAACAAACTCGTGAAGCGACAGAAGATCATTTATACGAAAAAGCACGCTTTCACCTTGATCGGATGCTATCTTATGGGGTAACGACTGCGGAAGTGAAAAGTGGTTATGGATTAGATGTAGATACAGAATTTAAGCAGCTGAAAGTAGCCCAACGCTTGCAGCAAGATCATCCGATTGATTTGGTCTCGACGTTTTTAGGAGCGCATGCAATACCAAATGAATACAAAGAAGACCCCCAAGCCTTTTTAGATGAAATGATTGGGATGCTTGATTTAATTAAAATTGAGGAACTTGCGGAGTTTGTTTGTATATTTTTACTAGAGACCGGTGTGTTTACCGTCGAGCAGTCTCGGGAGTATTTAATTAAAGCGAGTGAGAAAGGATTTGGATTAAAAATTCACGCAGATGAAATTGATCCTTTAGGTGGAACAGAACTAGCAGCTGATTTAGGAGCGGTGTCAGCAGATCATCTTGTTGGTGCATCAGATCAGGGGATTAAAAAGTTAGCTAACTCTGGAACGATTGCTGTTTTACTGCCAGGTACCACCTTTTATTTAGGAAAAGAGACGTTTGCGCGTGCTAGAAAAATGATTGATGAGGGAGTAAGAGTGGCGCTGGCGACAGATTTTAATCCAGGAAGCTGCCCGACAGAAAACATACAGTTGATTATGACTTTTGCAGCCTTGAAGCTGAACATGTCTCCTGAAGAAATTTGGAATGCGATGACGGTTAATGCTGCCTATGCCATCGGTCGCGGAGAAAAAGCAGGTCAAGTGGTCGTGGGGCGTCAAGCGGATCTTGTGATTTGGGATGCTCCGAACTATCAATATCTTCCTTATCATTACGGAGTGAATCATGTAAATACCGTAATTAAAAAGGGACAAATCGTTTCAAAAAGGAGGAAGATCATTGACACCATTACCTTATCTACAAAAAGCTAATTCATCATTTATCGACCGGGACGTCACAAAGATGGGAGACTTAATAAAAGAGTGGAGTGGTGAAAAAATCAGAGGGGTTGGGCTAATTGGCGCTCCCCTTTCTAAATCATCCATTAGTCACTCAGGAGCCTGTTTTGCTCCGGGAACGATCCGGAAAGCATTGTCAGGCTATTCAACCTATTCAATCGAAGATACCATTGATTTAGCCAAATGGATCATTCAAGATTTAGGTGATGTTTCCATGCATGTAACGAATATTGAAGAATCTCAGAACCGCGTTTATGAAACGATTCTTCAATTGTTTAAGGAACATCCATCATGGCTTCCTATTGTATTAGGGGGAGATAATTCAATTACTTATCCTAGTATTAAAGGGTATCAAGAAGCAAAAGGAGAAGTGGGGGTCATTCAGTTTGACGCTCATCATGACGTAAGAAACTTGGAGGATGGAGGTCCAAGCAATGGTACACCCTTTCGAAGTTTACTTGAAAGTAAAACCATCAATGGGGCCAACTTAGTTCAAGTAGGTATTCGTGATTTTTCAAATAGTAAACCATATCATGATTATGTAAACAATCATGGTGTAACGGTGTACACGATGAAGGACGTACGACATACGAGTATGAAAGAGTTAATGGAAACATCACTAAAGAAGCTTGAAAAGTCCGTTGATTCGATTTACGTTTCTGTGGATATGGATGTCATAGATCAGGCGCAAGCACCAGGGTGTCCAGCTATTGGACCAGGGGGCATGGATACAGTTGATCTTTTTGAGGCAATCTCGTATTTGGGGGAACACCCGATGGTAGGAGGACTAGAAATTGTAGAAGTGGATCCAACGGTAGACTTCCGTGATATGACAAGCAGAGTGGCAGCTCATGTCATTTTGAACTTTTTAAAAGGAAAGCAAAGAGGGGGATTAACGTTTGATTAATGCTGTAGTCATTTCTGTCATCATTATGGTTGTTCGTAGTCTCCTTCGAGTAAACGTTGTATTGGCCATTCTCTTTGCTGCACTAACTGCTGGTGTAGCATCGGGCCTTCCTTTAGGGGATAGCATTGATATGCTTGTTTCAGGTATGGGAGGCCAAGCAAATACGGCTCTTAGTTACATTTTACTTGGAGCATTTGCCATCATGATTGGATATTCGGGTATTACTGGTTTTTTATAAGGCTAGTTCAAAAAAACTAAATTCGACCTTCTAGAGCTGAAGAGCACAAATAAAAAGTAACAAGCATTATAACGCTTGTTACTTTGACTTAAATGTATACGATTACTCCTATTTGAAATAATTAACGTAAAGGAGTGATAAATTATGTTTAATGTATTATTGTCTGTTATTTTAAGCTTATCTTTAGTTCAAGCTGAAACAAGTGATCCCCTAGAACCGAACCCTAATAAACCATTAGGGGATGTTATACCAATTGAGAAAGCCGTATCAGAGTTTGAAAAACAATATGAAAAAAAGTAATGATGCCTGAATACTTACCTTTTACACCAACAGTTAGTGGTGGAAATATTGATAAATCACAGGATATTTTAAGAATTGACTATTTGAATGAAAAAAGTAATAAAACGTTAGCTTTAGAAGCACATGTAAATGACCTAAACCTTAAAAGTGCAAAAGGTGAGTATTTTAATTTAAATAATGGGATTAAAGCAGAAATAATTAATGATCAAAGTATTGACTTTCTCTTTATAAACTTTAAGGTTAATGACTTAACATATCTTATAGGTATTAATAAAAATAAATATCCTGATATCGAAGAATGCATAAAAGAGCTTAAAAAAGTAGCAAATTCAATAAAATAGAAAAACACACATGTTGAGAATATCAACATGTGTGTTTTTCTTTACCAATTTGTATTAAGAATTCCATAGCCCCTACAACCCGTTTGCCCACTTCGACCACAAGCTGTTCTCAAGAAATAGGCCGTTACTAGGAGCATCGAAATAACTATACGATGAACCAGGACCTGCTGGTGCAGTTTTTATAGTAGAAACAAATGTATGCTGCGACTTCCCACTCAATCATTGATTTGACTGTAGACAAAAAGCCTTTGGTTTAATTTCTCAAAGGCTTTTTAAGCTATTTCTCCTATTTTCTTTTGATCGTTGAAGAGTAGGGAATTTCTATCTTTCCTCTCAACAAAGCGGACGGGATGGGAGGGCCGACTCCTGCAGGAGGGAAGGGCAGGTTGAAATCCACCGGCGCAGCCGGTTAGTTCAACGCCCGCCTGCGGAAAGCGTGCCCCCCATCCCGGGAGCGAGATCGAAGCTACTTTTCAAGTCCGAAATATAAACGAACACTTTTTCAGTGGCCTCATGTAGAGGTGGGCGAGACACCGCAGGAACAGCCGAGGAGGCTCGGCACCGCCTTGCTGGTACGAGTGACTGAAGCGCAATGGAACGAACATATGGAGAACACGTCTTCCTCATAAAAACAACAAAGTATGCGGAAACTGCCTTTTTTTATGATTAAATAGACGTTGATGAAAGCCGAAAGAGAGTGCAGCAAAGGAGGGAAGCTCATTCATAAGGTAGCTAAAGATCCGAAACCCAGCTCTAAATGATATAAAATTAAAAAAGAGAAATTCCTAATAAAGAAGGATCACATGCATCAATGTGATCCTTCTTTAATGTAGTATTAGCTGTTATGAGAATGGCTTTGACTATGATTTACGCTACGCTGAATTCCGGAATTTGAATAACTTTGAACCATTTTTTGCAAATCTTTGTGTGCCTCTCTTAATTCTAATGTTGCGTCGATGATTTTTTGAAAACCTTCCAAATCTTTATCTGAAGCATTCAACAGCGATTTTGTCATGCCTTCGGCGATTTGTTGTAGGCTTAGGTCTCTGTTCACAAACAACGACCACCTTTCTTTTCATTTGTTGGAGTTTTTTCCTTACTTATTAATTTTTCGATTGAGTAGGTATTTTCCTGCAAAAACTTCTCTACATATATCAGCAGATTGTCGTAAATGTAAACAAATAACGAGTGAATTTCCTATATGTATACAAGTTATAAAGTTTTTCAGGTTATATTTATAGTTTACGATATTCTTTTCGTGAGTGGAGGATAGTTGCAGGTTTCTCATATTTATTTGAGGAAATTATAGTTTTTATCAAATAACTTAATAATCTATCATTCTATTGTTATAGTTCTTTCGTTATTTAGTAGGTTATTTATTGGGTGTTTATGTTAAAATTGAGAGATAATTCTATTTATGGAGTGGATGATTAGTGTGGAGAAAATAGAAAAACCGATCTTATCTTTAGAAGATGTCACGATGTCATTTACGAATAAAATGGTATTGCGTGCGATTAATTTAGACGTGTATAAGGGACAAATCATTGGTTATATAGGTCCAAATGGAGCTGGGAAAAGTACGACTGTGAAAATAATGCTTGGCCTTATTGAAGGTTATCATGGGAACGTCACGATCTTTGGTAATGATATCTCGGATGGAAAAGTAGATTATAAAAAGCATATTGGTTATGTGCCGGAAACGGCTGAATTGTATGATAACTTAACAGCAGGTGAATATTTATCTTTTGTAGGAGAATTATATGGAGTTCCTCCTGAGCAAGTAGAGAGCAAAGCTAGACGGTTGATGGCCAAATTTGGCTTAGAAGAGGTGTATCACTCGAGGCTTTCATCTTATTCGAAAGGAATGAGGCAAAAGGTCTTACTTATTTCTAGTTTATTGCATAATCCTGATCTATTATTTCTTGATGAGCCATTGAGTGGACTAGATGCTAATAGTGTTATGGTGGTGAAAGAGATTTTAGCGCAATTAGCAGCACAAGGAAAAACGATATTCTATTCTTCTCATATTATGGAAGTTGTCGAGAAGATTAGTAACCGAATCGTCCTTCTATCTGAAGGGCAAATTATTGCAGATGGAAGCTTTGATGAGTTGAAAGAACAAAACACGGAAGGGACATTAGAACAAATTTTTAATCAATTAACTGGGTTTCATGAACATCAAGAAATCGCTGAGGAATTTGTCTCTATTGTTCAAGAGGTGTAGGGATGGAGAACTTTCTAACTCTTAAACTACTAGACTATTTTCGAAGTGTATTTGAGAAATTAGGTGTTGATTACAACATCATGCGTAAGATTTTGCAGGTGAAATTAACGATGGATAATAGAAGGGTCCCAACGATCTTTACTCAATCCAACGCAAAGACCGACAAAAAGAAAGAAGGAAATCAATTTTTAAAGTCGTTATGGCTTTATGGCCTTTTTGGGCTTGTACTCGTCCCTTTTATTCTTGTTGGTGAAAATTATTTGTTTCAAATGAGTATTGTCTTTTCAATAGCAATGTTTATTATTATGACATCGATGATTTCGGATTTCTCGTCTGTTCTTTTAGACATACGAGATAAAACAATCTTGCAAACAAAACCTGTTACTCAGAAGACAATTAGTGCGTCTAAACTTGTACACATCGTCATTTATTTATTTTTTTTAACTGGTTCGATTATGGCGATTCCCTTGCTTGTTTCTTTATTTACAAAAGGCATTGTCTTTTTTCTTATCTTTCTTGTAGAGATACTATTTGTAAATCTCTTAATTATTGTCATAACAGCCTTGCTTTATTTGTTTATTTTACGCTTCTTTGATGGCGAGAAATTAATGGATCTGATCAATTATGTTCAAATTATGTTGTCACTTGCAACGATTGTTGGATATCAATTAGTGATTCGTTCTTTTGAGTTTATTAATATTGATATTCAAGTTAATTTAGATTGGTGGCAGTTCTTTCTTCCGCCAATGTGGTATGCTGCTCCGTTCGAATGGATCTTAAATGGTCATACCAATATGTTTATATTGATTTATACGGCTTTAGCATTTATTGTGCCAATCTTTTCTATTGTGCTCTACATTAAATTAATGCCTTCTTTTGAGAGGAACCTTCAAAAGCTTACGGCCCAAAGTGGTGGTAGAAAAAGCAGTCATAAAGGTAGCTTGGTGGCAAAGTGGATTTGTCGTAACAGTAAAGAAAGAACATTTTACCGATTTGCCAATACGATGATGAAGCAGGAAAGAGAGTTTAAGTTAAAGGTGTATCCTTCATTAGGGCTCGCCTTCGTGCTACCGATCTTATTGTTTTATAATGAGTTTCGTTATAGAACGTTAGAGGAGATGGCTTCAACTCAATATTATTTGGCGATCTATGTTTGTTTATTAATCATTCCGACTATTATAATGATGTTGAAATACTCAGGGACTTATAAAGGGGCTTGGATCTATCAAGCAGCACCAATAGAGCATCCAGGACCTATTTTCAAAGGTACTTTAAAAGCATTTCTCATGAAGCTGTTTCTTCCTGTATATATCTTACAATGTTTGATATTTGGCTACATTTTTACAGTTGCGATTGTTCCGCATTTATTGACGGTATTATTAAGTTCATTTGTATATACGGTTTTGTGTTTCCTATTATTAAAAAAGGCTTTGCCGTTTTCTGAATCGTTTAAAGCGGGACAACAAGGAGAGGGCTTTACCATTTTTATTTTGCTGCTATTGATTGGACCTTTTATTGGACTGCATTATCTAAGTTCAATGGTTCCTTTTGGAATCTATATTTACATTGTTCTTTTATTGCTTGTCAATTACTTTCTTTGGAATGATCGTATCTTTAAGAAAGTCAAAATACGTTAAAGTCTTTTGATAAGAAGAAAAGACGTGTGCCTACGACTAGGCATACGTCTTTTTTTGAAATTCCTCTTTTCTTTAACAAATAAGGATGTTATAGTGTGTATATAAATATAAACAGTATAACAGTTAGGGGATGTATTAAATGAATTTCTTTGAATTATTATGGGCGTATGTTTTAGTCTTTATTTTATCTGCTGTGCCTTTTCTTGAGGGGTATGCCGTTGCACCACTCGCGATTATTGCTGGTTTATCAGCCGTACCAGTCATTATTTTAGGTTTGCTTGGAAACATTGTGACGGTATTTCTAGTGATTGTTTTCGTAAATAAAATTAAAGCTTGGAGAAATAAGAAAAAGAATAAGGGCCAAGAACAAGAAGAAGGCCAGACAGAAAGCAAGCGAACTGTTCGCGCACAGAAAATTTGGAGCAAATATGGTTTACCTGGTTTAGCGATGATTGGTCCATTGTTTGTCGGAAGTCACGTAACGGCATTTATGAGTGTTTCCTTAGGGGCTACTAAGCAGAAAGCATTTGTTTGGATGACGGCTAGCATTACAGTTTGGACAATTGTGTTTGTTATTCTTGCTTATTTCGGAGTTGATTTGCTTGGACATCGTGATGATGGAGTATCGAATCGCTTCTTTAATTAAGGAGGTAGATGAATGTTTACTCAAGCGTTATGGCTCGTGAAAAAAGATATGAGGTACACGTGGAAGGGCTTTATTTTCACAGTTGTTGCGGTCGTATTCTTTGGTTTGTTTACGGCTATCTTTTTAGAGCAAGCAGCTAGAGCTTTGTTTGGTGATGGTGTGATGTATTATAACGAGATCGTACTAGATATCTTTTTTGTTGCAATCGTGCCTTCATTAGCAGCTATTTTTATGTCTGGACCTTATTTATCGTTTCAAACGATCAAAGACGATCCATTTACCAAACGAATGGCTTTTCTTAGAACCTTACCAATTCCTGTGACAGTTATTGCATTAAGCAAAACTCTGATGATGCTCATCACATTGTTGATCATGTCGACAATCTTTTATGGTGCCATGGCATTTGCGTTGCCAGATAGCTTTTTTACTTATGTGACGTTGCCAGAGTTTTTCGTGTTTATTTTGCTTTGGTTTGGTTATTCTCTTGCTCTTGGTGGGATGAATCCATATATTGAATACGGAACAAGTGGGAAGGTCTTGCATCTATTGCCATTTGTTTGGATTGCTTTAATGTTTGGTTTGTTTTTTAGCTTTCGTCATATCGTTGGACATAGCATCGTTGAATGGAGCCTATTATTAGTCAAAGATTTTGGGTGGTTTTCTGCTATTGTTTCGATCATCATTGGTGTGATGGGCTGCTTCCTTTGGCATAAGTTACTTATGCGCCGCTTGAAGAAGAGAGATTATGTGTAACGGAAGGGAGGAGGTCCAATGAAACTACCCATTCGAGTTTCTGAAGAAAGCAGAGAGCCGATTTATCATCAGATCGAAACACAAGTGAAATCACTAATTGTTGGCGGACAGCTTCCACCTGGTACACCGCTACCTTCCATTCGAGTTCTTTCTAATGACCTTCAATGTAGTGTGATAACGACAAGAAGAGCGTATCAAAATCTAGAAAGCCATGGATTTATTAAAACCGTTCAAGGGAAAGGGACGTTTGTAAAAGAGATGGAAACGGTAAAAATGGAAGAGACCAAACAAAAAGTGGTTGTCGATGCTTTTAAGAAAACCATTGAACAGGCAGAACAATTAGGCTGGTCGCGTAGTGAGATTAAACGAATCTTTGAAGATGTGATTAATATGAAAACGAATGGGGGATAACCATGGAAAGCCCATTGCTAACGACAAATGGTTTAACCAAGCAATACAAGAAATTTACATTAGGCCCGATTGATATGAAGGTAGAGAAAGGAACTGCGATTGCGATCGTCGGAGCAAATGGTTCGGGGAAAAGTACATTCTTTCGTTTGATTATGAATTTGCTTCAACCTAATAGTGGTTCTCTGGAAATATTTAATCAGTCATATGAAGAAAATGAGACAGACATCAAGCAACAAATTGGGTATGCTGGGGAATTACTTGAACCATTTGGCCATCTGTCGATTAAAGAACTTGCTAAGTTCGTCTCGTTTTGGTATTCAAGTTGGGATGAACAGTACTTTCAACACTTACTAGAGAGGTACCAAATTGATGGTACGAAAAAATATGCGAAGTGTTCAAAAGGCATGAAAAAGAAAGTGGAGTTTATTCTTTCGATTAGTCATCGTCCAACTTTGCTTATTTTAGATGAGCCATCGGCTGGAGTGGATATCATTTCTCAAAAGAAAATGAGAGAGGATTTGATACACTATTTGGAGGACGGAGAAAGAAGCATAATATTAGCGACTCATTCCATAGATGAGGTAAAATCAATATGTGACTGGATTACCGTTCTTCATGAAGGGAACATACTTCACTCTTTTGATAAGGATGAGATGTTTGAAAATTGGGGTAGAATATGGATATCAAAGGTAACGGATCGAATTCGAAATCATCCAAATGTGATCGATCTAGTAACCTCTCCAATTCAAGTTGTGACGAATGATTTACAGCAACTCGAAAGTGACTTGGAAAATGAAAACATAGACATTACACATGTGCAAAGATTAACGTTAGAAGAAGGACTAGAGTATTTAATAGGGACTAACATTAGCGTCTAATTCAGGTATGTTAGATACGTAAATAGGTGATGAGGATGATTTATAAACGGATCTTTTTGCTTAGCATAGTGTTTTCGATTGTTTTTAGTTTATACGGTTTTTCAATGAGTGAAAAACCGTATGACGGTGATACCGAAATTTCTGATTCGATTGAATGGTCCATTAGTGAAGGAGGGCTAAGTGCACCTTCTTTTCAAGCAGTAATCACGAAGCTTTGGAACAGCACCTTTAAAGACGATAGCTCAATTCTATCGAACTACATTGTGCAATTATTTGATTCGCCTATTCCGGTAGAGAAAAGGATGGTTCAATTAATGACGGTGAAATATCAAAGCACGTTCTTTTCTTCATTGATGATTCGTTAATCAATGAAGGAAAGAGGTGAAAATCGTGCTGAAGAAAAAAGTGATTCACCCAGACTTAAGAGAACCTATTGGAGGCTTATTAGTAGGGCTCATTATGATGTTAGTTGTTTTCTTTATTGCCCATTTTGTGTTTGGGTTAGAAATTTTTTCGTGAGTTGAGAAAGGAGCGGTGGCTGGTGATGCCATCGCTCCTTTTTGGTTCGTTTTTTCTTAGTCTTGAGGACGAGTACCTGGGTCCATCCCTGAATCAGTTGCTGTCATAACAGGTTTTACAGTTAAATCTGACTGTACTCTTATTTGACAGGAAAGTCGAATGTTTTCCTCTCTAAATCCTTTTGCATCGAGAATCTTTGCTTCTGCTTCCTCAACGGGACCGGCATCTCCTGCAAGGACTTCGACGCGACAGGTCGTACATCGTGCGTTTCCGCCACAGCGATGCAAAATATCGACATCGTTATCTTCTAAAGCCAGTACTAATTTCGTTCCTTCCTCTACTTGGAAAGACCCTCTTCCTTCTACTTGAATCGTTGGCATAAGTTATCTCCTCCTTTCACGGTTACTAAAAACATTACCATAATTTGGACTAAATGTGTAACATCGAAAAGCCCTATTAAAGACGAAAAGATAAAACTCGAAACAATGAATAAATGTATAGTATAATAAATGTTGGTGAATTATGGATCAGTTCTAAAAACAAGTGAACTGATAGTGAAAACAATAGATATAGTTGAAAGCGAGTGTTCATTATGGGGCGTAAGTGGAACAATATTAAGGAGAAAAAAGCGTCAAAGGATGCAAATACGAGTCGGGTCTATGCCAAGTTTGGGCGTGAAATTTACGTGGTTGCAAAACAAGGGGAACCAGATCCTGAGTCTAACCGAGCGTTAAAAGTTGTGCTTGAGCGTGCCAAAACATATAGTGTGCCAAAGGCCATTATCGATCGCGCCATTGAAAAAGCAAAAGGCGGTTCAGAAGAAAATTATGATGAACTGCGTTATGAAGGGTTTGGACCTAATGGCTCAATGGTCATCGTTGATGCTTTAACGAATAACGTTAACCGTACAGCGGCAGAAGTACGTTCGGCTTTTAAAAAGAATGCTGGAAATATGGGTGTGAGCGGATCCGTTTCATTTATGTTTGATGCGACCGCCGTTATTGGCCTTGAAGGAAAATCAGAAGAAGAAGTACTCGAGTTTTTGCTTGAGGCCGATGTTGATGTTCGTGATATCGTTGCTGAAGACGATTCGATTATTGTCTATGCGGAACCAGATCAATTCCATGAGGTTCAAGAAGCATGTAAGGCTGCGGGAGTAGAAGAGTTCACAGTTGCGGAGCTAACAATACTTGCACAAAATGATGTATCTCTTCCAGCTGATGCAAAGGAACAATTTGAAAAGTTAATTGATGCACTAGAAGATCTAGAAGATGTGCAACAAGTGTATCATAATGTCGATTTAGGAGAGTAAATTTTTATCAGCTTTTAAATGGAGAAAATCGATTGATACTACATATAAAGCAC
>NZ_JRJU01000035.1 GCF_000787375.1 Halalkalibacter okhensis | reverse complement strand
AGTCGATTCCACTGTTTTTCTTTAGACCTGCTAAAAAACCAATTGGGACACTGACTATGATCGCTATTATGATGCTCCCTACATTTTTCAAAAAGCTTTAGAACTCGAGCTTATTAAGAAGGATCCGACTGAATTTGCTTACGTTAAAAAGGACAAGAAGACAATTGAACAACTTGAAGAAGAGGAAGTTCCAAATTACCTTGAAAAAGAAGAACTTGCCTTGTTTTTAGAAACAGCTAAACAACATGGGCTTGAACATGATTATTTGGCGTTTTTAATCCTAGCCTATACAGGAATAAGGGTCGGAGAGTTAGTTGCTCTCAAATGGAGGGATATAGACTTTATAAACCAAACGATAAGCATAACCAAAACGTATTATAATCCCAATAACAATACCGTTGAGTATCAATTGGTCCCACCAAAAACTCGAAAGTCTAGACGGAAAGTTGTCATAGACGAAGAGGCTATTCAAGCTTTAAAAGACCACAAAGACGTTCAGAATCAAGTAACAAAGCGACTAGGTGACGACTACTACAATAAAGACTTTATCTTTGCAAAGATGGAGCGACAGTTCGGTTATCCTATTGTGATAAAAAACGTTCGAGACCGTATGAAAAGGCTGCTTACTATCGCTGACCTAAATGAAGAGTTAACACCGCACTCTTTGCGACACACTCATACCTCACTTCTTGCTGAAGCGAGGGTTTCACTCGAACAAATCATGGATCGTCTCGGTCATACCGACGATCAAATTACGAAAAATGTATATCTCCACGTAACCCAAGAAATGAAAAAAGAAGCCTCTCAAAAGTTCACTGAACTTATGAGAAGCCTCCGTTAATATCCTCAATGTTAGCAAACCACTCTCACCTTACTAACAAATCCTTTTATACCAAGGGTTTGAGGGGCAGGTTACATCATGCCGCCCGTAAGTTTTGAGTGTGTAATATCGTTAACAAGAGGTGCAAAAATTGCGGTAAATCAACGTTTTGGATATTGTTGACTGTAACATCTTTAACGGGGATTTACCGTTTTTTATGGGATTGCGTTAGCAAAATGTTAGCAATTTAAAACAGAAATCATCACCAATGTCCACACACTCCACATGCCGTGTGTGCTGGGCATGGACAATTTAAAGAAGATGTAGTGGAATCACCTATTTTCAACTTAAATAAATTTATTTTATGTACAACAGCCAGATGTATATTTAACTCAATTCATAGTATGCAATAATACTTTCTATAGTGTCTTCTCGCATAAACCAATTAGAATTTAATAAACTCTCATATACCTTAGCTTCTATTGAATTTAAATTTAAAAACTCCGCTGAAGATTTATCACTTTCTAATTTTTCTTGAACTGCTTCTAGACCTCCAGATAAGTAATCAGTAACAATACTTTTTACCCGTATCCTAAATACCCTACTAGCAGCCTTCCCATATCTCGAGTCTAATTCCAACTTCGAAAAATGACGCTCTAATCTACTTCGCAATATTGAACTTCTCAAAGTACTATTTATATTAAATTTAAATGTTATAGGAAATGCCTCTACTACTTCCGCTTCTAACCAATCTATACTTGTAATATCTTCAAAATATGAATTTATCAACAATTTTTCTTCAGTATCATAGATTTCATCAGACTTATTAGTGTTACAATCTATACAACTTGGGATTAAATTAATCGGAGTTATTGCATAGTTAATATAGTTTGCCTTTGGGAGATAGTGATCTAATGTAGTGACATTTCCTATTAAACAATAAGGACAGATGCCATCATCGGCAAGTAACATTAATTCATCATAAATGTCTCTCCCTATCCCATCACTATCTTTTACTAAATAATCTTCATATGCTTCTTTCATAACATTTTTATCTACATATCTAATATAATTATATAAATCTTCTCCAGCAGATAAAATACTATCTAAATGATTTAACTTTACTACTTGTAATTGTTCGAGGATTGAATTTTTGGTTTGAGTTGGATCAATAAAATCAATTAACTTATAGTCTCTTAATTTCTCTAGTAATCTGTTTTTGGCTATAGTATTAGGAAAATTAAAAAACTGTAATACAGGAGTATCTCTAGGAATTTCTATTATTTGAGTGGGAACTATTTGATGTAGTTCATTTCTATCTTCATTTGCTACAAAATTATATTGAACTTCTTTTTCTATTAAGTCACTTTTTATTGATTTTATTCTACCAAGCCTAAACTTCCCAGCAACACTTTGCCTATTAGCAAGTAACTCATCAAAAAAATCCTCAATTTTGATATTAGGTTTTGATAATTTATACATCATTAAAATCCTTTTCTAGTTCATTTAAATAACTTCTAACTATTGTTTTTGCATCTAAGCTTAACTGATAATCGAATTCTTCTAATACTCGATCATAATCTCGAAACTTTTCTGCAGCTTCTTTTAGAATTTTATGAAATCCTGTATTAATCACTTCTAAACCAAAAACTTCTTCAGTTAATACCCCTGTATTTTCACCAAATGTTTCCATTTTAGGTCTTTCTATTTTGAATGCATTCCCATATTTACGAATAATAGATACAACTGATTTAGGCACTTCTTGTAGAACTACAGGAGAATGTGTAGCTACAATACCAACACCATTTTCAGCCTTTAGAAGTTCAGATAAACATCTTATATATGCTGATAACAATGGCGGATGTAAGTGCGTTTCTGGTTCGTCAATTAATACTAGTGTTTTTTCCACTAGCAACTCTACTATTTTAGAAATTGAAAGAAGAATAATTTTATGGCCCGAACTCAAATACTCAAATTTAGATACTATGTTTTCTGTACAGATTTGCATATCTTCTTTACTTCGTTTAGTTTCAAAATATTCCTCTAATATAGTAATAAAGTTCAGCTTATTAAAATTATAATCCGCTTTATTTAATATCATAAACATTTGATGTAAATAGTATTGTTTTTTTCTAATCAGAATACTTAATATAGATTCACTAAATTCTTCACTAATTTCAGCATCACTTTTTGTTTCACCCAATTTTTTTTTAAAACCTACATAGAAAAAAGAATCATTTTCATCTTCTTCATTACTAGGGATTTTATCAAATACGCTAAATGAAATATAAACTAAATTAGCAAAATTATCTTGGAGTTTCCCATTTATATATTCATTCATAATTCCTTTCAAAACTGTAGTTTTACCAACACCATTTGTACCAATAACTGCGTGTAAATTTGTAGGTGGTAACGTATCTGGTTCAACCTTAAAATGTAAATCTTTCTTTTTATTTTGATATTCTAAGGAAAATGTAAAATCAAAGTCTGTTAGTAATGCTCCGCCTCTAGCTATTCTCTTAAATTGATTCTCATAATTATATTTATTTACTTCCCTCATCAAAGAGACGGTTAACACTTCTTGTTCCGAATATTTTTCCATAAACTCATCATTATACGCAATATCATTAATAGCCGTTAAAAAATCGATTCTCAAATCATCATCATTTAATTTTTTTATATTCTTGTAGTATTTCGCACTTTGCCCTAAAGAAAAAAAGTTACTCGGCAATTTTAGAATAACATTATTCTGACTAGCTGCTAATTGATTTAATACTGTTCTAGTCTTTTCCTCTGTGGTTTGATTTTCAAAACCTATTTTCACATGTCCTATTTCAGTCTTTTTTAAATTTTTATCTACATATTCAACATTAAATAATGTATAGAAAAGATAATCATTCCAATTATCTGGTACTAAATGAAAACCCTCTTTATTTCTTGCCTCATTAAAATTTGTTATGTAAATTTTAATAAGTCTCACCTCCGGATAAATATTGTACGCGTGTTCTTTTAATTACTTTATAAAAATTCAACCATTTTAAAACAGGCTATTACTTTGCACTTAAATCACCAGAAATTCCCTCAAAATATCAATATGGTTCACCATTTCCATCAAACCTTATTAACGCATTACCATTTCTTAATTCTGCATCTACTAAGTAAAAATTTGATAACGAGGCATCCTCCCAAAGAGATTTAGGTATATGCTCTAAAACATTAATTTGATACTCTATTTTGAGTTCCTTACTAATTTCACTCATCTAAACTTTTAATAAATAATAAATACGAAATTTGCTTAATATTTGTTAAAGGATTACATTCCCTTCCGTCCATAACATTTCCAAAATTTTAGCGATTTGGCTCTTTAATTCACTTATAATCATGTGATTGCTTCCATTAATGTTTTCTTATTTAATAATATTGTTGATTTAAATGGCTAAAACAATTGCTATACCACCACTTCCTAGAGTGCTTTAAATATGAATTTATTAAGATAGTTACTGCTATGAAGGGATGGCAGTAGCTTTTAACCAAAATCAAATCAAATGATGAACTTTTGTTAAGTCCTCCACTTTAATGTTGTATTGTTCTTCTATGAACTTTTGATTCTTCTTCGTAAGTTTAGAAAAGACAATATATAAACGGTTGATTGCTCTACTTAATCCAACATAGTAAACCCTATCTTCTTCGTTCTCCAAATCAGGGTTAAGAAGAAAATCTAAAGAACTTGGTATTAGTAAAACATTTTCAAACTCATCACCTTTTGCTTTGTGAATAGTTCTGTGCTGACTGGTATCTTCTTTATAATTTATACATATTGCAAGTTGGGTGTATGTAATTCCATCATAAAAGTCTTTGGCTGCACCCGCTTTAAAGGTACTCATTGGAATATGGGATTTTATCACTGTATAAAACGCGATTAAGGAAGTTTCATTATAACTATCATATTTAGTTAATAGTTCTTGAAGTAATTTAATTGAGTTATTAACTCGGTCTTTCTCAGGACAATCTGTAAATAGTACTTTCATTTTTTCTAATGCATTTTTATAATCACCTATTCGTGCAAATTCAACTGCTTCTATAGAATTTAAAATTATCCTCGGTCTATCTTTATTACTATCGGCCTCTTTGAATTTCTTTAATAGCTTCGTATCTATTCCATTTAATGCAACCAACGATTTCATTGCATTAGCAGTGGGATTATCCCTTGAAAGTGTATGAATCGATGAACCTTCTCCGCATAGTTCCTTTACTTTTTTATAAGCATCTACAGTATCTCCAATAAATAAAATTGGTAGTTCACCATCAACATTTTTATATTTAGATTGCGCAATATCCTTTCGTACTTCATTCAACAAATCGATAATTTGATTCGAACTACGCCTATTTTCAAGGATTTGATATTCGACCATATTTTCTAATTTGAAGTTAATAAATTCATCTATACTCGCCCCTTGAAACGCAAAAATAGATTGTGCCGGATCTCCAATAATGCCAACTATTGTTTCTTCTTTAGCTATCAACTTAATAATTTTTGCTTGAATAGGATTTGTATCCTGCACCTCATCTAAGAAAAAGTATGGGAATTTGGCTCTTAATACGTTTAGTATAAAAGGATGCCTCGTTATTAATAAATAACTAAAGAATAATACATCATCATGATCAACTTTACCCGATGACCAAAATATTTTTTTATAACTAATCAAATCATCTGCTAAAATATCAGTTACTTTTCTTACTCCACCTACTTTTTCTTGATTACCCACTAACTTTAAATTTCCGTCTGAGTCGTACATGTACTGTAGATTATTGAGCCAGATAAACAAAGAGTCTAACTTTTGCCCGAATAGCAATTGCTTATATGAATTAGGATGAGTAAGTTCATCTACACGTTTATGATTTTCTAACCAATTTTTCACGATTGAATATCTTGGACCATAAGTATCATGTCCATTAACTTTTGAGACATTTATTTCAAATTCATCTGATAAGTAATGTAAGTATGGTTTAACAACGTGCTTATATAAAAAACTATGAATAGTTGATACCTCTACTCTGTCAGTTACACCAGCACCAAGCCTTTTCAAAATCGTTTCAACAGCGATATTTGTATAGGTAATACAAGCTATTTTTCGCGTCTTCTCCAATCGCGCAGAATTTTTCACTGTATTTATTATATGATTAACTAACCAATGTGTTTTTCCTGCTCCTGGACCAGCTGTTATTTTAAAGTGCTGTTCAATATCAATTAAGTCACTAGATGTAATAGTAATCAATTTTCACACACCCAATCTATAGCTTCTTGAATATAGTCTGGGACGACAAACTCAACAAAGTCTTCAGAACCTCGCTTAGCTAAGTTTTCTTGTAATGCGTAGGCTAATTCCAAAGCGTTAACTCCCTTACCAACTGAATTTAAATACCTAGCAGCTATCAGTGCTATTTTTTTATCATCTTCTGACCAACTTAATTCTTCATGTTTTAAGCCATCTATTATTCTCGTATTTTCTTTTGATTTACTTAATCGGCTATAAAGTTTATCAATATCTTTACCTTCTTGAAATAGCTTCATTAGCGCTTTAATTTCTTCTTTATTAGACATTGAATCCGTTACTAACATCTTCAACATTGGGTTGAATCGCACTAAATCATATTCAAGTGTTTTACCTTTTAATTCATCTTGAAAATAAAACTTAATGTTCGTCGAATAATCCACATCCTGCTTACTAATTTTATATTCATATTTATCAGCTTCTATATTCATCTCAAATGGATAACATTTTGTATAGGATTCCCCCTCAATTAAACGCTCTTTCCTTACTGGATCCCTATCAGTAATACAAACTACTTTTCTATTTATTGCAGCAGAATTATTAGAATTAAACAACTTCAAAAAGTGGTCAAAGTACTTTCCTCCTACATTAATTACAGCTACATGTTCGTCTTCTAAAAACTTTCCAAGATATTCTGCAAAAATAGACATTAATAATTGCTCTGCTAAACCTTCAACTAATATAAGTTTTTCAGCAAAAAGCATATTTGATTTCGTCGCATCTAAAAATCTTTGTACATATTTTTTACTTTCTACATTAGTACCAAAAACTTTACCTGGGTAGCTGACTTTTGTTTCATTCTCACCTTTATATAAGCAGATTAATTCATCTAACTCTAACGCTCCTGTAATATGAGTCGAATGTGTTGTTACGAATATTTGACGAACCTTTTTCTCTGCCAAATTCTTTTTCAAAAACTTTAATAATTGCTTTTGCATCGAAGGATGTAAATGCGCTTCTGGTTCTTCTATAACAAGCATTGGAAAGACTTTTGCGTTGCTTCCTAAATACGTTTCACTCGCATTTACTTGCATTTTTGCCAATAGTAAAGACATGAAAATCAAGTTATTATAGCCAAGGCCATTATGCGTTATAGGTAGTTGAATTCCATCATGATGCTCCACTATTAGTTTAAGTGCAGAATAGAGTTCGACATCTGTTATACCGCCAGCAAAGTTTGGTTCAGCATTATCAAATGAAGCCCCAATCTCTTTTGAATACGATAAAATTTGTTTTTTTCCTTCCAACATCCTCTGATTCAAAGAATCCATCAGTACTTTAGCTTGATCTTCAAATTTCTTTTTTTCCTCTTTGATTTGTTGTTCTTTTTCATCGTCATCTAAACCTTGATTGGATTTTATACTATAATCCATAAAGAAATCCAAAACATTTTTTAATAATGTATTTCTTCCACTGAACATATCCCTTTCTACATCTCTAATAGCATCTAAGAATTGAAAATCAAATTTTTTCATATACTCACTATCCACGGTAATTTGATTTTCTAAATTTCCTCCATAAATTTTGTATGTATAAAAACGCAGAAAATTTCTATCTATAATTTCCCATGCATCATTTACAGAGGTTGCAGTAGAAAGTTTTTGTTCATACTCGTCTTGATGTTTTAGCGGAAGACAAAATTCATAATGAATTTTAGCTTCGTATGGTTCTTCCAGTTTCGTTAACCATTGACTTACTACTACCAAATCATCTCCCATTAGGTTTTCTTCTTTTTCTTGACTAAGAGTAATTGATACGTTGATGCGTGGTGGCTGCTTTTTTAATTCTTCTAATGTAAGTTGCTTATTAAAATCATCAATTGATAGGTTCTTTTTAACAGATGGATTATATATTAGTGCCATAGCTCTTAATAAGTTCGATTTTCCAGCATTATTATGACCAATTATTACATTTAAACCCTCGTTAAATTCAATTATATTAGCTTTGAAATTTTTATAGTTTTTAATTTCTACCCTAGATATGTACATACAGCTGTTGACCCCTTTCTGAACTCGAAATGAATTTACTATGTTATGTCTATTATAAGTCATCTTGTTAATATTTGGTTATGTATCACTTTTTAATGATATATCGGATACTGAAGATTACTTTAAAAAGATTAAAACTTTCAATGATATTGAACAGAATTTAAAAGATGTAGTAAAGACATAGGTATTATTTGGTTGGGATGATGATGGGTATCGCAATGGCAGTTTTAAAGAGAGATTTGATGATTTTGTGAAGACAGAATATATAGGAAACAAAAATAGTACAGCTGGTGAAATATTTTTCTTTTCACAGTTAGGCTATATATCACAATCAATGAATATTTTATTTACTATGATGGAACCTAATTTTGTCCCTTATGTACGTGGAATTGTGCCGTTTAGATATCTAACAATTATATATACCAGTCTCAAAGAAAATTTGAATTTAAACTTAGATATTCAAATTGTCCGAACTAGTATTAGCTACTTTTTTGAGAGAGTCTTTGATCATAATTTAGTTTCAGAAATTTCCTACAATGAATATTTAGAAAAGATAAATAGTTTAAGTTTGTACAAATATGTTGAGGATGCTTTGTCACTCCTTAACAAAGAGTTGGATGAAATAAGTCTTAGACAGATAGATTTAAGAGTCGAACAGTTTTATAAAAATGAATTTTTAGTACGTTTAAAATAGCCAAATCAAATTTTTGGCTATTTTTTATGATCAATTATTTACCGTAATATTTTCTACTTTTGATCCTTAACGAAAGGTGCGTTAGCTTAAATATTATTGTTGCGTAGTATAAGTCTACTACGTAAAACAACAGTTAATCTAGCCTCTTTGCAGAAGACTGATCTAATGAATAATGCATCACCTTCTATCGTAAGCAAAAGAAAAAGGCTTCTCAAAAGTTTAATCAACTAATGAGAAGCCTCTTTTATATACCTTATGTTATCATTTTGTTAGCAAATCTCTTTAAAACCCTTATCTATCAAGGGTTTGAGCGGTCATCACATCATGCCGCCCATTCCACCCATGCCGCCCATGCCGCCCATGTCAGGCATGCCGCCGCCTTCGTTTTCCTCAGGCTTATCAGCGATAACAGCTTCTGTTGTTAAGAACATAGCTGATACACTTGCAGCGTGTTGTAGAGCAGAACGAGTTACTTTCGTTGGGTCAACGATTCCAGCTTCAACCATATTTACCCACTCGCCAGTTGCAGCGTTGAACCCTAGGCCAACTTCTTCACCTTTAAGACGCTCAACGATAACAGATCCTTCAAGACCTGCATTGTGTGCGATTTGACGAACTGGCTCTTCAAGAGCACGTAGGACGATGTTTACACCTGTTGCTTCGTCGCCGTCAGCTTGAACTGCTTGAACCGCTTTGATTACGTTAACAAGTGCAGTACCACCACCAGCTACGATACCTTCTTCAACTGCCGCACGAGTTGAGTTCAATGCATCTTCAATGCGTAGTTTACGCTCTTTAAGTTCTGTTTCAGTTGCAGCACCAACTTTAAGAACCGCTACACCACCAGCAAGTTTAGCAAGACGCTCTTGTAGCTTTTCTTTGTCAAACTCAGATGTAGTTTCTTCAAGTTGAGCTTTGATTTGGCTTACGCGGCCAGCGATTGCAGCTGCGTCTCCAGCACCTTCAACGATTGTTGTGTTTTCTTTTGTTACAACAACTTTTCCAGCGCGGCCAAGTTGAGTGATGTTAGCAGACTTAAGGTCAAGACCTAAGTCTTCAGTGATTACTTCACCACCTGTAAGTGTAGCAATGTCTTCAAGCATTGCTTTACGACGGTCACCAAATCCTGGAGCTTTTACAGCAACAGCGTTGAATGTACCACGTAATTTGTTCACAACAAGTGTAGCAAGAGCTTCGCCTTCAACATCTTCAGCGATGATAAGGATTGGCTTACCTTGTTGTACCACTTGCTCAAGAACAGGAAGAACTTCTTGAATGTTAGCGATCTTCTTGTCCGTGATAAGAACGTAAGGATTATCAAGAACAGCTTCCATCTTATCAGAATCTGTTACCATGTAAGGAGAAGCATATCCGCGGTCGAATTGCATACCTTCTACTACTTCAAGCTCAGTAGAGAAACCTTTAGACTCTTCGATTGTGATAACACCGTCGTTACCAACACGATCCATTGCCTCAGCAATGATTTCGCCTACTTCATTGTCAGCTGAAGAGATAGCGGCAACTTGTGCAATTGAAGCTTTTCCTTCAATTGGCTTAGAAATGCTTTTAAGCTCAGTCACTGCAGCAGCCGTTGCTTTTTCGATTCCTTTACGGATCACCATCGGGTTTGCACCAGATGTTACGTTTTTAAGACCTTCACGAATCATCGCTTGAGCAAGAACTGTCGCAGTTGTTGTACCGTCCCCTGCGATATCGTTAGTTTTGCTAGCTACTTCAGCTACAAGTTTTGCACCCATGTTTTCGAATGCATCTTCAAGCTCGATTTCTTTTGCGATTGTTACACCATCATTTGTAATTAATGGAGAACCGAATTTCTTTTCAAGAACCACGTTACGTCCTTTTGGTCCAAGTGTTACTTTCACAGCGTTCGCAAGTGCATCAACACCACGCAGCATTGAACGACGAGCGTCTTCACTAAACTTAATATCTTTAGCCATGTTTTGTACCCTCCTAGAATTATTTTCTTATTTTATGTAGAGACTAAGCTCTTACGTTTATTAGCCAATAATTGCAAGAATATCGCTTTCACGTAGGATTAAATATTCTTTGCCTTCAAATTTCACTTCAGTTCCAGCATACTTTGAAAAGATGATAGCATCTCCTTCGCTTACTTCAAGAGCAACGCGCTCACCGTTGTCAGTCACACGACCAGTACCAACAGCTACCACTTTTCCTTCTTGAGGCTTTTCCTTCGCAGAATCTGGTAATACAATCCCGCTTGCAGTTTTTTCCTCTGATTCAACTAGTTCAATTACAACACGATCACCTAATGGCTTTAACAAGGAAAACACCCTCCTTCAAGATCTAAAAATTAATTTTTATTATTAGCACTCATCACACTCGAGTGCTAACACAATTATTATAATAAGCATAACTGGGTATATTTGCAAGCATTTTGCAAAAAAAAATTTTGAAATTTGCTAGGCGCTTTCACCCATATTAAAAATATGTATTACTATGTATTTTCAAACGAGCATACCGGACAAGCACATAATCAAATACAGACTTACATAACGTATTAAAAGACTGCTCTAAAATTGAATGGACACAAACCTTCATTAGCTTATCCTATTAGAAATTCTCTTATTCACACTATATTCGATAAGTTGTAGGGCTTTCCTTCAGCTTTTATGTAAAGCTTATGTTAAAATATGAAGATGCGATTTTGAGACTTTTTAACAAAGGGGAATTACACATTGAATAAACGATATTGGTGGATTCTAATTACATACACATTGATGCAATTCTCAGCTGTTCCAGGCGTTTTACTTCTTAGAGAACTCGATATTCCTTTAGAACGTATCCCTGGCATTTGGAGCATGTTCAGTTTTACAACGGGCTTACTCATCATTGTCTTGTTGCTTTTGCCTGAGATTCGCAACCGGCATGATGTAGAAGGACGTTCTTCAAGAGGAGAAGCCGTACGTTGGTCTATAATTGGTGTTTTCTTTGTTTTTGCCGCTCAATATGCAGCAGCATTAATTGAAATGTTCCTCCTTGGCATCGAGCCTGGTTCTGAAAACACAGAAACCATTGTAGAATTCGCAAAAGCGTTTCCAGCGTTCATTCTTGTTATATCCGTTATTGGTCCTATTTTAGAGGAAATCGTCTTTCGTTTAGTTGTGTTTGGAGCTCTATACAAAAGATTTAATTTCTGGATTTCAGGGATCCTTAGTTCATTAATTTTCGCTGCTGTTCATATGGATTTCACACATTTACTCGTATATACAGCGATGGGACTAGTGTTTGCCTATTTATATGTAAAAACAAAACGTATCCTTGTTCCAATTATCGCTCACGTTGCGATTAACCTATTTGTTTCAATCGTGAATGTTTTGTTAGCAGATCAAATTGAAGATTGGATGGAGCAACTCGAACAGCTCGAACAACAAACTTCACTCATTATTGGAGGATTATTATGAGAGCATCACCGATAACCATGGCACTCCTTTACTTTTCCATAGGTGTGTTACTCGTTTTTTTCGCTATCCAAAATGTAAACACAGCTGGTTGGAATTTTTGGAGCTATTTAATTGTTTCTTTTGCCGCAATCGATTTTATGATTGCTTATCGCTTTTATCGCTTACGAAAAGTGATTAAACAGCTTCAGAAAACAAATAAAAAGAAAAAGGATTAACATATCTCCGCAATATGAAGGGCCCAAAACACTTGAGGTCCTTCAATTATGCAGAGGTATTTTTTTGTCTTAGCCTAAAGAAACTCTGACAAAAGATAGCAACAGCAAGCTCAGCAATAAAACTAACGATATCGTCACTCTTTGTTTAACATTCACGCTTGATCACCTTCTGATTTTTGCTTCTTATTTGTTTTATATGCAACTTGTACTTCTTTTCATTCCAGCTCTTAAAAAAAGCTATGGACCTTTGGCCTACGGCTCTCATCTCTCCCATGAAGGTCATGATTATCTGGAGTAAGGAAACTCGTGCTTGGCCCAATTAAAAAAGCCATGAATTAAAAACAATTCATAGCTTTTTCTCCTGCCATATATCATTAAATCTCGCCACTACCCCAACGTTAGCGTGACGCATTACATTTCTACGTACTTGAAGTCATCTTTTCGTCTTTGCTTGCTGCTTTTTCAAGTAAGAACGCAATTGGAATGGAAATCGCCGTTACTACAGCAATGACCATGAACCCTTCATTAATGGCTTGAAGGCTTGCCTCTTCTAACGAACCGAGACTAGCCATTAATTGCCCTCTTCTCACTTCATAGTAAATGGAAACAAATACAATCCCTAATGCCGAACTCATCTGTCTGACAACGTTATTCATCGCAGAACCTCTAGAGATCAAATGGCTAGGAATGGCATTCATCCCTGTCGTAGTTGATGGCATGCTGCTTAACCCCATACCAATTCCTCGAATAGCCATCCAAAAGAAAATTAATGCAATTGACGTCTCTAGACTCAAAAATCCAAGAGGGAACGTTCCAATTGCTACGACAATGAGACCGGTAGAAATAATTCCCGTTGCTCCTTTTCGATCTAGAATGCGTCCACCTACACTCATAAATACACCTGTTAATAAAGCGGATGGCAAGAAGATTAACCCAGTCATGATTGGTCCAAACCCATATACTTGTTGAATTAACAGCGGAATTAAAAACAACCCCGCAAACAATCCAACAGATGAAACACTTGCGATAACCATGCTATATGTATAGGCCGGTACACGAAACAAGGCTAAGTCTAATAAAGGTTGTTCCTCTTTTCGTTCAATTTGAACAAATATATATATAAGTATGATGCCAACTGCCACTAACGCAAGATTCACTGGGTTGGTTAAATGAGCAAGTTCGGACATTCTGCCTAATGAATATAATATCAATCCGACACCAAAAGTAATTGTTAAAAACCCGTATTTATCAAAGGTAATTTGTTTATTTGCTGTTGTAGTTGGTAAATAGCGGAATGCAAACCAGAGACCCAAAAGGCCAAAGGGAACATTCACTAGAAATAAATATGTCCAATCTAATGTTTCTAGTAGGAATCCTCCAAAGGTCGGTCCAATCGTTGGTGCCATCATGGCTGATATGCCCCATACTCCCGTTGCCAAACCGCGTTCCTTTCGAGGAAATGCTTCGAAAATAAGCGCCATAGATAGAGGCATCATAATACCACCGCCAACACCTTGGAGCCCTCGAAAGATAATTAAAGAACTAAGATTCCATGAAAGGGAGCCGAGTAATGATCCTAATACAAAAATAGCCAGCCCAATAATATAAAGCTTCTTTTTTCCAAAACGATCACCGAGATAACCCGTTACAGGTACCGTCATTCCCATTGTCACCATAAAAATGGTTATGACCCATCCAGTTGCAACTGCATCCGAGTGAAATACATTCATCAACTGCGGTACCGCTGGATTTAACATGCTGTTATTTAAAATCATTGTAAATGATCCGAGTAGCACAGCTACAACAACCATCCATTTTCCCGAAACTTTCATTATTCTTCACACCATTTCGCATTTCGAAATATTATAGCTGTATCATACCATAAGTCAGATCCTAGGAACACTACTTGCCCCCTATCACAACAGCAATAAGAGGTAAACCCCTTTTGAGTTTACCTCTTATGAAACTTACATTGCTTCTCTTAATCCTTTACCAGTTGCTCCGAAGCCCTTTTCATTGTTTCTTCCTTTGAATATCATACTCTTTAAGTAAGGCAATACCCATCTATCTCCACCGTAACGTCCTGCGTTTGCTCCTGCTACTAAAATAAACATTGATATTAAGATCATCCATGGATTAGAAGAAATCGTTCCAGCAAATAAGAATGACATATTCATCACTACTCCAAAGAATGCTGCCGCTGATGTGAATACTCCTAATATGAGGCCTAACCCTACGAACAACTCTCCCCATGCTACCATCACACTAAAGGTATCTGCGTACGGAATCGCTACACTCTCTAAAAATGATACGTAGTTCGGATACATCAACGCTTCCCCACTCATGACTGGATTGGCAACAGATCCTTGTAAATACCCTCCTGCATTAAAGTCCCCTGTTACCTTGCCCCATCCTGCTGTTAACCAAGACCATCCTAGATACACTCGTAATACTAACCAAATTCCTGCCATATATTTATTTTCTCTAAAAAATTGTCCGATCATTGTAAGTCCCCCTCATTTTTTGTTTGTTCAATGTTTCACATTCGATTGTACAGCTTAGATGGCTTCTTTTAATTTCGCTCCACCTATTCCTTTTTCACTGGTTCTTCCTTTAAAAACAACACTTTTCAAGTAAGGCAACACCCATCTATCTCCACCGTAACGTCCTGCGTTTGCTCCTGCTGCTAAAATGAACATAGAGATTAAGATCATCCATGGGTTAGTAGAAATCGTTCCGGCAAATAAGAATGACATATTCATCACTACTCCAAAGAATGCTGCTGCTGATGTGAATACTCCTAATATAAGTCCTAGTCCTACGAACAACTCTCCCCATGCCACCATGACGCTAAACGTATCTGCAAATGGAATTGCTACATTTTCTAAAAATGCTACATAGTTCGGATATAGTAGCTCTTCCCCACCCATGACTGGGTTAGCGACAGATCCTTGTAAATACCCTCCTGCATTAAAGTCCCCTGTTACTTTGCCCCATCCTGCTGTCAACCAAGACCACCCTAGATACACTCGTAAGAATAACCATACTCCCGCAACATACTTGTTTTCTCTGAAAAATTGACCGATCATTGTAAGTCCCCCTTTAGGTGATTTATTTAAACCCACATAACAATGTGATGTTTCATGCTAGATCATTCACTTTACGTTTTTCTCCTCACACTTTTATGTGAAGTTTTTCACAACCTCTACACTCATAGTATAGAATACTCCCTACCTTTTTTCTACACCCTTAAGCCTTTTGTCAAAGTTTGTTCAATGTTTCACATAGTTGACGTAAAAAAAGAGTGAATGCTGTGATGCATGTCACTCTTTTGAAGAATTTTCTCGTTCTTTTTCTAGTCGTTGGACCTTCCGATACGTCAGGTAAGACACCCAAATACTAAATTCATATAGAAGAAGTAGTGGCAATGTCACCATCAAATGAGATAAGATTTCTGGCGGTGTGATAAAACCCGCAATGACCAACAAAATAAAATAAGCAAATTTCCTCACCTGGGCTAGAAAACTCGGTGTCAGCATACCTAATCGAGTAAAAAACATGACAACGACCGGTAATTGAAAGAGCAAACCAAACGGCAAGGTCACTTGAAAAAGGAAAGAAAAATATTCGTTTACTCCATATTGTTCTGTAATCCCTAATCGCTCTGATAAGCTGCTCATAAATTGAACTAAAAATGGGAAAAGAACAAAATACGCAAACGACAGACCCGCTAAAAATAATATAAATGCAAATGGAATATACGCAAGTGTTGCTTTTTGTTCCTTCTCATGCAAACCCGGACTTACAAATGCCCAAAGCTGATACAAAATAACCGGGAAAGTAATAATAAGAGCACTCGCAAAAGCAAACGTCATAAATATTCGAATGGGATCTGTCATCTTAAAAGCATTCATTGGTAAATCTTGTGCTGTAGGTGTGCTTTGCAAATACGAAATTAGCGGTGTAGCTAAAAAGAAGCCGGCAATTAATGCCACGATGAAGAAGACTAAAGTAACAATAATTCTTCGTCTAAGCTCCACTATGTGGTCCATTACCGACATGTCTCTTTTTTCCATTTATAGACCCTTCCTATTTAGGCTTTATCGTTATCTTTTTTCTTATCATCTTCATCTGCTAAGCCTTTTGTTGCGTTTTTAAATTCACGTAATGTATTCCCAGCAGCCTTTCCTAACTCTGGCAATTTCTTTGGACCAAAAATTAGTAAAGCAACGATCGCAATTAACGCAATGCTGCCTGCTCCTAATCCACCCATAGGTAGCACCTCCTTGTCCTAAATTCATTATAGATTGTGTCGAAATAGATAGCAATGGCTTCGTTTATTCTACGATTCTGAATAATGCTTTAAGAAATAAACCAATGCTTGTAACTCAACCGATAGATCAATATGGTGTACGCGTACACTTTCTGGCACATCAAGTCTAGCCGGTGTAAAATTTAAAATTCCTTGTATTCCAGCTGCGACTAATTGATCGGCAATTTTCTGTGCAGCAACTTGTGGCACAGTCAAAATTGCAACCGTCACTTCTGGATCAATTACCTTCTCAAGATCACTTAAATGGTGAACCGTTACCTCGCCAATTTCCTGACCGATTTTCTGTTCATCCACATCAAAAGCCATCACGATTCGTGTATTATTATTTTTAGAAAAATTGTAATGTAAAAAGGCCGTTCCGAGATTTCCAACTCCAACAAGAACGACTTTCGTTAGCTCGTCTTGATCTAGCGTTTTACGAAAAAAGGAAAGTAAATAATTCACATTGTACCCATATCCCTTTTTCCCTAGTGCTCCAAAATAAGAGAAGTCACGCCTAATTGTGGCAGAATCGACTTTCACTGCCTCACTTAATTCTGTCGATGAAACCCGTTGCTTTCCTGAAGCAGACAAATTCTCTAAAAAGCGATAATAAAGCGGCAAGCGTTTGGCCGTTGCTTGAGGTATCTTTGTTTGATCAATTTTCATTCATTGCCTCCCTCCTACCATCGTCAAGTTGGCAACTCAAGACTACCGTTATTGTACACTATTTCACAGGGTTTGTAATCGTTTCACACTTCTGTTCATGAAGTTGTTGAAAGATACATTCTACGATACACTTAAGAGGTAACACAAAAAAAGGACGGGGTTCCCTTTTTTTGTGTTACCTCTTAGCAATGAGCGGAGCCGTCGTTTGCTCTTTAGCCTTTTGAATGGGTTTCTCAAAAGGCGTACGGCGTGCGGAGCCATTGCCACTTTGGAAGTACTTTTCAAATAAAAACATAGCTTTTATAAAAAGGAATAGATTTTATTAGTTAGGAATGAAATCGATGATTATTTTACAATGTAACAATATTAGCAAATCTTTTGGAATTGATCCTATTTTATCAAATATTAAATTAGATATTCAAACCGGTGAGCGAGTGGCCCTTGTTGGTCGAAATGGTGCCGGGAAATCAACATTATTAAAAATCATTGCAGGTCAACTTTCTTATGATAGTGGACAAGTTATGATGCCAAAAGGGACCGAACTTGGCTATCTAGCTCAAAATACTGGTCTTGAATCCGAATTATCCATTTGGGAAGAGATGTTAACGGTTTTTGCCCATCTACGGAAAATGGAGAAACAAATTCGAGACATGGAAGTACAAATGTCTGATCCCAATTTGCTTCAAAACGAAAATCGTTACAACAAGCTTTTAAAAGAATATGATCAGCTCCAAATCACCTTTAAAGATAAGGGTGGCTATCAATATGAAGCTGATATCCGCGGTGTGCTTGCAGGGATGAATTTTGGTGATTTTGATTATGAAACAAAGATATCCACATTAAGTGGAGGTCAAAAAACGAGATTAGCGTTAGCTAAGTTATTGTTAACTAAGCCAGACCTTCTTATTCTGGACGAACCAACTAACCACCTAGATATTGCTACGCTCACTTGGCTTGAACAATATTTAGTTGGTTATAGAGGTGCGATTTTGATCGTGTCCCATGACCGCTACTTTTTAGATAAAATCGTGACAGAAGTGGTCGAAATCTCTCGGACGAAATCAACCAAATTCACGGGCAATTATAGCGCTTATCTCGACGAAAAAGCAAAACGCTATGAGCTCGAATTAAAACAATACGAGAAGCAACAAGATGAAGTTGCTAAGCTTGAAGACTTTATTCAAAGAAATATTGCTAGAGCTTCAACAACCAAACGAGCGCAAAGCCGCCGAAAACAACTTGAACGAATGACGTTACTAGACCGCCCAGCTGGCTCTGAGAAATCGGCTTCTTTTTCGTTTACAATAGAACGTCAAAGTGGAAAAGAGGTAATCCGTGCAACAGATCTTCATGTTGCGTATGGAGATGAAACGATTTTTCAACAGCTGAACCTGGCGATTGACCGCGAAGAAAGTGTTGCACTTATCGGGCCAAATGGTGCCGGGAAATCTACACTTCTAAAGGCTCTTATGAAAGATATTCCTTTACAAGATGGCGTGATTCGTTTTGGGAGCAATGTGACGGTGGGTTATTATGATCAAGAACAAGCCAATTTAAAGTCTAACAAGCTTGTGTTGCACGAGTTGTGGGATGAGCATTCACTTTTACCCGAAAAGGAAATCAGAACGGTACTAGGTAACTTTCTCTTTAGTGGGGATGACGTCTTAAAGCCTGTTTCGACATTAAGTGGGGGAGAAAAGGCGAGACTGGCTCTTGCCAAATTAATGATGAAAAAGGCAAACCTCCTTATTCTCGATGAGCCAACAAACCATTTGGACCTAGATGCAAAGGAAATTCTCGAAAATGCACTTATTGATTATCCAGGAACGTTACTCTTTGTTTCTCATGACCGATATTTCTTAAATCGCATTGCAACAAGAATGGCTGAACTCGATGATGGACAAATTACGAATTATCTTGGCGATTATGATTATTATGTGGAAAAGAAAAACGAAACCGAACAAAGGGAACTACTAAATCAACAAGAGCGTGCCGCAAGTTTAACTCAAACTACAACTGGACCCCAGACGGATAAGCGCTCATACGAACAAGACAAAGAGGCCAAAAAAGCTGAACGTCAACGTCAACGTAGGATTGAGGAAATCGAAAGTCAAATTGACTCACTAGAAACGTCAATGGCCGAAAAAGAAGATGACCTTTGCGACCCTTCTATTTATTCAGATCATGAAAAAGCGCAAACCATTCAAGCGGAAATTGATGAAGCAAAAGCAAAAATTGAAGCTCTAATGGAAGAATGGGAAGAACTTCAGGAGTAAGAGGAGTAAAAGAGGCAGCTTTCTCATTATAAGAGAGATGAACATCTAATTGTTCGTCTCTTTTTTGAGAATAGGTACGTATTCAATGGATGAGTCCTTTTTCTTTGGTCCATTACGGTTTCAATTCCCTTTGACGAGTGACCTTCACTCTCTTCCCGCTACCCGTTACAGCTCTCATTCTCCCCTTTGACCGACCTTTTCATATTTCATCAAAAAGAGTCACCCCATTCCCTCTTCAGTAAAGGAATATGAATGACTCTATTTCCGTATAACCTAAGCTTGTACAAACGTCCTCTCTTGTATAGAAGAGACTACCTCCTAACATCACTCCACTTCACTCAAAACAGTCAAATCTTCTCCATCTGAGACGAGTAAAATCGTACCGTTCTTGCTTGTTGCATAGACGTTGCTGCCGCTTTTCACGTATCGATTGTAGACTTTTTTACTTTGAAGGATATTCGCACTAATAATTGTGTGCTGTGGCTTCACCGTATCAATGAAGGCTTGAGATGAGGATGTACGGTCTCCATGGTGAGGAGCGTGTAATACATCTACGTCTAACTTATCTCCATATAGCTTTATTAATTCTCGCTCCTTCTTTTTGTATATATCTCCTGTAAATAAAAACGTGTGATTTAAATACGTGACCTTAAGTACCAACGACCGATCATTCATTTTTGCCGTTGATAACTTCCCTGATTCATAAGCATGGATCAATTCTTCCTCACTCGGACCAAGAATTTCAACTTCTACATGATCGCCCAGTGTAAAGCGGTCTTCCGCCGCTACAAACTGTTCAGTAATAGCTTGTTCGCGAAGAAGATTCCTAAATACTTGATAAGTCTCTGTGTGATGCTCTAAATTGGGTCTAATGAAGAGGTCGATTTGTTTGGACTTGAGTAACGTATGATATCCGCCAATATGATCATGATGAGGGTGGGTTGCTACAGCTATATCAAGATGATTGACGTTTAATTGATCTAAATAATGATCAAGCTTCTCCCCCGTGTCCACAATTCCTGCATCAATTAACATTCTCTTTCCATCTGGACTTTCTATTAAAATGGCATCACCGGATTTGGTGTCCGCTTCTAAATCAAAATATCTAATTTGTAGGGCTCCTTTGTGTAAGGTTTCATCAAAAATTTCCTTATGGTTTACTTTCGCTTGTATTGCTTCTTCTTTAGTTACGGTCTCTGCTTGAATATAGGTGACAAGCGGATAGGTAAAAGTCAGTAAGAAAGCTATTGCAATTATCCACTTCAGGTTTGCATACATACGAGGAGCCACTTGTCATCCCTCACTTCTTGGTAGTTTATGTACTTAAAATGTAGAAGGTACTATGATGAAGCAACGGACACTTTCAAAAACTGCTCCGGTTTATTTGTTGTGATGTGCATATGTGGAGAATAATCCTTAAGCGTTTCCATCACCTTAGCATCATCCACCGTCCATGCTCCTACCCTTACCCCATTCTCGAGTAACGTGCTTACTAACGCTTTTGTCAAATAGGCATAATGCATCGACACGCTTGTTGCCCCAGTAAAATTCAATTGATCAATCAACATGGTCGGTTGCCCCAAAACTATGAACCCCGTTTCTACATGACGGTCTAATTCCTTCACCATTCGTACACTCTCATGATCGAAAGAAGCGACCAACACTTGTGAGTACATGTTATATTTTTCAATAAGTTCAATCACAGCTTTTTCGAGACCTAAGTAGAAGTCTCCCGTTTGTTTTAATTCCACAACAATTTGGCAAGAAGTCGGCTTAAACAACTGAAATACTTCTTCTAATGAAGGAATCTTTTCCTCCGCAAAAGAAGAATGAAACCAGCTTCCGGCATCTAACTTCCGCAACTCTTCGTACATGGATTCTTTAATAAAGCCATTTCCATTTGTTGTTCTTTCTAAAGTATGGTCGTGTATCACAACCGGAACTCCATCTTTAGTTAAATGAACATCTAATTCAACCCCATAAATCCATGTTTCTTCCATCGCCAAACGAAACGCGGCGAGCGTATTTTCAGGTGCTTTGGAAGACCATCCACGATGTGCAATACATTTCATATTTGTCGACTCCTTTTCTTATCATGTGTCGTTTTCTTTTATTTGACTCCTGTATACACAAATGCTCGAATAATTTGTCGTTGCGCAAAGAAAAACGCGATTAATATAGGTAGCACAAGAATCATGTTTCCAGCCATCAAGATATTCCAAGCGATTCCACCTTCAACTTGGCGAATTTTTGTAATTCCAATTGGCAATGTTCTCGCTGCATCTGATGTTGTCATTACAAGTGGCCAAAAATAATCATTCCAATGTGTAATAAAACTAAAGAGTGCAAATGTGATTAACACAGGTTTAGCAATAGGAATCATAATCTTCATAATAATTTTCCATTCAGTGGCATCATCTAACCGAGCCGCTTCTAGCAATTCCTCAGGTACTTGCTTAAACGATTGACGCAAAAGGAAAATGCCAAATGCGCTTGATGAGAATGGAAGAATTAACGCCCACAATGTATCAAGCAATCCCCATGCACTCATTTGTAAGTAAACAGGTAAGAAAATGAGCTGCGCCGGAATCATGAGCGTAATCATCGTAAGTCCAAAAAAGAATCGATCTCCTTTGAATTTATATCGTGCAAACGCGTAGGCAGCCGGTATAATCGTACACATTTGTAAAAGTAAGATTCCGATCGACACGATCACACTGTTCAGAAAATACGTTAGGAATGGCCCCGAATTCCAAGCCTTGCTAAAGTTGTCCCAGTTAAGCTGTTCTGGAATCCACGTAGGAGGAAACAACATCGTTTCACCTAAGGTTTTAAAGGACGTTGACATCATCCATACAAAAGGCATCGCAAAAATACACACAAGTAGAATCAGCCCAATTAAATTAATCCCTTTTAACACGATCTTTTTATCCATGCTCGTCTCCTTTTCTAACGATAATGAACCCGTCTTGCTAGCAGTCTAAAATACACAATGGTTAATAGACTAATCAAAATTAATAGCACAACACCAGCAGCTGATGCGTACCCAATCTTAAAGAATCGAAATCCATTTTCATAAATGTAATAAACAAATGTATTCGTTGAGTTAATAGGACCTCCTTGAGTCATAATGGCAATCGTATCAAACACTTGAAATGACCCAATCATGCTTATAACAACTAAGAAAAATAAAGTTGGTGATAGCATTGGCAAGGTTATTTTGTAAAAGATTCGAAACCAATTTGCTTCATCCAATTGGGCCGCTTCGTACATATCTTTTGGGATACTTTGAAGACCAGCGATAAAGACCAGCGTATTGAACCCAATTCCTTTCCATACAGCTACTAGAATCAATGAAAACAAGGCTGTATCAGGATGAGTTAACCACGTAACACTCGGAATCCCTACTAATCCTAAAAACCAGTTTAATAGTCCATAATCCGCGTCCATTAACCACAACCAAAGCATGGAAATCGAAACAAGTGAGATAATATGTGGGCTGAATATAGCTCCTTGCACGAAGCTATAAACCGCCCCTTGTTTGTTCAGCCATAAAGCAAGTAACAAGGAAATCAATAATGTAAAAAACACCGTAAGAAACGTATAAACTGCTGAGTTTCTCATCACTTCTATAAATTCTCTCTCACCCATTAGAGAACTAAAATTCTCAAAGCCGACAAAATCCTTTGTTGGACTAACGAAGTTCCAATCAAAAACACTAAGGTACATCATGTAAAAGATTGGGTAAATAAAAAACAAACAAAAGATAAGAACAGAAGGAGCAATCATCGCATATGGACGAAGCTTAATCCATGGCATCGATTTTAAACCCCCTCTAGTACGAACGGTGTTTTTCTTCCAACGGCTACATCTCTCAACCGCTCACCATTTCTATCAAAAAAATATAGGTCATCATAGGGGATCGAAATAAATACGTTCGAATCACGCTCAACAGTTGATAAGAACGTTTTAACCTGACAATCTCCTACCTTGCTTTTTATTCGGTAAATTACTTCTGCCCCTAAGGTTTCTCTTGTTACTATCTCACCAGGAATGACTAGACAATCATCATGGGTCAGCGCATTTGATTGGATACTCGTATGTTCAGGTCGAAATCCTATAAAACTTGCTTGATCTCCAACATTAGGCAACAAGCCTCGAACATCTTCATACTTAAAAATGTTCATGGCAGGAGTCCCTATAAATTCTGCTGTAAACGTATTGTTAGGGTCATGGTATATATCCATTGGGCTATCCACTTGTTTGACAACACCCTTGTTTAGAATAATAATTTCATCTCCCATAGACATTGCTTCAACTTGGTCATGGGTAACATAAACAAAGGTTGTTCCTAAACGTTTATGCAGTTGAATGAGCTCTGTTCTCATCTGGTTGCGCAGCTTTGCATCAAGGTTAGACAGAGGCTCATCAAGAATAAAAACCTGTGGTTTCTTCACCATAGCTCTAGCTAAAGCGACACGCTGCCTTTGCCCTCCAGACAAATATTGAGGCTTCTTATTCAAATATGGGGTAAGTCCGACGATCTCTGAGATCTCACTAATGAGCTTTTTTCTTTCTTCTTTTGGCACTTTTTTATTTATTAATCCAAATTCAATATTTTCTTGAACGGTCATCGTTGGATAGAGGGCATAATTTTGAAAAACCATTGCTATGTTTCGTTTTCCGGGCGGAACGTCATTCACGCACTTTTCGCCAATCCATATGTCTCCACTTGTTTGCGTTTCAAGCCCGGCAATCATTCGTAACGTTGTTGATTTTCCGCACCCTGAAGGGCCTACAAGGACAGTAAATGACCCATCTTTTATAGTGACATTAAGGTTTTTGACGACTTCCTCATCTTTAAAAGTCTTCGTCACATTTTGCAAAACAATTTGTGCCATAGATAAACCCTCTCTCTCAAAAAAAATTAATCAAACATTTGTTTACTTATAAAAACCTTTGATATAACAGAGAAGAAAGCAATGGTCTTGCTTTCTTCTCTTCGCTCTTACTTCAATAATGGATTAGCTCTTTCTGCAGCTACATCGATTGCTTCTTCGGCTGTAATATCATCTTGGATAATGACTCTCGTAATCTCATCAGATATAATTTTTGCAATTTCCGGGTACGCATCTGCCATAGGGCGAGGTCTCGCATATTCTAATTGGTCAACCGCCACTTTAAACTGCGGGAGCTCTTCATACAAGGCTTGCATCTCATCACTATTAACCGCAGACATCCGACTTGGCAGGTAGCCGGTATATGAACTTGCATAGATGGTTTGTTCCGTTGATGTCATCCAATGAATAAATTCCCACGCAGCTTCTTGCTTTGCTGGATCGAGCCCCGCTGTCATAACAAGGTTCGCTCCCCCTGTTGGCACTCCATAGGTTGAATTAGCAGGCATGAAAGCTGTCGTCAACTCAAAGCCTTGTTCTTCAGCCATCGCAAGCCAAAACGATAAATCAGCTGTAGAACTGAATGCCATGGCAGAACGGCCATTTGCGAAATCTTGTCTTGCAACATCGCCAGCTTCATCCCCTGTTGGCATCTTGAGAATCCCTTCTTCCTCCATCTCTTTCCAGAATTGAACAGGTGCCACACCAGCTTCTGAATTAAACGCGACTTCACTTCCATCATCAGATAACATTTGACCTCCACTTTGAGCAACCAAGGCCTCATACATCCAAATATTTACCGGTAACGTCATGCCTACACGTTCCCCGTCTGTTGTTAGCGTCTGAGCGTACTCTCTAAACTCTTCCCAATTTTTTGGGCCAGCTGGATCTAGTCCTACTTCTTCAAGAATCGTCTTATTTAGATAGAGAATAGGTGTGCTTCGTAAATATGGAAGTGCATAAAGTTGATCATTGACATACGAATTCCCCATTAGACCCGGAATAAAATCGTTCATATCGACATTATTTTTTTCAACGAAAGGCGTTAGATTCTCCGTCATTCCAGAGTTAGCAAAAATGCCAACAGAAGCAATTTCATTTTGTGTGACCTCTGGTGCATTGCCTGCTGCAAATGCAGCTTGCGTTTTTGCATGTAAATCATCGTAAGAACCTTGGTATTCTGCTGTCACATGAATTCGATCTTGTGATTCATTAAACATCTTGACCAAGTTTTCATTGTTTTCGCCAATTTTATCTCCCCATGCATACCAATAGGTGATTTCTACTTTCTCCTCACTATCGACTGATGGCTCTGAACCACCCACGCTCGTTGAACTTTCACTGCTGGTCTGATTACAGCCAACCATTAAAGCTAAAGCAAGCACAAAACCCATTGGAAACAATGCTTTTTTCATTTTCCTATCTCCTTTTCCGACTCAATATATGGATTTATCTCTTACGCTTCTAACCCTGTGACAGAGACTATAGATGCACGGCATTCTCGATCAGATTCGCTACCACGTGCATTCGGCTGATGGGTGAAATGATTCATATGTTGATGTAAGATGAGCGCACTGTTCACCATAGCTTCATCCGTTACCTCAACTGCTGTAATGTTAATTTCCTCTTGATCGAGTTCCACAATTCGAAAACAATGCTGATCAAGAGCAGCTGACAATTGAACAAATGTCCAATTTTGCTGTTTGACGATTGAATCATGATGAGTATGTCCATTAAAATAAAAGCCTTGTCCCTGTTTTTGATTAAGAATGTTCCACATATCAATACTTGGATGAATGGATCCTTTTTCAAGGTCTGAATTTTTCGTTGTTTGATAGACAGGATGATGAGCAAAAACGAAAAGTGGCTTGGTTCCAGACTCTTTAACAACTTCTTCAAACCAAGCTAGTTGTTCATCATCAATCCATCCGCCCCAATCTTCATAATCCATTTCCTTAGCGGTATCTAGAAAAACACAAACGGCTTCATCCGTAGTGATTGAGTGATAACGAGCTTGTCCAGTTATTTCAAGTACGTTACTTCTTGGTTGAGCATATAAATCATGATTGCCTAAAACGTGGATAAACCGTCTTTCACGTTGATTTAAAATATCGTAAACTCCTTCAAGTTCTAATGTGAGGCCGTAGTTTGTTAAATCACCTAAGGAAATATGTGCATCTCCATCAATCTCTAAAAACTTTTCTAAATAGGTCTTATAAAAAGTCGATCTCGCTTCATACAGTCCTTCAATCGTTTCATCAATTGCCGAGTAATGTAAATCTCCCATTAAAACAAGTTTCATTTACAAGCACCTCTCACATTCCTTATTTTCTTTCACCTTCATTTTAGGTAGAAAATATTAACTAGACGTTTTGAGACTATAAACTAAATGTAATTTTTTACCCTCATCTTCTTTACAGACTTAATATGGATGACATTGCATCACGCACCTTCTTTTAAAACAGCAAAAAAACGCCCAGTCTCAATGGACTGCGCGCCGGGTATCCCTTTGTTTAATAGTAGGATCCTTTACTCTTGTTCTTTTTTTGCCTGTTTTCGGTCCAAATTCCATTTTATAAAGGCGTACACAACAAAGACCCAAAGAACTGGATGAGTAATATGTAAGCCAATTTGCGAATATCCCCCTAAAATGGTATACAATCCAATTACAGCAACAACGTAAAAAATAAAAAATAGATCGTGCTCAAACAAAGGAACATTCACTTTACGATGCTCTTTTCTCGGTATTAATAGTTCAGCTACAACCGCTAGTAGAAAACAAAAACCAAGTATCACAAAGATCAGATTCCTGCCAACGAGCCCTCCTGTTATCCAAGGAAAATAATCCATAGCTAACGCAATCGCGATAACAATAAGGACACTAATCCTCAACCGCCTGGCTAGAATTAATCGTTTCTCCAACTGCAAAATTGTTCTCCTCCTTATTTACAGACAACCAGTAATAATGGGCAGATACTACGCAGAACATAGACGTTGCCGCTGCAACAACACCCGAGTCATTTAACAAAAGCAATGCAAATGAAGCAACCACTCCCGTTTGTAAAAAGAGCTGCTTATCTTGTCCTTTAAGCTGCAGGCGTCTCCTCCAAAGAATAATGGCACCTAGCAAATAACTCGTGACAAATAGCTGTGTCCAATTTGAGTGACGGAAGATCTTTATATTCATAGCCGCTTTTCTCTGAATCGTATCTGCAATATAACGAACATCCCCATTCAATAACCGGTCAAACGCCATCCCTATATGAGTCTGCTCTCCTGTTAATTGTAGCATATAGAGGAAGAGACATAGCGTACCCAACGAGCTGACAGCCACAATGATAAGAAAGCGCCATGACCATTTTTTTGTGAACATACGATAAAAGAAAAAAGCAAATGCCAATCCAGCTGATAATGTCGCCCCTGCATTCGTTCCAAGTGAATTCTTTCCAAGAATAACAAGAACACAAGTAAAAAGAGCCGTCATTAAAAGGATCGATTGTTTTTTTCTCCTAACGTCAACTAAAGGACTAATCACCATAATGGCAGAGATCACGTATACCCCGGCAAATTCATTACCAATTCCATAATATCTAGCACCAATAATCGGATCATACCCCAAATAAGAACGTTGCATAAAAGCTGATCCAAGAATGACATCAACTGTAATTAAAAGAAACGTACAGATTCCGATCCAAAAAATAGGCTTCTCGCTCCCCTTTTCCACAACATATCCACATAGCAAAGAACTAGCTATCAACCCTAAGACAAACCCACTTATCCCAATCGTTTTAACAATAACTGATAATGCTAGAAACCAAAATGGTGACCACAATGCCGATAATAAAATCAATCTCGTAATATAGCGCCACGTTCGTCTTTTTTTCGTTCCAAATGATCCATAAACAGCCGCCCCTAATAAAGCAACAACTAAACAAGTAATATAGGTCGATAATACACTGGCTCGACTTTTGTATATGAGTACAATTTCATTAACCGCTTCAAACACAGACGATTTATCCACATCACCTACCCTTTCTTGTATGACTTCATTTCCTGAATAAGACTCTGAAGAAAGATGAAAGGACCTAAGTAAGGTAGGGACCATGTCGATACTACTTAATAAGTAATCTTGTCTTGTAGTATTGGAAGTAAGGTATCCTGCTTTTTTCTGGCCCCAATAAAAAACAGGTGCCAATTGTTGTTTTTCATCATAGGCTTGTTTGTTCATCATAGGAGAAATCATCCACAGTTGATCCACTTCCCGACGCGCTTGTTCAACAAATGATTGTAACCTCATCAATTGTCTTGCCCATTCACTTTGAAAGTGCTTCTCCTCCATATAATGCATTTGGTCATATAGACGGTACAAGTCCCCCCACTCAATCACGAAAAAAGAACTTTGCTCATCCCCAATTGTTGATAGTTTGTTAATAAGAAAGTCAACATCCATCTCCATTCCATATGGAGACCCTTCCTTCGCCCTGACAGACTGAGTAATTTCGCCAGCAACCGTACCGCTGCGATCTAGAGCGAGCAAGGATGCATAACGCACCCTCTCTTCTAACGTATCGCTATGGCCATATACTTTTCGGACCACTCCAGCTTCTTGAAGCAATTGCCCAAAATCACCAACCCGGGCTCTATGTGTCCCCTGATCATTTTTTTGATTTAAGCGATGCAAACCTGGATGCAATAAACCTTCTGTTTGTCTCATTCCAGTCAATTGATGGACCCACTCGCTAGCAGCAAAGCCATTCACTTCTTCTGTCACCTCATAGCTATTCCAGTCCTGTACACCGACTGCTTTTGCTCCAGCTCCCATCGTGACCATATTATTTAAATAAGAATATGGTCCATCTGGCCTGACATTCATCGCGCCAATAGCAGCTTCGTTCCAGATCCAATTTTTATCCTCATTGTGGATAAGCCACTGCGCCTCCGTCATAGACATTCCCGGAACTAAGATAACGGCAATTTTCTCTATTTTCTCAGCTGCTTCGACATAACGTAACAAGCATCCTTGGCAAATGATGAACAATAATAAAAGTACTATAAGCTTTCTCGACATCTCTCTCAAACCTTTTTGGGCTAATTTTCTGACATATCCACAATATCCACAAAGTTATTAACAGCATAAACACTGTTTCTTAAGGTGTTTATCGATTTATTCACATTATCCACGGAGTTATCCACATTTTAGTTAATAACAATTTTCTCCGCGTATTTTCTAGAGTTTTTGTGTTTACCCACATTGTTAACAACATTGTGGATAAAGGTTGTTAACAACTTTTTTACGAAATCCGACAAAAACCTTCGTAAATTTATCGATTTCCATAACAATTTAACCAAAATTCTACAGAAAGCATCAAATCTCCATAACAAAAAAACCACCTATTGTTAGCATTCGCTCCAATAAGTGGTTTTAAACATGATTACTGTTGTTCTAAATCAAGTCCTGGGTTTCCATTTAAATCGTAGGAAGCAAACTTCTGCTTTCTCCATTTAACGCTAGCAGCTGCACCAATCATAGCTGCATTATCCGTACATAATGACAAAGGAGGAATTCTAAGGTCAACATTCGTTTTCTCAAATTCCTTTTCTAACGCATGACGCAATCCTTTATTCGCTGCCACACCTCCAGCTAAAAGCAACTGATTCACTTCATGCTTCTTTACAGCTCGTCTTGTCTTTCCTACTAGAACATCAATGACACTTGCTTGAAAGCTAGCTGCTACATCTTCCTTTTTGACTTCTTCACCGCGCTGGTTGAAGTTATGCAATGTATTAATAACAGAAGATTTCAGACCACTAAAACTAAAATCAAATGAATCCGGTTCTAACCACGAGCGCGGGAAATCAATCGTTTCTTTTCCCTCTGCAGCAAGACGATCAATGTGAGGCCCCCCCGGATAAGGCAACCCTAGCGTCCTCGCCACTTTATCGTACGCCTCACCTACAGCGTCATCTCTCGTCTCACCGATAATTTCAAAATGACCATCTTCCTTCATATAAACAAGCTCTGTATGCCCACCAGAGACAACCAATGCTAATAATGGAAATGAGATCGGCTCCACAAGTTGATTGGCATAAATATGGCCAGCTATATGATGAACACCTATTAACGGGATATTATGCGCAAATGCTATCGCTTTTGCTGCATTAACACCAATCAACAATGCTCCAACAAGACCTGGACCTTCTGTAACGGCAACAGCACTCAAATCAGCAAACGTGATATTTGCCTCCTCCATTGCCTGCTCAATAATAATCGTAATTTGTTCAACATGATGCCTCGATGCCACTTCCGGAACAACTCCACCAAATCGTTTATGGCTTTCTATTTGAGAAGAGACCACATTACTCAAAATCACTGTCCCATTTTCAATCACAGCTGCAGACGTTTCATCACAGCTTGTCTCAATCGCTAAAATCAGTTCCTTTTCATTTATCATCTAAATTCACCCACATCACTAAAGCATCTTCTAAATTATCAGCATAATAATTTTTCCTTATTCCACCTTCAATAAAGCCCATTTTCCGGTAAAGATTTTGCGCAACTGTATTAGATACGCGTACTTCTAACGAAAGCTTAGATACACCCATTTGCCTTAAAAATGAAATAACATATTGCAAGAGTCTTTCACCATGCCCTTGTCCTCTGTTTTTTGAATGAATAGCAATATTAGTTACTTGAGCTTCATCCATCACGACCCATAATCCACAATAGCCAATAATCTCACCTTCAACTTCATAAACAAGGTATTGTGCAAATTGGTTTGAAGTTAGTTCATTTAGAAAAATAGTCGGATCCCAAGGTGTCGAAAAAGCATCACGCTCGACTTCCATGACTGTATCTATATCTTCCATTGTCATAAACCGAATCGTCTCTTTTTCTTGTTCAATCATAGTCACAACCCTTTTCTTTCTGAGCCTTTCGCCAATTCGCTTCGGCTTCAGCGAGCTGCAGGTAATTCGGAACAAACGAGTGCACAGAGTCAGCCATTGTCATAGCCTGTCCTACTCTTGCTAATTCTGCCGGTCTAGGCAAAGCCATCGATCCTGTAGCGAAATGAGCAGCTTCTCCGAGTACATCACGAATCATCGTTTCATGCATAGAAACATCTTGCCCCACAAATAACACAGGTTTCTGTAGTTCCTTCAAGTAGATAAGCCAATCTTCTAACAATATTAAGCAATCGTTTCCTACTTCTACTACGTCTACACCGTTCGTTTCATAGTGGCCCGTATATACTTGCCCACGTCTTGCATCCATAATTGGAGAAACAACCCCTTGAAAGAAACGGCCTGTCTGCGCTAGAACAGCAAGGCTTGATACACCTACGATCGGTATATGCAGTGACCAAGCAAGCGTTTTGGCAGTTGTCACACCAATTCGAACCCCTGTGTAGGATCCCGGTCCGTTGGCGACAACAATTTTTTCTAATTCGTTCGGTTTCACAGCTACTTCACTCATTAATTGGTCAATAGCCGGCATAAGCCGAATCGAATGGTTCTTTTTAATATTTGTTATTACTTCACCTAACGTTCGATCACCTTCTGTAACAGCTAAACCCATGACAAATGAAGATGTATCAATTGCTAATGTTTTACTCATAACGCAACTCCTTTAATAACTGCAAAGAACGGCTCCCCGTCGTTTGAACCGTAATCTTCCTACTTGTTTCTCCTAAATGGAATAAGGAAATCGATAAACGATCCTCCGGTAGCTGACTTGGAATCATACTCGGCCATTCAATAACCGAAACCCCTTCACCATAAAAATACTCCTCTAACCCTAGGTCTTCCATCTCATCTTCCATTCGGTATACATCCATATGGTAAAGCGGAATTCGCCCATTGTATTCTTTAATAATCGTAAATGTCGGGCTATTTACAACCCGTTTCACACCTAGACCTTTTGCAAACCCCTTGGTAAAACTTGTTTTCCCTGCACCAAGATCTCCTTCTAGCGTAATCACATCACCAGGTTGTACAATACCCGCTAATTTCTCCGCTAGTTGCATTGTCTCCTCTGGTGACTCTGTTATAAGATTCCACTCTTCCACTGCCTTCACCCGCGCTTTTTAAAATGGTTATATCCGTTCTTTTCTACCTTATTCCGTTGATTTTCTTCTAATAAAGATACACCAGGTTCTCCCTCTTCAACAAACCCAATGACTTGAAGCATCAGACCTTGCGATAGGAATTCTGCTTCTACTTCTTTGACATCCTCTTTCGGAAGCGTCCCAATCAAGATAAAATCCTCTCCACCAAATAACGCATAATCGAGTTGCTTCTCCGGCGGGTAGGTATACATCACATCATGAATTGGAAGCTTGTCTCGTTCAATAATCAACCTCGCCTGGCTTGCTTCTGCTATCTCATTTGCTTCACTAGCAACACCATCACTTACATCATTTAACGAAATTCGTTTGTTTAATGTAGATAGGATCCTTCCTTCTGCTATATGAGGAGTTGGCTCCTGATGGGATTTCACCAGAATTTGCTCCTCCCGAGAAAAAGGCCCCGTAAAACCTTTTTCAAACAACAAATCTAGCCCTGCTGCTGATGTTCCAGCATATCCCGTTAGAAAAATAAGATCACCCGGCTTAGCCTGATCACGATACCTCGCCCTGCCACGTTCGACTTTTCCAATTGCCGTCACCGTTAACACAAGAACATCGTTCGTCGATACCGTATCTCCACCAACTAAATCCATTTGATACGTCTTGGCTAAATCATTCATCCCTTGATAGAGTTGAGTTAATTCTTCCTCCGTCCAAGATGACGGAATAGCAATAGATACCAAATAATAGGTTGGAATGGCCCCCATCGCTGCAAGATCACTCACATTAATTGCTAATCCCTTTTTTCCTATTTGATAAGGACTAAGTGTGTCACGACGAAAATGAACACCTTCGACCATTGTATCTACACAAACAACTTGTTCCATATGATCCGCTCCAGAATAAACAGCTGCATCGTCCCCTATTCCTCGAACAAGTTCTTTTTGATAAGTCTCTTCAGGTGTAATCTTTGAAATAAACGCGAACTCATCTTCCATTTTAACCGACCCTCTCGATCAGAATCATTTCTCTACAAAAAAACCTTAGGATTTCATCATACCTAAGGTTTGCCTCTTCTAGTTTATCCGATTTCAAACGAAATGCCCAAGCAAATGATAAGAAAAGGCAAAACAACTCAATTTATAAACTTCATAATGTATGCATTATGAAGTTTATTTGCAAAAAGACCATTTTATCAGCGAAAACAAAAATATAATAGCGAAAAACCAAATATATCAGCGAAAATCTCATTTTAACGGCGAAATGACAATATATAGAGATTCTCTCCATATATTTACTTCAAATTAAAATAGAAAAAACCGAAACATATTCGTTTCGGCTTCTTTTTGGTATTGCGGGGGACGGATTTGAACCGCCGACCTTCGGGTTATGAGCCCGACGAGCTACCAGACTGCTCCACCCCGCGTCGTTATAAAGTATATTGATGATGTTTATTCGAAGAAGTCGTCTTTTCCTCTTCTAACTTTGCTTTGTAGTGTATGCGTCAAGACATGTCGTAGTTTATTCGACGATGTTTCGCTACATGCTCCACCCCGCGTCGTTATATAATTAGTATTGTCAATACTAATAAATTTTATACAAAGAAATTCGCCTGGCAACGTCCTACTCTCACAGGGGGAAGCCCCCAACTACCATCGGCGCAAAAGAGCTTAACGACCGTGTTCGGCATGGGAACGGGTGTGACCTCTTCGCTATCGCCACCAGACTTTTTCTCTGACACAAGTTCTATAATAACATGGTCTCAAAGTGAAAGCAAGCATCTTTTATTTCTTTCTCAAAAAATAAAGCATGGGGAAAAAACGCTCTTCCCCATGCTCCTTTTACTTTGCTGATTCAATCGCTTGAACAAATGCTGCGATAATATCCTTCTCGTCTTCAATTCCCACTGAAATACGAACCAATTGTGCTCCTATTCCTAACTCTTTTCGAAGTTCATCTGGAATGGTACGATGCGATGTGCGGAGTGGGTAGGAAACCGTTGTTTCAACTCCAGCTAATGTAGGGGCAATTTTCACCCATCCAAGTGAGCGGAAAAACGCTTCTACATTTACATCGTCGGCTAAATCCACACTAACCATCGCTCCATTGCCTTTTTCAGAAACATATTTAGGGTAAAAAACCCGAGCCACTCCCTCGTGACTCTCTAATGGTTCCGCAAGCATTTTTGCATTGTGGCTTTGTCTTTCCATTCGAACGCTTAATGTCTTCAGCCCTCGACATGCAAGCCAAGCCTCAAATGGACTTAAATTGCAACCTAGAGTAATCACTTTACCTTTTGCCTTATCAATAAGCGTTTGCTCCCCAACAAGAACCCCTGCAGTTACATCACTATGGCCTCCGATATATTTAGTTGCGCTATGAACAACAAGATCAGCACCAAGTGTAGCTGGTTGTAACAAATATGGCGTAGCAAAGGTATTATCAATCATAGTCTTAATGCCTTTTTCTTTCGCTAGGGCAATGACCTCCTCAAGTTTTTCCACTCGAAGCAGCGGGTTTGTAACCGATTCTGTATAAATGAGTACCGTTTTATCCGTTAATGACTCTGTTACTTTATTCAAATCTTGGAAAGAAACAAAACTGACGTTAATACCAAAGTTAGGTAATTCTTGAGCAAACAACTGATAGGTTCCACCATATAAATCATCAGAGGCCAAAACGTGATCCCCAGGGTTGGCTACGGCTAAAACACCAGCTAAAATGGCAGACATTCCTGATGACGTTGCCACTCCATCATCGGTTTCCTCCAGTAAGGCAACCCCTTTCCCAAGGTCATCAGTGTTAGGATTGCTATACCTTGAGTATAGGTATTCTTTTTCCCCTTCATAGAAGCTCTCCATATCCTCTAAATCAGTAAAAACAAACGCTGATGTTTGATAAATTGGTTTTGCCTTGCTTGCATTTCTTGCAGGTTCTTTCGCTTGAAAATGTACAGCTCTCGTATTAAAACTTGTTTCTCTCATTTTCTCCATCCCCTAATCTATGATTACTTCGTGATTGAAAAACCAAATACAAACATAGTGATTGATCCTACAATAGATAAACTTATGTAAGCCAATAGCGGCTTCCACGCACTCTTTTGATATAGTTGTACTGTTTCCATACTAAACGTAGAAAATGTCGTGAATGCTCCAAAAAAACCGATAGCTACTAGCAAAAATACAGACTCTTCATAGGCTCCAAGTGGAATTCCCCCGTAATAGCTACCATAAAAAACCCCTAAGCCAAGTGAACCAAGTACATTTACTATCAACATTGCAATTGGGAAAGGTGGTGTAGGGAACTTGCTCATAATTGCAATCCCCAATACATAGCGACAAATCGCTCCTAGCATTCCTCCAACACTAACTAGTAGTAGATTCATTCTTGTTGTACCCCCTTGAAACCTTGTCGCTTTCCTACCTTTTGCCCCAATATATAGCCAACTAGTGCACACATGATCCCTCCACCAACCGATACAAGGATATAGACCACACTTAGCCACCACGTATGTTCTAGAAACAAAAAGACACTATCACTAGCAAGAGTGGACATCGTCGTAAACCCGCCACACAACCCAACACCAAGTCCTACCTTAAGCCATTCACGTGAGATCTTGATGATAAACCATCCAGTCAAAAAGCCAAGAACCATACTTCCACCTAAGTTCTCCACGATCGTCCCAATTGGATAGCCTGTTGTTAATGTCACAAGATTTAAATAATAGCGAAGGCTTGTCCCCATGGCTGATCCAATGGCGATCGCTATTATATTTTTCCACATACTTTGTTTCAAGTTGGTTTCTCCTTCATTCGTACGAATAGTTTGATTTTATCTCACTACAGAGTCACGAGCAAGAACCTAGTCTGATCTGTTCCACCTCGTAATTGTATTTTTCGCCTATATTATTAAACGAACGATTGATTAAGTCTTGAATATCCTATAGAAAAGATGCGAAAAAAGGCAATTCCTTCTCCTATTGGGAACCCTTTTACTTTGTTAAGGAGGTGCATGTTAGAAGATGAATGCTGATCCAGAGCCCCTTAGGCAAAATTTAAACAAACATTTATTTAACATCCACGTGCACCTCGCTGCCTGTGGTGACACACCTTAGAAGGAGGTCATAACATGGTTAGACTTAACAAAGAAGATTATGCTCATCATTTAATAGAGTTGCTAAATAAAAACGAGAATCACCTATTCCGCGAATCCTTTTTACAGCTACATCCGACGGACCAAGCTGAATATTGTATCAACCTAGAAAAGGAACAACGGCAAACCCTTTATCATATGCTGGACCCAGAAGAAATGGCTAATGTCTTCCAGGCTCTTGACCTACACGAACAAAAAGACATCATTCTTGAACTTGATCAACCATATGCCTCAGAAATGGTGACACATCTGTATACAGACGATGCTGCTGACTTACTATCCCAATTAAATAAGAGCGAGGCACACGCCCTATTAAAAGCTATGGATTTAGAGGATGCCAATGATGTTTATGAGTTAATGGCCTATCCCCCTAAGACAGCTGGTGCCCTTATGACGAAAGAGTTCATTTCACTTGCTTCCTCACATAACGCCCAACAAGCTATTGAACAATTACGGGAAGAAGCACCGAATGCCGAAACGATCTATTATTTATATGTTGTGAATGAGCGCGAGCAACTTGTAGGCGTTGTGTCTTTAAGAGATTTGCTAACAGCTCAATCAAACGAGGTCATTCAAAATTTAATGAGTTCTCGTGTTGTCTCTGTTGACTCAGTCACAAAACAAGAAGAAGTAGCCAAAATCATAAAAAAATATAACTTCTTAGCAGCCCCTGTTGTCAGCTCTGACGGTACCCTGCTTGGAATTGTTACAGTCGATGATGTCATTGATGTACTAGAAGATGAAGCCACGGAAGACTTAGGTGAATTTACGGCTGCTAGAGGAGCAACAGACATCCATGTATCTGCCTTCACTGCAGCAAAACTACGCTCACCTTGGATAGTTCTTCTCATGTTTTTTGGTCTTCTTACAGCTGGAGTTATAGAGCAATTTGAAGAAACACTCAACCAAATTATCTTGCTTGCGGCTTTTATCCCCTTGTTAATGGGCTCAGCAGGAAACGCAGGAACACAGTCATTAGCCGTTGTTGTTCGCGGATTGGCCCTTGGCACCCTTGAGAAAAAAGGTCTTTTAAGAACACTCTTTAAGGAATTTTGCACAGGCATGATGATTGGTTTCATTTGTGCCATGACGTTGCTTCTGATCATTCCTATTTTTTATGGTAGCTTTATGGTAGCTGTGGTTGTTGGCATCTCTATCTTTTGTTCGTTAAGTGTTGCAACCATTGTAGGAGCTACAGTCCCACTCATTATTCACAAATTAAAGATCGACCCTGCATTTGCCTCAGGCCCTTTCATTACAACGGTAAATGATATATTAGGACTGCTTATCTACTTTACGATAGCCACTAGCCTACTTCATTATTTGTAAACTAGAGTAACTCACATCTTAGGTGGGTTATTCTTTTTATCTTCTAAGTAGACCCTATTTAAAAATTCGTTATAATGAGATTAGCCTCTTTAAGAATAGGAAGATACTATGGAGATATTAAAGCATTTAATATTAGAATATGGTTATTTTGGAATTTTCATTGCGCTAGTTGGTGGAATCGTTGGGCTTCCTTTGCCTGATGAGGTATTGCTTCTTACCATTGGGTATTATGCCTATCTTGGTAAAATTAATTTATGGACAGCCATCATTAGTTCTTATTTGGGATCAGCTATTGGTATAACGATTAGTTATGTACTCGGAGCCAAATTAGGTCTTCCCTTTTTATTAAAATATGGTCCTAAAATTCACCTATCTCATAGTAGAATACACAAATCCCAACAAATGTTTGCAAAACATGGAGCTTGGTTATTACTAATAGGTTATTTTATCCCTGGCATCAGACATATTACAGGCTATCTAGCAGGGATCTCTCGTTTGAGACTCCGAACATTTATGCTATATTCCTATGTTGGGGCATTGTTTTGGGTGACGCTATTTGTTTTCTCTGGTTATGAACTTGGAATTCGATGGTACGTTGTAAAACAATCCTTTGAAACATACAAATATGTTCTTTATTTTGCTCTTTCTGCTCTCATAGCGATTATCGCTATTTCATTCTTTTTTAAATTCAAATTAAAGAAATCATAAAAAAGCTGCACAGGATTTCATAATCCAAATGTAGCTTTTTTACATGGACTCTCTTTGTTTAATAAATGATTCTACAAGCTCCAAAGCTTCTTCCTCCGTATTTCCATCAAGCAATTTATAATGAACATAATAGACTAAATCAGCTAAGTGAAAGCTCAAAACCACTTCATTCAATCCTGAATTTACTTCTAGCTGATAATACACATTCTTATCTTCTATTTGAACTACCTCCCCCTTCGGAATGATCATTTCATTATCATAAATATGAACAATTACACGAGCATCTTCTTCATTTACATGTTCAGTATAGATAAGTTCTCCATTTAGTAATGGCATTTCCTCTTCATTCACAACCTGCTCAAATTTTTCATCAGGAATATATGCAACAGTTGCCCCATTCATACCGGAAAAACCTTCAGGCACCTCATTATGATGGATCCAAATCATGCCGATAGAATGACTTTCTATTTGTGGTAAATAAACATCTTCTCCAAAAGTGCCAGTCAACTCCGCCTCAAACTTTTCGTGACTGTGGCTGTCTTTGTGAATAGAGCTCTCGTTTGTATTTTCGTACGTCATCCATAGGTAATAACCGCCAAGGATCAGAATGAACGAAGCCACTATTGAGGACAAAATCGGAAGTGGCATACGATATTTTTTACGATTGCCATTCTTTTTAAGACTGTTCATCATTCTAGAACGCAATTCTTCATTCTCAGAATCTGTTAATTTAATGTTGTTAAACGTAGACAAGGTTTTTTTAAATTCTGTTTCTTCTTCAATTCGACTCATGTTCATAGCCCTCCTCTTCTAATTGCTTTTTTAATACAATTAAAGCTCTCCTTAGCGTAACCTTCACTTTATTTTCTGACCAGTTAAGCACGTTAGCTGTTTCTCGAATGGTTAACTCGTTCATTTTTCTTAAAATAATAACGTCTCGATACGAACGTTTTAATTTCGTAAGCGCACGGTACAACTGTTCTTCATTTTCTCCAAGTTGTGTTATTTTCTCTGGACAATTTGTATGTTGTGTTGATATAAACGTATCTAAAACAAAAAGAAGGGGCTTTTTCTTCCGCTTATAATCAATAGTCACATTACGAGCAATACGGTATAACCAATTTTTATTACTCGTTTCATTTTTGAATGTAGAAAGGCTTTGATATGCTTTTAAAAACGTATCATGAGTTAGATCTTTAGCTTGTTCATGATCCCCAATCATCATAAGAATAAAGCGGTAAATATCAGAGCTATAACACTGATACCAATCCATTATTTTCTGATCCTTATCATCATCTCTCAAAGATTTCACCTCTCTCCTAGCTCAGATGATTTTGTTTTCCCTAATGACGTTTCTAATTCAAAAAAGTTACACAAATTTGGAAATCCGTTTACAAAATTCTAAAAAAGCGCTCCTGTTTAAAATCCAGAAACGCAGCATTCTCTTTCTTGATTTTTTAATTTAGTAGCAAAATAAGATCGATAAATAAGAAAGGTTTCTACCCTCAACTTACTCAGATTCTCTAAACCTATCTACCCAATTAATCAAATTGGTTACATATTCTTTTGAAATAATCTCACCTTTTAATTCTGTATCATACATAAAATGATCGGTGTTCTTAATTGTTAAAAAGAGAACATCCTTATTAGAAAAAGTCGCTTGCGTTAATGGACCAATACTATCATCTACAGGAACATATATATCTTTATCCGCAAAAATAAATAATAAGGGAATGTTTACCGTTTTAAAGCACTTAATAGGGTTATAATCTAATTCGTAATACCACTTTGAATTCTTTTTATTTCTAGGCAAGCATCCTTTTGGCGGGAGGTATGCATATGGATACCATGCTTCCTTTACCTTTTGTTGTAAGACAGCTTGAACACCCTCTCTTTCTACCTTTTCCCTAAAATATTCATCAACCATTTTCTTTACACTTCTTGCTTCTTCCACGATCTCTTTGGGAAATCCAGCTTCTTTCATTGAGATACTAGATGCATACAACATCTGTTCAGATGGAGAAACACCTGGTGTGGATACCATAATTAAAAAAGAGACTTGGCTAGTTAGAGATGTAGCTAACGAGGCAATCCATCCCCCTTGGCTGATTCCACATAATCCAATACTTCCTACGTCATCCCTTTCATCCAATATAGCAATCGCTGATAAGGCGTCCATAGCTAAGTCTTCAAAACGAGCCGTGTTAAAGTTACCAGTTGAGTCCCCTGTTCCTCGTCGATCATATAAAAAAACACCTATCCCATTACTCGTAAATAAGTCCTTTAGATGATCATAATATCTATCATTACGCTCTCCTAAATTAGCTGCATGTAGAATGACAACAACACGATAAGGATAAGTAGTTATCGGTTTATATAAAGTACCCACTAATATTTGTTCTTCTGACCGGAACGAAATCTCTTCTGAAGTATACATGTTTCACCTCTGCTATTGTAACTATAATGAATTTTATCATATGTCTTACCTGGTTATAGTCTACTTTTTGATCATAATCTCTATCAAATTCGCCAATAAACAAAATCAACGAAATGATGTTTTTACTATTTGTAAATTTTATTCACAAAGCATTGACACTTAATCAAAAGAGGAGTAAATTTTCTATTAGTTAAATTAAATATAACCTTTAGTCGCTTAATCATGTTTGAGCGGGGGAACCAACTTTGGTGGATATCTTCCATCTTGGGGTGAATCTTACATAGTAAGAGGGGATACTCTTTAGTCCCTAATCCGACAGCTAACCTCGTCAGCGTTTAGAAGAGAAGGGTCGTTGTGGACCATTCTTTGTGATGGTCTATTTTATTTTGCAAAAAAAGAGGTGAATGACATGGCAGATAGGAAAAAACAATTTGCTGTAATTGGATTAGGTCGTTTTGGTGGTAGTGTGTGCAAGGAGTTATATAATATGGGGCACCAAGTTTTAGCAATTGATAATCGAGATCAGAAAGTTAATGAATTTGCTCGGTTCTCTACCCATTCTGTGATTGCTGATTCTACGGATGAAAAGGCACTACAATCACTTGGAATCCGCAACTTCGAATACGTTATTGTTGCGATTGGTGATAACATCCAGTCCAGCATATTAACAACGCTTGTCCTTAAAGAAATGGAGGTAGAGAATGTTTGGGTTAAAGCCCAGAATGCCTATCATCATAAGGTACTTGAAAAGATTGGTGCTGATCGCATTATTCACCCTGAACATGATATGGGGGTCCGAATCGCCCAACATATAACGTCCGAAAAAATTGTAGATTATATCGAGTTATCAGATGAATACAGCATTGTTGAATTATTAGCTACCAACAAAGTTCATAATCGTTCAATCATCGACCTTGATATTCGTGCAAAATATGGTTGTACGATCTTGGCTGTTAAAAGAGGGGAAGATATTAACGTGTCTCCGATGCCGGATGATGTGATTTATAAAGATGACATTTTAATTGTAATTGGACATAAACGAGATCTGAAACGTTATGAGGAAGAAGGTTTGTAACGATGTCTTTTCCTAAAAAAGGAGTTTTTCATCGTCCTTTCCAAGTATCACCCCCGCAGACATTAGCTTTAAGTTTTCTTGTAGCCATATTGATTGGAACGGCTCTACTAAAGCTTCCTTTGGCTACAACAGAGCCAATTACATGGATTGATGCACTGTTTACAGCCACTTCAGCAACCACCGTTACAGGTCTTGTTGTTGTTGATACCGGGACGGCTTTTACCGTGTTTGGCCAGGTTGTAATCATGTTACTTATTCAAATTGGCGGTTTGGGATTAATGACTTTTGCGGTTTTAATTGTCATCGTATTAGGAAAGAAAATTGGATTAAGAGAACGGATCTTGGTGCAGGAAGCTCTGAATCAAACATCTATTGGCGGCGTTATCCGCCTTGTTAAAATTTTATTTGTTTTTGCTATCTTAATTGAATTAGTTGCTGTGATTTTACTGTCCATGCGATGGGTTCCAGAGTTTGGTTGGCCTTATGGAATTTATACAAGTATTTTTCATTCAATTTCTGCTTTTAATAATGCCGGCTTCTCTCTTTGGTCAGATAGTTTAATGAGCTATGTTGGAGACCCAGTAGTAAATATTATCATTACGTTTTTATTCATAACTGGAGGAATTGGGTTTACTGTACTATCAGATTTATGGCATACCAAGCAATTCCATAGATTATCGTTGCATTCTAAAATAATGCTTGTTGGAACGTTAGTCATAAACGTAGTAGCGATGATGTTGCTCTTCACACTTGAGTATTCCAATCCAGCCACACTAGGTTCCTTGGATATTGGAGATAAATTGTGGGCTTCCTACTTCCAAGCTGTTACACCACGAACTGCAGGTTTTAACTCATTGGATATTGGTAGTATGACCTCTGGATCTATTGTATTTCTTCTGTTGCTTATGTTTATCGGAGCAGGAAGTGCTTCAACAGGTAGTGGGATCAAGTTAACAACTTTTATAGTGATTGTCATGGCTGTTCTCACTTTTTTAAGGGGCAGGAACGAGACCGTCGTTTTTGAACGAACGATTAAACACCAAATTATCTTGCGTTCTTTGGCCATTGTCGTGATAAGTTTACTAGCTGTTTTTCTTACGATTCTAGCCCTTTCTATAACAGAGAATGCTCCCTTTATTACGATTGTTTTTGAGGCCTTCTCTGCCTTTGGAACCGTCGGCTTATCAATGGGTTTAACAGGTGAACTAACGCCTATAGGTAAACAGATTATTATTGTTTTGATGTTTATAGGGAGAATAGGTCCACTCACTTTAGCATTTTCCTTAGCCCGCTCTCAAAAATCGAGCATTCGTTACCCAGATGGAGAAGTATTTACAGGATAGTTTGATGTTCTCAACTAAATACAAACTTTTTTTATGATCAATAGATTAGAGGATGTGTATTAAAAGCATACACATCCTCTTTTTATTATCATTCTCACAGCATTCTCGTTTGTCAAAAAAACTTGGTTTCAATCCTTTTCTACGTAAGCAAATGCCCGTGATCTTTTATCAATCCATACACATAATGATCAACATATCGATCATACAAAAATTCCGAGCTCTTTAAACAACCTTCTTTTTCAAATCCAAGCCTTTCAGGGATAGCCTGACTTTTTTGATTTCCAGTGGCAGCACGAATTTCGATTCGATTGAGTCCCAATTCATGAAAACAATAGTCTATTACTGCACGACATGCCTCTGTCATTAGTCCTTTACCTTGAAAACCTTCCCCTAACCAATAACCAATGGAAGTAGATTTATTTGCCCAATTAACACTATGTAAACCTACCACTCCCACTAGTTCGCCTTTATACCAGATTCCCGCTTGAAATCCATTATTGCTACTAAATTGTTTTAACGTACCCTCAATAAAATTCTTTGAGTCATTTATGTTCTTAGTATAATCCACCCAGGGTAACCACTCTCTAAGGTAGTTTCTTGATCCGTCTGTTAAAAGAAATAATGCCTCCGCATGCCTTGGCTCTAGCAAACGTAATTGTGTGTCATCGTTTAGTTTATACGTAAACATCTATTCTTCTCCTCTCTTCTTTCTTTTTTTCCATATTCTACTTCTTTTGTCGAGTAAATAAAAGCAAAATTCCTCTTTTTTTCGAATAGTTTATTTTTTCATTAAGAGAAACCTCATTTTATTGTTATATTGTTTTGCTTCTGTGTTCTTTCTGTCCAACTTGGACGATATTCTGTCGGAAATGAGTGATTTGCTGTCCGAACTTGACCATATTCAATCCAAGCCTGGCTTTTTTCTATCCGAATGTTGAAATGCATATTCAAGCAAGACGTTCATCTCACATGGGGACGGGGATACGATGATTTCTCGAAGAAACTTACTCACGATGTAACATCGGCTTATTTAAGGTAGATGCCGTTCCTCTGGATCAGAGCTCTTCAGCGCCTTGAGCATACTGTTTATGCATACTAAAAAAGACAATCCATTGGATTGTCTTTCTTTTATCT
>NZ_JRJU01000034.1 GCF_000787375.1 Halalkalibacter okhensis | reverse complement strand
AAACGGGACATTCCAAAATCTTAGAAAAAGGTAAAACGACCTGTCGCTTAATTATCGAAAGTGGATTAGGCGATTACTGTGGACACATCAGTATTAAAAATCTAAGCCTTCTTTCACATCTAAAAGAATATCCCGCCCATAGTCTTTTCTACGAGCGGGAACCTCCCTTACCTATTATCAAAACCTACTATTCAATACTAAGTCAAAAAGAACGTACATAAAGACTGTCATAATTGTAGCAATTCCCGAAGCCTTTAAAGGACCTTCTTTTCCTATAAAACAGACAACAATAAACAAAAAGGCAAATACAGCAATTAAATAATTCGTAAAATACAGGATTAAGATAAAACCAACAATACTTATAACAATCACTAACACGGGTAACCATGACTCATTTTCACTATCAGCTGGTTTCTCACCTTTTGTATCGTCTTTGTTCGAAGGGGTAGAAAACATTCCCTGCTGAGTAAGGAACGGAAATCGTTTTCCAAAAGAGGTAACTGTCTCGCCGAAAAATTGAATAAGAAGCATAATCAACGTAACACTACCTACCACTATAGGAAATAATCTAGCTTGTGAATTATAATTAAACCCGACTATAACAAAAACTAACATTGCTACAATCAGAATTAAGCTGAATATACTACGCTCCGTAATTTTCATCGGTTTTCCCCCGCTTTCTCTTAATTATTGGTAATATAAGGATGAAAACGGTAATAATGATAAAGGAGAGTGAGATTGGACGAATGAAAAATCCTGCATATCCAAGCGAGTCAATGGTTTGATGGAAGCTCTGTTGTAAAAGCTCACCAAGTACCACAGCAATAACTAAAGCGACTCTAGAATACTGGTAACGAATCATAGCATATCCAATGAGGCCAAATACCAAAGCTGTAATAACATCTTGAATTCGTCCATCTGCAGCGTACGAACCAATTAATCCGAAAACTAAAATAACGGGCGCAATATATACCGTTTTAATCATCGTCAAACGTGTAAGCGGCGAGGCTAAAAGAATCCCGACAATCCCTACTATAAAATTAGCAAGAACAAGTGTATAAATTAAAGTTAACGCAATTCCTGGATTATCCAACATTAAACGCGGACCTGGTTGAATACCATGAATGGTTAGTGCACCAAGCAGTACTGCCATCTCCAAGCTACCTGGAATTCCAAAGATTAAGGTAGGTACGAGTGCACCACCATCTTTAGCATTATTAGAAGATTCAGGAGCAATGACCCCTCTAACATCACCTTTTCCAAAAGATGCTGGGTTCTTTGATGTAGAGACTGCTTGTCCATAAGCGATGAAGTTAGCAACTGCTCCTCCGACCCCAGGAATGATCCCAATAATAGTACCAATTATCGAGCTTCTCATAAATAATCCAAAATTTTTAAAGACTGAACCGATTCCTTCATAGACACCTTTCATAGAGGTGTTAACCTTCTTTGAAGAGATAGCACCTTTTTTAGTCCATAATGAAATCGCCTCTGCAATAGCAAATAAACCAATTAACATTGTAACAAGTGAGATTCCATCCCATAAATAGTCTGTTCCAAAAGTATAACGAACGGCACCTGTAACTGGGTCATATCCTATAAAAGCAATCATTAGACCAACGCCACCAGCAATAATACCTTTCCATAATGAACCTTGTGAAAGCACAACAATCATCGCAAGCCCCATTACAGCCATCATGAAATATTCTGGATACGAGAACGCAAGAACAAGATACTTTCCTATTGGTAAGATGGCTGTTAGTATAAGTGCCCCGACAACGGCACCGAGGACAGAGGCTGCCGCTGCAGCCCCTAGTGCTTGCCCAGCCCTTCCTTGTTTCGTCATTTCAAATCCGTCGTACACAGTAGCCGCATTTTGGGCAGTTCCTGGTGTATTGATCAATATAGCGGTAATGGAACCACCAAAAGCCGTCGCACCTGCCGCACCAATAAGCAATGTTAATGCAGTCGTAGCGTCCATAGCAAAGGTAATTGGTAGCAGTAGCGCTAATACTTGTGGACCACCAAGTCCTGGCAGCATACCGAATAACAAGCCCAGCAATGCACCAATAAATAAATATAGTATACCTGGCCATGAAACTAGTTCTAGTAGTGCCGGTAGAGCTGACTCTAGCATAACCTACTCTCCTCTCATCCTGAAACTAAAATCTACTCACTTTTTAGTAAGTCTACATACGGTACCAACATTTCCAATGAATCTTCAGCCGTTTGTGCTGCATCTGCATAATCACTTGGGTTATGGAAAGCCCCTGCTTCTAAAACTTGTTCAATATATTCTTCATCATTAACAGCTTTCTCAAAGGCTTCACGTAAAATAGTAAGTGTTTCTTCAGGTGTTCCTGGCGTTGTCGCAATAGCTCGGTACAACGAAACAAGATTAATAAGGTTTTCATGACCTAATTCGGTAATTGTAGGTAAATCAGGATACTGTTCAAGCCTTTCCGTTGTATAAGACCAAAGAGGTACTAAATCACCAGATTCAAAGTAAGTACTTAAACTTTCAACAGGGAGCTGAACGATATCTACATCACCTCTAATAGCTGCTAAAATAGCTTCTGTACTACCTGGATGGTTGATCGTTCTTACATTAATCCCAAGTTCATCCGCTGAAACAACTAGTCCCAATCCATCTGTAGATGAAATATTTGTAATACCAGCTCTTACTTCATCAGCATCTTGAAGCTGTGAAAGTTCAGTGAAATTTGAACTTGGAGAGGCTGCTGCGATGTACTCTGTTTTCGTAATATTACCAATGTACTCGTATTCAGTTAAGTCATAACTTGCTACTTCTAATATTTGTTGTACAAAGTGTCCTGGCAGGTTAACAACACCTAACGTGTGTCCATCTGGCTTAGCACGTGTTAATTCCCCAAGTCCAATATTTCCATTTCCCCCTGAGATATTTTCGACAATAACCGTCGCATCATTAGGCAAATATTTTGCAAGATATGGTGCTAGCATTCTGGCTGCTAAATCAAACCCACCACCTGCACTATACGGAACGATTATTTTAATTTCTTCTTCTGGAAAATTTGCAGTAGCTTGTCCATTTTCGTTGTTACCGCTTTCATTTGTCTCATTGCCTTGAGATCCTGTTTCACTGCTACAGGCTATCAACGATAACAATAATATAGAAACTAAGCCTAATAAAATAATGTTACGTTTTTTAATGTAATGAATGATTTTCATTTTGACCTCCTAATATGTATATGGATTTTTTAATATAATATAGAGATTAATAGAAAAAAGACTATTGAAAAACCTATCTTCCCTTTATACGGAACGAAAATTTCAAATTTTAAGATAATTATTGCAATTAAATAATAATGTTATAGACTTTTAAAATTCTTTGCATTTTTGTCAAGCGTCTAAATTGTTGCTTTTTTTTACGTTTTTTCAAGAGCTATTTCCCTACTCCTACAAACTATTTCTAACGTAATAATAGTGGAAATACTTCATAACAGCCCTCCTTAACTAGAATAATAATTTTATTTTATAAAAAAAAACCCCTAAAAAACATCTGTTTTCCTGTATACAGAACACGAATATACCCGATATATGCTTCTTTAATAAAAATAATGTTTATCCTCTAATATACTGTGAAAATAACAATTAGGAGTTAGAATCAATTTCTTGATTCACAACTCCTATTTTAATTTATTATAACATTGATCAATCAAATTTGTTTGCGTCTCCATCAAACGACTCTTCAGAAACCTTGATAGATTCTGTTGGACAGCCTTCAAGTGCATCTTCCATATCTTCTAGAAATTCTTCTTCTACTGCTACGATCCCTTTGTTATCGTCTAACGTTACATAAGCAATTCCCTCATCATCATAGTCATAAATATCTGGAGCGGCAGCACCACAAGCCCCACATGCAATGCAAGTATTTTTGTCGACAATTGTAAATTTAGCCATTACGATAACCTCCTTAAATATACATATTTTTATTACTAGTATAGAAGTTTGAATTCACCTAAATAAACTTCCACATAATTAATGGCTTTTAAAAAAGTTTATTTTACTTTGACTTTACATCCAAGATGCCGTTCTCTTATAAGAAACATCACCTTCAAATCAACGAACCAGCTTAAAAATTATAAGTAATTTAATTTTTAATGATATGATTAAAATTTAAAATTGTATATTTCTTTAATACTATTTAGAATTATAAGTATCTACTTTTTTCTTCTAAAGGGAGTAAAATAAATTCATATGACTAGAAAAGGGGTGGCAGGAATTGCAAATTTTTCAAATAGTTGATATAGAAAATAAAGTAAAAGAGTACTTAGAGGAAGAAGAAGATTATAACCTTTGCCCCTATGGAATAAAGGCAAATAATAAATTGTACTTTTATGGGCATATTGAAGAAAAAGGGTTCTTCGTGATTGATAAAGAGGGTATATTTATGTCTAGGAATGAAATAATTCCTGTATTCAAGGACTTTGTCCAGTCATGGACTATACTGACTGATAACTATAAACATTTTGAATACTGCGCCACCAAACGTTCTCTTTCCTCTTTTGAAAAGTTAAAATTTAACATGGAGAATTTTCAATATAAATTTAAATGGAAAATAAGAGAGTTAGAAGATGAGATTAGCAATGTTAATCATATGTTATCGGCGATCTTCAATGGACAAAATCAATTAAAAGAAAAGATTAAAGATGTTCAAACCTTTAAGAGTGAAAAGTTTGAAGAAAAACTGTACCTAGAAGAAGAAGAAATTAACCAATTAATTTCTTTAAATAGTGAAATGAACTGGATTCTATATCAACAAGCCCAAAGTATTGATAACGCTTTCGATTCATTGGGACAAATTTATTCTTTCATTACGAAAGAATTTACATTTCGAGAGAAGTACTTAAATTTTACGATCATCGCTTTAACAAAACTAATTGAACACTTCACCTCAGCAAAAACAATCCAACAAAACAAAGAATCTCTAAAAACGTTTGAAGAAAATCATAATGGGAATTATATAGGATTTCCTCAAGGAGAGACTGGTTTTCATATGTTCAATAAGAATATGCAAAATAAATTTAATGCAGATTTTACTTCTATATATATACCTAAGTTGATCAACAAATAATATGAACCAAACCCTATTACTAAAGTGGGGTTTGTTCATATTATTTGTCTTCTCTTTTCTCTACTACTTCTTCCTACTTTAGCCATCCTAACCCTTGTTAAGTGGGACATTTTGTATGATTCAACCGACAATCCGTCCATATATTCCCTCTTAGTTGTTCTACTCTGCTTATTTACTCTAGGATAATTTCAAATTACAAATAGCTGTTGAGAAAACTCCCAACAGCCAAAGGTTTGATATATAGACAATTAAAAAATACCTATTGCTTAAACAAGCTTATTTAGTGTTATGATTAAAGTAATAAAAAGGAGGGATTTTTTTATGAAGTTATTAAAAATTTTAAAGTTTACTTTCGCTATTAACCAAATTAATGAATCAGACTTAAAAGAATTGGGCATCCCTAAAGAACTTTGTAAAGACGTTTGTCAGTTATTATCCTATCGTGAAAATTAGTATAGCTTACTTAAATGATTATCCCATACCTTTTGAATATTTTTAGGCTGCCAAATAAACTCTTTCATATGGTTTATTTCATCGTCTTCTAACGAGTGTGCATACCCAATCTGGCCAGCCATGTACTGACGGTAAGCATTCTCTTCTAAAAATACGCTTCTTGCAAACACTTCTGTCAAGTTTTGACCTACTATTGCTGCACCATGCGCCTTCATAAGCACAACATAATTATCATCTAATGTTTCAGCTAGTTCCTTTGCAATCTCAGTATTGCTAATAGAATATGACTTTGGAAAGATTGGAGCATCACCTATAACTGCACCTTGAATAATAACTGGTCGCAAAGGTACTTTTGCAATGGTAAATAATGTCGACCATTTCGGATGAGTATGTGCGACGGCATCCACATCTTCTCGGGATCGATAAATTTCAGTATGCAGCGGGAATTCATTTGGGGGCTGACCTTCATCAGTAATTACATTTCCATCGAGATCCATCTGTATAATGTCATCAGAGGTTAACGCACTTCTGCTAGCTCTGCGGTCATTTATGAGGATTTGATCAGTCCCAGGAATTCTGGCACTAACATGCCCATTAAAGTCAATATGTTCCGCTCGCTCCAACATTCGGATCGTATTCACAATATCTTGTTTTAATTTTTCAATTCCCATAGTTTTATACACTCCTAACAATCGTTTTCATTTAATCAGCTGCTGTTTTAGGAACAAAAGCTAATACAACATTTCCTAGTAAAATAATTAGTGCTATAAAATAAAAGGTGAACATGATACCAAAAGTATCAGCAATAATACCACCAATTAATGGAATTAATGATGCCAATACCCCTTGTGTTGTAAACAATAAGCTTGTTGTCGTCCCTGACATACTTTCTTTTGTACTGCCCATAATCCAAGCTTGCATAACTGGCCGCAGTGAATATAAGAAGAAACCTAGTAAAGCTAAAGTACTAATAAGCAGCCAATCGATCTTAATAAATACAACAGCTACGATAAGAATAGATGTCACAATCGTACCTGAAAAAATAATTTTTCTTCTACCTACGTTATCTGATAATTTCCCCATTAAAGGGGCTGCGATTAATCCTCCTCCTTGCATAATCGTTATAAACAAACCAACCAAAAATGGAGAATAACCTAACTCAAGTAAAAGGAAAATAGGTAAGAAAGTCATTAAACCAAGTTGGGTCATTGAACGTGTTCCACTAGCAAGAGCTATAAGTAAGACTGCACGATTTTTTATTAAATCTTTAAATCCAGCTATATATTCTGTAAATGTTAATTTCTCGTTGTTTTCCTTTTTCAGCCCTTTATTTGATGTAACATTCGTTTTCCTCAACATAAATGCAATAACAAGCCCAACGACAACTGCGGGGATGATATTAAAATGAATGACCTCCTGCCAGCTCACAACTGCCAAGATACTCCCAATAACTAATGGGGCCAATAAATCACCTAAATTTGCCGACATTCCATGCACACCAAAGACATAGCCACGTTGCTTTGGATACAAGCTTGATAATGTAGAAAAGGAAGCAGGATGCCACATTTCATTACCTATCCCCATAATAATGACCAATATAACAATCATCCAGTAAGCGTTTGCAAATCCAAGGAACAAAAATGGCAGTCCAGCAAGTGTTAATGACATTAGCATAAGTAAATTTTTCTTATTTGTCATATCTGTAATGGCTCCAATCAGAATTCCTGCAATTGCTTTTACTACGTACATAATTGTGACTAATAACCCAGCCTGACTGACACTTAACCCATACTGTAACGTGATAAAAGGTAACAAGATATAAAAAGTTGCTGGATACCAATGTGTAAAGGTATGCCCTAAACAAATCCCCCAAAATGAAGCTTCCTTGTTTGGATTTCTATCTACGACAGTGCTTTGTTCAACGGCCTCTGCTTTCAAAATATATTCCCCCTTGCTTCTAATACTATCCTACTGCAAGAACCATTGCGCCAGCCATCCCCAAAAGAGCAGCAAAAATGACAACACGGCTATGTTTTTCAACCTTTCTTAGCAAAACCATTGACAATAAAATCGTAAAGATTACTTCTGTGGAAGCGATAAGAGCTACCCTGGAAACTTCAATTTTACTTAGAGCTAAAAAATAACAAATTTGACCTAATGAAGAAAATAACCCAGCTAGAATCAAGAAAATCTCAAACTTTGTAAAAGTCGTTATAACTGAAACACGATATCTTTCTCTGAATAGCGCTGTTATTACAAATAAAATAGCTCCAACACCAGCCCCTAACATTGCACCAAAAAAAGGTTCCGGAATCTCAGCCAACCCTATTTTTCTAGCAACATATCCAAACGCATAACACACAGCAGACAAGATCCCATACATATAACTTAGACTTATTAGTTTTTTTAAGTTAAATCTTCTCCAGCCTTTATTTACAACTGTACTATTTCCCGCATCTAAGCTAGCTGCCGTTTCCTTTTTAGATAAATTTGAATTGCTCGCTTTGTAGTTATCGTAAATTAATATTCCAAAACTACTAAAAATGAGAGACATCCCTATAAATAATGTCAGAGTAAATGGCTCATTAAGTAGTAGTACACCCAAAATAACTGCGAAAAAGGGGTTTAATCGTTTGATTGCTGTTGCTTTAACTGATCCTAAATATTGGATTGAATTATATAGAAGGGTTCTTCCAAGAAAGGTCGTTAATACACCTGCAATAATAAACCAGATTACCCCTTTGGTATTGAGGTTCGGAAAACCATTTGATAGGCCAACAAAAATAAAGATAATTCCAGAGAGCAAAGCCGTTATTAATATAGAAACAAATGCTCCATTATTTTTAGATGCTTTTGTCGTGCCTTTTTTTATCATCACATTTGATAAGGAAAATCCCAATGCTGCCATTAACGCAAACAAACTACCCATATTCGTTTTCCTCTCAATCTCACCATTTCTGGTTAACATTTTAAAAGATATTATTACACTAGTTTAGGAGGTATACTAAAAAGTACCCTCCAGAAAAGATGCTAGTTAAGTTACCTACCATACTTGAATAATCTCGCTTATTTCAACAGCCTCTTCTAATGTTTTTACAACAAATCCATCCTCTTCAACTTTACTCCATTGGTCATCTACTCTACGGAGTCCAACAACTACTTCTACACCATTATCTAATAAAAAATCAATTTCTTCTCGAGCAGCCTCATCATAGCCTAAAATAGCCACTTTCTTGCCTTTTAAATAACTGTAATAGTCTGACTTTCTTTCTAAATTCTCAATCACTGTTAATCACTCCCATTAGATCATCATTTCAGTTATACAGAATTTTCAGTCTTAGGATAGTATGGTAGTAGGATGAATTTATTTGTCATAGTCCCTTCTGTTATTACCATAAATGAAATAAAAATACTTTACGTAAGACCGTTCCCTCATATGAAACCCTTTTTAAAGATTTTTATCGATTGCCAACTGAATTGTGTTACCATCTTGAAATATGGGAGCCGATTAGTACATTAAATCATTACATTTCAAATATTAATGATTTAATTGTGACAGGTATAGTTCCTGATGGATAGAGAACCTTACCGATATCGATAAATTCAAAATCTTTAAGTGTTATTCCATCAACCACAATTACGTCACTTTCAATAAACTCTAACTCTTCCTTAAGGATATAACCAAGAGTATTTGCAATATCACCATCTAATACAATATAGATTGGCTTTTCTGTTTTAATTGTTTCAGAAAGTCCAAGTTTTATCCCTTCTGCCAATTGACGAACTCTTTGATATTCTGGATTTCCGTTCCATGAAAACGCAAGAACTACTTCTTTCTCACCCTCTTCTATATCAAAGCGTTTAAAATGATCTTTTATGGACTTGGCCAGCTTTTGGGGATTAATTATTTCTCCAATGAAATAATCAGGACGCAACACTTGAAGGTTCCGTTTTGGAAGAAGATCCATATCTGTAACAAATATCGTGTTGCCGCTCACTTGAACACTATGTTCAGAGGCACCAATAACTGTAGCACGGATGCATTCTTTTGCAGTGTATACTGGATATGGGAACTTGTTTTGGTTAAAAATAGCTCTAATTTCCTGTCCTAACCTTCTGCCTAAGTCCCCAAAATCTCTCGTTTCATTATTGTAAATATACTCGCCTACGCCTCCAGAAAAGATCACTCCATCAATATTCCTAAGTTGTGACAGCTTCAGAGTTAAATAAAGTGTTTCAAGCTCTTTAGGAAGTTGCTCCCCACTTACTACCTTAACGATTGCACCGGCCATCCAATTCGTCATTTTCTGTAACTCTTTTTCCGTTACAGAATCCCCAACTTTTAAATTTAAGCCAACTCTTTTAGCAATCTCAGCCCCACCTGGATCTAACCTTGATACTTTTTGGTTATCATCTATTACGACTAAACGGCCCCCTATATAAATTGCACCCGTTTCTAACACTTTCCCATTTTCAACGATGGCAAGCTTTGTTGTTCCACCACCTATGTCTATATTTAATAAACGGCTTTTATCATTATAAGATTGTTTGGCAGCACCCGAGCCGAAAGCTGCAAGAAGAGCCTCCATATTATGACCTGCCGTTGCACAAACAAAACCTCCTCCTTTATCTGACAAAACATCAGCAATGGCTCTTGAATTTTCCCGTCTCATTGCTTCACCTGTTAAGATAACAGCCCCTGTATCAATATCATTCGGTTCTATCCCTGATTCTTTATAAGCATCTTCAATATATTCACTAATTTTATTCTCATCAATTCGCTTATCATCTATATAGGGAGTCAACCGGACTGGTGACCGATAAAAAGATTCTCTCGAAGTAACAACGTAACGACTTGATAGATCTTCTCCAATTCTCCTTAACAATAGGTCAGAGAAAATAACTTGGGTTCCAGAAGAACCTACATCAATCCCTACAGAGGTTAATTCGATATTATCAACGAGCCAAAGACCATTTTTCCGTGGATTCAATTCAACCCCTTCAAATTCATCATCATGATGATGGTGGTGGTGTTCATGGTTGTGTTCATGGTTATGAGCATGGTCATGAGCGTGGCTATGGTGATTATGGTGATCGTGATCACCATCATGGTCGTGGTCGTCATGATGATGATGATGGTGGTGGTGTCCATCATAATAATTAATTTTCTGAAAATCTTTTTCCTTAACTTGAATGACCCTCTGTGAATTTCCTTCTTTCCCCATATATTCAACCCCCTTAGCAAATTAAAAAGTTAGAGCCGGATACAAATATGTAATATATTTGTACTCCGGCATACTAGGCTATTAAAGTTTTACTTTTTTTCTGGCAATGGTGGTAAATCTTCTAACTCTTTTTCATAAGCATCATCCATTCGTGGCTGCAAACCATTCCTAGCCAATTCATTAACAAACGTATCACGAACAATTTGTGACTCATCTGCATAATCAATTTGGTCTCCACCAAGTCTTTGACTGATCCACGCTTTAGGAACACCTTGCTCATTTCTAAATGCAACACCTTCGTATTTTAGAGCTAAGTAACGCGCTGGTGTTTTCCCTGTATTAAAATGTTGGTGATACCACATATTTGGTGGAACAACCATACTTCCTTCTTTCCAATCATACTTCTTAGGGTCAGAACCTTCTGGCCACATCAAGCTGTATCCTTCCCCACTTAAAATAATGACGTGTGCTCCAGGTCCGTGACGGTGACCCTTCTTGTAAGTTGCTACTGGGAACTCAGAGATGTGGCTATTCATTGAACCTTTAGCTAAGTTAAAGCGAATGTGTCCGCCCCCTGCTCCACGTTCTTTCGCATGAATAAGCTGAAGTTTAATAGCATCTGCAACAAAGTTTGTTTCTAATAATAATCCTTTTTGTTCACCTTCATTACTGAAATAATCAGGCTCTCCATTAAAACGGTCTTTAAAATCATATGGCGTATTGAAAATGAATTCAGGATCATCGAAAGTATTTACAATAATCGGGGCATTTGTAACAGCTAAGAATCTAGCTCTCTCTAAACCTGATCCATTAAAATGTTGGTGCCATGCATTAATTGGAATTGCAAATAATGCTCCTTTTGACCATTCAAATGTAATCTTTTTCCCATCATCATTCCACACCGTTGTTGAACCCTTGCCATTTAATACATAAATCATTTCTTCATATAATTGACGTTGAGGAGCTAACTTTCCTCCTTCAGGAATTTCACAAACATAGCAATCGTTTGATGTTCTAGAGGCTTCATGGTTAATGTAAACACCATACCCTTCACGTCTTGCCCACGGCTTCAACTCTACAGTGTGAAGATTCGGAATATAATGACCAGCAATGATATCTAACCCTTCTCTTTTTACCCACTTTTCATAAGCAGATACTTTTTCGGTTGAGAACTTTTTTGCCAATGATTCAGCTACTTTTGCATTTGCCATATAGAACATACCTCCATTTTTAAAATATTCTTTCTATTGTTATGGTAACTCTATTTTTATTTTAAAAAAACATTACATATTCAATTGTTTGATTAATAATTTCGTACTGAAAATGCTAGATTACGATTCATAACTATTTTTCATTTATTACTTATAACTCATTTTTTCCGTGACTATATCAAGTAGAAATGGCTTTTTCTCTGTTTTTATATAGGTGATCGCTTTTTTTAAAGCTACGTCTATCTCGTAAGGATTCTCAAGAGGCCCGACCGCTTCTACACCCATTGACTTGGCCAGAGTGGCAAAATCAACAAATGGATCCTCTAATTTAGTTCCAGTTACTCCTATTTCAACGTTACGGTTTCTAAATCGGGCAATACTAGCTTGGTGCTCCTCAGAATTATAATAGGACCGATTGTTATTCATTATTATTAATGCTGGTAGTTTATAATGGGCTAGTGTCCAAAGCCCGCCTGGAGTAAACAAAAGGTCTCCATCAGACTGTATATTAACAATTAATTTTTCTTCATTTCGGAAAGCTAGACAAGCACCTATCGTAGCACCAATCCCATAACCTAAGCCCCCTCCACCGCTTCTACCAAGATGTTGCCTTGGTTGATCCAGAGAAAAGATACGATGAGTCCAGCCTTGTAAATGCCCATTGGCAACCACAAAATCTTCATCCTTAATGACCTTCCATAATTTACTGGCTAGTCCGGGGGGGTAATCGGCTTAAGAGTTTCCTCTTTTCGTGCACGTGTCATCCAATTGTCTCTTAATCTTTTATGCCAGTGAGAGACTTCTATATACCTTAATTCAATATATTTGGAGTACGATGGAGATTCGACATTACTATGTCCTAAACGACTTATTAACATTTTTAAAGCACTAGCTGAGTCAGCTAAAATGTTAGCTTCAGTTGGGAACATTTTTTGAAAATCATTTGACCAAGAACGAACAAGATAATCATTTAAAGATATTGAAAACACTCTAGCATTTGACTTGAGAATAGATTCTGTAGTTCTTTGAACACGATTTATCTTTGATGTAACTCCAAACAAGTCCATTACATCTAATGCAATAACAACATCAGCCTGAGCAAGAACCTTTTGTGTATCATAAGAAAGATTCATTGGATGATCAGTTGGTATGTTTAAGCGACTTCCCCGGTCAATCACCGGAATAGCCCACTCTTTAGATAGTTTGGATAACAGTTCAAATGCGTAAGCTGAACGACCAGTTAAATCAGCTATGATAACTGGCCAGCTCGCTGATTTAATTGCTTCAGCAATAAGGTCAATCATTTCTGTTGAAGGGGCTGGTGCCTCAGCTTGTACGAATCCAGCAGTGCTTGTTGGCATACCAAACGATAATATATCCTTATTCTCCTCATTAACTGGAATGGGTTCTTCTTGTAAATCTGCATCGAAACATACATATACCGGACCCGCTGGCTCTGTTTTAGTGAGTTTATAAGCACGATAAATTGAATCTTGTAAACTATGGAGCGAGGCAGGCTGATCATCCCATTTAACAAAGTCTCGAACCAAGTTTCCCTGTACAAAAGCAGTATGGATCCAATCAATCCATGGTCTTCTTTTTTCCACTTTCATTGGACCCGTACCACCAAATAACATGATTGGTGTCCGATCACACCAGGCATTAAAAATCGCCATAGAAGCATGCTGCAATCCGACAATATTATGAATTGCAGCAGCCATCGGCTCACCGGTAGCCTTAGCGTACCCGTGAGCGATACTTACTGATATTTCTTCATGAGTACATTCGATTAACTGAGGCATCTCGACAGATGGATGATTCACCAATGAATCATGAAGTCCCCTAAATGAAGCACCAGGATTTAAGGCAATATAGGGTATATTCAATGATGCAATGTATTCTGCCATTAGGTCAGAACCATACTTCATTTACTTCACCTCTTAACTTATTAGAAAACGTCGTATCCCATAAAGTACCTATAAATTAGCCCACGATACAGTTCAATCGAGAACACCATCTCAAATAAACAATAAAGCACTATCGTTGCAATTATAGATAACAATAGAGACGTTTTAAGTTTCTCTTTTCCATAAAAATATAGAAGGATAAACATGAACAAAGCTGAGCCAATATAGTGGCCTCCCACATAAATCAATCCACATAAAATCAACATCCACCCAACAAATAACAGAATTTTCACCTGTTCTGTGTTTTTCCTTTTTATAATCCCGTCAAAGAAGTCTTTGAAATACGCTTTATCGGTAGCACGAAATAATCTAAATCCGTGTACCGCCATTAATAGTATAAGTGGGGCCATAACAACTAGTGGAGCACGTGCTGAAACTGGGTGATAGCCCAATGCCGAAATAAAAGCAATGAAAACCGCTATTCCTACAATTAATAGAAATACTAATTCGTATACAGGATTTTTTTGTACAAGAGATGGATCAACATCACTTTCATTGGACATATTTTGAGCTACTTCTTTATTATCCGCCAAAGTTATGACCTCCCCCAACTCTATTCTTTTTATCTTTCATGTACTGCCAAATATTATAAGCAAGTACGATCATTGTGATTACTAATAACGTTAAAGGAATTGGCTGTAAGAAAAATGTCGGTCCACCAATATTTAATGCTAAATATAGATTTCTCTCTACAGTAAATCCTAATACAAAGCCAATTAGCAACGCAGCACGGGACCATCCAAATTCTTTCATTGCATATCCTAAAATACCAAATACTAGTGCAACTCCAATATCAAACCAAGAATTATAAGCTGCATAAGCACCGGTGAAAATGACAACAACTAAGACAGGAACAAGCAATGATCCTCTTAAGAATGTGACTCGAGCTAATGGATTGACCATGAACATTCCAAAGATAGTTCCTGTTAAGTTACCAAGGATAATTGTAATAACCATTAAAAATACGATATCTACTGAATTCGTTATCATACTTGGGCCTGTTTGATAGCCTAGTATAAACAAACCGCCTAACAAAATAGCCATTGATGAACTTCCCGGAATCCCAAATGCGAGTGTTGAAGCTAGTGCTCCACCTTCAACTGCATCGTTTGCTGCTTCTGCACCAATGACACCTTCAACATTCCCTTGACCAAATGAATCTGGATCTTTCGATGATTGTTTGGCATGACCGTATGCTACGAATGCTGCTGGTGCACTACCTAAACCAGGAATTAAGCCCATAATCGCACCAATGGAGCCACAACGTAAAACGAGCCACCACCTTTTAAAGGTTTCGCCAATCCCGCTAAAGATCTGTTTCTGCATTTCTTTCGCACCGACCGTCTTTCCACCCGTTTCAGATAGCGAGCCTCCTCGAATCCAAAGATCAATCATTTCTGATACCGCAAATAAACCTAAAATGACCGGAACAAGCTTCAAACCATCAATTAAATCAACACTTCCAAAAGTAAATCTTGCTTGGTTTGTAACGTTGTCCATCCCAACCATCGCTAACAGCAAACCTAAAAATGCCGCTATTAAACTACGTGACATATCTTCCTTACCAAGGATCGCTACAAATGTAAGAGCAAGGAACGCTAACATAAAAATCTCCGCAGGTCCGAAGAAAAGAACAACTTTTTGTAAAACTGGGATCATTAATGCCAACGCAATAGCGCCAAATGTTGCTCCTAAGAAACACGCAGACATAGCAGCACCAACTGCTCGACCCGCTTGCCCTTTCCTTGTCATAGGAGGACCATCTAAAAGCGTCGCGGCATTTTGTCCTGTCCCTGGAGTATTAAACAAAATTGCGGTAAGTCCTCCACCTTGTGCAACAGTAGCATGTGCTGCTAATAGAAAAGCAATTCCTGCTGATGGTTCCATCGTATACAGAAAGGGGATTAACATCGCCATTGCAAAATGGCCACTTAGTCCTGGAATAACCCCAATGATTAAACCAAATATGGCACCTATAATTAGGTAAGGAAGCACGTCAAAACTAATAGCTTGTGAAAAACCACTGGCGATTCCTTCAAGTAAACCCACATTGACTACTCCTTTACAATGGTATTTTAATAAAAAAGCTCCGGACTAGTGTAATTTCTACTAGATTTATTGTCTTCCGGAGCATATTACTTGTTATAGTTCCCCTCTAATAGCTGCTAGTAAAATATCTTTTACCTCATCAGACATCTCTGTTGCATTTTGAAGAATTTCATCCATTTCTTCACCTGACACGTAATTCAAGTCTCTTTGTGCAGATTCAGCTTTTTCAATAAATTCAGGATCATTCATCGCTTTTTCAAACGCATCTCTTAAAAAGGCCAAACGTTCTTCCGGTACTCCTGGTGGAGCAGCAACAGGCCTACCAACTGCTGCTAATGACTCCTGAACTTCAAGTAATTCAATTGATGTTGCAGATGCATTATTTTTTTCTGCCATTTCTAGTATTGTTGGAATATCAGGAAGTACATCAGAACGATCGAACCCACTTTGGAGAATGACCTTTACAACTCCGTCCTCAATTCGGTCAACAGCACTTCCATAGGAGCCCCACATTCCGTCAACATCACCGCGAATAATCGCTGTTTCAACCACACTCGAACTATCATATCCATGTAACACTTCTTGATTTAGTTCAAGTGCTTCCCCAACAACAACTGCATCAACATACGTACTTCCTCCAAGTCCTGTAGCACCTAGTTTAATACTTCTTTCCGTTGTGAAAAGATCATCAGCAGTATCAAAATCTCCATCAGGTTTCACGGATAATACACGCAGGTCGTCAACCACTCTTCCAAGATAACCAAACTCTTCAACTTTGTATTCGGCACCTTCCATACCGGCTAACTGATTTGTGACCATTGCACTTCCATTCATATGCGCAATAGTTAGTCCATCTTTTGGAGAACGCCATAATTCGTTAACCCCTCTCATACCGCCAGCACCTGGTAAATTAGCAATCTCAATTCTAGCCCCAGTATATTTTTCTAGATAAGGAGTCAACATACGCGCATACTCATCATACCCACCGCCCGGATCATAAGGGACGATAAACCTAATTCTTTTCCCTTCATAGAAAGCTGCTACATCTTCTCCTTCTTCAACTTCAACAGCTTCTGATTCTCCTTCCGAAGTATTTGAAGAATTAGAGGATCCCTCATTAGTAGTTTCTGATGTTGAACAGGCTGCTAAAAATAAAGAAATAGACATTACAATGGACATGAGAAGAAACCAATTTTTCCTTATTTTCATCAAAGTCTTTACACCCCTTATAATCGATATTTAAACATCTTAAATAAAACAAAATTATATTACTTCCTTCCTCCTTTCTATCAAGTCGAAAGACATAGCAGGTACAAATGGTCCTATGCTATACCCTGTTTGCCCCTCTCATTAGAGAGGTGAAAAGAAGCACCTATCGAGCAGATTAGTAAGCGCTTCCATTTCTTGTAGCTTATCAACTTGGTTGCTTAATTGAATTTTATATAATGAGTATTTAAAAAACGACCTCATCTATTAAATTGCCTAATTAATATTTTCGAACTATTTCAAATCTTCAGGTTAAAAGAGGCCTTTTTTTCTGTCTAATAATTACTTAAAAACTAAAGCAATCGTTTTATGTTTACTTTTTGATAAACGAATGATTAAAAGAACTGTATATACTAATATCATAGAAATAGAAAAAGAAACTCTGAATTTTACAGAGTTTCTTCTATAAGTCATTTTAATGAGGAGTAAGTAGTTCTACTATTTCTCTAGTTGATCGAACTCGACTCATTCTAGGAAAAATTCTTCTCATAAACTGATCGTGATTATCCTGTTCTTTTGAAGTACAGGCATCACTTGCAATAACTACGTTGTAATCTCTATCTCTTGCTGAATATGCTGTACTTGCAACACCAACATCGGTTGATCCTCCTGCGATAATGATGGTGTCTATTCCTCTTGTTTTTAAAAATAATTCAAGTGATGTTTGATAAAATGCATTCCACCTATATTTAAACACCATATAGTCTTCTGGACCAGGCTTAATTTCTTCTATTACCTCTGCCCCCCAAGTCCCCCCAATAATTGGAGGTTTATCTCTTGTCGCCTTATTCGAATCAATTTGCTGCAAACGGTTATTCGTATCTCTTATCGTACTTGCAGAAGTTGCATAATCAAAGCGGTGATTAGCACAAGCATAGACGACCATCATGTCATTTCCTCTTGCCATTTCTAAAAGATTAATAGCATTTTTAATAACTGGTATATATTGCGATTTCGTATTTTTTTCATCTATTTTCACATGACCATTTAACATATCAAAAAATAATAAAGCTGTACGTTTTGGACTTAGCTTTCCATCTGTCATCCTATCACCTTACCTATTGCTTTAATTTAATCTCCTTCAATCCTTTTATCACTTCATTCACGTTCATTACATCTGCATACTTGTGATGAAGATCAAACAAGTTAATTTTGTGAGACAATTCACTACGGTCAAAACAACATTCCTCAACGACTACCGTATGAAAACCATATGAATAAGCGTCTACCACTGAAGCTCTGACACATCCACTCGTACTCTCTCCCACTACAATTAAAGAGTCAACTCCCATTTTCCTTAAACGCGAAACTAGTGGCGTACCAAAAAAACAGCTAGCTCTTTCTTTAAAAATTATGACATCATCCTCTTTGGGTTTAACTTCTTCCTTAATTTCAAAGGAATCTTCTTTCACATTCCTCATTTTACGAAACGTTGAGTTCACTTTAACTTGAGTTCGAGTCGAATAAATAACAGCTATGCCCTGTTCTCTAACTTCTTGTATTAGCTCTTGAGTTGGTTTTAGTGCATTCCAAGCATGAATACCACAAGAACTTGGATAATCTTCTACTAGCTCGTGAACAGGATAAGCGCCTCCTTCGTAAGCTAAATTATATAGATCAATAACAAGTAACGCTGGATTTTTTCCGACATAGGTTTCTCTATGATAAGCTTTATAAATATTTAAGATTTCATTTGGAATAAGGTCTTTCCAACAATGGTCCTCAAACGCTGAAGTACTCAAATTGATTCCTCCATCTTCATTAGTCATTAATAATTAACCCATGAGTCATATTTACATCCATTTTTCGTATTAGATCATCTGTTCTTTCATGAAGTGGAATAGACAAATTAGCCTCTTTTGCTAGAGTCATTACTGTATCCATATCTTTATGCGGCCAAGTTAATCGATGACTCATCCATCGTTGTAAAGTTCCACTTGAGGACGGGCATTCTAATAAGACCTCCCTCATTTTTGCTGGATGAATTCCATACTCTTTAGATAATTGCAAAGCTTCATAATTAGCAACGATAAAAGACCAATGAAGCATGTTGTTAACGGTTTTGGCTACTTGACCATTTCCAACTTCTCCAATATGAATCACTTTTTCACAATAACATTGTAAAACTGGCTCGATCGTCTGTACAATCGATTGTCCCCCCCCAACTAATGACATCAACGTTCCATCAATGGCGCCAGCAAGACCAAAAACCACAGGTGCGTCGACTACATGAACGTTTTTTTCCTTAGCCAATTTAGAAAGCTCAATGCAAGTGTTAGGATGTACTGTACTAGCAATAACAATAATATGATCTTTATTTGCCCCTTCTATTAAACCTTCAACCACTTCGTTGACTTGTTCATCTGTATTCACCATAATGACAGAGCAATCCGTAACTTCGGCTAATTCTGCTGTACTTTTTGCTTTAGAAGCCCCTATTCTCGAACACTTCTCCATATTTTCTTCTTCAATGTCAAAAACTGTAACATCATATTCATTGTCTAAAAGATGGCGAACCATTTCATGACCCATTCTTCCTACACCAATAAAACCAATTTTTTTCATTATTAAGACTCCTTTTATTAATAATCTTGTTACCGATTAAGACGAATATTTTTTCTTGCAAATGTTATTTTTGGAATTACCATATTTACTAAAGCTTAAATCTCGCCTTGAATGGCTTTTGTAAAGATATCTGCAATATGTTCTTCCATAATTGTTGCATCTTGAATAATCTGCAGTATTTCTTCTCCTGAAGCATAATCTAACAACCTATTCTCACTAGCTGCTTTTTCCAAGAACTCTGGATCTTCCATTGTTTTTCTGAATACATCTTGGAGAAACTCGAGTCGCTCTTGAGGTACTCCAGGTGAAGTAGCAAGCGGTCTTCCTGTATCACTTAAAGCATTTAATACAGTCAAAATCTCATTAGCAAGCTCAGGATCTTCAGCATTATCTAAAAAGTCAAAGTAAGTAGGAACATCCGCTAATTCTGGAATATTGTCATTCTTACGTTGCAAGACAAACTGTCCATACCCACTATCCGCAAAATCTGCCCGACTATCAAATGACCCCCAAGTACCATCTAACTCTCCACGTAACATAGATTGCTCAATTTCTCCCGCTCCTTCAAAACCATGGACAATTTCCCAATTTAAATTCAGTGCTTCACTTACAATGACTGCATCGACATAAGTAGTTCCGCCAAGTCCAGTGGCTCCGATTAATACAGGTCTATCTCCATCTAACGATTCTTCAAATGTTTGGAAGCTATTTTTTGAAAACATTAAGACGCGGGGATCATTCACAATTCTACCAAGATAGCTAAACTGATCCAGTTCATAGTCAGCCCCCTCAACATCGGCAATTTTATTCGTGACCATTGCTCCACCGTTCATAATTCCAATCGTTAACCCATCAGGCGGTGAGATAAATAACTCGTTCACTCCTCTCATTCCACCGGCTCCTGGAAGGTTGTGTACTTCAACTCGTGCTCCTGAATGTTTTTCTAAAAACGGAGCTAATAGTCTTGCGTATTCATCGTACCCTCCCCCAGGAGTATACGGTATGATAAACTTAATCGTCTTACCTTCATAAAATTCTGCTGCGGCTTCGCTTGAAGGTTGTGTTGGCTCTACTTCTGTCCCTTCGACATTAACCTGTTCTTTTGTCTCACTGCTGGACCCGGAACTAGCATCAGAACAACCTACCAACAGCAAACCTACTGATACACAAAAAACCATAAGCATAAATAATACCTTTGAGTTTTTTTTCATAAATTTACCTCCATTTATATTTATTAAATAATCAAACGGTCCCCCTTTCTAATAGATACGTTGTATCTCTAATAAAGTAATAACTAAAAAATGTTGTACCCTTGCCAAATTCGGTAAATAATTCCTCGATATAACTCAATATTGAAAATTTGTTCAAATACCAGATAAATTGCTAATACTGTACAAATAGTTAGTAGAATTGAAGTGCGAAGTTTTTCTTTTGAAATGAAATAGAACAATGTGAATAGGAAGAGGATCATCCCGAAATAGTGGCCAATTGTATAGATTAAGAGCGATAGAATAATCATCCATAAGATGATTGAGAACATCTTTACATTTTTCCAGTTAAATAGTTCCGTAATAGATTTGGAAACATCTTTTAAGCTCACCACTCTAAATATTCGAACAGATTGAATGAGGATCAGGATCATCAATGGTGTTAACACAATGTATGGAGCAAGTGCTGCGGCCATACTATAGCTTAACGCCTGTATGAAAGCGATAAAAATGATAAGCCCAAGTACAGCAACAAACAGAATTTCCTTAGAAGCTATTGCTTTTGTAATAGTATGAAGTGAATTTTCTGTTGTAATTTTGCCCTTGACACTATTAGATGAGCTTTCTTTCTTCATTTTCCTTTTATTACGATATATAGTGAAAAGGGTGTACGCCAAGAAAAGGAAAGTTATGGCTATTAATGCCAATGGTATAGGCTCAAGGTAAAATTGATTACCTTTTAGTCGCAAAGCAAGATATAAATTTTTTTCAACAGCGTGTGCTAATACAAAGCCAATTAATAAAGCTGCCCTTGAATAATTTAGTTCTTTCATAATAAATCCAATTAGACCAAAAACAAGGACTACACCGATATCAAACCAAGAATAGTTTACTGTGAAAGCGCCTGTAAAAATGATCGCAGTTAAGATAGGGACAAGTAATGAACCTCTTAGGAAAGTGACTCTTGCTAAAGGGTTTACCAAAAACATACCAACTATCGTTCCCACAAGATTAGCCAAAATAATAGTTAAGATCATGACGAAAACGATGTTTAAATTTGTGGTCAACATTGGAGTGCCAGTTTCAAGACCCAGTATAAAAAGACCGCCTAAAAAGATTGCCATAGAAGAGCTACCCGGAATTCCAAATGCCACTGTAGATGCTAGAGAACCACCTTCTACCGCATCATTGGCTGCTTCCGATCCGATAACTCCTTCAATGTTCCCCTTTCCAAAACTATCAGGATCATTCGAAGTTTGTTTCGCGTGAGCATAAGCTAGAAACGCAGCAGGAGTACTACCCAATCCAGGTATAATACCTAATATAGACCCGATCCCACTACAACGTATTACAAGCCATTTTCTCTTTAATGTTTCTCCCATTCCTTTAAATATTTGTTTCTGTGTATCTTTTGCAGATAAAGGTTTTCTACCACTCGCTAGAGAACCGCCTTTCATCCATAGTTCAATAATCTCAGATAAAGCAAAAAGTCCTAAAATGACTGGAACTAAACTTAATCCATCTCGGAGAGACATAGAACCAAAAGTAAAACGGGCCACATTCGTAACACCATCTAAACCAACTAATGCAATTAGCAGACCAAGAAAGGCTGCAATAAAACTTCGAACTAAGTCTTCCTTACCTAACACAGCAATAAAAGTTAAAGCTAGAAAAGCCAGTGCAAAGATTTCTGGAGGACCAAATAATAAAACGATATGTTGAAGTAATGGAATCATCCCAGCAAGAACCAATGCTCCGAACACCGCACCTAAAAAGCATGCAAGTAAAGCAGCACCTGACGCTTCACCAGCAAGACCTTTTTTAGTCAACGCAGGTCCATCTAGTAGTGTCGCTGCATTCTGCCCAGTACCGGGAGTACTGAACAAAATAGCTGTAAGCCCTCCTCCTTGAGTAACTGTCGTATGCGCTCCTAACAAAAAAGCAATACCTGCAATAGGATCCATCGAGTACAAAAAAGGAATAAGCATAGCTAAAGCAAAATGTCCATTTAACCCCGGAATTACTCCCATTAGTAAACCTACAGTTGCCCCAATGATTAAATAAAGCAGGACACCTGGTTCAAATATTTGTGAAAATGCAGTTAGTATCGCCTCAAAAAAACCCATATCAACTCTCCCTTACATTTTTTGAGTGATTAATCAAACACCTCATTCTACCTAAATTTTGTTTTTCCCCCTTCCATAATGGAATTGAACGGACAATAGAACTATTTATCAATCTCGCTCGATAAAAACTAAGAATAAACTAAACTACTTACTAGAAATTTATAAAAAATAATTCAAAAAATGATCATGTATATTTAATAGCCAATTAAAAATTCCAAACAATTGTATCCTTCAAATAAGCTAGAATAACAATAGATACTTCTATAAACTGAAAAAAAACAAAAAAAATAGAGTCTATTAATCGACTCTTTTTTTCTCACTATTGTTGAATTAATTTTTATTAATGCTCCGTTCTTTTTTAATTAATATAAGGCTTATGATAGTATATGTAAAAATTATCGTTAACGTCTTTACTCATAAGCCTTACACAAAAATGAAGGTTATAAGCTCAATCTGGCCTCTCTCTTATCTTCCTCTAAGGTACTTTGAACCCAATAATAAAATTCATCAACAATTGAACGATTTTGTCCTCTTTCAAACACACAATAAGCATCTCTTTTAATATGAAAATCCTTTATCTCCTTAAAAGTTACTGTAGCTAAATCCTTCTTACGTATACAATATTCGGGTAGCATAGTCACTCCCAGATTATATTTAACAAACTTTTTAGCAGTTATTTCACTATCCACGACCATTTTTGGTTTAAAGTCCCCTCCTAATTCTAAGACTTTACTTGAAAAAATTGACCAAAACCTTCTTCTATATGTGATAATGTTTTCACTTAAGATATCTTTTATATAAATGTCTTCTTGTTCCGTTAATGGGTGGTTAATAGGGAGTGTTAAATACACTTTTTCACTATACAAAAGCTTACTTTCTATTTGATCAGTCTGTTTGACCGGGCCTCTCATAATCCCAAAGTCTATTGCCCGATCAGAAAGCAACTGAAATATTTTTGCTGATGAGGCACTTTGTACATTGTATTGAGACTGGCCCTGAGAATATCTTGGCTGCAATATTCTTGGAAATACATAAGTGCTAAATGAGGGAATAACTGCAATTGAGTAGCGATCTTTTGAGACAGGAATACTTGATAAATGATCTTTCACTTCTTGTAAAACATAAAGCATCTTACTAGCATACTTCATCACCATTTCACCACTTGGGGTAAGGGTCAATTGATTTCCATGTCGCTTAAGTAGCTCAGAACCAACCATTTGTTCAAGAGCCTTTATCCGCATAGTAACAGTTGGTTGAGAAACATTTAGAACCTTTGCAGCTCTTCTGAAATTTTGTTCACGAACAACCGTTATAAATGTTTTTAATTGCTGGATATCTAAGTTCATGATATCAACCTTCCTCCACGATCTAAAAGAGTCTCTTTCGTTTCTTCCAAGGAAAACTCAATAAATTCACTATAAATAGGTGATAACTTTTCTTTAATATTAGTAATAAAGAATGTATTTCTCTTCCACTGTGGTGAATTAGCTAATTTAACCTCAACTAAGCTGCCATCTTCTAACTCTTTTTCAATACAGCTGCTCGGAATAAAAGAATACCCATATTGGTTTAATAAAATTTCTTTAATTGTCTCAATATGAATTAGTTCCATCCCAATCCACGGATTAACACCTTGCTTTTTAATCCATTTTATTCTATTTTTCCAAATGGCTGTATGTCGTTGAAAAGCTAATAAAGGCTGTGTTATTAGATCTTCTAACTGTATTTGTTTACGTTCAGCCCACGGGTGCTGACCAGATACAACCATAATATCAATATCCGAAAACCAATGTTGATAGTTTATAGACTCATAGAAATCACTGCTTTGAATGATTCCTAAGTCTACTTCATCATTAAGTATGTGTTCTCTAACTTCATAGCCTTTACAAGAATAAATATCCATCTCTAAATCGGGATATTTTTGCGTAAATTTATTAATTAATTTTGGAAGAATAAACGTTGAAATTACTGGTGTCGCAGCTATTCTGAATTTCTTACTAGTGTATTGAGACGTTGAAATTTCATTATCAAGATCCAATCCCATTGTCATAAATTGTTTTGCATAGGTTAAAAAGACTTTTCCTGCTGGAGATAAAGTTAATGTCCTTCCCTTCAAAACAAATAGAGGCTCACCAAGTTCTTTCTCTATTTTTTTGATACGACCAGTTAACGAAGAAGGATTTAAATATAATCGGTTTGCAGCCTCTGTCAAACTTCCTGCTTCTGCCATAACGATAAAAGATTTGATAGAATCTAAATCCAATCGAAACACCCTCCTTCACGTTTGGTTTCCTTATTAATGCCTATTTATTATTAGACCCAGATGCTGAAAATAACAGCTTCGTTCCTTAATTAGAACGAAGCTGTTATACCGGTGATTAATAATTATTTGTTAACGCTTTCTTTTTTAGCAGCTTCAATATATTCTTTTACCTTCTCTGCAGTTAGCTTAACACTTGGGTCATACTCAGGAGCATCTTCTATTTGTTCAAGGTCGTTCAATCCTGAATTCTTGTAAATTCGATTAATGGCTGAGATCATACGTACTGGCTTATCAGGGTTAGCATTAAAATGCTGATGAATTGTGTTTGGTGGAATGTAAATCAAATCTCCTGCTTCCCACTCAAATTTCTTAACTTCATCCTGTGGAACAAATTCATATTGATCGACAATTTTCACATCACAATCTTGATGCAAGTCATATCCTTTCCCTTCTAGCACATACAAACACTCTTCTGCTAAATGACGGTGCTTACCTGATTTGCTGTTAGGCGGAATAATTTGCATATAGGCATCAACGGTTTCCATTCTTGTATTCATTTGCTCATTAAGTAAATGTTTAAGAAGACCTTGACGAGACATTTCCCATGGCATTTCTTCAGATTTAACCACTTTCTTGCGCTGAGCATCTCGTGCAGGCTTAATAGTCGCATCATCTAATAAATCTTGATAATATTTTTCCGATAAGTCACCTTGTCTCCACACATTTGATTCATCAAAAGCCATTAATTATCATCTCCCTATTAATAGATTTATTATTCCTCGTGCTCTCTTGCTTGGAAACCTACTCCTTCAGGTGTTGGCTCTGTCGGTCTTGGTTCAACTTGCTGTTGGAAGAGCATATTCATGAACATATACATAGGTTTCGTTTTAATAACCAATGCTCTAGCTGGTTTCGTTTTGCTAGCATTGAAATGTTGATGTACACAGTTATTGTGAACAATCGCTACATCGCCAGCTACCCAATCATATTTAATTTCATCATGAATTTCGTAACCTTTTCCATCAAGGATATAGAAAGCTGCTTCATTAACATGACCATGCTTTTGTGATTTACCACCTGGTCCATATTCTTCTAAATGAATATGGAATGTCTGTGTCATTTCATCAACAGGTTCCATATAATGTTTACTAAAAGTTTGTGGTCCATCATTAAACTTAATATCCTTGCCCTTTCTTACCCTTGGCACTGAACGTAATCTGTCTAATTCCTCTTGGAGATTATATTTCCCTTGAATACCACGAACGAAAATACGGTCTTTTTTACTATGATAATGCGACTCATTACCCATTAATTACCAATCTCCCTTCTTACATTTACTATATATTTCTAAGGCAATTAAAATTTTGCCGTTAGATCTTCTTTTAATGCTACCCGCCAATCAATGTTTCCAGGAGGTAACAGTTTGTCGCACCCACGAACATTTCCATGAGTTTCAGGGTCTTGACCTCTAAGAGTTTTTTCACCTTTTTCCAGTTCTTTTGCTGCTTCAAGAAGGAGTTGACGAGCAGCAATAATCGCTGAATCAGCAGTTCCTAACTTTTCTAGTGATCTATCTGTAAATGGTAATTCTGAAGTTTCTTGTAAAGCAAAATCTTGGGTATTAATTCCTGTAATACCAGTAAATGTTTTATTACGTTGTAAATCTCGATCTATTAAATAATCATTAGAAGGGTTACGTTTTAATTTATAGCCTGGTAATACGTCTTCTGGACCTCTTCCAAATTGGCTCTCATGTTCCATTACAAATTCCTCAGTGAATGGTACATCTGGAGACCCACTATAAATAAAGTTATAAACCCATGTCTTTTCATCATCAATTGGAACCCAAATATGCCCTGCAATACTTGGAAACTCTTCCATTTCACCCGTTTTCCATTTCACCATTGCCCCTCTCATTTGCTGTGCGGGCATAATGAATTGGTAACCTCTTATATACACACCATCCTCTTTTAAATCACGGATACCTACATAAGTAAATCCAGATGGACCCTTTTCAACTTCTAGTTTTGGATTTTTCACTCTAGTTCTCAGTGCATTTTTATCATGAATGTTTTCATTATGTGCAAAGGATGAATGTGATGTATCAATACCACCCTCGAGACCTTGAACCCAGTTACAGCTTTCAAATGTTTTTGAAACATGAACAAAACTATCAGGTGCTCTTAACCATTCGTAGTTAGGTTTAGGAGGCATGTCTTCTTCAGGTCCCATATAGGTCCAGACAACTCCAGCAGCTTCCCAAGTAGGATAAGACTTAATTTTCACTTTATTTTTAAAATTACTTTCATCTGGTTCGTTAGGCATATCTACGCAATTTCCTTCAGCATCGAATTTCCAACCATGATATACACAACGGAGCCCACATTCTTCGTTTCTCCCCCAGAATAATTCAACTCGACGATGTGGACAATATCGATCAATCAAAGCTACTTTTCCATTCGAATCTCGAAAGGCTACTAGCTTCTCACCTAGTAATTGCACACGTACAGGATCGCAATCTGGCTCTGGAACTTCTTCTGACAATAAAGCTGGAAACCAATATCTTCTCCATACCTCTCCCATTGGTGTCCCTTCACCAACACGACATAATCTTTCATTTACTTCTGCTTTTAATACCATTACAACCACTCCCCTAGTTTGTTTAAAAGTTTAATCATTCTATTATTAATTATAAATGGCACAATTAGGGTGAGAAATCGTTAGTTCCGTTATATAGAACCTTATTTTTCGGAAGATTTCGATTTTTAATTAGAAAGCTATATTAACACTATATAAATCGTAACAAACGATTCCAATCGTTCCCATTCCTAAGTTTTAATCAACTGATAAAATTATTCGTAGCGAATATTAATATTTTTAATTTGTGTATAACTTATTAATTCATCAAGAGAGTGCTCTCTGCCGATCCCGCTATTTTTGTATCCACCAAATGGAGCCCCTTTAAAGCGTTTGCCCCCATGTCCGTTTACCCAAACGTAGCCAGCTTCAACTCGCTCAGACACTCTTAATGCACGTGAAACATCATTTGTCCAAATATTAGCGCAAAGTCCGTATTCAACGTCATTTACTTCATACAACATCTTCTCTTCATCATTCCATGAAAGAACACTCATAACAGGTCCGAAAATCTCTTCTTGTTCGATCTTCATTCCATGTTTCACTTCAGAAAAAACAGTTGGTTCAATAAAGTTTCCATCTTCTAACTCTGGATTTAGTGGATGCCGCCCGCCAATTATTAATTCAGCGCCTTCTTCTTTTGCAGATTCTATATAGGACATAACACGGTTATAATGTTCTTTTGAAATGACTGGTCCCATATCAATCATTGGATTGGTTGGCATTCCACATTTTATTTTTTTCACTAAGCTTATTACTTCTTTCAAAAACTCACCTTTTTGAGTCTCATGCACAAATACTCTTGAATTTGATCCGCAAGATTGGCCCTGAGACCTAGAAAAATTCATTCCCGCAACAGTTGCAGCTGCAACCTTCTTTACATCCGCATCAGGATAAATAATTAACGGGTTCTTTCCACCTAACTCTAACGAAACCGTTTTGATTCCTGCATCCTGTATAATTCGTCTTCCGGTTTCGACTCCTCCTGTAAAAGCAATTCGATAAACATGAGGGTGCCTTACGAGTGCTGAACCACAATTCGGACCATCACCAGTTACTATATTTAAAACCCCAGGCGGTAAACATTCTTCTGCAAGCTTCCCTAATAAAAGAGCACTTAATGGTGTTTGTTCCGCTGGTTTTAGTACAACTGTATTTCCGGCAACAAGTGGCGCTGCTATCTTTCCTGCTGCAAATGATATTGGATGATTGAATGGTAAGATCCTACCTACCACCCCGAAAGCTTCCATTCTTGTATAGTTTAGTCCCCCACCTGGAGTCTGGATCGTCTGTCCCTTAATTTCCATTCCTAATCCCGAGAAAAAGTCTAGTAATCCTGCTCCTTTTTTGGCATCTGCGACCATAGCTTCATATGGATTTCCACTATCAAGAGCATCTAGCATGCCAAACGTCTCAGCCCAATTACGGATTTTGTCAGCAAACCTTCTTAAAATTACACCTCTTTCATCGATATGAAGTTTATTCCAACTAGGAAATGCATCCTTTGCTACTTCGACAGCTTTAGAGACATCTTCTGCATTACCTTCTGGCACTTCAGCTAATGGTTGGTTCGTGGAAGGGTCATATGAAACAAAACGCTTACCAGAAGTACTGTCTACCCATTTTCCACCAATAAACATCTTCCAACCATCTGTTTTTTCTTGAGCAAAATTCAATAAATCAGATGCTTGTTCAAAAGGTAAATTCATTACTACCTCCCCCCATAAAGAAAGCACTTACATTTTTTGTACCCTACTATAATTTAAAAGACTACTAGATATTATTGAAGTCTCTACTTTATGACCATGGGGAAACAGTTACAAGTAATGGGTTCGGTTCTCCTTCTCCACCAGCAGTTTTTAAAGCTTGATCGGTTTCAGCTAATGGGTAATTATGAGAGTTCATTATTCGAATTGGAAACTTACCAGACGCAATACAATCGATTGCCATCTCGACTGATTGATAACTATGGCCTCTAACCCCTTTTATTGTTAAAGTCTTTTTAATCACCTCATCAATATTCCAATCTGGTATCAATTGATATTTATAAGCTCCGAGTATAATACAACCACCTTTTTTAGCAACATCAATCGATGAAGTGACAGGGCCTGCTCCCCCAGAGGTCACATCAAGAACAACATCCACCATGTTCCCATTTGTTATATCTTTCACCCGTTCAACTATGTCCTCGCTACTAATATTTATAATGTGATCGACACCTAATTGTTTTGCTAGTTCCAATCTTTTAATACTAGTATTTCTTCCAGTTACAATTACTTCTGCTCCAGCATACTTTGCAGCTAAAGCACAAGCTAGTCCTTGCTGACCAGGTCCTTGAATTAATACTACTTGTTTTGGACCAACTTTCCCCTCAATGCACATCCATTCGAATCCATTTGATAAGGGCAATGCAAATGATGCTTCAACTGGATTAATATCATTTGAGATTTTATGGAGTACTGCATTTGGGTGTAAATAAATATATTGAGCAAACCCTCCGTACAAGGCAGGTTTTGTATCTAAAGAAGTTGCCCCATAGCGAATTCCACTTTTTCTAGGATCGGTTTCTTCGCAAGCACGAAATGATCCCGTTCTGCAATGCTTACACTGGCCGCAAGGAATATACTCTTCCATTACAACCCGGTCTCCCGGAACAACTCCCCATTTCTTAGCTGCCTTTTCACCAATCTCCTCAACTTCTCCAACAATGTGATGCCCAAGAATTCTTGGCGATTGTTTTTTTCTGTAATAGTCTACATCTGTCCCACAAACACCTACCACTTCTACTTTTAACAGCCCTTCATCTTCTCCAATCTCAGGTAAATCAAACTTACGAATTTCAGTTTCTCTCACGTTTACCGCAACCGCTGCGACTGCCTTTTTAGACATGAGTTAACCTCCTTTCAAATCAACAACATAATAAATTCTCTACATTTTTAGGATAATTGAAATTAATTTTTTATAAAATTCTCCGTTCTTTCATATGGTACATAAATTTAAGGAACATCCTCATTCTTTTCCTTTTGCGTTCGTCGTGTTAGCATGGTGCCCATTAAGAGACATCCACCTGTTGCCCAAAATATTGGTGATATTCCGGCAAAAGAACCAATCATTCCAAAAAGGATTGGAGCAATAAATTGTGCTCCTCGATTAATTGTGATTCGCATCCCTAAAACCTCACCTTGACGACCTTCTGGGCTGTTATTAATAGCATATACTAGACTTAATGGCTGTCCGAGTCCGAGTCCGGCACCTAAAAAAACAGCTAAAATAATAAGTGGTATAGGGTCTTGATACAATGGAACAAGGGCGTAGCTTAACCCACTAACAACCATAGTCGTAAATAAAATATGATTTCTTCCAAATTTGTGCACTAGATGATGTTGAATGATCCTAACAACCATAGAAGCTCCCGCTAAAATGGAAAGAATAATCCCTATCAAGCTAGCACTAACCCCCACACCACTTGCATAAATGGGGAAATATGCAGTAAACAATTCTTTTGAATACAAGACCATTCCACCGATTAACAGCGCATTTCGCAACTTAGTATTCATTAACAACTTAAAAGAAGACTCACTTGTATTATTTAATGATTGTTTAAAATTAGGAAATTGCTCTTTTCTCAACAGTAAAATTAGGAACCAACCAATACTAACAAGACAAACGATAGTTACAAAAGCAGCTTTCACACCGAATAAGTCATACGTAAACCCTGCAATTAATGGGCCAACTAGCGATCCTCCAGAACCTACAAAAGTTAATGTAGCAATTAACTTATCTCTCGACCCACTTAAATTCCCAACAGTTTTTTGAATGGAGACAACAATAAATATTTGCGAAAAACCTAGTAACATTTGGGTAATAAATATACTCGGGATACTTACATTGAATACAGGGATGGAGACAGCCAACAGCGTAAGACTCGAACCTATAAACATCATCGTTTTTGCACCGAAGCGGTCTAACCACTTACCGACATATAACGCTGTCAGCATGGGTGTGAATGCATAAACAGATACAAGGGCTCCAATTGTTAAAGCAGAGGCTCCCTGTGAATTTGCATACAAAGACACAACTGGCTTTAATGCAAATAAAGAAGTATGAAATAGGAAATGGATAACTAGAAGAATGATATACACGGTTATCCCCCTCCGTAATTAGTTGAGGTTACTCTTAAATAGAAAATAATTTCTTGAAATATGAATTGTTATCAAAAATCCCAGTCCATGGTTCACAGTAAATTAACTCTTGTTTGATATTCTTTTTAATTATTCTTAAATTAACTCCACCTAAATTTATAATATCCTGATTACAAAAAACTCTATAAAACGTACACTTAATTACAAACTAATTTTTCCGGTATTAATAGCTTACTTTCTATTGAGCGGAACACGGTTCTTTGTAAGCAGAAGTTCAAATATAAAAAAAGGACATTCTCCAAAAGAGAATGCCGACCATGTATAGTTCAACCTTTCAAGTTTCCTATGTGATTCAAACCATATTTATATACGATTATTTTTAAATAATTCTTCCTTTACTTCATGCACATGCATAACGTCAGCATATTTGTGGTGCATATCAAATAGATTGACTTTGTGTGAAAGCATGCTCCTATCAAAACAACACTCTTCAACAACGACTGGATGAAAGCCATTTGAATATGCATCAACTACAGTAGCCCGTACACATCCACTTGTACTTTCTCCAAAAATAATTATTGTATTTATACCTTTGCTTCTTAAATAATCAGCTAGTTCTGTCCCAAAAAAGCAGCTCGCTCTTTCTTTTTCAATGACTAAATCCTGCTTACTAGGCGTAAACTCTGTTTTAATTTCATATGAATGACCACTTTCATTATTCCTTCTTCTAAACGTTGAATTGTTGCCAGTCCCTGTTTTCTTCGTTGAGTAAATGATTGGTAATTCTAATGAACGTGCTGTTTCAATTAATTCCACAGTCGGTTTAATGGCACTCCAAGCATGTATACCACATGAGCTTGGGTATTCTTTGTATAAATCAATGACAGGTTTAGGACCCCCATCATATACTAGGTTATATAAGTCTACTGCTAATAGTGCTACCTTAGAGCCAACATAAGTCTCTCTTTCATATGATTTATATATTTGAAGAATATCTTCATGCATTATATCTCTCCAACAATGGTTCTCAAACTCTGAAATTTTTGCCATTTATTCTCTCCTCCAATTATAATTCACCTTCGATAGCATTAATTATGATTTGCTTTACTTCTTCATCCTCAATTTTTGTTGCAGCAATTGCAATCTCTAGCATCTCTTCACCAGATGCATACAAAAGATCTCGATCAGATTGCTTGGCTTCAACAATAAACCTTTCATCAGCCATAACTTTATCAAAGACTTCTTGAAGAAATTCAAGGCGCTCCCTCGGAACCCCAGGTGGCACCGCTAGCGGCCGTCCAACTGAATTTAACGAATTCCACACTTCGATAATGGCTGAAGCTCGTTCTAGGTTATCTGCTTTCTCTAACACTTCAGACACCGTTGGTACATTTAGTAACTCATCATTACGCTTATTTCCACTTTGTAAAATAGGGATTGTAATTCCTTCATCAATAGAAACTTTACGACTTCCATACGATCCCCAAGTACCATCAACCTCTCCTCTTAAAATAGCTGGTTCAACTACACTATCGTATCCATGTAATACTTCAGTGTTTAATCCCAATGCTTCACTGATAACTACTGCATCAACATAAGTACTTCCTCCCAATCCCGTTGCTCCTAACTTTACGGCGCCCCCTGCATCTAAGATATCTTCAAATGTTTGATATGGGCCATCTGCTGCCATAGTTAATACTCGAGTGTCTGCAACAATACGGCCTAAATAGCCAAATTCACTTAAGTTGTATCTAGCACCGGCAATCTCCGCTATTTGATTAGTCACCATCGCACTCCCATTCATGATTCCGATCGTTAATCCATCCGAAGGTGCTCCGTAAAGTTCATTTACCCCTCTCATTCCACCAGCACCCGGTAAATTATTAACGACAACGTTTGCTCCTGTGTACTCTTCAATATATGGAGCCATCATTCTAGCATACATGTCATAACCAGCCCCTGGATCATACGGAACGATAAAGGAAATTCTTTTCCCTTCATAGAATGATTTCAAATCCTCATTTTGTTCTTCTTTAGGTAATTTGTTTTGTATCGCAACACTCTCCGTCACTTCTTCAGTTGCCTTCTCTGTTGAACATCCAATGAGCATTAGACTAAACAACATCACAAAACTGATTAATAACAAATTACTTCTCGACATTATTTACCCCCCTAAATAGTTTCGAGTGCCAGTACATCACCCCTCCTTTTTAGACCCTCTTATTTATCCTTATTAAGATAATTAAGATAAAGATTTCGAAACTTTTTATCAAACCGTTTTAAATATAAATAATTAATAATCTAATTATTATTTCTTCTGCATACACAAAAAAGCTTACTCCAATTACGAGAGTAAACTTCAAATAAAAATCTTTATCATTCTTCATCTTCACTATTATCAATAAACGTAACAGATAATTCTGAATATGTTACACCTTTTTGCGCTTCCACTATTTCATGTAAGTCAACCAATCTTTTCTTCTTCCCTCTTACAACAAGAACTTCCAAACATTCTGCATGCGTGAGGTGAATATGCATTGTTGATATGATTTCTTCATGATAATCGTGTTGTAAATTCATTATCTTAGAAACTACATTATTCTGATGATGATCATAGATAATAACGATTGTTCCTGCTACAACTTTATTTAAATCTGATTGTTCACTCTCTAACACAACTCTTCTCGCTAAATCCCTTAAAGCCTCTGAGCGATTGCTGTACCCTTTTTTTGTTAAGTACTTATCAAACTTTTTCACCAAATCTTGTGGCATCGCAACACCAAAACGAGATAAATTATTACTCATAACTCATTCCACCATTTCCTCCTGTACAACTGTATATCAAACGGTCTAGTTCAAGATCTATGACATTTATATAACATACATTTAGTATCAATTAGTATACTCTTTGGGGTTTATAGTAGAGCAATAAATTGATATTATAATTGCATTTCCATGTGAACGATCTCTGTTTCTATGTTTTCGTCTAAGACAATAGAAAATCCTTTTGACTTCCAAAATGGAAAACCTCCGGGTAAAAACTTATGAGTGTGCAAATATAAGGTTTCATATAGAGCCTCTGTTTGACAAAATCTCACAGCTTCTTGAAACAGTGATGTACCAATCCCGTATCTGCGATAGTTTTTATCGATGTAGCATTTACTAATTTCACACGTCTTACTCAAATCATAGCGATTGTGTAAAGTATTTATTCGATTATCGTAACGGTGTACTGAAATAGTTCCGATAACTTCACCAGATTGATTAAAAGCTGCGACAAAGAGAGCATCTTTTTGGTTGAGGTATTTCTCTTCCATTTTTAACAATTGTTTTTTTGAAGCTTCCCCTAATTGAAAAGGATACACTTCATGAAAAACTCTTAGAACAAAATCTATTACTTGTGGAACTTCTTCTTTTTTTACTTCTCTGATAAGCACTCTTTCTTCTGTTAACATATCTTTCACTCCTCAAATGTTTATAATTAGACTAGTGATAATAACCCTTTTGAAACTGGGTGTATTAACTCTTCCATCTGATCTAATTCACATAACTCGTCAATGATTTTACCTTGATCCATCACTACAAATTTATCTGAAACATATTTAGCTGCATCAAGATCATGAGAAATAAACAAATATGAAAGTCGAAACTGCTCTTTTAAATCAAGTAATAAATCTAACACCTGAACTTGAGCAAAAATGTCCAAACTACTAACTACTTCATCAAGAACAATCAATTCTGGTTTAAGAGCAATTGCTCTAGCAATATTAACTCTTTGTAATTGCCCTCCGCTAAACTGGTGAGGATATTTAGTAGCATCGGAAGGTTGTAGCCCGACTGCTTCTAAAAGCTCCTCTACTTTTTCAGATAGCTCAGATGAAGAAGACATTTTATAATTCATTAAAGGTTCAGCAATGCTTTTAGCAATTGTCATTTTTGGACTAAGCGCATTAAACGGGTCTTGAAATACCATTTGAAAATGACCTCTTAGCTTTTTTAGCTCTTTTTTCTTTAGCTGGTTAATCATTTCACCTTTAAATAAAACCTGACCTTTATCTGCATTTTCAAGCCCCATAATAATTCGTGATAACGTACTCTTTCCAGAACCACTTTTTCCGATTAGACTTGTACAAGTTGCTTGATCCAATGTAAGTGAAACATTTTTAAGCACATCTATTTTTTTTGATTTCTCCCAAATGAAACTTTTAGATTGATAGCTTTTTGAGATGTCTTTCAATTCAAGGAGACTCATTTTATCCCTCTTTTCAGACGCATACTTGCATTTATTAGTGCTTTTGTATAGACATGCGATGGTTGATGAAAAACTTTGAGTAACTGACCTCTTTCAACAATTCTCCCCTCATACATAACAGCAACTTCATCTGCTAATTTTGAAATAACATCAAGATCGTGAGAAACGAGTAAAATGCTTGTATTCCTCTCACGTTTAATTTTCTCAAGTTGTTCCAAAATTTGATTTTGTGTAACCTTATCAAGTGCTGTAGTTGGCTCATCTGCTATGATAACGTCGGGACGCAATAATAGTGCTATAGCAATTAATACACGTTGAAGCATTCCTCCACTTAATTGATATGGAAATTGTTTTAACACATGTAGTGGAGATGAGAAATCCATTTTTTCTAAATAATACATTGCCATTTCTTTCGCTTCTTTACGGGTCACTTTTTTATGAGTTCTTACAGTTTCAATCATGTGTTCTCCAATTGTGATCACAGGGTTAAAAGAAGACATTGGATTTTGGGTTATCACGGCAATCTCACTGCCACGTATTTTTCTTGCTTTCTTATTTGAAAGATTTAAAATTTCCTTCCCCTTCAATTGGATACTACCTGTCGCATCAATGCCATCTTGTAATAAGTTCAAAATCGAATGACAAGTAAGTGTTTTACCCGATCCACTTCCACCTACAAGTCCGAATACTTTCCCAGGAGATAAAGAAAAATTCGCTTGATGAACGACTTGAATTGTTGTTTCTAATCTTGGATTTGGAATATAAATATTTAAATTATTTACGGACAGCACAGGTTCTTTTGACATCTCCAGCAACTCCTAACTTCTATGTTCCATTTTATCTCTTAAGGCATCTCCAAATAGGTTAAATGCCATTACCACAAGAAAGATCATAAGACCTGGATAGAACATCATTGATGGATGACTTCTCAAAAATTGTCTACTATCATTAAGCATCGCACCCCATTCTGCTGTAGGCGGCTGAATACCTAAGCCTAGAAATGAAAAACCTGCAATGTGTAATAGAATCGTACCCATATCAAGAGATGCTAATACAATCATTTGAGGCAGTATACCAGGTAATATATGTCGGATAATTATCTTCGAATTTGATGTTCCTGACATTTTAGCTGCCTTAATAAATAATTGCTCTTTATAGCTCAAAACCATCCCCCTAATTATTCGTGCATAACTAACCCATTGAATAAGTATCATAGCAATAATAAGGTTAAACAATCCTGGTCCAATAATTCCAACAAACGCCAGAATTAAGATTAACCCTGGAAAAGCTAGAATAATATCGCAAAACCTCATAAAAACATAATCGACCTTTCCACCCTGATACCCTGAAAATGTACCGATAATAATACTAATTAACATCGTTATGACAACAACGAGAAGTGTACTTCCTAATGAATAACGTGCACCATACATTAATCGTGAGAGGATGCACCTTCCCTGATGATCTGTTCCCAATAGAAATTCTTTAGATGGACCTAAAAGTCGTAGCTCTATACGTGCTAAGTTAGGATCATGTGGTGCAAGGTAAGGGGCAAATATAGCTACAAATGCTATAAATACAATAATTGCCCCACTAAAGAACAATAGCTTATGATGAAAAACGACTCTTCTAATCATCTCAATCATTTGCATGATCCCCTTTCCACCTAATTCGAGGATCCAGATATGCATATATAATGTCTACTAATAAATTCACGAATACAAAAATGATCGTCAATAGCAATACGCTGAATTGAATGACAGGATAATCACGATTTAAAATAGCCGACACGAAGTATCTACCAATTCCCGGCCAAGAAAAGACACTTTCAACGATGACAGTCCCAGCTAGCATATGGCCTATACTCATTCCTAAGGCTGTTATAAATGGTAGAGCAGCCAATTTTAACACATGCTTTCCAATGACAATATTTTCTTTCAATCCTCGACTTCTTGCATATAAAATAAAAGGCTGTTTCATTTGCTCTAACATGCTAGACCTTAATAGCCGGGTGAACGTAAAAGTATATAAGAAACAAAGAGTAACCGTGGGTAACACCAAGTGTGCTAGTGTTCCCCTCGAACCTGTAGGAAAAATCCCTAATTTATAGGAAAAAAAGTAAATTAGGAGAAAACCAAGCCAAAAGGACGGCATTGAAGCCCCTATATAGGCAAACAGTCGACTAATTTGATCGAAAACACCATCTTTATATACAGCTGAGAATACTCCTACTGGAACACTGATTATAATGGTTGCAACAAATGCTACAAAAGTTAACTGTACCGTCGGAAGTAAGTAATAAATGGTTTCTTCAAAAACTGGGTCACCTGAAACAAATGAAGTACCAAAATCGAATTGAAAAGCATTCCCCAGCCAAGTGAAGTATTGTACAAACAAAGGTTGATTTAAACCTAATTCATGACGAATATATTCGATTGCTTCGTCTGTCGGTGGAATTTGCGACAGACGAAGATAAGCCTCAGCTGGGTCCCCTGGTACTAAATGAATGAGCAAAAACGTAATAAATGATGTACCAAATAGTATAGGAATAAGGCTAAGCAGCCTCTTCAAGATAAATCCTAACATTATTCAACATCAATCGTTTCCAACGGTAGAACATAGTTCATATGTGGAAACTCAACACCACTTACATAATCATGATAGACAGCAATATTTGTACTATAGGAAATTGGTAAGTAGACTGCTTGTTCATGTAATGTACTCAAAATATTTTCATACTTTTCTTTCCTAACTTCTTCATCTGAGCTTATCAAAACTTCACTTATCTCATGATCAATTTCTGCTTTCATAGATAATCCAATTTGAGCTTGATAGTCAGCATGTGCTACAACTCTCATCGAAGAAGCAAACGTATGCGGTTCGTATGGGGCTCCCCATGTATTGTTGAAAATAAGATTAAAATCTCCATCTTTTTGTCTTTGTTGATAAGATTGATCCTCTTCGCCAATGAGCTTAAGTGAGATACCAACTTGACGTAGATCTCCTTGTAGAGTCTCTGCAATTGCTTTTTGTATATTATCTGTGGAACTAAATGCTAACTCTAACTCTAAAATTTCTCCATCCTTTTCTCTGAAGGTCTCTCCTTCAGCTAATTCCCAGCCCGCTTTATTTAACAGTTGATCAGCACGCTCAAGATCATATTCGTATGGAGTTAATCCAAGGTCGCTGTATGGTACATTGGATGCGAATAGAGTATCAGCCTTTTGATCTGTTCCATAAAACAAACGATCAATAAGAGCTTGTTTGTTAAAACTATGCTGAATAGCTTGGCGTACTTTCAGTTCTTTCGTAGGACCTTTATTTGAATTAACTGCTAACGTTCTACTAGAGAGAGGTCCTGAAATTCCTGTTTCATACTGGTCTGATTCCTTTAGAAAATTAAATGAGTCTAGACTAATCAAACCAGTACCAAAAATAAGGTCGATTTCTTTATTTTCAAACGCAAGTACTCTAGACTCTCCATCTGGAATGACTCGAATCATTACTTCTTGAACATTAGGAAGTTCTCCCCAGTAATTTTCGTTGACTTTAAAGAGAGCATACTCATCTTTTTTATATTCATTCAGTACCCAAGGTCCTGTACCAATAGGCTCTTCTATACCTTCTGCAGTATTTCCGTCTTGTGGAAAGCCGTTTTCACCAAGAAAACGAAACGGTCGAATAAGTGTTAAATCTTGGAGTAAAGGATAATATGCATTTGCTAAAGTAATTTTAAAAGTAGTATCATCAATTACACTTGTTTCTTCAATTTGATTCACCACTTCAATCCAGTTATGCCTGTCAGCATTATTTAACACAGCATCAAAGTTCATTTTTACATTTTCTGCACTTAACTTTGAGCCGTCTGAATATGTAACGTTTTCCCTTAAATAAAACGTATATTCTTTCCCATCTTTAGAGATTTCCCAATCCTCTGCTAACCAAGGTTCTATTGTTCCGTTTTCACCATACTTTACGAGTGGCTCATATACCATATTTTGAGCAAACATTTCATTTGGTGAATACATATGAGGGTTTAAGGGGCCAATGTCTTTATCCCATGATAACGTTAACATTTTTGTATTTTCTGAGGTTTCCCCTTGAATTTGCTTAGAATCTGTTACAGTCTTTTCATTACATGCAGCTAAAATGGTACCTGCAACTAAAACTAATATTATAAATATAAAATTATAAACTGGCTTCACTTTATCCAACTCCTCTTGAATAATCTTAATCGTCTTTAATATATTAATGACCTAGTTTCTCTCCAATTACAATATACCGTTGGTAAGGTTCTATAAAGGACAGCCTATACTTTAACGGAAAACTTTTCGAATCAACTTTTAGGAGATGCTCCATCGAAGCGGTACTAATATTAGAAAGACCGGCTGCTTCCATTAATGACATCACCTTTCCTTCATCTGCTCCTTCAAAAGGGAGTTTCTCGTTGTTAATCCTAGTTTTATATCTTTTTCTCCAATTGAGTGTATATCGTTTTTCACTAATCATAACTAAGTAGTTACCGAGTAATTGCTTATACTTTCGTCTTTTGTCCATATTGTGGGTCGTCCAGTCACCATCGAAAATTACTAGTTTTCCTCCTGGCCTTAGAACACGTACCCATTCTCTTAATGCAACTCCAGGGTGTGGTAAGGTCCAGAGTAAGTGCCTGTTAATGACCACATCAAACGAATGATCTTCAAAGTCTAGCTTCTCTGCATCCCCATGTAGGAATCGGCATTGCAAATCATTAGCATTCGCTTTCCTTTGTGCAATTTTTAGCATTTTAGTTGATAAATCAACTCCTGTACAGTTGTGTCCCATTTCAGCTAGTAACAGTGCTAAAAAACCAGGTCCAGTTCCCACATCTAGCATATCTAAGGAGGATTTATTATCAATGATTTTATCTAGTGTCCCTTTCCACTCGGCTTTTTGTTCTTCTGATTTTAAGTGATATTCACTTCTTTGCGTATATTGTTCAGCTCTTTTATCCCAATCTTGCATGACACCTTGCTTTTCAATTCTCACTAAAAACACCGCCCTCAATTTTTATAAAAGTCAAATAAATCAAATCATTTATAATATTCCTTCTATTTGTTTTAATCATAAGATCGTGACACTAATTTGTAAATAAATAACACGATATTTCTCTTTTGGGCGTTTTAATTGCTTGATTAATAATTTCATTCAACTCTAAAAGCATTGTCTATATTAGACTAACTTGTTATTTTTCCTGAAAAATACCACAGCTGTTTTAGCTGTGGTAGCTTAATCATTTTCTTATCTTCATACTAGGTTGTTTTAAATTTAAATTACTTCTATTAAATCACATATTCTTCTTGAGTAGATTTCACAAATAGATCTTCTACTTTTAACTTATTTTTTATAAGTCCTTGTTCATACGAATATGTTACAAATGCTTCTAATGTCGCTTTGTTATTTTCCAATCCATATGGCCAGAAGTCCTCGCCCATAATTTCTTTTGTTCTTTCGATCTCAGAAACCAACCAAGGTAATGTCACCTTTAAGGCTGCTGTTTGGTTGAACCCTTCATAGACTTTTTGCTTCGATTTTACAAATGCTTGATAAAGGTTAGCCGCAACCCATGGATTCTTCTCCAATATTTCATTTTTAATCGCTACTACATGCATAATAGGAAAGATACCCGTTTTTCTAAAATATTGCTCTTCCTCGGAAACAAAATCTGTGAAAAGGCGGGTTACATTCGGTGAGCCATTTAAAAAACAAGAAGGTGCTCTAGGAGCGATAAATGCATCAATTTCACCAGACTCGAGCATTTCATTTAATGTTTGATCCTCATTAATTGGTTGAATGTTAATTTCTGGCGGGAGTTCTAGCTTGATTTTCTCAATTCTTCCTGCTTTTTCCTGACCTCCTGTATACCAGAATACACTTGATGGGGAAACCCCATACTCATGGTGAAGAATTCCTCTAATCCAAACACATGCCGATAATTGATATTCAGGAATTCCTATCCTCTTTCCTATTAAATCAGCTGGTTCTTTAATTCCTGAATGTTTATTAATATAGATCCCTGAATGTCTAAAAGATCTGGACATAAATACTGGGATCGCGGAAAAGTTAGGAAAGCCTCGATCACGTGCAATTAAATAGGAAGAAAAAGATAGTTCAGCAACATCAAATTCATGATGTCTCATCATTCTCCAGAAGGTTTCTTCAACTGGCATATTGAGCCAATTTAGCTCAATTCCTTCAGGCTTTACCGTGCCATCTGTTAACGCACTAATACGATCATAGTCCCAACAACCAAAAGAGAGCTGCAATTTACTCATTTCATCTCCTCCAAATAAATAAATATCTTTCAATCTACTCTTACAATAAATTTTATTAATTGATTTACAAAGGTTTTGTTCTCATATATAGCACAATTTTTATAGACTCATCCTTTCTTTTTTACTCTCTTGTTGTTCTTCTTCTTTTAAACGTGTAAAATACGCGCCAACTAAGAGAATACCACCACTCACTAAAAATATAGAAGACAGGCCTGCAAGACTCCCTATTCCTCCAAAGAGAAAAGGAGCAATAAATTGAGAACCACGGTTAAACATAAGTCTCATTCCTAACACTTCTCCCTGTCGGTTAATTGGACTAACATTTAAAGCAAAAACAAGGCTAAGTGGCTGCCCTAATCCCAGGCCCCCTCCTAGTATAATGGCAATGGCAATTAATAATAATGGGATATCTGTGAATGGTAATGTCATGTAGGCTACTCCACTGATAAGAAGAGTAGTTGTAAGAATAATACTTCTACCAAACTTTCTTACTAAATGAAATTGTAATAAGCGAATAACCATCGCCATCGCCGCCATAAAAGATAGAGTTATCCCAATCTGACTTGCATTCATGCCAATTCCCTTTCCATAGATAGGAAAGTATGCCACAAACACATCTTTTGAAAATAAAACTAAACCACTTACTATAAGCGCTTTCCGTAAATTAATATTATCTTTTAGTAATACCAACGAAGGACTTTGCTTTTTAGGAGATTGACTTGTTGTCCCCCATGCTTTCTTTTTTGTGAAAATAGTAAATCCGAGGGAAATCAATACTAAAGCAGCAGCTAAAAAATAAGTATATTGAAACCCGAAATATTCATAACTAAATCCAGAAATAAGAGGTCCTAATAATTCTCCTAGTGAACCAGCGAGGCTAAATGTCGCAATTAGTTTATCTCTATTCCCAGGCAAATTGCCAACTGTTTTTTGAAGCGACACTAAAACAAATAAATGAGATAACCCAAAAAGAAACTGAGAGATAAATAACGTTGCAATATTAGGGATTATACCTGGTATACATAGTGCCAATAACATTCCAAATGCACCGATACTTGATATTCTTTTTGCCCCAAAAAGGTCTAACCACTTTCCAATTGAAACTGCCAGTAACATTGGGATTAATGCAAAACTAGAAACTAAAATACCAATTGTAATTATAGAGATTCCAAGTGAATCAGCATATAGTGATACTATCGGCCTTGTTCCATGCAGGGCTATACTATACAAAGCTTGGATAAATAAAATCAAATAAAAGAATTTCATAACTGTTCATTTCCTCTCTTTAAATTGTAATTAATATCGTTATTACCAAATCACTAAGTCTTTTAACACAAACACACATCGACAAAGAATTCAAAATTTTATGATTAAACAATTGAAAATCCCTATTAGAAATGTTACATTATATGTATATTTTTTTGAAAGCCTTTACACACATTAACATTATTAAGTGGGGGTTTAGTAATGAAAGAGAATAAAGAAGTATTATCATCCGTTCACAATGCGATACGTATTCTTAAAGAGTTCTCACCAGACAATAGAGAACTAGGAATTACACAGCTTAGTAATAAGTTAAACCTTGCTAAAAGTACTGTTTTCCGCTTAATTAACACTTTATGTGAAACTAATTTGGTTCAAAAAAATCCAAAGAGCCAAAAGTATAAATTAGGTATTGGAGCTTTTGAGCTTGGTTTTCTTTTTTATCACACCGTCGAGATACGCCATGCTGCTACCCCTATCATTGAGAGACTGGTAGAATCGACACGAAAAGTTGCTAGGTTAGGTGTATATGATCGTGGTGGGGTTGTTTATCTTTCTAAAAAAATTCCTCGAGATGATTATGGAACGATTTCAGATACAGGGAATAGAGTTCCATGTTATTGTACGGCTGTAGGAAAGATGCTCTTAGCCTATCAAGGTGATGAAGAAATTGATCGTGTTTTAGATAGACCTCGTAAAAAATATACAACAAATACCATTACAGAAAAGCAAGAGTTGATAACGGAACTAGAAGTAATAAGGCAACGTGGCTACGCATTGACTAATGAAGAACTACGGTTAGGTATTTGTTCAGTAGCTGTGCCAGTATTTGATGATTTTAATCAACTGATTGCTTCATTAAGTGTAACTGGATTAAAGAACCAGTTTTTATCCGGACAATTACAATACTTGGTAAAAGAGCTTAAACATCATAGTGAGTTAATAACTGAGAATCTAATTATGGAATAATGGGCGATATGTACCAATAGGGTTGATAACTTCATTATAAAATTCCCGAAATATAATTACAGCTATATATTCCCGTATATGGGAACACATTTATTAATAATACTCAACTCAAATTAGGTTTGTTTACACCAATTGCCAATTTCATCAACATTCAAGAAAAGAACCTCTCTTATTAGAGAGGTTC
>NZ_JRJU01000033.1 GCF_000787375.1 Halalkalibacter okhensis | reverse complement strand
ACAGCTTTTTCATTTAATGAAAAGGCTGTTTTTTTGATGATTGTCTTTTTAAAATGGTATTCACCTATTGAATAAACAGTACATATGCTATGGTGAATCGTTGCTGTTCATCCTTTGCCAGCAGGAACGGTGCATTTGGGAGGACACTTAAAAAGGGTTGTTTTCCTTTGTATGGTGCCCTCGCATTTGGTGTCGCTTCTGTAGGAGGTAATCGCATTATATGAGTAAAGCTTTCTTTTTTAAGCGACCTGCGATGATGAGATTCGCATGAATGAAAGGAGAACAAGAGCAGATGTTAACAGATAAGCATGTTGTCGTAATTGGAGGGGATGCACGACAATTGGAAATCATCAGGAAACTATCTACCCTAGATGCCAAAATTTCGATGGTAGGGTTTGATCAGTTAAATGATGGTTTTATTGGTGCATCGAAGCACACGTTGAAAGATATTGAATGGTCGACGGCTGATGCCATTTTATTACCAGTAAGCGGCACAAGTTCAGATGGGAAAATTGAAACAGTGTTTTCAAATGAGTCTCTTGCATTAAAGGTCGAACATATACAACAAACACCAGAACATTGCGTAATCTATTCAGGGATTAGCAATGATTACCTTGACAAATGCGTAAAAGACTCGAAGCGTTCATTAGTTAAGTTGATGGAACGTGATGATGTTGCAATCTACAATTCTATTCCTACAGCAGAAGGAACAGTGATGATGGCGATTCAACATACAGATATTACGATTCATCGTGCAAAAGTGGCTGTGTTAGGTTTAGGTCGAGTAGGCATGTCTGTAGCCAGGACTTTTAGTGCGTTAGGAGCAAATGTGAAAGTTGGTGCCAACGAATCACAACAGTTAGCTCGAATTACTGAAATGGGGTTAACTCCATTTCATACAGACCGTATGAAAGAAGAACTGAGAGATATTGACCTTTGTATTAATACAATACCAGCCCTTGTCATTACAGCAAACGTTTTAGCCGAAATGCCTCTTCATACGCTTATCATCGATTTAGCCTCCAAGCCAGGTGGGACTGATTTTCGTTATGCAGAAAAGCGGGGGATGAAGGCGCTCTTAGCTCCTGGGTTACCAGGGATTGTAGCACCAAAAACAGCTGGTCAAATCTTAGCTGACGTCCTAGCGGTGTTGTTAACGAGCGAAACGAAAAAGTAAAAGGGGGATGTATCATGTCATTAAAAGGGAAGCATATTGGATTTGGTATATCTGCATCACATTGTACGTACGAAGAGGTTATGCCTCAGATTGAAAAGTTAATTAAGCATGGTGCGAAGGTAACTCCTTTTGTCTCTGGGAATGTAAAAAGCACAGATACAAAATTCGGTACTAGTGCTTATTGGTTAAAACGCATCGAAGAAATAACAGAGGAAGAAATTGTCGATACGATCGTAAAAGCAGAGCCTTTTGGGCCGAAAACACCTTTAGATTGTATGGTGCTTGCTCCTATTACAGGGAATTCAACGAGTAAGCTTGCTAATGCGATGACAGATGGCCCGGTCTTAATGGGAGCAAAAGCGACATTACGTAGCGGAAATCCAGTAGTACTTGGAATCTCAACTAATGATGCGTTAGGTCTTAATGGAGTCAACATTATGAAATTAATGGCCACAAAAAACATTTATTTTATCCCATTTGGCCAGGATGATCCAGTTAAAAAGCCAAACTCGTTAGTGGCTAGAATGGAAGCATTAGTGGATACGGTTGAGTCTGCCATAGCTGGTAAGCAATATCAGCCTGTACTAGTAGAAAAATTCAGAGATTAAGCAATTCGCGTGGTTGCACAAATGAAATATTTCCCTTAAAGTTTAATAGAGAAATGCAACAGATACAAACTAAGCTGGATGTGCTATAATCATTCCATCTTAGTGAAAAAACTCTATTAAACATTGTAAGCAGATGAGGGGAGACGAACACAAATGTCAAATTATCATGTAGCTGTAGTGGGCGCAACAGGCGCAGTCGGGCAACAAATGTTAAAAACGTTAGAGGAAAGAGATTTTCCAATTGGTAGTTTAAAACTATTGTCTTCAAAACGTTCAGCGGGGAAAATAATCTCCTTTAAGGGGAAAGAATATACAGTAGAAGAAGCAACACCTGAAGCTTTTGAAGGAGTTCAGATTGCTTTGTTTTCTGCAGGAGGCTCTGTTTCAAAAGCGCTTGCACCTGAAGCGGTAAAACGTGGAGCAATCGTCGTTGACAACACAAGTGCATTTAGAATGGATTCAAATGTGCCACTTGTTGTTCCAGAAGTAAATGAGAAAGCTTTAACAAACCATAATGGTATCATTGCTAATCCAAATTGTTCTACGATTCAAATGGTAGTAGCTCTTGAGCCAATAAGAGAAAAATATGGTCTTAAAAAAGTAGTTGTTTCAACATATCAAGCTGTTTCTGGTGCAGGACTTGAAGCGATTGAAGAGATGAAACAACAAACAAAAGATATTTTAGAAGGAAATGAATTCACACCTGAAATTCTACCAGTAGGTGGGGACAAAAAGCATTATCAGATCGCATTTAATGCAATTCCACAGATTGATCTTTTCCAAGATAACGGGTATACGTTTGAAGAGATGAAAATGATTAATGAAACAAAAAAAATCATGGAAATGGCAGGACTTGAAGTAGCAGCTACTTGTGTACGTCTCCCAGTTGAGACTGGTCATTCTGAATCAGTTTATATTGAGACAGAAAAGGGTGGGGCAACAGTAGCTGAATTAAAAGAACTTCTTGCAACAGCTCCTGGAGTTACATTGCAAGATGACCCTGCAAATCAAGTATACCCACTAGCATCGGAATGTGTAGGCAAGAATGATGTGTTCGTTGGAAGAATCCGTCAAGATCTTGACCGTGATAATGGCTACCATATGTGGATTGTTTCAGATAACCTACTGAAAGGTGCAGCATGGAATTCAGTTCAAATCGCTGAAAGTCTCGTAAAATTAGATCTTTTATCGTAGTTAAAGTAGGTGTCATATGAAAATAATAGTTCAGAAATTTGGTGGTACGTCTGTACGAGATGACAAAAGTCGATCTATGGCAGCGAACCATGTAAAAAAAGCTGTTGAAGATGGATATAAAGTCATTGTCGTAGTATCAGCAATGGGTCGTGAAGGAGAACCTTACGCAACCGACACATTACTTGGTCTTATTAACCAAAAACATTACCTAAACGAGAACAAGATCTGCTTGTTTCTTGCGGAGAAGTTATTTCTTCCGTTGTGTTCACGGGTCTATTACAAAGCATGGATATTACAGCTACTGCACTTACTGGTGCTCAGGCGGGCTTTAGAACAAATAATGAATTCTCAAATGCAAAGATTGTCGATATGAAATGTGACGGTTTGAGAAAGCAATTTGAAACAAGTGATGTGGTAGTAGTAGCGGGCTTTCAAGGTCAGACATTTGATGGTCAAACGACGACACTTGGAAGAGGTGGTAGTGATACGTCAGCTACAGCGTTAGGTGCAGCTGTTCAAGCTGAATGGGTTGATATTTTTACAGATGTTGAAGGGGTTATGACAGCTGATCCAAGAATTGTGGAAGGCGCTAGGGCTCTTGATACGATGTCATATGAAGAAATTTGTAATATGGCATATCAAGGTGCGAAAGTCATTCATCCAAGAGCGGTTGAAGTAGCTATGCAAGCGAGGATTCCTATTCGGATTCGTTCCACTTATTCCAAAGGGCAAGGAACCCTTGTTACAGCTAAGATCGCTAAACCTACAACAGAAGTGAAAGACCGAGTGATTACCGGAATTGCGAATTTAGCCAACGTTGCTCAAATTAAGGTATTCGCAAAACAAGGGGAATATGATTTACAAGAGAAAGTATTTAAAGCAATGGCGACCGCAGAAATTAGTGTTGATTTTATCAATATCAATCTTCGAGGTGTCTGTTATACAGTTATGGAGGATGTAGCTGACAAAGCAATTGAAGTGTTGCATCAAATGGGTTATGAACCTGAAGTGACAAGAAATTGTGCAAAAGTGTCAGCTGTAGGAGCCGGAATGACCGGTGTCCCAGGTGTTACTGCCAAGATTGTAAGTGCATTGTCAAAGCAAAATATTCAAATACTTCAATCAGCTGATTCTCATACAACAATTTGGGTACTAGTTAAAGAAAAAGATATGGTTAAAGCAGTAAACGCACTTCATCATATGTTTCAACTCGAACAGTCAGGGCAACTAGAAGAACACTCTTAGAAAATTGAAACAAGGAGCTGAAGGTTATGCACTTTGGCCATATTGTTACTGCTATGGTAACCCCTTTTACCCAAAAAGGTTTAATAGATGTTGAGAAAACAAAGGATTTAATTGATTATCTGATTAACCATGGTACCGATGCCTTAGTGGTAGCAGGTACAACGGGAGAGTCTCCGACACTTTCAACAGATGAAAAGATAGAGCTCTTTAAAATCTGTGTGAAGCACGTTAATAACAGAATTCCTATTATTGCAGGAACAGGAAGCAACAATACGCAAGCTTCAATTGAATTAACAAGGAAGGCCCAAGACGTAGGTGTTGATGGCATCATGCTCGTCGCACCATATTATAATAAACCGTCTCAAGAGGGAATGTATGCTCACTTTAAAAAAATAGCTGAATCAACTGACCTTCCTGTAATGCTTTATAATGTTCCCGGGAGAACAGGCGTACAAATCGAGGCAGAAACGACCATCGCTTTATCTAAGATTCCTAATATCGTTTCTGTAAAGGAAGCAAGTGGAAATTTGGAACAAATGGCTGCGATTCTTTCTGCAGTCGATGAGGATTTTTCTCTCTACACGGGTGATGATGCGAACACGCTTCCAGCTATGGCTATTGGAGCACATGGCGTCGTTTCAGTAGCCGCTCATGTAATCGGTCGTGAGATGAAAGAAATGATAAACAACTTTCAAACTGGAAAAATGGAAGAGGCAGCTAAGAGCCATCGTGTGTTACTTCCTATAATGAAAGCTATGTTTTTAGCTCCTAACCCCACATGTGTAAAATACGCTCTGTCCTTGCAAGGGATTGAGGTTGGAGACGTTAGACTTCCGTTAATTCCTTTGAATCATGATCAAATAAGAGAAGTGAATAAAGTATTAAAGAAAAAGAGCTAATCCAAAAGGGTTAGCTTTTTTTGATATTTGTTGAATATGGAAGAATATGCCTCATCTGATTATGGATTCAAGTTTTTCTAACTATATAATGAGGTGCCGTGATATTCCAAGTTAGGAAGTTCAGTCTTGTTTTTCATTTCCTAATTAAGGTATACTAAATGTAATTGATTTGTTCGGGTTAGATTAGATCGTAATTACGATTATCTGTTATTTTAGCGAGTGATATCATCTACGCCAAGGATGAGAGACGGTATAAAAGCAAAAAACATTTCGGTTTTTTAGAGCATATATAGTAGGAGGAAGTCCATTGTCAAAAGAAAATATAGAAAAAGTACGTGTTTTTGCCTTAGGTGGAGTCGGTGAAATAGGCAAAAATATGTATGTTGTTGAAGTAGATGAAGACATCTTGGTCGTTGATGCGGGATTAATGTTTCCGGATGACGATATGTTAGGTGTTGATATTGTTATTCCAGATGTGTCATACCTTGTTGAAAATGCCGAGCGAGTGCAAGGGATCTTTTTAACACATGGTCATGAAGATCATATTGGAGGTTTGTCTTACGTTTTAAAGAAAATCAATGTTCCTGTCTATGGAACGAAATTAACCCTTGGCCTAGTTGAAGAAAAGTTAAAAGAAGCAGGAATCTTCCGTCATTGCACATTAAACCTAATTGATGCAAATTCCCGTTTAACAATTGGATCTACATCAGTGTCGTTTTTCCGTACAAATCATAGTATTCCTGATTCAGTTGGTATTTGTTTTGAAACACCACAAGGTGCAGTTGTTCATACAGGAGATTTTAAATTTGATCAAACGCCTGTAGATGGCAAGCATGCTGAAATTGGTAAGATGGCAGCAATAGGTGAACGAGGTGTGCTTTGTCTTCTGTCGGACAGTACGAATGCAGAGAGACCAGGAACAACGAAGTCAGAAATTGAAGTTGGACAAGGAATCGCTGAAGTTTTTGAAAAAACGGAAGGACGTATTATTGTAACCACTTTTGCTTCAAACGTCCATCGAATTCAACAAGTTATTCAAGCATCAATTAGAGCGAATAGAAAGCTTGCTGTTGTTGGGAAAAGTATGGTGAGAGTCATTACAATTGCGACGAAGTTAGGCTATATCGATGCACCAAAAGATCTGTTTATCGAAATAGACGAAATTGGAAAATACCGAGATGAGCAGCTTGCCATTTTAACAACAGGTAGTCAAGGTGAACCAATGTCAGCGTTAACAAGAATGGCTAAAGGGGCACATAGACAGATTACAATTACTGAAGAAGATACAGTCATTATCGCAGCATCTGCTATTCCTGGGAATGAGAAGTCAGTATCGGCCATTATCGATAAATTATATCGAATTGGTGCAGAGGTCGTTTATGGACAAGCGAAGGTTCATGCTTCCGGTCATGGAAGTCAAGAAGAATTAATGCTTATGCTTAATTTAATGAAGCCAAAGTATTTTGTTCCAATCCATGGTGAATTTAGAATGCAGCATGCCCACCGAGATCTTGCTCTAAAAACAGGAATGAAGTCAGAGAATATCTTTCTAGTTGACAAGGGAGAGGTTGTTGAATTCACGAATGCTCAAGCGAGAAAGACAGGAAAAGTACCTTCTGGAAATGTCTTAATTGATGGGTTAGGTGTTGGTGATGTTGGAAATATCGTCTTGCGAGATCGTCGTCTTCTTTCTAAAGATGGGATTTTAGTTGTAGTCGTTACGCTTAATAAAAAAACAGGTGAGTTCGTTTCAGGACCTAATATCATTTCTCGTGGGTTTGTGTATGTGCGTGAATCCGAAAAGTTGCTTGAAGATGCTAACGAATTAGTAGGTGCAATTTTGAAGAAATGTGTCAATGAGAATGTGAATGAATGGTCCTCTCTTAAAAGTAATGTAAGAGAAGGGTTAAGTCGTTTCTTATTTGAAAAAACAAAAAGACGACCAATGATATTACCAATTATAATGGAAGTTTAATACTTAAATGCTTATTAAGATGAATCCTATTGATTCATCTTTTTTGCTATTTAGATAAAGTGGATAAGAATCAAGAAAAACAAAATAATTTTGGATGATAAAGCCAGAACAAGATCATACTACACCTAGTAATCATATAAGGAGGGCTTTGTTGATGACGATGGAAAACCCAAATCTTGAACAGCAGCCAGCACCTGCAACACCACAGAAGGATCAAAAAAACTCAGGAATTATTGAGAAGATCCAAGAACTTGGCCAAACGAATGTACCTGATATGGGCCAATCTAATATTCATTGTATGACCGTAGTTGGGCAAATAGAGGGACATATGCAATTACCTCCTCAGAACAAAACGACTAAATATGAACACATTATTCCTCAGCTTGTCGCAATTGAACAAAATCCTAAAATTGAAGGCTTATTATTAATTCTTAATACAGTAGGTGGAGATGTTGAAGCCGGATTAGCGATTTCTGAAATGGTGGCATCTATGTCAAAACCGTCGGTAACACTTGTATTAGGCGGTGGCCACTCGATTGGGGTGCCGATTGCAGTGGCGGCTAATTACTCATTTATTGCGGAGACAGCTACGATGACGATTCATCCTGTGCGTCTGACCGGTCTTGTCATTGGTGTTCCTCAAACATTTGAATACTTAGATAAGATGCAAGAGCGTGTTATAAGTTTTGTAACAAAGAATTCTTCAATCAGTGAAGAGAAATTTAAAGAGTTAATGCTATCAAAAGGGAATCTTACTCGTGATATTGGTACAAATGTTGTTGGGACTGATGCAGTTCAATACGGGTTAATTAATGAAGTCGGAGGAATTGGTCAAGCACTGAAAAAGTTGAATGAATTAATAGAACAAGACAAGCCTGCGACGGGAGGAGATGTTGTTCAATGATTCTCTATACAATGATGCCACAAGAGATGATCTTTCCTGAAGATACACAAAATTACACGTCACAACAAGTCATCTCATGTGACGCTGGCCATTTAGTCGTTGAACAGATCAATCACAGCCAATACCGGGTTGTTCGCCTAATAAGTGGAAATGTCATGAATTATTTGGATGATAAATATGCACCTGGGGCGATCATTCAAGCAAAACCTCAACTTTAGCTCTGTAGCGAGTGTTTGTATTATGCTATAATTAATTTCATCCAAGCATGGTCGAAGCAGCCAATTTTGGCTGCTTCTTAATATTGTTGACTATTTATAGCGGTAAAGGGTGAAATGTATGGCAAGACGTAAGAAAAAAAGAAAAACCGAGTGGAAGTCACAGCTATCATTTGAATTAATTGGGCTCGGACTATTAGTCATTGCCGTCGTTACATTTGCACGACTGGGAAGTGTCGGGGAGACGTTTGTAAGACTTTTTCGTTTTTTCCTTGGTGAATGGTTTGTCGTGTTAGCAATCGGACTATTAGTCATCTCTCTTTATATCATGATAAAGCGTCAAAAACCAAAAATATGGTCAAGAAGGTTATCGGGAATTTATGTCATCATTCTTTCATTTGTATTGTTTAGTCATGTTGGCCTTTTTCATCAATTAAGTGGCAGGGAAGGCTTTGAAGATCAATCAGTTATTCGAAATACATGGAAATTATTTTGGATGGAAATGCAAGGCGAAACACCGCCAGCTGATTTAGGTGGTGGAATGATTGGTTCCCTTGCATTTGCTGTAAGTCACTTTTTATTCGCAGAAATGGGTACATATTTTCTCTGTTTTATTCTTTTTATTATTGGCTTTATTTTAATGACTGGAAAATCAGTTTCCGAGTTATTGGGAAAAGTTTTTAGAAGTTTCTACTTGTTTGTCGCTGATACATTTAGTAGCCTCTTCAGTGAGTTAAGACAATTACGTGAAAAAGCAAAAGAACGTATTCAAGAAGAAAGGGAAGTTAAACGAGAAAGAAAACAGAAAGCACTTGAGGAGGAGAAAAAGGACCAAGAAGGTGTAAAAGAGTCGAACCGGACTGGAGTACAAGAAGAGGAAGAAATAGAGCCAGAGATTGTTGATTTTACGCAAAAGGCTTACCGTAGGCCAAATCAAGAGAAACAGAAACAGCCAACTGTGTCATCAGAAACAAAGCAGGGAGATAAAACCGCAGAAGAAGAAGTTCAAGTGTCGCTTGTGACAGCTGAGGAGACGAATGAAGCTTATAAACTGCCTGATGTAGAAATGTTAAAGCTCCCGAACAATCCAAGTCAAACAAATGAAAAAAAACAATTAACAGCCAATGCTAGAAAATTGGAGCAGACTCTTGAAAGTTTTGGAGTAAAAGCACGTGTATCCAAGGTGCATTTAGGGCCAGCTGTAACAAAATATGAAGTAAACCCTAATGTTGGCGTTAAAGTTAGTAAAATCGTTAATTTGGCAGATGACTTAGCGTTAGCGCTTGCAGCTAAAGACATTAGAATTGAGGCTCCGATTCCAGGAAAGTCAGCAATTGGAATTGAAGTGCCAAACCATGAAGTGGCTATTGTTACGTTAAGAGAAGTACTTGATTCACCAGAGTCAACTTCTGAGAAAAATGTTCTAGCTGTAGGATTGGGTAGAGATATTTCTGGAGAACCTGTTCTTGCTCATTTAAATAAGATGCCCCATCTTCTTGTGGCAGGTGCAACAGGGAGCGGGAAGAGTGTTTGTATTAATGGGATTATTACGAGTATTTTACTTAAGGCTAAACCACATGAAGTAAAGCTGATGATGATCGATCCAAAAATGGTTGAGTTAACGGTATATAATGGGATTCCGCATTTGTTAACGCCGGTTGTAACTGAACCGAAAAAAGCATCTCAAGCCTTAAAAAAAGTCGTTGCTGAAATGGAGAGGCGCTATGATTTATTCTCGCATAGTGGAACAAGAAACATTGAGGGGTATAATGATCTTGTAGACCGACAAAATGAAGAAGGGGAGGCGAAGCAGCCAACCTTGCCGTACATCGTAGTTATTGTGGACGAGCTTGCTGACTTAATGATGGTTGCTTCCGGTGATGTGGAAGATTCAATTGCGAGGTTAGCGCAAATGGCTCGTGCTGCAGGAATTCATATGATCATTGCAACTCAGCGTCCTTCCGTTGATGTCATCACGGGGGTAATTAAAGCAAATATTCCTTCACGAATTGCATTTGGTGTATCGTCTCAAACCGATTCAAGGACCATTTTAGATTCTGGTGGAGCGGAGAAGCTTCTTGGTCGAGGTGATATGCTATACATGCCGGTAGGAGCAACGAAGCCAAAAAGAATTCAAGGGGCATTTCTGTCAGATGGTGAGGTAGAGGAAATTGTTGATTTTGTCATTTCCCAACAAAAAGCACAATATCAAGAAGAAATGACGCCAACTGAAGAGCAAGTCGTAACAGAAGAAGTAGCTGATGAGTTATATGAAGCAGCAGTGGATCTTATAACTGAAATGAATACAGCATCGGTTTCCATGCTCCAAAGAAGGTTCCGTATTGGTTATACAAGGGCGGCAAGACTTATAGACGAGATGGAAGTTCGAGGGATTGTTGGTCCGTATGAAGGAAGCAAACCACGTGAAGTGTTGATAGAGAAACCTAGAGAAGACGAGGCTTCGTCATAAAATGAGAAGGGGATCCGTAGAAGGGGTTGAGAATGTGATTAAAGCAGACCACAGACCATTATATTTACAAGTGATTGATCGCTTGAAAGAAGATATAGAGAAAAATGTATACGATGAAGGCCAGAAATTACCCTCAGAATTTGAACTTTCTAAATTGTTGGGAGTAAGTCGTGCTACGCTACGTGAAGCCTTACGATTATTAGAAGAAGAAGGGGTCGTTATTCGCAGACATGGTGTGGGAACGTTTGTCCATTCAAAACCTCTGTTTTCATCAGGAATCGAAGAATTGGATAGTGTTACAGATATGATTGTAAAAGCGAAGATGAAACCAGGAACGATTTTTTTGTCTTCAGCTGTTCAAGAAGCAACAGATGATGATCGGCGAAAGTTTATTAATGACGATTTAGAAGAAGTTATGGAGATAGAACGAGTGCGAACAGCGGATGATTCCCCTGTTGTGTACTGCTTAGATAGAATTCCAAACGAACTCTTAAAAAATCATTCCATTCATGAAACGAAATCGATCTTTCGGTATTTGGAAGACTTAGGAAAGACCATTACATATGCGATTACGTATATTGAACCAATTGGTTACCATGAACATGTATCTGAAATATTGGAATGTGAACCAGGTCATTCGTTATTGCTGCTAAAGCAAATGCACTATGATCAGTCTGAACAACCTTTATTGTATTCGCTAAATTATTTTAGAGCAGATAAGTTTAAGTTTCATGTTGTCAGAAAAAGAAGTTAATTAGTTGTAAATAGGAGCTGCCTAAAATAAAAGGCAGCTCCTATTATTTAAAAGGTATTTTAGACTAGACAAAAGATTTATGAAAATGATAACCCTTTCAAAAATGTAGGTTGAGTTAGTAGACAGGCGAAGGAAAGAAGAAGATAATTATATTAACAACTTTTACATAAAGAAGAGATTTTATGGGAGGAGTGTTTTATTTTGTTAAGGCTAAGTATTTTAGACCAATCCCCCGTTGCAAATGGGATCGATGCACGAACGGCTGTTAAGCAAACAGTCGAATTAGCGGAAATGGCTGAACAGTTGGGTTACCACCGCTTTTGGGTGTCGGAACACCATGATGCTAAAAGGGTAGCAGGATCAACACCTGAAGTACTGTTAGCTCATATTGGGGGAAGAACGAAGAAGATTCGAATTGGTTCAGGTGGGGTCATGCTTCCTCATTATAGTCCATACAAAGTAGCAGAAAATTTCAAAATGCTTGAGGCGCTTTATCCTAATCGTGTTGACCTTGGAATCGGTCGAGCAGCTGGTGGTAATCCAATTGCCACAATGGCTTTACAAGGAAGCTCAGCTCGGAAAAGAGATGCTTATCCTGACCAAATAGAAGAATTAAAAGGATATTTTACAGGACTTTCAAAAGATCATCACTATTATGGAATAACGGCAACTCCAATTGTGGACACTATGCCACAGCTATGGGTGCTAGGATCTAGTGGTGGGAGTGCGCAAATTGCGGCTGAAAAAGGGACAGCCTTTACATTCGCCCACTTTATAAATGGAGATGGAGGAGAAGAAGTCGTTAGGGCGTATCGAAAGCAATTTCGACCTTCTTCCTTTTACGGGGAGCCAGAGGCAAGTGTAGCTATTCATCTCATTTGTGCAGACAAGGACGAGGAAGCAAATAGAAGGGCTGCCAGTTTGGACCTGTCACTTCTGATGCTTCAAAAAGGTCAGCGCTCACTAGAAATACCAACGATTGAAGCGGCCGAAAGCTATCCCTATAATGCGGCTGATCTAGTCCAAGTAAGAGAAAATCGTAAACGAATGATTGTTGGTGGTCCAAATAAAGTAAAAGCAGAAGTGGAATCATTAGCTAAAAGATATGGAACAAATGAGGTAATGATTATTACAATTACACATGATTATAACCACCGTGTCCGGTCATTTGAGTTGTTAGCTGAATTGTTTCAATTGGTTGAGAGTAAAGGGTAAAACGTTAAGGTAAACAAGGTTATACCTGATGGATAAATGGGCAATAGTGATGATAAAGAATGGGATACTAATATCTGTGTAGTAAGAAAAAGACTCTAAGCATAACCTAAGCGTGATTGGTAAAAAGGAGATGATCGATTTGACTCAATTAGAGGAGCGTATTCATGAAGTAAAAGGCTTGACCGTGCATTCAATGAACACGAATAAATACAAGACCAATTCACTTATTCTCATGATGAAAGCGCCGTTGACCAAGGAAACAGTAGCGATGCGGGCGTTGTTGCCACATGTTTTGCAAAATGGCACGGCAAATAGTCCGTCAAGGAAACAGTTGCGTGAACGATTAGATGATATGTACGGGGCCATGCTTTCAACGGATGTTCAAAAGAAAGGGGAAGAACATGTCATTTCTATTCGTCTAGATGTGGCGAACGAACGCTATCTATCTGACACAACCCCATTATTTGATCATGCGATTTCCTTACTAGCAGAAGTAATCCTTCAACCACAACTAGAAGATGGTAGGTTTGTATCTTCGGTTGTAGAAAGCGAAAAACGTTCACTTAAACAAAGAATACAATCGGTTTACGATGATAAAATGCGTTATGCAAACGTTCGAGTAACGGAAGAAATGTGTAAAGGCGAGCCATTTGCACTGACGGCTTTTGGAACAGAAGATGAGGTAGACGCCATTACAGCAGGCTCTATTTATACCTATTATCAAGATGTTCTTAAAAATAATCAGTTTGATCTTTATATGGTTGGGGCTATTGAAGAGGAACAAGCGATTAAGAGTGTCACTGAAAAGTTTAGTGCGTTGCTAGAGCGTGATAAAAGCACATTTGAAACAACAGCTAGTCCTGAAGTAAAAGAGATTAATGTTGTAAATGATGAACAAGATGTAAAGCAAGGAAAGTTGCATATGGGTTTTCGAACATATACAACGTATGCTGATGACGACTATGTCGCCATGCAAGTATGTAATGGCCTCTATGGTGCCTTTTCTCATTCGAAACTCTTTATTAATGTACGTGAGAAAGAAAGTTTAGCTTATTACGCAGCATCAAGGTTTGAGAGTCACAAAGGGATTATGATGGTGATGTCGGGGATTGAGTTCGCTAAATATGACCGAGCTGTTGAAATTATTAAAGAACAATTTGAAGCAATGAAGCAAGGTGAGTTTACAGAGGCTGAAGTAGAACAAACAAAAGCGATGCTAAAAAATCAACTACTTGAAACGGCTGATGTGGCTAGAGGGCTTGTAGAATTGTCTTATCACCAAGTTGTAAGTGGCAAAAAACGTTCCATTGATGAATGGATGCATCAGATTGATCAAGTAACTAAAGAAGATATTGTTCGTGTCGCACAAAATGTAAAGCTTGATACGATCTATTTCTTAAAAGGCAAGGAGGAAAATCAATGAAGCCAGTTCAATTCCAACAAGTAGACGAAACTCTTTATCACGAAAAGCTAGATAACGGATTAGACGTCTATGTCTTGCCGAAAGCAGGTTTTAACAAAACGTTCGCGACATTCACAACAAAATATGGATCTATCGACCAAAAGTTTACTCCTTTAGGGAAAGAGGAGGCCATTACAGTTCCAGATGGAATTGCCCATTTTCTTGAACATAAAATGTTTGAAGACGAAGAAGGAGATGTATTCCAGGACTTTAGTAAGCAAGGGGCATCGGCAAATGCTTTTACGAGCTTTACACGGACAGCATACCTTTTCTCGAGTACAAATAATGTCGAGAAAAACTTAGAAACTTTACTGGATTTTGTTCAACATCCTTACTTTACAGAAGAAAGTGTGGAAAAGGAAAAAGGAATCATTAATCAAGAGATTACCATGTATGATGATAATCCAGATTGGCGAGCTTATTTTGGCGTGATTGAAAATATGTTCCACCATCATCCGGTAAAAATTGATATTGCTGGTACGATCAAGTCCATTTCCAATATTACCAAAGATTTACTATACACTTGTTATGAGACCTTTTATCACCCGGCAAATATGCTATTATTTATTATTGGCCCTGTTAATCCAGAGGAAATCATGGAACAGGTGAAAGCCAATCAAGCGAAAAAAGAATTTGCACCACCAAAAGAGATCCAGCGTTTCTTTGAAGAAGAACCAGATTCTGTCGCAAAAGAGAAAAATGTGATCACGATGCCAGTACAAACTCCAAAGTGCTTAGTAGGTTTTAAGGAAACAGGTGCAACACGCCAAGGTGATGATTTATTAAAGCGTGAACTTTCCTTGAATATTTTACTTGATTTGATGTTTGGCCAAAGCTCGGATAATTATCAGTCGCTTTTTGATGAAGGATTAATTGATGATTCCTTTTCATTTGATCATTCAGCAGAGGAAGGTTTTGGATTTACCATTATTGGTGGAGATACAAAATATCCTGATAAATTGGCTAATCGAATCAAACAAATGGTTGAAACGTTCAAGCAATCTAGTTTAACAGAAGAGCAAGTCAATCGGGCGATTAAAAAGAAAATTGGATCCTTTTTAAGGTCACTTAACTCGCCTGAATATATTGCGAATCAGTTTACGCGTTATAAGTTTAACGAAATGAATTTATTTGAAGTTGTTCCGATGCTTGAGAGCATTACGCCAAATGATCTTACAGAAGTATTACAAGAACATTTCCAATTTGACCGTTTCACGGTTTGTCAGGTAAAAGCAGAGGGGTTTAATGAATAACATGAAGGCTATATTAATTACTGGGGCATCAGGAGGAATTGGCGCTCAAATAGCAAGAGAGCTAGCATCTCCTGGCTGCTCTCTTTTTTTGCACTACAATCAAAATGAAACATCCGTTCAACGTATAGCTGCTGAGTGCGAGGAACTAGGAGCAGTCGTACAACTTATTCATGCTGATTTATCAAAAGATGATGGAGATGAGTGCTTGCTTGCCAATATCCCTAAAGACATTGCATTTCATACTGTTGTTCATAATGCTGGTTTAAGTCACTTTGGTTTATTTAGTGATGTGAAAAATGAAGAAATTTCGGAAATGTTAAACATTCATTTAGTGAATCCGATCAAAATTACTAGGAGTTTATTGCCAAACATGATTCAAGCTCGTCAAGGGAAAATTATTGTTATCTCCTCTATTTGGGGAGTAACCGGTGCATCGTGTGAGGTCATATATTCTGCTGCAAAAGGGGGGATCAATAGTTTTGTCAAAGGGTTGGCAAAAGAAGTGGCTCCAAGTCACATACAAGTAAATGCAATTGCTCCTGGGGCAATTGAAACAGAGATGCTCAAAAAAGAGGGCATTGAGCATCTAGAAGAGTTAAAAGAGGATATCCCTGCTCATACATTTGGAAAACCGGCTGATGTGGCCTATGCTGTGTCTTTTTTAAGTTCAAACAAGTCAGATTACATAAATGGACAAATTATATCTATTAATGGTGCGTGGTATTGTTAATACGTTTGGAAAAAAATGAATGTCAACAAGCTTGACCTCCTTAAAAAACATTTGAAGTGATGAATATTCTAATAAGAATGAGAAAAAATACTATCGAAGTACATTTTCAAGGAGGGTCTTAATATGTCTGTACTTGACAACTGGGAACAATGGAAAGATTTTTTAGGTAGCCGTTTGAATCAAGCGGAAACTGAAGGAATGAGTCAAAATGTTGTGTCGGATGTTGCTTATCAAGTTGGTGAGTATTTGGCGCAGCAAGTTGAGCCTAAAAACGAACAAGAGCGTGTTCTAGCAGAACTTTGGAATGTAGCAGATGAGCAAGAGCAGCACGCTATTGCGAACATGATGGTAAAACTTGTTCAAAACGAAGGCTAATTAATAATAGAACACACAACTGACGCCGCATTTTGCGGCGTTTTTTCATCCATCTGATGGGCAAGTATCGAATTCTTACATAATAAAAAGCAAATGATGCAAACTGACAATAGAAACTTTACCCATAATAACAAAGTCAAGAGACAATTATTTCCGACAAAGTTCTTTCAATTATTATTAAAATCAATTATCATGATAGATGAGATCTCAAATAGCCTCACATATGACTCAATTAGTACAAAAGGGTGAAGCAAATGGGTTTAAAAGAATGGTATTTAGAATATCAAATACATAAGAACAGACCGGGACTCCTTGGAGATATATCCTCTTTGCTTGGGATGTTGGCGATTAATATTGTCACGATAAACGGAGTAGACAACATGAGACGTGGGATGCTAATTCGAAGCTCTTCTGATGATCAAGTCGCTAGGTTTAAAGCTATTTTAGAAACAATCGAAGACATCTCAGTTATTAAAGTTAGAGAGCCTAGGCTGCGTGATCGACTTGCGATTCGTCATGGGCGTTATATTGAGCGTGATGCAGATGACAAAAAAACATTTCGATTTATTCGGAATGAGCTTGGACTTCTAGTTGATTTTATGGCTGAACAATTTAAGCGTGAAGGGCACTTCTTAGTTGGAATTCGCGGAATGCCACGTGTTGGAAAAACGGAATCCATTGTTGCTGCTAGTGTGTGTGCAAATAAAAGATGGGCTTTTATTTCATCTACTCTGTTAAGACAAACAGTCCGTAGTCAATTGGCTGATGATGAAATGAGTGAAGATCATATTTTTATTATTGATGGCATTGTGACAACCATGCGTTCAACTGAGAAGCATCGTACACTTGTTAGTGATATTATGAGGTTGCCTGCTGTGAAAGTGGTGGAGCATCCGGATATTTTTGTTCGTGAAACGGAATATGAATTGGAAGACTTTGATTGTATAATTGAACTTAGGAATGATGAGGGAGAAGAGATTACATACGAGGTAGTAGAATCAGGCTTTTCCTCTTTTGATATAAGTTAGAGGTAGGTAGGTGTTAGGATTGTCAGAATTAGGTCAGCATTTAAAGGAAGTGCGTGAAGAGAAGCAAATTTCATTAGATGACCTTCAACGTACCACGAAAATTCAAAAACGGTATTTGATTGCTATTGAAGAAGGTCGCTTTGATACATTACCTGGGATCTTTTATGCTAGAGCATTTGTTAAAACATATGCCGAAGCAATTGGACTCGACCCTGATCCATTGTTTGACCAGTATCGTCATGAGCTTCCTAATCCGCAACGTGAAGCTGTTACGCTTCCGTCACGGACTGAACGGAGTAAACCATCGTCCGTTCCAAAGAAACGAGCTAAAAAGGGGTCATTCCTATCCGCTTTGATTGCCATAGTTTTCATTGCCATTATAATAGTGGGAATTTGGTTAATGGCTCAAGGTGGCGGTACTGATGAGGATGGAGCGATTGCCCCTGATGATAGTGAGAATCTTGAAGCCGATTTTTCAGATGAAGTAGGTACTGCTCCTGAAGAAGAAGAAGATGAAGAAGTAGAAGAACAAGAAGTAGAAGAAACTCCAGTGGATGATGAAACGGAAGAAGAGGTAGAGTCTGAATCAGAAATGACGATTAGCTTTATTGAAAGCTCTGGCAATACTTCATTTTTTGAATTGGAAACTGGTCAACTGTCTGATGTTCGCATTGAAGTCACTGGTGAGAGGTCCTATATTGATGTGAAAAATGCTTTAGGAAAGACATTTTATACAGGTACACCAACAGAAGGAGACGTAATAACCCCTGAAGTTGAAGGGGAGGAACGAGTTATCTTTAATTTCGGTGCTTCTCAGTTTGTTGAACTGTATATTGATGATCAACTCTTGGAATTTCCTTTAGATATAACTCATCAAAAAATTGATATCACGGTCATATCTGAAGAGTCAGAGTAACACTTCGTTAATACAGAAAAAGGAGTTCGATTCATGTTGAATTGAGCTCCTTTCATTTCCGAACCAGACCTGTTAATTTGAAAAAGGTCTTTTTTTTATTTAGGAATAAGTTGGTTGCGTTTATTAATTTATAGGAACTATGGTACAATGGGTAATGGACTTTACTACATAAGTAATCACCGTTAGATGAAAGAAGGGAATTTTGTGAATTTACCAAATAAAATAACGATCTCTCGGATATTTCTAATCCCACTATTTATGATTTTTTTCTTAGTTCCTTTTTCAATTGGTGACATGTATCTTCTTGGCACGACCATCCCTGTTGCTCATTTTATTGGAGCGATTATTTTTATTATTGCTGCCGCAACGGATTGGTTGGACGGGTATTATGCTAGAAAATACCAACTTGTTACGAATTTAGGGAAATTTCTCGATCCACTTGCTGATAAGCTGTTAATTACTGCTGCTTTAATTGCCTTAGTTGAACTGCAGCTCTTACCGGCTTGGATCGCAATTGTCATTATCAGCCGCGAATTTGCTGTGACTGGTATTCGTTTAGTTGCGGCTGCTGATGGGGATGTTATTGCCGCAAGCCAACTTGGGAAGTTGAAAACTGTATCACAAATTGTTGCGATCTCTGCCCTCATGTTACATAACTGGCCGTTCCAAGCTATTTCACTGCCGTTTGATATGATCGCAATCTATGTAGCAACTTTTTTAACGATTGTTTCAGGAATTGAATATTTTCAAAAAAATCAACACATTCTTTTAAAGTCAAAATAGTAGGCAGGTAGATGCAATGAATGCTGAATTAATTTCTGTTGGATCAGAATTATTACTTGGACAAATTGTTAATACGAATGCGGCCTTTCTTTCTCAAGAATTAGCTCTGCTTGGAGTAAATGTTTTTTATCAGACAACCGTAGGTGATAATGGTCAAAGGCTTACTTCCGCATTAGAATTAGCCAATTCCCGTTCAGATTTGATTATTATTACGGGTGGCCTAGGTCCAACAAAGGACGATTTAACAAAAGAAACGGTCGCATCATTTGTTAATAGTAAGCTTGTTCATCATGAGGAATCATTACATAATATTGAGTCTTATTTTCAAAAGAGAAATCGTCCTATGTCAGAGAATAATCGTAAGCAAGCTCTAGTCATCGAAGGAAGCCATGTTCTCCATAATTACTTCGGAATGGCCCCAGGGATGATTGTTTCGTTAAATGACACGAAAATTGTTATGCTCCCTGGTCCGCCTCAAGAAATGAAGCCGATGTTCACTAATGAATTAGTACCGCAATTGGTTAATATGATGGGGGAACAAACGTCGATTACATCAAGAGTTCTCCGCTTCTTTGGAATTGGAGAATCACAACTAGAGACAGATTTGTTAGATTTGATCGAGTCGCAAACAAATCCTACGATTGCTCCATTAGCGAATGAAGGAGAAGTGACGCTACGATTAACTGTAAAGCATGCGGATCCAATGGAGCAAAAAAGACTTTTAGATGAAACGGAAGAACAGATTACCAAGCGTGTTGGACAATATTTATATGGCTATGGTGAGACGTCACTTATGGAGCAGCTCTTTTTGCAATTACAAGAGAAACACTGTACGATAGCTACAGCAGAAAGTTTTACAGGTGGGAAATTTTCCGGTATGTTGACAGCATTTCCTGGGTCTTCGGCGATTTATCGAGGTGGATTTGTTTCTTATGCAACAGACGTAAAGGAAAAGGTCTTAGGCGTGTCGAATGAACTGATTAGAACATATGGGGTGATCAGCCATCAATGTGCTATTGAAATGGCTCAGCGTACGAAGGAGCAGTGCGGATCAGATATAGCAATTAGTTTCACAGGCGTAGCAGGTCCCACGAAACAGGAAGGAAAGGAACCTGGTACAATCTTCATTGGTGTTTGTGGTCTTACCCCTGAGCCAATGGCCTATAAGTTAAATTTAGCCGGTAACCGTGCGGCTATAACAGACCGAGCGATTAAATATGGCTGTTTTTATTTATTGAACGAAATGAAAAGGTGGAATATGAAAGAATGACAACGTATTTTAATGATTTTCAGATTTCAGAACCGATTAAACGTGCAATTAAAGACATGGGCTTTGAAGAACCCTCTCCGATTCAAGCGAAAGCTATTCCAGTCATTTTGGAAGGCGGAGATGTAGTTGGTCAAGCGCAAACAGGAACAGGTAAGACGGCAGCGTTTGGAATTCCTGTTGTAGATAAGGTAACATCTGACCGTTATGTTCAAGCATTAATTTTGACACCGACAAGAGAGTTAGCGATCCAAGTGTCTGGGGAGCTACAAAAGCTATCTGTCCATAAATCGATCCGTACATTACCCATCTATGGAGGGCAATCGATTGGGCACCAAATTCGAGCTTTAAAACAAGGTGTTCAAGTCGTTATAGGTACACCAGGTCGAATTCTCGATCATTTACGTAGACAAACGCTTAAGCTTGATCAAGTTCATACGATTGTTCTTGATGAAGCGGATGAAATGTTAGATATGGGGTTTGTTGATGATATTGAATCGATTCTTCGTCAAGTAAATACAGAGCGTCAAACCTTGCTTTTCTCGGCAACGATGCCTCCGGCTATTAAGAAGCTATCTCGTAAATATATGACAGCACCAAAAACGGTTACCATTAACAAAGGTGAAGTGACAGCACCGTTAATTGACCAAATGTATTATAAAGTGTTAGAACGAAATAAAATTGAATCGCTTTGCCGCATTATTGATAGCGAAGAGATTGAATTAGGGATATTGTTCTGTCGGACGAAAAAAGGTGTTGCAGAGCTAGCTGAAGCCCTTCAAGCTCGTGGGTATTTAGCTGATGGCTTACATGGGGATTTAACGCAATCACAACGTGATGCCGTGATGAAGAAGTTTCGTGATTCATCAATTGAATTCCTAATTGCAACGGATGTAGCTGCTCGAGGAATTGATGTGGATAATGTTACACATGTTATTAACTACGATATTCCTCAAGACCCTGAGAGTTACGTACACCGGATTGGCCGGACAGGACGTGCTGGTCGAAAAGGCCTAGCACTTACTCTTGTTACTCCACGTGAAATGAAACACCTGCGCTCGATTGAACAAGAGATTAAAATGAGTATTCCTTCGCAAGATGTACCAACGATTGAAGAAGTAGTTGTAAAGCAACAAAGTTCATGGAAAAAGTTAATTTCTGATACAATTAACACAAGTGGAAAAGAAGCTGAATTGTTTGATCCACTTGTAGAGGAAGTCTTAGCTGAGTTCTCAGCACGTGATGTTGTATCCGCACTCTTAAAAATGAATTTCTCTCCTGCATCATCATCAGATGAAACAGGTTATAGCTTTGGAGATACTGGTGCTGCTAAAGGCATGGTTCGTTTCTTTATCAATGTAGGTAGAAACGTGAATATGACTCCTAAGATTTTAATTGAAGCGATCTCTGAACTAGTTGGTATCCCAGGAAAATCAGTTGGAAAGATTGATATATTTGAAAACTTTACATTTGTAGAAGTCCCTGAAGAAGCGGCGCCATTTGTCTATGAAGCCCTTCGTTATTCGAGAATAAGCGGGGCAAGAGTGAATTTAGAGCCTGCCAAACCACGCCCGAAACGCGAACCACGTCGTACCCCTACACGCAGCTAATAAAGAAGAGAGTTTTAAGTTCTCAACTTAAAGAGGCAACTGGTTTCAGTTGTCTCCTCTTAAATGGGACAAACTTTTGATATCCTCTGTTATCTTGTTTCCGTATAATCATTAACCGAATAAATGTTCGTAAAACTATTGGCAAAAGCGAAAAAAGAATGTATGATAGTAAAGAACGAAACATAGATTCGCTTTTTCCAATTTAAAATACATTATTATAATAATAGAGGAGAGATTCATAATGAGTGATCGTAAGGCTGCCCTTGATATGGCACTACGTCAAATCGAAAAACAATTTGGTAAAGGGTCAATTATGAAGCTTGGTGAACAAGCAGAGCAACGTGTATCAACCGTCTCAAGTGGCGCACTAGCACTTGATATTGCGCTTGGAGTAGGAGGCTATCCTAAGGGGCGTGTCATTGAAGTTTACGGTCCGGAATCTTCAGGTAAAACAACGGTATCGTTACATGCGATTGCAGAAGTGCAGAGACAAGGTGGTCAAGCTGCCTTTATCGATGCTGAGCATGCGCTAGATCCTGTTTATGCTCAAAAATTAGGTGTTAACATTGATGAGTTATTGCTGTCACAGCCGGATACAGGAGAGCAAGCATTAGAAATTGCTGAAGCGTTAGTGCGTAGTGGTGCGGTTGATATGATTGTAATTGATAGTGTGGCGGCTCTGGTACCAAAAGCTGAGATTGAAGGGGACATGGGAGATAGTCATGTTGGTCTGCAAGCTCGTCTTATGTCACAAGCATTACGTAAGTTATCAGGAGCAATTAATAAGTCGAAGACCATTGCCATTTTCATTAACCAAATTCGTGAAAAAGTAGGAGTAATGTTTGGAAATCCAGAAACAACACCTGGTGGTCGAGCGTTAAAGTTCTATTCTTCCGTTCGTTTAGAGGTTCGTCGAGCGGAAACATTAAAGCAAGGCAATGACATGGTAGGGAACAAAACAAAGATTAAAATTGTGAAAAATAAAGTTGCTCCTCCGTTTAAAGTAGCAGAAGTAGACATTATGTATGGAGAAGGAATTTCCCGTGAAGGATCGATTTTAGATATTGCTTCAGATTTAGATATCGTTCAAAAAAGTGGAGCTTGGTACTCATTTAACGAGGAACGTCTTGGGCAAGGACGTGAAAATTCTAAGCAGTTCTTGAAAGAAAACTCGCACATTGCAGAGCAAATTGAGACATTGATACGTGAGCACCACGGATTAAATGGTGAGATTGAAGTGGCGGCAGCGACAGAAGAGGAATTTGATGAAGTTCCTTTTGATTTAAAATAATATGGAATGACGGGGTGTTCTAAAGGTCAACATGTACCTTTGGAACACCTCATTCTTTTAAGATTTGAGGAGATTTGAGGAGGAGGCAAGGATGAAATTTCTGTATGTCACAGACACTCATATACGTGGAACGACCCCAAAAAATCGATTGGACGTGTATGTCGATACGCTTAAAGAGAAGTTAGAAGAAGTGATTGAACTGGCAAATAAGGAAGAAGTCGATGTGCTTTTACATGGAGGGGATGTGTTTGATCGCCCAGACCTCTCTCCAAATGTGGTGGGGCAATTTGCTAAAATTTTTATGAAAGCACAAATGCCTATTTATGTCGTTGCCGGAAATCATGATACTTTTGGTCATAATCCAGAAACCATATCACGAACGATGCTAGGATTGATGGATTCATTTGGTGTGATGACAGTCATTAATCCGAAAACGCCTGTTGTGATAGAAAAAAATGGACAGCGTGTACAAGTTAGTGGACAGCCCTATCATTATGACTTAGATCAACGTGACCCGAAATTAGACTATTATCCAACCAATGAAACGAACGCAGATGTCCTTATTCATATTGTTCATAGTATGCTTGTTGAGAAAGCATTACCTGAAGGAGTGCCTCATACAATTATTGATCATATATGGGGAACGACGGCTGATATTATTTTAACAGGGCATTTTCACGGTGGTTTTGGAATTAAAGAACGAAATGGCAAATTTATTTGTAACCCAGGCGCTTTGGCTCGTGTTAATAACCATTGGTCAGAAATAAGCAGAATGCCTAAAGTTATTGTAGGTTCAATTATTAATGGAGCCATTTCTTTAGAAGAAAAGGTTATTAGAAGAGCGCAAAAAGGGGACGACGTATTAGATCGATCATTTCTAGAGAAAGCGGTCCATCAAGAAGAAAAATTACATAGCTTTGTTCAACAAGTGAAAGAAACATCTCAATTTCAAACATTGAACATGAGCGATATTATCTTAGAAATCGCCTCGCTAAAAAATGTCGAAGAAAAAGTTAAACAAGAGGCACTACGTAGAATGACAGTTATAGAAGAGGTATGGAAGGACGGAGAGTATGAATAATATTCGGGCAGTTCGTTTAGAAAATTTCCAATCTCACTTAGATACGTATGTTGAATTTTGTAATGGATTAAATGTCATTGTAGGACAGTCCGATAGTGGAAAGACCGCAATTTTAAGAGGGATTCGCTGGGCGTTATATAATCAACCAAGAGGAACGGATTTTATTCGAGTTTCTTCTGACTTTGTTAGAGTATCGGTTACGTTTGAAAATGAAACGACGATTACGCGAGAACGTACGGGTTCTAAAAATCGTTATAAGATTCAGAAAAAAGGTGAGGAAGAGCTTGTTTTAGAGGGATTTGGTTTCCATGTTCCTGAGGAAGTTATGAAAGCGCATGGAATGGATCACTTGCGTATTGACCATGATAATGAGTTAATGATTCATTTATCACAGCAGCTAGATGGGCCGTTTTTGCTAGAAAACACAAGTTCAATACGGGCAAAAGCGCTTGGAAGAATAAGTGGTGCTCACTTTTTAGATATGGCGATCCGAGACACAACAAAAGATGTATCTCAGTTAAATGTTAGAATGAAGCAAGAACAGCAAATTATTGATCGACTAAAAGATGATATTGAACCATTCGCTCATTTAGGTGAATTGAAATCAAAATTAGTTGATGCAGATACAAATATTCAACATATAAGAGGCTTACTTGATCGGAAAGGCAAGCTTAAGAGGCTAAGAGAAAAGCTAAATCAAGTAAGGGTTGAAGAAGGTATGGCATTAAAGCGATTTGCTCTTGTCAAAGATGTCGATCTTTGGGAAAGCAAAAGAGAGCAGTTGCATGACATGGTTTATCGGTATACTGTATATGAACAAAAGCGAAAATTAGGACAAGAAGTAAACAAGACGATGGCAATTTGTCATACATGGTTGAAAAAAACCGAGCAGGCAGACCAAGCAAATAGCCAGTATGAAAAGCTCCATCAGCAACTGCATCTGCTAAAACAATTAAAAACCAAGTTTCAACACTTACAGATGGTAGAGAGATCTGAGAAGGAAGAAAAGGAAAGAACAAAAAAAACAAAGTTTATCGATGCCGTTAGTGCACAATCGCTAGAGTACATTTCAGCAAATCAATTTAAGCAGAAAAAGTTGCAGCAAATTCAAGAACAATTACAAGGGAATCTTACTCAAACAAGAAAGATTCACCTTATAAGAGAAAGGTTACCAAATGTCTCTGAAGTGAAAAACAAACAAGAGATAATAGCTGAAAAAACAGAAAAATGTTTGAGGTTAAAGGAGATCCAGTCTGAGTTAAATGGATTTCAGCGGAGATCAGAAGAAGGCAGACGCTATATTACAGCACAAAAGGCTGAGCAAGCCAAGGCTGAAGCGGCTTTACAAGAACGGCTTTTAGCTGAAGGGACCTGCCCAACTTGTGGACAAGCTATTTGCGCTCATGATGAATAAAAAATAGGAAGGTGAATGCTAGAATGTCAGTAGAGAAACAATTAGGACAAATTAAACAAGCGATCGATAAAGCAAGAGATATGCGCTACCGAGCTGAGGCAAAGCTTGAAGAACTAGAAAATCAGAAAAATAGACTTTTATCTGAACTAGAAGAACTTGGGGTGAAACCTGAAGAGTTAGACCTAGAAATTGAGAAGCTTGAGAAAGAAATTGAAGTATCATTAAAAGAAACGTGGGAGTTGATTCCAAAGGAATTGATTGAGGATGAATAATGCATCGAATGAGTTAAATCAATTAGAAGAGCGTTTTAAAAGAGCTCAAGAAAAGTGGACGAGACTTGATGCAAAAAAAACCTTACTAGAAGAACAGCTAACTGAAAAAATAAAAGAGCTTGATTCCTACTTTGAAACGATCGATACGTATGAAAAGGCTAGAGTGCTTCTTCAACAATCAGCAGAGTATGCCAGAGAACAAGCGAAGCAACAAATCGAGACATTAGTAACAAATGCATTGCAATATGTATTTGGTCCGCTTTTTTCGTTTCAAATTGAGCTTGAAGAGCATGGAAACAAGGCTGTTGCAGAGTTCTATGTTGTTTCGGAATACGAAGGCGTGAAAGTAAAAACTAGACCTCAAGATTCTCGTGGGGGAGGAGTCGTTGATATTGTTACGTTAGCCCTTCGAGTTGCTTTAATTGAAACGGTTCAGCCAAGAAGAGAGGGTCCTCTTTTGCTTGATGAGCCTGGAAAGCATGTGTCAGGTGATTATGTTCTTTATTTATACGAATTTTTGAAATCTCTGAGTACAATGTTTAATCGACAAATTCTTATGATCACTCATAACTATCATTTAGCTCAATCTGGAGACTTGTCATATGAGGTTTCAATCAATGATGGCATAAGTGAAGTTACGAAAATTGACAACACTTGACATTGACTAGAACGAGCTATAAAATTAAGTAGAATGCGGTTAAGTTTTTATGTGTTATCTATTTTTTCCGCGATCAAATGTAATATGCGTTTGTTTTTAATAATGATGAAACGTATGAAAAAAAGTTTAAACCAACAATTAGATAGCAAGAGGAGGTGAAAGAGTATGGAAATATTGATCATCTCCATTTTGCTTGTTGTCTCTGCAGGTATTGGTGCAGTTGTTGGATATCTTGTTCGAAAATCCATTGCAGAAGCGAAAATTTCCAGTGCGGAACATGCAGCGAAACAAATTGTTGAAGATGCGAAGCGTGATGCAGAAGCGAGTAAGAAAGAAGCAGTCCTTGAAATGAAGGATGAGGCGCATAAAATTCGCACAGAAGCAGAGCGTGAAGTTCGTGAACGAAGAAATGAGATTCAAAAACAAGAGAATCGTTTGGTACAGAAAGAAGAGATTCTTGACCGAAAGAGTGAAACCTTAGATAAGAAAGAAGAGTCTTTGGATAAAAGGGAGGAATCTCTCACCAAAAAACAACGACAAATTGAAGAGATGGATAGCAAAGTGGAGGAAATCTTGAACAAGCAGCAAGCTGAGCTTGAACGTATTTCTGGATTTTCTCGCGAAGAAGCTCGTGAAACCATTCGCAGTGAGGTTGAGCAAGAAATTGCTCATGAAACAGCTCTTATTGTTAAGGAGCGAATGGCACAAGCGAAAGAAGAAGCTGATAAAAAGGCGAAAGAAGTATTGTCGCTTGCGATTCAACGTTGCTCTGCAGACCACGTAGCAGAAACAACGGTATCGGTAGTCACGCTGCCAAACGATGAGATGAAAGGAAGAATCATTGGTCGTGAAGGGCGTAATATCCGTGCCTTAGAAACGTTAACAGGAATCGACTTAATTATTGATGATACGCCTGAAGCAGTCATTCTATCTGGTTTCGATCCAATTCGTCGTGAAATTGCTCGTACAGCACTTGAGAAGCTTGTTCAAGATGGTCGTATCCATCCTGCTCGTATTGAAGAAATGGTCGACAAGTCTCGTCGCGAGGTTGATGAAGCCATCAGGGAGTACGGGGAACAAACAACGTTTGAGATGGGAATTCATGGGTTGCACCCAGATTTAATTAAAATTCTCGGTCGTTTGAAGTTTAGAACAAGTTACGGTCAAAATGTGTTGAAACACTCTATGGAAGTAGCTCATTTAGCTGGATTAATGGCATCGGAATTAGGTGAAGATGTAAAACTAGCAAAACGTGCAGGGTTGCTTCACGATATTGGAAAGGCCATTGACCATGAAGTAGAAGGCAGTCATGTGGAAATTGGGGTAGAACTTGCAACGAAGTATAAAGAACACCCAGTTGTCATTAATGCCATTGCATCGCATCATGGTGACACAGAATCAACATCCATTATCGCAACACTTGTTGCAGCAGCAGATGCCCTTTCGGCTGCAAGACCAGGTGCGCGTAGGGAAACGCTGGAAACCTATATTCGTCGTCTAGAAAAATTAGAGGAAATCTCTGAATCATTTGAAGGCGTCGAAAAGACGTATGCGATCCAAGCTGGTCGTGAAGTACGTATTATGGTTAGACCAGATGTCGTTGATGATGCACTTGCTCATAAGCTTGCTCGTGATATTACGAAGAGAATTGAAGAAGAACTAGATTATCCAGGGCATATACGTGTGACGGTTATCCGTGAAACACGTGCCGTTGAGTATGCAAAGTAAAGTGGCGATTCTCGCCACTTTATTTGTTTTTACAAAGGAATAATAGCTAATAATATAGGCAAAGTACATAAAGTGAAGGAGTTATTATGAGAATTTTATTTATTGGTGATGTCGTTGGAGCGCCCGGCCGGAAGATGATTAAAGAGTATACAATGAAACTAAAACAAACGTACAAACCGACCATTACGATCATTAATGGTGAAAATGCGGCTTCTGGTAAAGGTATTACAGAAAAGATATACAAAGGTTTTTTAGATGCAGGAGCACAAGTCGTTACACTTGGAAATCACTCGTGGGATAATCGAGAAATTTTTGAATTTATAGATCGTGCAAAAGCATTAATCAGACCGGCTAATTATCCTACAGGAGTTCCAGGAAAAGGCTATACTCTTGTGAAAATAAACGATATTGAAATTGCTGTTGTTAATGTTATGGGTAGAACCTTTTTACAGCCGATTGATTGTCCATTTACAAAAATGGATGAGATCTTAGAGGAGATTAAAGAGAGAACGCCATATATTTTTGTTGATTTTCATGCTGAAGCAACTAGTGAAAAGCAAGCAATGGGGTGGTATTTAGATGGACGTGTCTCTGCTGTAGTAGGCACTCACACGCACGTTCAGACCTCAGATGAACGAGTATTGCCGAAAGGGACAGCTTTTTTAACGGATGTTGGTATGACTGGTCCATATGATGGAATCCTTGGTGTTGAAAAAGAACCAGTACTGCATAAATTTTTAACGAATTTACCGGCACGTTTTGAGGTAGCGGAGGGACGTGCGCAGTTAAGTGGTGTCGTGATTGACTTGGATCCAAAAACTGGCCTTGCTAAGTCAGTGAAACGAATCCTAATTAATGATGATCACCCATTTTATACGTAATCTTGTAAGAAATTTTTTAGTTTTAGGAATAAGGATAGGTTTTCTGAAATAAGATTAATTAGATTCACATCTTGTACGATTAGCAATCGTTTGCTAATTGCACTGTTGAATGCATGAAAACGATCGTAATCATGGACAGCCCACTTTTCACATAAAGAGGAGGTACAAGAAATGGAAGTCTTAAAAGTTTCAGCAAAATCTACCCCCAACTCTGTTGCTGGCGCGTTAGCTGGAGTCATTCGTGAACGGGGAGCGGCAGAAATTCAAGCAATAGGAGCAGGAGCGCTTAATCAATCAATAAAAGCGATTGCGATTGCGAGGGGATTTGTTGCCCCCAGTGGTATTGATCTAGTTTGTATCCCGGCTTTTACTGATATTCAAATTGAGGGAGAAGAACGAACAGCGATGAAGATAATCGTTGAACCAAGATAGCAAAGCTCCTACAAAAAACCTGCTTACATTTGATGTGAGTAGGTTTTTTTAATTGTTCTAAATACGAGCGTAAAGGTGGATTTACAAAAAATATCATTATTACATAATCCAAATTTACTAAGACTCGATTCTTGTATTTGTCTTTAAAAAGTCTTGCTTTTTAGCTGATTTGGGACTATTATAAGAACGTTTAAGATAATATAACTATCGTAATAGCAGAGTAAGTCTAGCAACTTACTCGGGAATGTGATATTATAAGAATAATTTGATATTTCGGTTTCTAGTCTAATAGACAAGCAAGGGGTGGAGAGTGTGAGAGAGCAATTATCATGGAAAGTTGGCGGTCAGCAAGGGGAAGGAATTGAAAGTACAGGTGAAATTTTTGCTTCTGCATTGAATCGTCATGGATATTATTTATTTGGATATCGACATTTTTCTTCGCGTATTAAAGGGGGACATACGAACAATAAGATTCGTGTAAGTACAACTCCATTAAATTCAATTTCAGATGATTTAAACATTTTAGTGGCATTTGATCAAGAAACAATTGATGTGAATATTCATGAATTACGTGAAGATGGCATTATCATTGCCGATGCTAAATTTAATCCAGTTGTCACTGAAGGTTATGATGTTCGTCTTTATGCGGTACCTTTTACAGAGATCGCTACAGAGCTAGGCACATCTTTAATGAAGAATATGGTTGCTGTTGGTGCTTCAAGTGCGATTCTTGGTTTAGCTCCTGATACGTATCAGGATGTTGTTGAAGATCTTTTCTTGAAAAAGGGAGCAAGTGTTGTTGAGAAGAACATGGAGGCAATACGTGCAGGAGCAGCTTGTTTCCGCAAAGAAGCAGGAGCAAACATGCCTGAATTGCAACTGGCTCCGGCTGATGGGAAGAAGCGAATGTTTATGATCGGAAATGATGCAATTGGAATGGGCGCAATCGCAGCGGGAAGCCGTTTCATGGCAGCGTATCCAATTACACCTGCATCTGAAATTATGGAATATATGATTGAAAAGTTGCCAGAGTTTGGTGGTACGGTTATTCAAACAGAAGATGAAATCGCTGCATGTACAATGGCCATCGGTGCGAACTATGCTGGGGTACGTTCGTTTACAGCTTCAGCTGGTCCAGGTTTATCATTAATGGCTGAGGCGATTGGGTTATCTGGCATGACAGAACAACCTCTTGTGATTATGGATACTCAACGCGGAGGTCCAAGTACAGGATTACCTACGAAACAAGAACAATCAGATTTAATGGCAATGATTTATAGTACACATGGAGATATCCCTAAAATAGTTATCACACCAAGTACTGTAGAGGAAGCTTTCTATGATACTGTTGAAGCTTTTAATCTAGCAGAAGAATATCAGTGTCCTGTTATTTTAGTAACAGACCTTGCCTTGTCATTAGGCAAACAAACGGTTGAACCACTTGATTATAGTAAAGTGGAAATTCGTCGAGGTGCGTTGCAAGTAGGAGAAGAAATTCCTGAGCGTGAGGACAAAGCATATTACAAGCGCTATGAATTAACAGAAACAGGTGTTTCAAATCGTGTCATTCCAGGAATGAAAAATGGAATTCATCATGTAACGGGTGTTGAGCATGACGAAACAGGAAAACCGTCAGAAAGTCCTGAAAACCGTAAGAGTCAAATGGATAAACGGCTGAGAAAAGTAGCTAACTTACCAAAACAGTTTAAAGATCCTCTTTTTGTAGATGCAAAACATGCTGAGGCTGATTTATTGGTGATTGGAGTCAATTCCACCCGTGGAACGATTGCAGAGGCCATGCCAAGACTCGAAGAAGATGGAATTAAAGTAAATCATGCACAAATCCGGTTACTACATCCATTCCCAACAGATGAATTAAAGCCGTTAATTGATCGTGCAAAAAAAGTAGTTGTAGTTGAAAACAATGCGACAGCTCAATTAGCCAACATTATAAAAATGAATGTCGGGAATGTGAAAATTGAAAATGTGTTGAAATATGACGGAAATCCATTTTTACCTGGTGAATTACATGAAACCTGTAAGGAACTACATGACATAAGCAAGGAGTTGGTTTAGATGGCAACATTTAAAGATTTTAGAAACAAAGTAAAGCCAAACTGGTGCCCTGGTTGTGGGGACTTCTCTGTCCAAGCTGCAATCCAGCGAGCTGCTGGAAATGTTGGTCTAGAACCAGACGACCTTGCTGTCATTTCAGGGATTGGTTGTTCTGGTCGTATATCAGGCTACATTAATTCATATGGGTTTCACGGTGTTCATGGACGAGCTCTACCAATTGCCCAAGGTGTGAAAATGGCTAACCGTGACTTAACGGTTATTGCATCTGGTGGAGATGGAGATGGATTTGCGATTGGAATGGGCCATACGATTCACGCGATTCGCCGCAACATTGACGTTACGTATATCGTGATGGACAATCAAATTTACGGTTTGACGAAAGGCCAAACATCACCACGAAGTGACATGGGCTTTAAAACAAAGAGTACACCAGGAGGCTCCATTGAATCCGCTCTGAATGTAATGGAAATGTCATTAACAGCTGGGGCAACGTTTGTAGCACAAAGCTTCTCAAGTGATTTAAAAGAGTTAACATCATTAATTGAACAAGGGATCAATCATAAAGGATTCTCTCTCATTAATGTATTTAGCCCGTGTGTTACCTTTAACAAAGTGAACACGTATGACTGGTTTAAAAATAATATAACGAAGCTCGCAGATGTAGAAAACTACGACCCATCCAACCGGATGACAGCTATGCAAACACTTATGGAACATAACGGTCTAGTAACAGGTCTCATCTATCAAAACACAGAACAAAAATCATACCAAGAGTTAATCGATACCTACGACGAAAAACCACTAGCTCACCAAAATATAGAAATAAACGAAGAAAAGTTCAATGAACTAATGACAGAATTTATGTAAGCAGAAAGACCCAAAGGACGCTTTTCCCTTTGGGTCTTTCTGCGAAGCGATGAGCGAAGCCGCCGTAAACGGTTTTAAGCCTTTTGAGCGGGTTTCTCAAAAGGCGCACGGCGAGTGAAGCCATCGCACCAATGATCGCACTAGTATCGCAGGGTCGCTTCGCCTTTTGTTTTTTTCATCGAAGAGATGAACAAAGCCGCCAATCTTATACAATGATGGTGGCTTTTTGTCAATTTCCCACTAAGCAACGACTTGTTAAAAGATAGACAAACAAGATTCATTGAGTTTCTTGAAAGTTCCACGTATAATGTATGAAGGAAACTATGCAAAATTTCGCTCACTAAAATTGTGAGCTTTCTATTTGTTTGCTTTTAGAAGCTTGATGGAAGGAGTTTTATCTATGAATGAAGATCAGCGTCTAGGACGTTTAGGGAATACAAATGAACCTATAGATAAAGAAAAAAGAAAAAAGACTATAGCAAGTATTTTGATTTCTCAAATGCTAAAGTGGTTTCAGAGGAAGATAATAAAAAGGTGATCCGCATTGAAGGGCGAGATATCTCTATATATGATCAACCTGACTATAAGCAAGGAAAGCGCCGTGGAAAAGAGGATGTACAAGTTATACGACCTGACAGTCTCATCCCTGAAGAAATGAAGGGAATTGGAAAGGGCAAGAAGTTCCTGATTCGTACGTATGGCTGCCAGATGAATACACATGATTCTGAGAACATGGCTGGTTTGCTATTAGAAATGGGCTTTGAATCAACAGAGGAAACAATGGAAGCGGATGTTATTTTATTAAATACTTGTGCGATTCGTGAAAATGCTGAAAACAAAGTGTTTGGTGAAATTGGTCATTTAAAAGCATTAAAAGTTGAACGACCAGAGTTGATTGTTGGTGTGTGTGGCTGTATGTCTCAGGAAGAATCAGTTGTAAACCGCATCATGCAAAAGCATCAGCACATTGATTTAATTTTCGGCACGCATAACATTCATCGCTTGCCGGAACTTTTAAGAAATGCAATTTATGGGAAAGAAATGGTTGTTGAAGTTTGGTCTAAAGAAGGCGATATTGTAGAAAATATGCCCCGAGCTCGTCAAGGGAAAACGCAAGCTTGGGTAAATATTATGTATGGCTGTGATAAGTTCTGTACGTACTGTATTGTTCCTTATACACGTGGGAAAGAGCGTAGCCGTCTTCCTGAAGATATTATTGCAGAGGTACGTGATTTGGCAAGACAAGGTTATAAGGAAATAACATTGCTCGGACAAAATGTAAATGCATACGGAAAAGATCTAGAAGGAAAGAATTATGGCCTTGGCCACTTGATGGATGAAATTCATAAAATTGATATTCCTCGTGTTCGTTTTACAACGAGTCATCCAAGAGATTTTGATGACCACTTAATTTCTGTGCTTTCAAAAGGTGGAAATTTAGTTGAGCATATTCATTTGCCTGTGCAGCACGGAAACTCTGAGATTTTGAAGCTGATGGCTAGAAAATATACTCGTGAGCAATATGTAGAGCTTGCTCATAAAATAAAAATGGCGATTCCTAACGCATCATTTACTACAGACTTAATTGTTGGATTCCCGAATGAGACAGAAGAACAATTTGAAGAGACTCTTTCTCTTGTAAGAGAGATTGAATTTGATAGTGCGTATACGTATATTTATTCTCCTCGTGAAGGAACACCAGCGGCAAAAATGAAAGACAATGTTCCAATGGAAGTAAAACGTGAGCGTCTAGGCAGGTTAAATGCGCTAGTGAATGAAATTTCAGCGAAGAAAAACCTTGATTACCAAGACCAAATTGTTGAAGTTTTAGTAGAAGGTGAAAGCAAAAAAAATCCAGACGTTTTAGCTGGTCGTACAAGAACCAATCGTTTAGTGAATTTTGTCGCTCCTAAATCGGTGATTGGTAAAATTGTTTATGTTAAAGTTACAGAAGCAAAAACATGGTCTTTAAATGGTGAAATGGTCGAAATGGCGGAGGTAAAACAGTGATGACAACAACATACACAAGAGAAGATATTCGTAATAAAGCTAAAGAATTAGCAAAGATGATGGCAGAAACAGAAGAAGTAGATTTCTTTAAACGAGCTGAAAAACAAATCAATGAGCATTTAAAAGTACAAGAGTTAATTGCTCAAATTAAAAAGCTTCAAAAAGAAGCAGTGAACCTTCAACATTATGGAAAAACAGAAGCATTAAAAGAAGTGGAAGCAAAAATTGATGCTTTGCACGAAGAGGTTGATTCGATTCCGTTAGTACAAGAGTTCAAATCGAGTCAAATCGAAGTTAATGAATTGTTACAGATGGTTTCAAATACGATTTCCAAAACGGTGACAGAAGAGATTATTACTTCAATGGGGGGAGATGTGTTGAAAGGAACCACAACAAAAAATCCTTATTTTGATGGTGGTTGTCAATAATTAAAGTTTTTATAAAAAGAACTATTCAACTCAATGAATAGTTCTTTTTTCAATTTTTCCAAATAAATATAAGAAAAGGCGAAAGGTTTAAATAATAAGTAGCTTATAGGAAATACCTTGTCAGTTGGAAGGCGCCTTAATATTTTTCAGAACTTTTCTCGATAGATGTACTAAACTTTGTAACCTCAACATAACGTGATATAGATAACGCTTTGCTATCATCTTTCATTCTTTTTTTCGCACATTGGTTATTCGCCCTGCATAGGATGACAGTGAAGCATTTGGCGGAGCGAATTTGGCATGCGAGGAGCCGACACAAGCGACCGACAACTCGATATGATATGAGAAAGAGGAGGGTTTTGTTTCATGTCTCAAAAATTTAACTATCGTGAAATTATTACAAAAGCGGTATGTGGAAAAGGTCGTAAGTTCTCAGAAGCAACTCATACGATTAGCCCTTCACACAGACCGTCAAGCATTCTAGGCTGCTGGATTATTAATCATAAGTATTCAGCAGATAAGAAGGGCGACTCTGTAGTGGTGCAAGGAAGCTACGATATCAACGTTTGGTTCTCGTATAATAAAAATACGAAGACAGATGTTGCAACACAAACCGTTACTTACTCTGATGTTATTCCACTTTCTATGCAGGATGAAAATATCCTCTCTGATGAAATGGATGTGATTGCAAGAGCTGTACAGCAACCAAATACGTTAGAAGCAACAATCTCAGAAAATGGTGCAAATGTTGATGTGCAGGTAGAGCGTGAGTTCCTTGTAGAATGCATTGGGGAAACAAAGGTTGCTGTAGCAGTCAATTCTGATGGTCTATTAGAAGATTTTCCTAGTTCACAAGCGGCAGATGATGTAAGTGATGAGGAGTATGAGCGTCTTGATCCAAATTTCTTACACAGTGAATTTGATAAATAAGACGGGAGAGCAAGCCGTGGAGGTTTGCTCTCATTTTTTTTGAAGAGCCATCGATACAGTAAAAGACTCCCTAATGCGAGATTAATAGAAGCTATGATATAATAAACCGTAATAATTATGTACGGTGGAGGATATGATGGCACAGATTACCCCAATGATGAAACAATACTTAGAAATAAAGGCACAGCATCAAGATGCCTTTTTATTTTTTCGTCTCGGAGATTTTTACGAGTTGTTTTTTGAAGATGCTAAGCTTGCAGCCCAAGAATTAGAAATAACGTTAACTGGTAGAGGACAAGGTGAAGATAGAATACCGATGTGTGGTGTGCCTTATCATTCTGCTGATCAATACATGTCACGTTTAATTGAAAAAGGCTATAAAATTGCCTTGTGTGAACAAGTAGAGGATCCAAAAGAGGCAAAGGGTGTTGTAAAACGAGAAGTAGTTAAGATGCTTACACCTGGGACGATGATGAATGGAAATGTCATTAAGGAAAAAGAAAACAATTATTTAGTAGCATTGACGGCATTTGAAGATCAATCATTTGGCCTTGCTAGAACGGACCTAACAACGGGTGAATGTGCTGCAACGCTAATTGGTGATGCTCTTGAAGATGTCATTCATGATATTGCAAGTTCAGGCACAAAGGAGTTAGTGGTTGCCTCTGATTTAGATGAGACGACTTTGAAACGAATTATCGAAAAGTGTCCGGTTACGGTTTCTTATGAAGATAAGGTAGAACTAGATCAAGATTACATGAACCTTTGCGAAGATTTACAGTCTGAAAAATTAAAAATGAGTTTTGCTAGGTTGCTTCAGTACTTAATCCGAACTCAAAAACGGTCATTAAACCATTTACAAAGAGTAACCTACTATCACTTTGATTCTTTTATGAAAATGGATACTCATACGAAGAGAAACTTAGAGTTGACGGAATCTCTTAGAGAAAAGAAGAAGGCAGGATCTTTGCTTGCAATTGTCGATCAGACGGTAACATCAATGGGTGGTAGACTTGTGAAAAATTGGTTGGAGAGACCTCTCATAGATCAATCTGGCATAGAGGAACGACTGAAGATCGTCACTTCTTTTCTTGAATTCTATTTTGAGCGCGAAGAATTGCGTGATGAGTTACGACATGTGTATGACCTTGAAAGACTAGCAGGGAGAATTGCTTATGGTAGCGTGAATGCGCGAGAACTCGTGCAATTAAAACGTTCCTTAGAAAAGATACCATTAATAAAAGAACTAGTTGGAAAAATGGTACCATCTTTACTTAGTAAGTGGTTTCACGAAGAAGATCAAGTTTTTGAATTAATTGAACTTCTAGATCGTAGCTTAGTAGAGGACCCGCCTATCTCTGTGACAGAAGGTGGAATGATCCGACCTGGTTATCATGAAGAATTAGATACGTATCGTGATGCAAGTAAAAATGGAAAGCAGTGGATTGCTGAACTCGAGCAAAAAGAGAGACAAGAAACCGGGATTCGTACTTTGAAAATCGGCTTTAACAAAGTATTTGGTTATTATATTGAAGTGACAAGAGCCAATACTCATTTATTACACGAAGGTCGTTATGAGCGAAAGCAAACATTAACGAATGCAGAACGCTATATCACACCTGAACTTAAAGAAAAAGAAGCGTTAATTTTAGAAGCTGAAGAAAAAATGGAACAACTTGAATATGATTTGTTTGTTTCGGTAAGAGAAGAGGCCAAACAATTTTTACCATTCATTCAAACATTGGCACATTCCATCAGTGAAATTGATGTACTTGCGGGATTTGCGACAGTAAGTGAACAACGCCATTATGTAAAACCAACCTTTTCAAAAAAGAGAGACATTGCGATTGTCGATGGGCGTCATCCTGTAGTTGAAACCGTGATTGAAAAAGGACAGTATGTTGCAAACGACGTTCACATGACAAAAGGGCGAGAAATGTTATTAATAACTGGGCCGAATATGGCAGGGAAAAGTACTTATATGCGTCAGTTAGCCTTGCTTGCCGTCATGGCACAAATTGGTTGTTACGTTCCAGCAACATCATGTGAATTACCAATTTTCGATCAAGTATTTACAAGAATTGGAGCAGCAGATGACCTTGCTAGTGGGCAGAGTACATTTATGGTTGAAATGCTAGAGACTCGTTATGCACTAACAAAAGCTACACAAAATAGCTTAATTTTGCTTGATGAAATTGGCCGAGGAACATCTACGTATGATGGGATGGCATTAGCACAAGCCATTATTGAATACATTCATGACACTGTTCGTGCGAAGACTCTTTTTTCAACACATTATCATGAATTAACACAATTGGATAAAGAATTAGCCGATTTACAAAATGTTCACGTATCAGCGGTGGAAGAAAACGGAACGGTTGTGTTCTTGCATAAAGTGATCGATGGACAAGCTGATCGAAGTTACGGGATCTATGTTGCAGAACTAGCAGAGTTGCCATCACAGGTAACGGAGCGTGCTGAAACATTATTAAAGCAATTTGAAGAAGGCACGCAAGCTCAATGGACTAATCAAGCACAACATCCTCCTTTTTCTGAGCAACAATTAACACTTTTTGCTGCTGAAGAAGAGGCAAAGGTAGAAAAGAGTGTTTCTGATACACTTACTGGGCAAGAAGAAAAAGTATTGAAGAAGCTTGTGAAAAAAGACGTTCTTCACATGACACCAATTGAAGCTATTCAATTTATCAATGAACTGCAACGATTATTAAAATAAAACGAAGTAGGAGGGGTTCGATGACAAAAATCATAAAGCTTGATGATGCGTTATCCAATAAAATTGCTGCGGGTGAAGTTGTCGAACGCCCTGCATCAATTGTCAAAGAATTAGTGGAAAATGCTCTTGATGCCAATAGTACTCACATTGTTGTTGAGATTGAAGAAGGTGGGTTAGCGTCAATTCGTATTGTAGATAATGGGGATGGAATTGATGAGGATGATGTGGAAACAGCCTTTTATCGTCATGCAACTAGTAAGATTCGAACGGATCGCGATTTGTTTCAAATCGGGACATTAGGATTCCGGGGGGAAGCATTGCCGAGTATAGCTTCTGTAGCCCATGTGTCTTTAACTAGGAGCACCGGTGTTGGGCCAGGTACAGAAATTGTGTTAGAAGGCGGTGTGATTAAGCATAAGAAGGTTGCGAAGGCGCGAAAAGGAACAGAGATTACGGTGACGAATCTCTTTTATAATACGCCAGCAAGATTAAAATATTTAAAAACGGTCCATACAGAAGCTGGGAATGTGAGTGATATTATTAATCGACTTGCCCTAGCGCATCCTCATGTAGCTTTTGAGTATTCTCATCATGGAAAAGAAGTATTAAAAACCTCAGGTAATGGTGACATTCGGCAAGTAATTGCTTCAATTTATGGAAGAAACGTCGCCAAAAAGGTAAAACCTATTGAAGGTGAGTCACTAGATTATGAACTCAGTGGTTTTGTAGCTTTGCCAGAATTAACAAGAGCGTCTAGACAGTATATGTCTATTTTCGTTAATGGCAGGTATATTCGTAATTATGCACTTGCTAGAGCGATACAAGATGGTTATCATACATTATTACCTATTGGTCGTTATCCTCTTGTCGTACTTTCTATAGAAATGGATCCCAAATTAATTGATGTCAATGTTCATCCATCGAAACTGGAAGTACGTTTAAGTAAAGAAGAGGAATTAGGTCAATTGATTACTCAATCGATCAAACAAATATTTGAATCCGAAACATTGATTCCTGAAGCAGATACGAGAAAGCGAACAAATTTTTCAAGCTTAAAAAGTGAACAAGTATCGTTTGATTTTGAAAAGCCAGCCCAAGTTGAATCCGTAAATGTAGGACTACAAGTAAAAGAAAATAAAACGTGGCAAGATAAAACTTCTTCCTATTTTGAAGTAAATGATGATGTGAACCAAGATAGCAAAGTGGATCAGCAAAGGCCTCAAGATTATGAGCAGACTGCTGCAAGTCAGCATGAGAGCACTGCAACAGCTATTGAGCAAGAAGAAGAATCAATGGAGGTAATGGAAGAAACAGTCGGACAAGAAACGGTAACAGAGGTAACAGAGAGAGTACCGGTTCTTTATCCTGTCGGTCAAATGCATGGGACGTATATAATTGCACAAAATGAGACAGGAATGTATTTAATAGATCAACACGCAGCTCAGGAACGTGTGAAGTATGAGTTTTTTAGAGACAAAGTCGCGGAAGTGAGTCCGCACGTTCAAGAATTGCTTGTTCCAATTACACTAGAATGTACGGCACAGGAGTTTGCAACGATAAACGAACATATCGATGATCTTCACGCTGTTGGCGTTTTTCCAGAGCGATTTGGTACTCAAGCGTTTGTCATTCGTTCACACCCAACTTGGCTTCCAAAGGGGCAGGAGGAAGAGACAATTCGTGAAATTATCGACTACTTGCTAGAACATCGAAAAGTAAACCTGGCAAAACTTCGGGAGGAAGCAGCAATTTTAATGTCCTGCAAGGCAGCAATCAAAGCAAATCGTCATCTCCGTCAAGACGAGATGTTTGCCCTGCTTGAATCGCTCCGAAAAAGCAGCGACCCATTCACCTGCCCACACGGCCGCCCAATCCTAGTCCACTTCTCAACCTACGCCCTAGAAAAAATGTTCAAACGAGTGATGTAGAGTTCAAAGAAAAAGGTCGGTTTTTACCTTTTTCTTTGAACTCGAAGCGTTGAGCGGAGCCGCCGTAATGTTTTAAGCCTTTTGAGTGAACTTTCTCAAAAGGCGCACGGCGAGAGAAGCCAACGCACACGTTCTACGCACATGTAAAGAAAAAGGTCGGTTTTTACCTTTTTCTTTGAACTCGAAGCGTTGAGCGGAGCCGCCGTAATGTTTTAAGCCTTTTGAGTGAACTTTCTAAAAAAGGCGCACGGCGAGAGAAGCCAACGCACTATTCGCTCTCAAAAAGCTCTAGGTTTTAAGTTTTAACTAACTCAATAACAACTACATAGGGGATATAGATATGATCATTACTACAGCAAGAAAAGGTGTAGACGTATTAGAGGAAAAAGCACAGCAATTTAGCTTGGAATTAGCTAGTCGATATATTCGTCGAAATGAAGCTTCTGTTCAAGACTTACTTCAGCTCTACAAAGAGGATGTCCTTGTTGTGGGGAAGGGGAAAGTAGTACTTTATTCACAAGATGGCGGAGAGCCCTTTTTTTATCACCCAAATTCTGCTATGTTTCGAGTAAAGCAATTTCAAAAAACAAACTATGATCCGTTGGTTGCTGCAGCTGATCTTTCTAAAGGAATGTCATTTCTTGATTGCACATTAGGATTAGCCTCTGATAGTTTAGTTGCCCAAGTGGTAGTAGGAGAAACTGGAAGAGTGACCGGTTTAGAGGCCAATCAGGCGCTTGCTAGTATTGTCCGGCAAGGCCTTCGTACCTGGCAAGATGGTGGAGATTTTATGCTTAAAGCCATGAGAAGGATTGAAGTGATACATGCCCATCATAAAGACTATCTTCAAAATCTAGCTGATCATTCGTATGATGTTGTTTATTTTGATCCTATGTTCGAGCAACATTTATCTACTTCAACTGGTATAAAGGGATTAAAACAGTTTGCATGTCATGACGATTTATCAAATGAGATAATAGATGAGGCGATACGTGTAAGCAGATCCCGAGTTGTTCTTAAAGATCATTACGAGAGTAAACGTTTTAATCGCTACGGATTTCAAGTTATGAAGAGACAACACTCAACGTTTCATTACGGGTTTATAACGATTTCAAATTAATCATTGTACGAACGTTTGAATTCCAAGGAATAGGGAGAAGATGATGAAAGAACAGTTAATTGTAATTGTCGGTCCAACAGCAGTTGGAAAAACAGCATTGAGTATTAACTTAGCAAAGAAATATAAAGGCGAAGTTATTAGTGGAGATTCGATGCAAGTATATAAAGGTATGGATATTGGTACGGCGAAGGTGACCGCGGAGGAACAAGAGGGTGTTCGCCACCATTTAATTGATATATTGGATCCAATTGAGCCATTTTCCGTTGCCGAGTTTCAAGATAGATGCATTCCTCTTATTTCAGAGATCAATGATAACGGTCATACCCCACTTTTAGTAGGTGGAACAGGTCTCTATGTAAATGCGATTACAAAACAATATCAGTTTGAATCGATACCGACTGATGAACGATATCGAAAAGAACTAGAGCAATTAGTAACCAAGATTGGAAATGAACAATTACATAACCGTCTCAAACAAGTCGATCCAAATGCTGCACAACTCATTCACCCTAATAATGTACGGCGCGTCATTCGAGCACTTGAAGTCACACACGTTACAGGGAGGCCTTTCTCTGACCAACAATTGGAAGAGAAAGAAGAAGAATCCCCGTATTCGTTAGCGTTGATTGGTTTAACGATGGAACGCGAAATGCTTTACGAACGGATTAATAAACGTGTTGACTTAATGATGGAAGAAGGATTGTTAGAAGAGGCAAGGTCGTTATATGACCGTGGCATACGAGATTGTCAATCAGTGCAAGCAATTGGTTATAAAGAGCTTTATACTTATTTTGATGGGCTTATGTCATTAGAAGGCGCTGTGGAATCTTTAAAGCAAAACTCAAGACGATACGCTAAAAGGCAATTAACATGGTTTCGTAATAAAACAGATGCGACATGGTTTGACATGTCTAATGGATTAACCGACCAAAATTTCCAGGAAATTTGTTCATTTATTGAAGGAAAATTGACATTCATATCGAAATAAAGAGAGAGTCAATTAGAGGAGGACACCCCGATGAAGCAACCTATTAATATTCAAGATCAATTTTTAAACCAATTACGTAAAGATAATATTTCTGTTACGGTCTTTTTAACAAACGGGTTTCAAATTCGTGGATTAATTAAAGGCTTTGACAACTTTACGGTCATTTTAGAAACCGAAGGGAAACAGCAGCTTGTGTATAAGCATGCTATTTCTACATTTGCACCACAGCGTAATGTCCAATTGAAGTCAGAAGAACAAGAATAAGCGCCTAAATGGCGCTTTTTCTTGTTCTTGTGGGTATATTTAAAATTAATAATGAAAGGTCAAACTGATGCCGCTAGTAAACGTTGCTTTTGTTCATCTGTGATAGATTGAATGGTACTGAGATAACGATTCATTGATAAAGGTGTTGTATAGCCAATCCTCTGAACCAATTCTTCTGATGTTTTTCCGTTTAATAGTGTAGCTAAAATAAAGGTGTTTCTAAGGGTTTGAGCACTAATGCCTTTACGTAATTGTGCGCGCTTTACTTCCATACGAACCATTTTTTGAATGGCGATCATAGACATCCTTTTAGGTTGGTCTTCCTCATAAGACCAATGAAACGTTTTACGCTTAAAATCAAAAGAAACAATCAATGGATCTTCACTATAAAAGCGAGGCCTAACTGGTTCTGGAATGGTCTTAAAATAACTGTAAGCTAATTGTTTATGTTTTTCGTCCAAAACAATAACTCTGTTGTCATCTTGAATGTAGAGTTCGTTCCGTTCAAATTTAATATCTTTCATGGACAGTTGCTGGACTTCATGTAATGTAAGACCATAATTTAGAAATAACCGAACGATGAATTCATTTCGTTCTTTATAAAAATGAAATACATCGAGTTGTTGATTTGATAATCCATTTGTTGATGATAAACAAGTAAGTAACTGTGATTGCTCCTGATAGCGTAACCAGTCTGATTCTACTAGTGGCCCTGAGGAAAGTTCTGGCGGCTCAATTTCAGACATCGGACTTAATTCACTTTGTCCCAATGTTTTTCGGTACTGATATACTTGTCGTAAAACACTATGGATACGCCTAATCGTTCGTACATTGTACTTTCTCACTTCCATCAAATCATGAAAGAAAAGCTCGAGCTCCTCTTTTGTGATGGACTTCCAATTAATTTCTTCTGTAGTTGAACGGGCTTTATGGAGCCAGTATGAAAAATCATTCAAATCATACATATAGCGTCGTATTGTTGAATCTTTTCTACCTTTTGCTGCTAATTCATCAATATAGCTGTCAATAAATGAAGGAAACAAATATTCCATTGTAACACCCCTTCCTTATTGATACTATTTGATGTATTTATTAATATTCCTGCACAACAAGCTATTATGATGGGAAGTTTTTATCATGCTCTTTTTCCTCGAATACGTGGGAATGAAAAATGTAATGATAAGGTTCATTTTTCTTAACATTTAACTTCTCAGGGTTTGAAGACGTAATCCCCCCTGCAAATAATAAAATGATGAAACACAAACTTAATAAACTAGCGAATCCACTCAACATTTCCATGAAATAGCCCTCCTTTAAGTAACTACCATAATGGTAAAGCGTGGAACGCGTTTCAGAACAAGAAATTATTTTTTTGTGAAAAAATTAGTCAGAAACTAATAAATGTTTACGATAAATGGGATTATAAAGGAAAAAGGAAGGAAATTCGTATGAAATACCCTAAAATTTTCAATCTTCTTATGATCATCTTACCTTGGCTTACGGTCCCATTTTTAGTAAAACATGACTTTAAGAAATTTTTGCCTGGTACAATATTTATGTCCATTTACTTATTGTTTGAAGCGTCGATTGCTGAAAAAAGAAGATGGTGGACATTTTATGCAAAAATTCATCCAAAAGTATGGGGGATTATCCCGTTAATAATCGGTCCCTTTTTTATTGGATCCATTTGGATATTGAAATTTACTTATGGTAAATTTTTTCGTTACTTAGTTTTAAATTTAGTTGTGGATGGTTTTTTCACATACCTTCTCATTCCTTGGCTTACCAAAATTAAGTATGTGTCATTAGTACGCTTGAAAAGGTATCAATTATCGTTACTTTTCTTATTAAAATCCGTTCTTATGTATGGGTTTCAATACTATTTTGAAAATAAGGTAAGTGATTAGGGAAATGGATTGTGTAGCTAATAGCAATTAGAACAAGGCTGTGTTGGAGGAAAGGGGAAGGAAATGTCTTTTGATTTTGTGATTGTTGGAAAATTGAGCCTAGCATTGTTTCTTGGAATGTTAATAGGGATAGACCGGCAATTAAAACATAAACCTCTTGGACTGAAGACGTGTATGGTCATTAGTGTGGCTAGTTGTCTAGTTACAATTGTGTCGATCGAGGCATTTCATCTTTTTGCAACCCCTACTTTCAGCGCTATGGATCCAATGCGTTTAACGGCTCAAATTGTTAGCGGAGTCGGTTTTTTAGGAGCGGGAGTGATATTAAGGAGGAGCAATGATGTCATTTCCGGTTTAACAAGTGCGGCGATGATTTGGTCAGCATCAGGGCTTGGTATTGCTGTAGGAGTAGGGCTCTATTTTGCCTCTTTAGTTGCGGTTGTTCTCTTTATTATTGCCGTCAATATTGTTCCTGTTATCATCAAGTTGATTGGTCCGAGCGCCTTAAGAGAACGAGATGTTTTTGCAAAAATTGTTATGGAGCCGAATTATATAATGACTGATCTACTACAAGCAATAGAAAAGAGAGAAGGACTAAATGGAAAAATAAAAGGGGTAGATTAAAATTCGGAATATAAAAATACGAGATCTAGATAGTGGCAATCAAC
>NZ_JRJU01000032.1 GCF_000787375.1 Halalkalibacter okhensis | reverse complement strand
TAGATAATTCCCTCCTGTAATTTCCATAGTTTTCTGTTTATACATTAATCCTTGTTAATCCTGAGAGACAGGGATATTTATAAGGTTAACAATCGCATCAACAACTTCCGGTATAGATAATGTTGTTGCATCAATCACAATTGCATCCTCAGCTTTACGTAATGGCGCTACTTCCCTCGTAGCATCTAACTCATCACGTTTAGCTATCTCTTCTTTCAACTGGTCTAAGTTTGAAGAAAAGCCCCTTTTTAGTAACTCTTCGTGACGCCTTTCTGCACGTATATCAACTGTAGCAGTTAGGAAAACCTTAACCTGAGCATCAGGCAATACATGAGTTCCGATATCTCTACCGTCTAATATTGAATTTTCTCCTATCGCTAGCTTTCTTTGACGCTTAAGCATTTCTAATCTTACACTTTCATGGCTTGCTACGATTGGAACAGATCGAGTTACTTCTGGGGTACGAATCTCTACAGAGACATCTTGATCATTTACAAAAACCGTTGATTTCTCGCTGTCATTTACTAATTTAATACTAAGTTGAACAAGTAAATCTTTAATAGCGCCACTGTCTTGTAAGTCAATGTGAGATTCTAAAGCCGAATATGCTAATGAACGATACATCGCACCTGTATCAATATATAATAAAGAAAGCTGTTCAGCTACTAATTTCGCAACAGTACTTTTTCCAGCTCCAGCTGGCCCATCTACCGCAACATTTATTTTATTAACCATCAATACACCCTCTATAAAGAAAAATATTTACTTCACGGTATTTTATCACATTTTCTCATATCAATTAAGAATGTGAGCATTTAATTTAGATATATAATTAACAAAATATCACAGAAAACGACAGAAACCACAATTATCCTTTCCTTAATTAGGAATTTTCATTATAATTATAAGTACTGAATAAAATTAAAATGAGGTGTGCTATTTTTGGACAAGAAATTTATATTATTAATTCTATCAGGTATCATAGTAATTTCCTTAATGGGTATTTTTACTGTTCATGCTATTCATTCTGATAACCTTAGTAACCAACTTGATATAGCTAATAATCACTTTGACAGGGAAGAGTATGAAAAAAGCATCGAAGCTTATATCAATGTTCTAGAATTGGATCCATTGAATGTCAATGCTCGCTTAGGACTATCAAAAGCATATCTGGCAATCTCCAATTTTGATCAAGCTAAAACAATTTTATTAGAAGGTATTGAGTTAATCCCCATTGAAGAAAGTTTCTACTCAAATTTGGCGCATATTTATATAGGCGAATCCGAGGTTATTGCTGCATTAAAAATTTTAGAAAACGGTATTTCAATAACAGATTCTTCTTCATTACAGGAAACATACGAGTCAATAAATGAATCTATTTTTATAAAATCAAGGACGCTAGTACAAAAAGAGTATAGTAGGAAATTAGAATTAGTTTGGGAAAAGGATTCTGGTGAAACTATTCCGCTGACAGCAAATTGGCAGGTACTGGATAACTCAATTGGTATTATTGAAGAAAGTGAGACAAACGACAAACACGTTGATTTTTTTGGAATTGAAGTTGGTGAAACTGTTGTTAGAGCTGATGTTGAAGACTTTTCTATAGATAAACAGATAATTGTTCGTGAACAAGTCCTAGAAAATATAATTGTGAAACCGCAAGAACATAAAACATTAGCCATTGGACAACCGCTCTCCATAACACTTGAAGGATTGGATGCTGCTGGAAACCCTATCGATTTTAATCCAGAATGGTCAATGAGCAATAAAATAGGCGAATTGGAAACAAGCAGCGGTTTACAAAGTACCTTCACTGCATTCCAAGAAGGCCAAACGACTATTTCTATTAGATATGAAGACTATCAAAAACAATTTGATCTTAATATTGAGGGAGAAAACAAAACCATTTCGTATGAAACTACCGGAGGTGGCGAAGTAATTATTTTTCCAGGTCAAACTTCGTATCCAATTGATAGTCTGGTAACTATTGAAGCTCGTCCTAAAGCTGGATGGAAATTCATCGGTTGGGGAGGAGATTTAGAAGGCGAATCAAACCCTGCAAATATTACAGTTACTGATCATTTAAACATTCAAGCTATATTTGAAGAGGAACTAACTCATACTCTATCATTAGATAAAACTGGCGACGGAGAGATAATTCGAAGTTCCATGAATTCCGAATTTACACATATGGATACCATCACACTAACAGCTAGACCTAGTTCTGGTTGGACATTTAAAGGGTGGGAGGGCTCTGAGCCAACAACAAACGACAGAATTACTGTAACAATGAACAACAATAAATCATTCAAAGCAATATTTGTTAAAAAGGAAAATAATCCACAACCTGAACCAACACAAGAACAACAATCACCCACACCTAGCTACACATTATCTTTAGGTGCAAGTGAAGGTGGGCAGATTAGAAAAGACCAATCCGGAAATCAATTTAAGAATGGTACTAAAGTAAACCTAACTGCCCTACCAAACCCGGGCTGGAAATTTGATCGCTGGGAAGGAGCAATAAGCGGAACATCTGGAAATGCAACAATCACAATGAATGAAAATAAGAATGTAAGAGCTGTATTTTCAAAAGAAGAACCGAAAAATTTCAATCTTTCTACCACTATAAGTGGAGATGGTACTATTTCGGGGGTTAGAAATGGCTCGTACACAGACGGTTCAACCGCTACAATAACCGCAGTACCCGCTGAAGGGTGGGAATTCGATCATTGGGAAGGAGACGCCTCAGGAAATAACCCGTCACTTTCAATTACTATTAATAGGGATATGGCTATTACAGCTGTGTTTAAGTCTTCTGATCTTGATTAAAAAAATTAAATAAAAAAAGCGAGGCTGAATATGTAAACAGTCTCGTTTTTTTTATTGCGATCTAGTTGGCTATTCCTTTTCTACACTCTCTCGAATAAAAATTGGTTTACTTTTTTTCTGTGCATCTCGGGCAACTTGTCCATCTGCCTTTGCCTTATTTATAACAACTAAAATAGTACGTAATATAATAATCATATCTAACCAAAGAGAATAATTACGAATATAGTGCAAATCAAACTTCAACTTATTCTCCATATCGGTTGTATAGCTACCCATAATTTGAGCATATCCTGTTATTCCAGGTTTAACTGCACATCTGTAACTAAACCAAATATTTTCTTTTTGAAAGTTCTCGGCAAAAAAGTCACGTTCTGGTCTTGGTCCAACTATAGACATATCCCCTTTAAGAACATTAAATAATTGAGGTAATTCATCAATCCTAGTTTTTCTAATAACATTACCAATCTTAGTAATCCTATGATCATCATTTAGTGCTAAGATAGGTCCGGATTCTCTTTCAGCATTTTCACGCATTGATCGGAACTTTATTATTCTAAATGGCTTATTGTTTTTTCCAAGTCGTTCCTGTTTATAGAAAATACTTCCTCCATCTTCAAATTTAATAAAAAGAGCGGTCAAAATCATAACCGGTAATGAAAGTACTAATAATAAAATAGAAAAAATAATATCAAATAATCTTTTAATAAACAAGAACCCACCGTTAATATAAAATGGCTTTACTTGAAGTAACATCGTATCATCTAACGTAGTAATTGTTGATTTCATTAACAATAATTCACTAACCGTTGGCATAACAAAAACATTCTTATTTTGTCTCATTGCATAATATAGGATTTTATTTTTTAAGCTATTATCTACACTTGAACTTACAAAGATCACCTCATAAGGAGCCAACTTTTTCGTGATAACTGCAAAAGTATCATTCATTTCTATAAAACTTATACTTTCCTTCTTATTAAATAATTTTTTTATATTTTCTTTAATTGAAGAAAATTCATAATAATTCCCAATTATTACAGCTTTCCCTTTAGTATATTGATTGTATCTAATTATAAAAAACTTCCAAATAAATAGAAGTAGAAAAGTTAAAGTGTGTGACATCAATATGACAGATCGCGGTAAGGAGAATTCTCTAAATAAAAATGATAGAGCGATAGTAACGATCATTATAAAAATTAACGTTACTATTAATTTACGAACAAGGTCCCAAACATCATAATGTACTAATCTATCAAGTTCAAATACTCCTATAAAAAAACACTAATTAATAGAATCCATGGTATTAAGTTAATAAATGATTCTATATTTCGTTGCTCAATAAGAGTAATCTGGGCAGCAAACACAAATGACAAAATATAGGCGAAAAGAATTAACATTAAGTCGACAAATACTAATGAAAATCTCATCAAACGATTTGGGTTAATGTTTAGCATATAAAAACTCCTAATTTAATATTCATTAAAATTTTATCACAAAACTAGGAATTTGAGACTATTTTTCGACAAATATATATAAAATACATGAATAAACCTAGAAACACGTTTAGTTATTATTTAAGATAAAATCTTTCCGTTCTTATCTAAGGCAATTGTTTCGGAATTAAATTTGCTATAGTTACCACTTTTAACTCTATCTTCAAGGATAGGGATTATCTCTCTAACTTCAGTCCAATCTAAATTATCTAATAACTCTATCTGGTAATCCCACCATTTTATTTTAAGCAAAGCATTGATAATATCTTTATTAAACCTATATTTAATTATTTTAGCTGGCACTCCACCAACGATTGAATATGGTGGAACATCCTTCGTTACAATCGCCCCACTTGCTATAATAGCTCCATCACCGATTGTCACTCCTTTAAGAATAGTAACATTTAGCCCAATCCACACATCATTTCCTATTCTTATTAAGTCTTTCTTTGTTTGATTCACCTTTTTTTTATATGACTTAGCGATTAGAGTCTGATTTCTTTCTATGAAACTCTCAAAATTCTTTGAAGTTGGCCACTTACTTGCATTTGAATCCGTATAAAATAATGGACTAGAAGATAAAAAAGTAGTAGGGTGTTCTGCAGGAGCAGTATAAATGTTTTTTGCTAAGGAACAAAATCTGCCAATAGATTCAACCCCAAAAAAAGTCCCTCCCTGCATATAAGTAAATCCTCCAATCTTTTGAATTTCAAAAACAGGATATTTACCATTTAAATCAACAGGTGATTCGAAAGTACACGTGCACTTTGCAAATGTACTCCAACTATTTAGATTCGATAAAGTTGCATAAACACCAAAATTACGCAGTTCATGTATTAATGCCATAAATCCTCCTAATTTAAAACTATAGTTTGAAAATTAAGTAAGAGGGTGCCATTATAGCTCACCCTCTTTAGATTATTTATTTATAATTTCATTCTCATAATACTCTAAAGCCGATTCAACATTGCCTATAAAAACAATATTACCCTTATCTAAAACTATACCCTTGTCACAGACCTCTTTCACCTGTTTAGCATTGTGTGAAACAAAAACAATAGTTTTCCCTTTTAAATATTCTTTTATTGCTTGTAGGGCTTTTTTGCGAAATCTAGCATCTCCCACAGCTAATACTTCATCTAACAAAACTATATCTGTCCGAACATGGATAGCTATTGAAAAGCCTAACCGCACTTTCATTCCGGAAGAATATTTCTTTATTGGTGTGTCAATGAAGTCTTCTAGCTCAGCAAAAGCAATGATGTTATCAATAACCGCATCCACTTCATCTTCCTTTAATCCAAGTACTGCTCCATTGATATAAATATTCTCTCTACCAGTCATCTCTTTATGAAAGCCAGCACCTAACTCGATTAATCCACCTATCTCACCATTTACTTTTACCGAACCTTCGGTAGGCGTAGTGACTCCCAGAATTGTCTTCAATAAGGTACTCTTACCTGATCCATTTCCTCCAATAATAGCAACTGATTCGCCTTGCATAATATTAAATGATATATTATTCAAAGCCCAATATATATCATTTCTACTTTTTCTTTTAAGAATAATATTCTTCCATTCACGAGGTCCTTGTACCAAACCAGTCTTATAATATTTTTTACTCACTCCATCTAATTCTACTGCAATATGTTCCATCTATAAAACCCCTTATACAACATCAGCAAAATTTTTCTCTAATTTCAAGAAAGTAACCCAACCAATTGCAAGAAATGTAAGTCCAAAAATTAATCCATATGATAACATATAAAAATCTGGCACCTGATTATGAATTATAACCCTTCTGTAGCCATCTATTATTCCCGTTAATGGGTTTAAGGCTAATAACGGTTGAAACTGTATTGGCACACTCTGATATGAATAAATAATAGGTGTTAAGTAGAACCACATTCTCATAATAATTGGCGTCATAAGATTTACATCTCTAACGTAAACATTAAGTGATGAAAGTAAAAACATTAGACCAATAGATAATATTAATTGAATAAAAAAGATTGGTATTACGTAAAATATATTAGCGCCAGGAAAAAACATAAAATATACCATTAAGATTACTAGACTTATTAAAGAATAAGTAAAACTAACTGTTTCTGATATAAGTTTAACAAAAACTAATGCTGGTCTGTAAAACCTTCTCTGTCTTACTAAACCGGAGTAACCAGTTACAATTCTAGGAGAGCTCCCAATAGTTGAATTAAAGAATCTCCACGGAAGTAATGCAACTATAAAAAATAATGCATAAGGTACTCCTTCACTTGGTAACCTAACAAATAGAGAGAATACAATTGTATAAACTGCAACCAAACCTAATGGTTGAAAAACAATCCACAATTTCCCTAGGAAAGATTGTTTATATTGGGAGTTAATCTCTCTTTTTGTCAGAGTTAGGACAAGATCTTTATTCTTCCATAATTTACAAAGTGCATTCCACATACAAAACCCAACCTCTAAAAAATAGTAAATACTTAATTAAAAGTAACTCCACCAATAACTTTCAATGTATCTCTGTCTACCTCAATTTCTTTTAAAACATTATCTTTTATATTCGCAGACTTAATATTCCTTAGGTAATAATTTGCACAACTAACAACTTCTGTCCCAGATATTAATTTAGGACCATAAACTAAAGACGTTGAAGTTAAGCTAACAATTGTTTTCGGCTTCTTTTCAACTAGTATAGCTTCAAATGGCATTTCTACATCTAACTCTATTAGTCTAATATTATTATATTTCTTTATTTTATCCTCAAAAGATTTTCTAACTTCAGTTTTACTTCGCGGATGCATTTTTATAAAAATATTTCTTTGTGGATAAAACTCATTTAAATATTTCATTATAATTTCTGTATGCTTTTCAGGAGGTACATTATATACTTGGTCTAAAAAGATAACTGATTTTCTATCTAATAAACTTAGCGTTTGGCTATTTTTTAGATAATATTCAACTTCCTTTTTAAGTTGATAATCTAATTTAAGTTCATTATATTGCTTTGCCTTAAATAGTTCACTTCCTTGATCAGGGAATGTAAAATAAGCTTTATCAAACATTGGAATTGTTCCATCAAAGCTTCTTAATTCTTTAGGCGTTTTTATTTTTTTAATTTTATTTACAAACTCGATAGGGAAGAAAGATAAACATATTCTAGCCATTCCTTTAAGTAAAATAAAAAGTGGATTGAATAAATTATTCTTTATAAATAATAATAAAAATACTAACCATTTAAATAGATCTGTTTGTTTAATAGCTTGTTTAAAATCTTTAATGGCAAAATTTTGTGCGATAGTAAATCGTTCTATGAATTTTATTTTATTATTTTCCTGCATTTTATCTAACACAACTTTAAACTTATATGTTCCTAGGCCTTCCTCAAAAATGTTTATATTTATGTTCTTAGCCTTAGCTATGTCATAGAGGAAATTATAATGAGAGTTATAATTACATACAAAAACATCAGTAAAAGGATAGTTTTCTATTAAATGATTATAATCTTTCCGTATTTTCATTAAATTATTCACATGAAACTTATTTGGAAAATTAGGAAGCTGAAGTGTGTCGACATTACTAAAAAATTGATTATCAACATTATTTATTATATTATCACGAACCACCGTATTTCTTTTTGTCCATAAGACAACTAACACATTATCAATTAAATCATTTTGTTTAATAACGTTTTGAGCTTGAATGAGTTGCCCTAGATTAGACACAATAAACAAATTCAATTAAAACACCCTTTTCAATATTAAATTATTGATGAGGAGACTTACTCTTAAGAATAATTCGTAAAAGTTCCAAATCATTATAATCATCTATGTCTAGATCGTACTTTTGATCCATTATATACGCATGTTTATTATCATTTAGACTAATGGTATTATTAAAATGTTTAATTGAATTAATATATATTGCACCATTAACTTTATAATAATTGGGGAAGTCCTGTCTTCGAACAGTACTAGGAGTTTTCAGCAAGTTACTTAAAGTTGCTTTTTCTGCATTAAGTGTTCTCATTAAGATTGGGTGTTCTTTTACTAACGATATACTTACTAATGACGTAACACCACTATTGATAATCTCCATAATTGCTTCATCAATATGAAGACTCGTCCTGAGTGGCTGTGTTGGTTGCAATAATACAATATAATCGTATTTCTCCCCACAATCCTGAAGTTTTTTAACACAATGGACCAAGGCATCAATTGTTTTAGCTGAATCAGAGGCTAAGAAATCAGGTCTTAAGAAAGGAACTTCAGCGCCACAACTTTTTGCCACTTCAGCTATTTCTGTTGAGTCCGTTGAAACAACTACCTTATCAATATATCTTGATCCTTTCGCAGCATCAATTGTATATTGAATTAATGGTTTACCATTAACATCTATTATATTTTTCCCTGGAATCCCTTTGCTTCCACCCCTAGCAGGAATAATAGCTAATATTTTTGACCCTTTATACATATATTAATCATCCTTATAGTTTATAATAACTCATAAAGATAAGAAGAAATAAAATCAAATTTTATTTCTTCTTACAAATTGTTGTTTTAACCTACTAGACTAGGCTTTAAAACCTCAATATTCATAAATTGTTTCTGGAATTGTTCATCCCAAACAAAATCATTCTCCAACGCCTCTAAAAACCTCTCATCACTTCTTCCGTCACCAAATGGAGAAGTACTTTCGAAATTTAGCTTGGTAATATTATTTAGTGTCGTCAAGATTTCATCCTTATTTTCCCTCACATGAATTATTAAATCATAGATATCATATCTTCCTTGTTGTCTAATACCTATATCTACTGATTGGACACCGTAAACACTAGCTTCACGTACTCCAGCACTAGAGTTACCAATCATTAATTCACAATTTTTCAATAATGTTAGGAAATTCTCAAATCTAATTGAAGGGAATAATTTAAATTTAGGATTGTTTTCAAATCTCTTATACTCATCCAATATAATTTGGCTTCCTTCATCATTGTTGGGGTAAATTACTATATAATTTCTATTTGAAGCGATTAATGCATCAACGACATTCCGTATATGATCTTTCAACTTATGAACCTCTGTTGTAACAGGGTGGTACATAAAAATTGTATAATCATCGTAAGGAATTGAATAGCGTTCTTTCACAGTTTCAAGAGTTGGTAATTTACTAGAGAACATGATATCAATGTCCGGTGATCCAATAACAAATATTGATTCTTCTTTCTCCCCTAACTGAATAACTCTTCTCTTCGCCTCTTCATTCGATACAAAATGTAGATGAGCAAATTTAGTTACAGCGTGCCTAATAGATTCATCAATAGTTCCTGACACTTCTCCACCTTCAATGTGGGCAACTTTTATATTATTAAGAGCACCAACCATTGCTCCTGCTAGAGCTTCTACTCTATCACCATGAACAACAATTAAATCGGGCTTGATTTCAGTAACATAATTACTGAAACCAACTATTGTGTTACTCAGAGTAATATCCATACTTTGGTTTTCTCTTTGGTTCACGAATTTATATATATTTTGAAAGCCATCTTTTTCGAGTTCTTGATATGTTGACCCGTACTTAGACAACATATGCATACCGGTAACAAAGATATTTAACTCAAAATTAGGGCTTTTGTCAACTCGCGACATTAGTGACTTGATTTTCCCGTAATCTGCTCTGGTACCAGTCAAGAAAACTATTTTTTTCATTGGCTTATCATACTCCATTTCACTTGGATATTTTCTTCTATATCAGTTTGTGCCGTTTGACCTAAACATTTTTCGAAATCAACTGCTTTGATTTCACCAGTACCAGGTCTTTTCACCCAAAGATTTTCTTTAGTTAACTTTTCACCTTTTTTAATAGGCTTAGTAGTAACAACACACGCATATGCAAAATCAATAGTAGGTTGCTCTTCTGCCAGGATTTGTTTCTTTCCACCCAAAGCTAGAGAGATGGCATCTGTACCTTCAATTAACTCCTTTAATTCAGTAGGATCAATTGAAATTGGAACATCTGGTCCTGGCCAGCTCTTGTTAGAAGTAAAATGTTTCTCTAGGATACTTGCACCGTATGGGATAGCACCAAAGCACGTATAGTTACCCATAGAGTGGTCACTTAAACCTGTTACTGCATTAGGGAACTGTTCGCTCAGATCTTGAATGGCACCTAACTGTACTTTATCGTATGGAGTTGGATACATAGAAACACAGTGTAACAATGCATATTGAACATTACGTTTTTCTAAAATTTCTACTGACTTCTTAATAGATTCAATATTATTCATACCTGTACTTAAGATAATTGGCTTTCCGAAAGAAGCAATATGATCAATTAACGGATAGTTGTTACACTCACCTGACCCAATTTTATAAGCTTGTACACCCATTTCCTCTAAGCGATCAGCTGCTGCACGCGAGAATGGCGTACTAAGGTAGATCATGCCTTTACTTTCTACATATTCTTTCAGTTTAATTTCTTCATCTAAAGTCAATGCACATCTTGTCATAATGTCTAAGATAGATTCTTTCGCATTCCCCGGGATAACTTTCCCAGCTTCAGGAATCATTTCATCTTCAATAACATGACTTTGGAACTTAGCGATTTCAGCACCAGCTGCATATGCATCATCGACCATTTGGATTGCCTTGTTAAAATCACCTTCATGGTTAATACCGATCTCAGGGATAACAAATGGCTTATACCCTTGTCCAATTTTTCTGTTACCAATTTCAATTACGTTTTTATTTTTAATCATAATATCCTCCAAAAATATATATATTTTATTTACTTCTTAAACTAAACTCATAAACAAACTTTCTAAATGGTGGGGGTAGTACCCTTACAGGTGCTCTCACCATAATGTTTTTGTAGTATATTTTTAAATCAATAAAGCCCATTTCCAAAAATCTTTTTTGAAGCTTTATTTCATTTAACAGATATCTCTTGCCGCCTCTTCTAAGGATAAACCCATTATCAACCCTAGCGTAAACTAAGCTTTCTGGAATGTTTAACATTTTACACCCATTAGCAATCATTCTAGCCCAAAGGTAATAATCTTCAAACCAAAGCATTTCTTTATAATTACCCGACTTAAGGACACTGCTTTTTCTAAAGACTACTGTCATATGATTAAAGGGGTTCCTACTTTTTGCGAATTTTTTAATTTCCTTGTCATTAGTAGGAACCTTTCTAGTTGAGACCACATTGTTGATATCATGCTCAAATTCTGAAATATAGGAACCGACAATATCTATATCTGGATGTTCTAATAAGCATCCAACTTGTTTCTCAAATCGGCTCTCTATAGATACATCATCAGAATCCATTCTTGCGACTATATCAAAACTTGAGGCCTTAACGCCGACTTCAAGTGCATTACCTAAACCCTTGTTGGTGGAGAGCCTCACTATTTTAAATAGCTTTCCCCAGTTGTTTTCATAACTAGCAATAACATTTTCTAACTCATGAGGGACCTCTCCATCTATTACTAGAACTATTTCTGCTGGGGGCATAGTTTGTACTATTATACTATTAATTGCTTCTTCTAAATGAGTTGGATTATCTTTATAGTAAATTGACATTAATACTGAAAACGGCATAGACTTCACCCCCTCTGCTAATAAACGTATCAAAAGTAACAATCAAGCTTAGGATGAAGTGAACTTTTTTTACTAGCTACATATAATTTCATATTGGAATCTTTTAAATAGGTATTTTTAATTAAATTAACAACTATTTCTATTGGAAGGTTTGATTCCGTTCTAATATTTGTTGGGTGCACTTTACTAGTTTCATAATCTTGTATAGGTGTAACCTTACTTTTATAACTCTCATGTTCATAGAAATATAAGCTATTATTTAAATCTATTCCACAGAGTATAACCTCTTTATAACCTAAGACTTGAGATAAATGTAACAAATAGCTTATACTAGCCGATTTTTTCAGAAGGAGGTTCACTGAGTGTGAATTTTGCGACTCAAAAAAATCTTTACCCTTGTTTAGAAACTTTTCAACATGATACTCATTCGAGTAAGGGATAACTATCTCAGTTGATAAATAAATGTTATCTATTAACTCAGAAGGAATTAAGTCAGTAGATAAGCCTTTATATTCAACATCTTTAACTATTAAAGGAGTATTAATGTAATCCGCTTTTCGTTCATTTAAGATATTGTAGAAAACTTGGTTTCTATTTAATTCTAGATTTTCTTCATAAACGTAAAACGTAGGTACAAAGTCATGAACAACCCAGAAATTAAATCCTATACTGTCATGTTCATTAATATGTCCCCATTGTTCAGCAGTAATATCATTTATAGAACTTCCACTACCAAGAATAAAAAGTTTATCACTTTTCTTTCTCTTTTTGTAATCTAGGTCCTTCAATTGCTTTAAACGCTTATTTAATGCGAGTTTCTTTACATGGTAAGTGTTTACGTTAGCAGAAACATTATAATAAATGCTAGCATAAATATTGAAAGGAATTATATCTACGACTGAATCATTAATTAGTTTCAGCATATTTCTTATCGCTCTATACACTATTTTAGCATCACCTTTAATTAATAATTAATTTTCGCTCACTTACTTCATGTCTAGGATACTATCTTTCTAATAACAAAGTAAGACTAATTCCTCAAAAAAACCACTTTATTTATGACATTTTTTCCAATTAAAGTTAATAAATTGGTTCAATCTTGTCAGCTTGTTATTTTTTAATCCTTTTACTCTTAGTTCTTTAACTATCTTAATTAGTTTAAAAACGGCTATTTTCTCCTGTACTTATAAGCATCTTATTCAACAACACTTCTATACTAAAGTGATTTTCCCTTACCTCAAAAAACTACCAATAAGACCCCATCAAAACTTTTCAAAGTGAATTATAACACAATTTGTCAAATATTGTAGTTATTATCCTATAAGAAAGTTGTCATTCTAATATTCAACTCATCTGTATACTCATAAAAAAACCAGAGAATTAATTTTAGTTAGTCTCTGGCTCCTGTTAAAATTTCTTTTCTTTTCTTTATATAATAACTAATGACATTTTCTATATCATCAACTTTTTCCATATCAGCGTCTTGTAGAATATATCTGATTGTTTTTTTTACTGTTTTAGGCAATTCCTCGAATTTTTGCATATAATGAACACCTCGCGTAAAATTGCTATATTGAAGTTACCACAATTAATAACGAATAAACAATATTAAAATTATGGAAATTAAATTCCATTTCCATCTGTCCTATATTATAAACCAGCTTTTTTTATTTTTAATACACCCACCCTATTATTCATCAATACATCCTTATATAAGTTAGACCTATTCCCTTTAGAGTTTCAATGACATTACTCTATATTAAAAATTCATGTTATCAGGAATTATATCACATTTTTCCTTAGTCAAAAACACACACAAGAATAAACAAGTAAAGTTTTATGTTAGTTATTTAGAAAAAAGGCACTATGAAAAGTTAACTCCAAAAATTCAAGTTACGCATTGACCTAGTTGGCATGAAAGAAAGATTGAAAAAAGGTTTTTGTCCCTTCCTTAATCGATGTTGAAGATGCAATCAACAACACTCAAGGCTATCCTTTACATATTAAATCGATTGTCTATATGATACGCGGAACAAAAAAAGTAAAATCATTATTTGCTTAATTTCTCAATAATAAAAGACTTGAGTTCTGTTTTCACTAACAGAAATCAAGTCTTTTAGGTTTAATGCAACCTCTTCGCTCCCAAATACCGCTCTTTCCAATAAGGATTATCCATACTTGTAATCGTCACACCCGTAGACGATCCACTATGTACAAACTGATTGTTCCCAATATAAATCCCATTATGTGATGGACCGCTTGTATAGGTTTCAAAGAAGACCATATCTCCTACAGACGGCTTTGATACCGCCTTCCCTGCATTCCATTGCTGAGCAACGGTTCTTGGGATCGAAATGCCTTGCTGAGAAAACACGAATTGAGTAAACCCACTACAGTCAAACCCAGCTGTGGATTGTCCTCCCCATTGGTAAGGAACTCCGATATGGTTTGCTGCTTCTGCTACAAGGTTTGTTACAAGTGCTGCTGAATTGTTGTTTGAACCTGAAGCACTTGATGATTTATCTTTTGATGACGATTCCTTGCTTGCGTTTGAACTTGAGGTGTTGTTTGAACTTGACTTATTGGTTGCGACTTCGTTTAGCTTGCTGATTGTCTTCGGTCCAGCAATTCCATCGACGGTTAGCTTATTTGCTTTTTGGAAGCTGCGTACGGCTTGGGCTGTAATATCTCCGTAATAACCTGTTGGTTCTTGATTAAAGACGCCTACAGACCTTAGCTGAGCTTGGAGGTTCGTTACGGCCGATCCAGTGCTTCCAATACGTAGTGTGGATGTCGCTACGCTTCCACTTTTTGTCTCTTGGTTTCGTTCTTCTTTTTGTGGAAGATCTGGTGTATATTCGGTTTCTTTTTGCGATGCTTCATTAATAAGGTGAGAAAGCGTCTGCGGTCCCACGATCCCATCAACTGACAGGTTATTGGCACGTTGAAAATCACGCACTGCTGCTTCGGTTACTCGACCAAACTGCCCGGTGACTTTATGCGTGTAATAGCCTTTTTCTTTTAGTTTCTGTTGAAGCATTTCGACTTGTGAACCGTTTGAGCCAAAACGAAGCATGCCTGTAATGCTTGATGAATTACTCGAATTTTTTGAAGAGGAACTTGATGTCTTCGAGCCTGATGAAGGAGCTTGTCCACCCATCTCCGATAATAATTTGCTTAATGTCTGTGGTCCAGCGATTCCGTCCACTTGTAGTTTATGCTTTTTCTGAAATTCACGGACAGCGTCTGCTGTGATGGATCCGTAATAACCTGTTGATCGGTCAAAATTAAAAAAACCTTTTTTCTTTAAGGCATCTTGTAATTCCTTTACATCAGGGTGGTCCATCCCCGTTCGTAGGGTTTGGTCACCAAGTGCTGCGTCTGCCATTTGCGGGGTTACTAGAAATAAACCTGTCGCAAATGTCGACGAAAGTACTACTTTTTTAAGTGTTGAAGCTTCCTTCATCTACATAAGACCTCCTCAATCGCCAAAATTATCTATTTTATTGATAATTTTACCTTTATTTTTACAAGATTACTAGATTTTCTTTCGATCTTTTTCATTACTATTTGATTACATGAAGTATTGGGGTTATGCGCTTGGTCGCGCAATCAGGTTCTTTTTCAGTATGGGCAGCTCTAAAGGTGGGTAAATTTGTAAGAAGGATGAATGGAGTAAGGGTGAGTATATGGGAAGGAAATTCTTTTGTTTCTTTTTAATAGGTTTGATCATTTCAGGTTGTTCGGGCGGTAAAAAGGGGGATGAGTTGGCGTTAGAGGTGGTGGGTCTTGGGAGTGATCTTCTAATCGGAGAGCCCTTTCAGTTAATGGTGAAGGCCGATGGATACGACCTTCATGTTACGAGCATGGATGAGCAGGATCGCTATGGTGTGAAGGATTTCGTTTATGAGTTAGCGATCAAAGAAGGCGTGGGTGAAGCGCTCGGGACAGCTACAGTGACGTTGAGGCAGGTGCCAACTGCGGATTGGTTTGTTTTTGTCGAAGTCGAATCGTTTGAGGACGAGATAGAGTTGACGTTGCAGCATTCTCTTGACGGACATGCTTCAAAAACGTGGGAGCTCGATAGTCCGACGGAGGAGGTATACCCAGAGAGAAAAGAACGGACCTTACCTGATCCGACGACCAATTCTTTTCATTATGTTGAGTTTGCAGAGGCAGATGGTGTGAGCGGGAGTGTCTTAATTGGTGGGCAATATCAATTTCAGGAGTTGCTGCATACGTATGATGACCTTCATGATAAGACGAGTCATGTGTATGAACTGATTCGGGAAATGGATCAGTTTGTCGTAGCGGAAGACGGCGAGGGTGTTCGCTTGGACGTGACGACCGCTGCAGAGGCTGGCATGGGGCATTCTTGGTATCTTCTTAGTGAGGCGGCCCTTTTTTCAAATGAGGAGGCGTTTAAGCGCGCTCAGCATATTGGGATTGATGAGTACAAATGGCTAACGCCTACGGATGTTCTGAGCAAAGCACCTTCGACCATCTTCCCGTATCATGAGCAAGGCTTTGTCCGGTCGCTTGTGCGACAAGGGGCAAAAAAGTCGTTGCTTGAACTAGAGGCAAGTGGGTGTCGCTTTTTTGAAAGTGTGAATTGGAATTCATTCGTTCAGCTTGAGTCGATTCGAGATGATGACGGGTTGTGGTATTCCAATTACACGAGCACATGGCTTGAGCGGAAATATGGGATAGTCACTCATTATGTCGACTCGCGTCATAATGACAATCTCTTTCGGAATCAAGAGCGACGGGCGCGAAATTTAGAGATTGAGGAGTATCGTGACGAGTATCTCGTGTATGCGGACTTTTTGGTGCAGAAGTTTGAAGAAGGGTTTGTTGTGGAAACAGACAATGGGGCGATTCTTGTTGATTATTTTTCTGATGATGGAGAAGCACTGCCTCATGCGTCGCTCAATCATGCGTTAAGCTTAATGAATTATTTGTATGATGCTTATCTGAAATCAGGGAATGAGGCATACCGTATGGTCGCAGATACGATGTTACGGGGGATTGTTGATATTGGCGAGGACTGGATCGCGCCAGATGGGCATGTGTATTACCAGCTTAATCAAGACGGCACGCTGCAGTCTGAGGATTACCGACTTGTGACGTATTATGACCTGCTGTACACGAAGAAGCTGCTTGAGGAGATAAAGGGATCAACTGAACCGCTCGTTGATACGTTGATTGAAGTGAAGCGAGCTCATTTAGAGGAGCAGGAGCTTGACTGGGATGTGGATGTCGAACATATTGAAGATTATGTTGGGGTGATTGAATAGAGGGGAGTTGGGGTCAGACCCCTCTTTAATGCGGTGAAGTCGTGAAGGAGGGTCTGACCCCAACCCTATTTTTTCACTATGCTTTCTTTTCAGTTTGGGGTATAATAGCTTATTAAATAGTTACTACGTGAATAGGAGATAACCGTTTTGAAACATATTCATTTATACTTGGTTTTCTTAGTGATTTTATCTATAAAGATGTTTTTGACCCGCGTGTTGATTTTTGATGATTATCAGGTCCTCTCTATGTTTTGGTTGGAGATGGGCTATGTTGTGTTGCTGTTAGCGTTGATTGAACTTCTTGCGAAAAAAGGAAAGATGTTTTTTTATTTACTTGTAAATTTGGTTCTTTCTTTTCTTTTGTTTAGCATGGTTCTTTATTTTGACTTCTTTGGGATCATGGTGTCCCATCATGCCCTCTATCAGATTCACCAAGTTGGGGATGTGAGTGATAGTGTCTGGACGCTACTTCGTCCGATCCATTTTCTTTATTTTATTGACTTTATCATTCTTGGACTTCTTTATGCTTTTACCAAAGTACGCTTTGTTCAAATTCAGCGCTTGAAAACGATGGTTGCTTTCATAGTATTGTCGCTTGCCGTTATTGGGTTCCATCTCTTCTTATCTAGCAAAACCGTTAATTACGACTCGATTGCAGCAGCGAAGCAGATGGGGATCTTCAATTATCAAGTCTCAGAAATCTATTCTGATATTCAAACGGTTGAGAATCATTTAGCTGGGGTTGACTTGACGAATGAGCAGATCCGTGAGTTAAAAGGATTGCCAGAGGCCGATGCTGAAGCGGGCGATCCGACGTATTTCGGTGTTGCCGAAGGACGAAACATTATCGTGATTCAATTTGAGTCTTTGCAAGATTTTACGATTGGACTTGAAATAGACGGTCAGGAGATTACCCCTCATTTAAATCAACTCGTTGAAGAGGGGCTCTATTTTCCAAAGGTGTATCAACAAATTGGTGCTGGAAATACGTCTGATGCTGAGTTTTTATTAAATACATCGCTGTATCCACCAGGCAGCCGAGGTGCTTCGGAAGTGTATGGCGACAAATTCTTGCCAAGCTTGCCTCGTCTTTTAAAGCGAGAAGGCTATCATACAGCTACCTTCCATACAAATAAAGCCTCCTTTTGGAATCGTACGGAAATGTATGAGGCGCTTGGCTTTGATGACGTGTATGATGAAGACTTTTTCGGGACAGATGATTATATTTTAATGGGTGCTTCGGATGAAGTACTTTATGAGAAAACGATGGACAAGTTTGTTGAGTTCGCTGATAAAAGACAGCCTTTCTATGCGAATGTGATTACAATGACGAGTCATCACCCATTTGAATTGCCAGAAGAAAAGATTGCGATTGATCTTCCAGAGCGATTTGAAGGAACGTTTATTGAAAATTATTTAACATCGATTCATTATGCGGACAAGGCCATGGGTGAATTTATTGATCGGTTGAAAGAAGAAGGAATATGGGAAAACAGCTTGATCGTGACATTCGGCGATCATTCTGGGGTGCACCATAGTCAAATTACAGAGGTTGACCAACAGCTGTTAGCGGAGATGAACGGTCGAGATTATTGGTTTTTGGATCGCTTAAATATCCCGCTTATGATAACAGCCCCCGGCGCATTAGAGGCGGAAGTGATCTCAAATGTTGGTGGACAAATTGATTTGATGCCGACGATGGCCAATTTGGTTGGATTGTCACTAGAAGATCACATTCACTTTGGACAAGATATCATCAACAACGAGGAGAATTTACTTGGGATGCGTTATTACTTATCGCAAGGCTCCCTCTTTAATCGCGATGTCTTGTTAACTTCAGAAGGCGACAATGGGACAGCTTATGACCTTGATACAGGAGAAATTATTGGAAGTCGTCTTGATTATCAGGATGAGTTTGAGCGGGTCATTCAACTGTTGAATTTGTCCGATAGCTATGCCGATCAGCTGCCAGAGAGACAATAAAAAAGAGGGGCGAGAGCTTAAGCTAACGGGTTCAGTTTTGGGAGGGAAAACGTTAATTCACAGGTTAACTATTACATTTCACACTCCAATCCCAAATGAATGAACACTATAATTAGAATACAATCAAAACCACCCGTGGTAACGGGTGGTTTTCTCTGCGGCTAGAAGCCTCTCTTACCGGCCATAGTTAATTAAGCGGAGATTTTTCGGTTAATTCCAAAATAGAGCTCGTTCCGAGGTATATAGGAGGAGTTTTTCCGATTACGCAAAGAAAAATGACCCAATTTCAGATTTACTGAGTCAATAGGCGGAATATCTCCGTCTATTTAAGCTATTTTCAGTGCTAATTACTAATTAAGGGGAATATCTCCGTTTATTTATCAGACCGGGTTCTTAACCAGATCCCCAGCCGATAAGAGCGGACTCTCACTATCCCAGATACGGGAAACAGTATCTTTTAATCATTTTCACTTCCAAAACTGAATCCGTTAAGCTAAAGCTTTCGTCCCTCTCTTTTACGTTTTTGAAACTAAAAGTAATTCGATCCGTATAGAAATTAATATGACTTACACAGGAGGGTTAGATCATGTACTCATGATTAGTTTAGGCTAAAAAGAATGGTCGTAATCTTCTAAAAAATCTTCTACCTTTTTTGAATCTATGAGGTTATAATTATCTAGAAATTTACATTTTTTATATATGGAGGAATGTTATGTGAAAGGCTTGTTCATGTCGTTATTGGTTGTGTTAGGTCTTGTTGTGTCTCCGCTTTACTCGTTTGCTGCAGTTGAAGAAACCCAATTGCAGGACTTGCTACAAGAGGTTGGTTGGACGAAAGATGAGTTAGAGGAGTATTTGGACTTTTGGGGACTTACGCTGGATGATTTTGATGATTTTGAAGACTTATCTTCCTTTTTAGGACCTGTGTTAACAGAAGAGACCCTAGAGGAGATTCTGGCTGAGTATGGCTTAACGTTAGAAGAAGCAACCGAGCTGTTGATTTTAAACGGTGAATTAGAAGAAGGACAAGCTATTTTGGATGTCTATACATTTGTAGATGACCTAGATATCGATTTATATTATTATACATTAACCCCGATTACGGATGAGAATTTACAAGAACTCCTTGAAACCTATGATCTAACGTTGGAAGAATTAATCGCTTTGTTAGAAGAGCACGGGGATTCGCTTGATTATTATGAGTTCATTGAAGACCTAGAGTGGGCTGTTGAATACTACCTTTACTATTATGAGGAAGAGGAAGAGATCGATTTTTCAGAGATTGATGACCTCTTTGACCAACTAGGCTTAACATATGAAGAGCTAGACCGATTATTTGAGCACTTCCTCACGCTTGATCTTGAGGATCCAGCCTTTTTGGAGCGCTTAGAAAGATTGGCTGAGCGGATGATGGTGTTTGAGGATTTTGATGAGGCATCTGAGCTCACAGCCGCACAAATTGCAGAGCTGCTCGCTATTTTCCAAGAAGCACTAGACTTGCTAGAGATTGATGTAAAATACTACCTTGTCAAAGACGATGAGAAAAAGCCAGTTTCCTTGGCGACGTTAATGACGATGACAACAACCGATGGCTACGGCCTATTGATCGAACTTTATAATAGACAAGGGGAATTTTTAGCGGATCTATTATTTACAGCGGATATGCTAGGTTCTGAGATTATTGTTGAGACTGGAAAAGACTTAAAGAAAACCGAAGAAGTGATTGTCAAACAAACAGAAAAGAAATCAGAGAAAAAAGCTGAGAAGAAGCCTGCTCCTGCTGAGAAAAAGCCGGTAAAGAAAACGGAGCGAGGTGCCAAGCTTCCGAAGACCGCATCGAATTCTATCGTGAATGCGGCTAGTGGACTCGCGGTGGCGGTCGCTGGATTTGCGTTGTATCGTCGTTTTCGTGTGAAAGGTGTGTAAGTCGAATGAAGCGATTCATTCTTCTTGTCTTCTGTAGTGCGCTTATTATGGGCGGGTTATGGTTTTCTGGTACGAATACTTTTACATTTTTCAAAGGGTATTTTTTGTATAAGACAGGAACAGAGGCAGCGGTGTCTGCGGATCCTCCTTTAGCTCCGGAAGATGATGATACGGATCCTGTTGTTGAAGAGGAGGTCGTCGAGGAGGAGACGCGTGACTTTCCTGCCAATCCTCAAATTGGCGACTTAATGGGTGAGCTATACATCCCGAAGCTTGATGCGACGTTGCCGATTTACCACGGGACCGATGAGGAGGAGCTTGAAAAAGGCGTCGGTCATTATGCCGGCAGCGTCCTTCCTGGTGAGAACGACAACTCCGTCTTGTCCGGACACCGCGATACCGTGTTTCGCCGCCTAGGTGAAGTGGGCGAAAATGATCTGCTGATCGTCCGAACGGCAGCGGGAGAATTTGAATACAAAGTGCGGCGGGTGCGGATTGTCGATGAGGATGACCGGACCGTGATCGTACCGAGGCCGCGTGCGACGTTAACGGTATCTACGTGTTATCCGTTTAACTTTGTTGGAGCTGCTCCTGAGCGATATGTGTTGGTGGCAGAGCTTAGAGGGCAAGAAAAGAAGGTACGATGACGTTTTTAGAAAGAGCATGAGTTGTTTGTTGCGACTCATGCTCTTTTTTTGTTGTTGTCGTGCGTGATTAGCGTGGGTTCTGTCCAAACTCGGGGATTTGCTGTCCAAATGGGGGGAGATTCAATCCAAACGGAAGGATTTGCTGTCCAAACCGGGTGCGATTCAATCCAAACGGAAAGATTTGCTGTCCGAGGCTTCGTTTGCTAGGCTGGCAAATGAGAATGCATGGGGATTTTTCGTTTTTGAATGAAATTTCCTATAGACCGCCTTCCTAATCTAATAGATAATTAGTAAGGTATGGACATGGAAGTGGAAAGAATTTTTGTGTAGAACCAGTACACGTTAAGGAGTTTTTATGAAAAGAAAGAATCATGTAACAGCCCTTCTCGCCTATTTGATGTGCTCCCTCCTCCTTCTAGGCGGCTGCGCTTCTGCTACTGGCTCAGGAAGTCAAGAAGTAACAGACATAGAAGAAGTCACCGAACACGAACAAGTCGTCATGTATGAAAATAGCGATAAAGGAATAAAAGTGTATGAACTCCCAAATTGGGAATTTGAGGAGCAATTAGAAAAGGATCAATTTAATGTGATCTTTCAAAGTGACAAAGGAAAAGCGATTATCACGGTACTAGATTCCATTAAGGATGTAGAAGACATAAAAAATGAGCTGATGATTGGCGTGGGTACCTCTACCATTATTGAGGAAACAGACCATTATTTTGCTTTTGAATCCGAGCGAAAAGAAAGCATACGCGCTGACATTTACATTGAGCAGCAAGGTCAAAAGGTTACTATTCTTACCTTTATGACACCATTAGATGACTACGAAGAAAAGATAGAATCTATCGAAGAGTTCAAGCAACACATTGATTTCTATTAACATTCAAAAGGAGAATTTCAAATGAAAAAACTCGTCATCGCAACTACTGTTTGCCTCCTTCTAGTCGCAGGAGTCGTCCACGCAAATCAAGAAAAGGACATCGTTAGTCCAGAATCTGAGCTATACGAAACAGTTCGTGTTATTGAAGAGACAACGATAGAGCTAACCAAAGATCCTGGTGAAAAAACTCTACTTGAAGATGAATATGCAAAAAATCGCTTGCTTGAAGCTGAAGAAATGTTGGCAGTCGGAAATGAAGAAGCGGCCGAAAGCTCTATAGACGATTACAACGAGCATATGGATGCAATTGAAAAAAACTTAGCTGAAGCGAAGGAACGTGGCAAAGATATTTCTGAAGTGGAAGTAATCATTAACGAAAACATGGAAAAGCGCAGCGAAAATCTCCGTTCCTTACTTGATAGAGACGACATTCCAGAGCAAGCCAAAGCTGGCATCACAAAGGCGATCGAAAATCAGGCTAAAGCGAAGCAAAGAGCTGAAGAAGCTAGGAGCCAAGCAAGAGCAAAAGGCAATGGGGCCAGTCAAGAGAAAGGAAAACAGGAAAAACAGAAAGGCCAAGAGCGAGCGGAGCAAGCAAGACAGCAGGGGCAAGAGCGGGCAGAGCAAGGCCAAGCGAATAAGCCTGAAAACCCAGGGAGACCATAGAGTAAGAATTTTCATTAAATTGAGAGCGTGAGGGCGACTTCATGCTCTCTTTTTGTTATTTTTCTTGTTATTGGTGTGCTGTGTTTTGAATTGGTGTGCTGATTTCGGGTTTTTGGGGAGCTTTCTGTCGGAAGTGGCGGTTATTCTGTCGGAATGAGGGAATTTGCTGTCCAAACTTGGACTTTTTCTGTCGGAACTCATCCTTTTGCTGTCCGGAGCATTTAATACAGATAAGCGGCGTAGTCGTACCGCAAACATAAAAAAGATATAGCTACTCCATATTGGAACGACTATACCTTTTTTAATGTTATGACGCCGGTATATTCACCTTCTCAAACGTCTCTTTATTACAAATAATATAAAGCACCGCTTCATCCGGAATCTGTTCATCCAATCTTCTATTAATATCTAAATGATTGCGATCGGCAATAAGCGTTGCCCCTTGCGCAAGAAGATCCTGAAATGCATCATTATACGTCTCCCACTCTTTTCGTTTCGGAATTTGATAAAGGTCTTCGCCATGCGCTCTACTAATGAGCTGAGAGTATACTTGGCTCACCCCTTTGTAGAGAGCAGATCTGACAGCTAAGCGTGAAATCGTTTCTTGTGAAAGGATGAATTCATCCACTTGAACATGAGAGAAGTTCGAGATGTTTTTCTCTGCCATGACCTCGACGGTAGTATGGACATTTGGTGCGAGTCGACTTACGGTAATGGAGACAAGCAATGATTTCGCATCTTTAAGTGATGGCTCCTGAATGTTATCATCAGCAAAGATAATCACAGCGTTTGCACCCGTTAGGTTGGCTTTTGCATAAGGCTCTTCTGATGTAGGATCGCCTTGGATGTAATGCAGGCGGTTGTCGCTCATTAGTAATTCTGGTGCCTTAGGTAGCTCGTCAATGACTACTACTTCGACTTCCGTGTCCGAATCAAGAATTTCCTTCACGGCCGATTCTGATTTTTTTCCCCACCCGATGATGACAACATGGTTCTCATTCATATAGGTCATCCTCCCTTCCTCTCTCATTCTTCTAAATAACGTAAACGAATCAACGATCTTCCCAATCACAACCCCAAGCAAACCAATCCCAATTAAAAACATGAACACTGAATAGATTTTGGCCGGGAGTGTGACTGGTGAATAGTCCCCATAGCCGACTGTCGTGAACGTCGTCATAACAAAATAAAAGGTATTTAGTAGACTCTCAAAATTATCGGGCTCAAGAGCATACATGATTATTGTACTAAGTAAGATGAATGCTGCTGTTGTAATAAACAACGTGACATTTTTCATTCGGATAAGGCCCAGGCTAATTTTCAGAAAAAAGTGCATCGGATCCTCCTTTCTTTGGAGTCAGACCCCGCTTTCAGGCAGTGGTGAACTGCAGTGGGGACTGACCCTGCTTTATTGCTACCTTGTCGTATACGCGACAAACATTGATAAATTCCCGGTAATTGGACCACCTACACGAAAGAACAAGCCACTTGGTTCCCCGTTAATCACGTGTGAACCAATCAATAACTTTCCTGTGTATGGTCCGTCCCATGTGTCGATTGTCTGGTCCGGCATTGGGAAGTACTCTTGATACACCATTGGTTGTTCTTGATAATAATCGACGTCCTCTTCTATCACAGCACCGTTTGATACGACCTGAACTCCGCCGCCCTCTCGCCCAAGGACAGGCTTTTTCACATAGGAATTCATATTGCCGAGTGAATCATAGGTTGGCAAAAAGTACTTCTCGATTGCATCACGCTCCATGCGCGTATACCATTCATCTTTTTTCTCCCAAATAAGCGACAGAATTGCTTTTGACTGCATGAGAAGTGCAGATGGTGGATTGATCACCTTTAGTTTCTCATTCATTAAATGAACGAGAAACTGCTCGCCAATCTTTTCTCCCGTTCCACTCTTTTCTTCTAGAAAATACTCTAAAGGATACAGCCGATATAAAAACTCAATCTTTTCTCCTTCAGGTGTTTGAATATCGTCTTTTCCAACGACGATCTCTTCAAGCGGAACGTATTTTGCCTGCTGCGGGTACAAATTCATTAAATATTGAACCGTCTGCTTGTCTTCATCATGCCAGTCTGCACAAGTAAAATACAACGTATCAGCGCTGCCAATTCGGTAATCTCTAATGATTTGATTCCATGCATTTTTCACGTTTGCAGCCAACTGTGCATTCGGATTCAGCTGACCGTGCTCCTGACAAAGCACCTCCTGCGCGACTGCAGACTCCACGATTCCTACCGGTGTATCCGTGTTAGCCTCGATCACCTTTAAACCATTGGCCGAGGCAATGAAATCATATCTAGTAAAATAAGAAAACGCACCCTTCCCTTCTGCAAGAAGCAAATCCCACATAAAAACAGAAATGCCTAATCTATGTATAATCGAGCGGTCCTTCATGATTTGCTCGTATGTTTTTTGAAAAACATCGTTCGCTGCACGTGATGCATTTTCAACTTCACGAGCTAGAGACGATGGCACGACAAGAAGCGAGTCACTCATGTATTGATTGTCTTCATAGTTCTCGTACAAGGTTGCCCATGTGAACCCTTTTGCCGCAGCTTTACGTTCGACCTCTTGCCAGCGTTTTAGATACTGATTTGGTTCAAATGGTTCAGTGAGTGAGTGGTGTGGAAGCATGGCGGGACTCCTTTCTTGAGTTGTGATTAGATGTTTTCGGTGTTTCTGTAAGCTAAACGAGGAACCCGTTCATGGCTCCTTTCGTAATGTAGCTCTGATTTAGCTTGTGTTTTGCACTTCTTTTTCAGTGCCTTCTTTGCGCTATTCCCCCTAGTTTCTTTTGATCGTTGAAATGTAGGGAATTTCTATCTTTCCTCTCAACAAGCGGACGGGATGGGGGGCCGACTCCTGCAGGAGGGAAGGGCAGGTTGAAATCCACCGGCGCAGCCGGTTAGTTCAACGCCCGCCTGCGGAAAGCGTGTCCCCCATCCCGGGAGCGAGATCAAAGCTCCTTTTCAAGTCCTAAATAAACGAGCACTTTTTCAGTGGCCTCCCACTCTATCCCGCAGGAGTCGAGTGACTTCCGCTCCATTCCACTAAGAGAAAAACTGTTTAATAGCATCACTCTTTACGGAAAACAGCCTTTATTAAAAAGATTTGTGCTTTCTTCAAATGTTGTTAAAGATAGTGCGCTTCTCCTTAATAGTGCGAACATAGTGGCATTGGCTTCGCTCGCCGTGCGCCTAAAGGAGAAGTGCGCTCCTTTAGGCTTAAAAGACGACGGCAATTCTGCGCTTCACCCTAGGTTGTATATAAGGGTGGTGTTTTCTTCTTAATAGTGCGAACATGGGGCATTGGCTTCGCTCGCCGTGCGCCTAAAGGAGAAACCCGCTCCTTTAGGCTTAAAAGATGACGGCGGCTTCGCTCAATGCTTCGAGTTATCAGCAAAAGGGAAAATCGTCCTTTTGCTGATAACTCTAATAACTAATCGTCGCTGCTACAATCATTCCTACTAATACTGAAACTCCACCAAGGAGTAATCCTACGGCGATATTTCCTTTTTCTACTTCTTTTGCTAAGTTCGTGTTGCGGGTGAGGACGTACTCGATTACTAGGTGCAGGACAATTTGGATGACAATGGCGATTAGTGCCCAGATGGCTAAATCGACTAGATTGATTGAGTGGCGAATGGCTGATTGTAGTACTACGACTAAGCCGGCCATTTTCCCTAGTAATTTTAGTGATACGGCTGTGTTTCCGTTTTTAATTTCTGCACGCTCGGAATACGGGGTAACCAACTTGAAAATATAGGTTCCAATGGCAAACAACACTAGGGACACTGCTAAATAAATAATAAAATGATCAAAGGTTTGTAAATAAAACGTTAAGTCCATTCATTTGCTCCTTTCACTCCACAAGGTAAAAAGTACGATAAATTATCAGTAATTTGTGCACCGGCACGAATGCCAAATGCACTGGCTTTCTCATTTACGACAAAACTGCCAATGAGTAGATGGGCTTCCTTCACTCCTAACTCTGTTTTCACAGATGCTACAGGTAAGTCCACATACTTTTGATACACTTTGACATAGTGATCGTAGGATTTTTCTTTTTGCTCAAAGAGGGTCTCCCCGCTTTTTCGGACTTCAACCGTATCTCCTTCTCTGCCAAAGGCCGGCTTAGACACATATGTATCCCCTGTTTCAAGAAACGGGTCTTCGTCTAAATACGTCGGTAAAAAATAACGGCTGATCTTATCATGCTCTTGTTCTGTGAACAGTGGATGCTGTTGTTCATGCATGCCCCAAATCGCTGCCATCACGGCCTTACTCTGCATTAAAAAGGCTGAGGCTGGGTTTAACATGCCGACTTTTCGCTCCCCAACTAGCTTCATAAACTCGATTCCAATTGGGAATTGGTCGTCTGTTACATCTTCAAGCAAGGCTTCTAATGGATAGGTATGACGATAGACAACATCAATTTTGTTGCCATCTACATCATAGACACCTTCTCCATCAACAACTTGCAGCTGATTAAGCGGCACAAACGTCGCCCCTTTAATTTGAGCGACCTTCATTAAATACTTCATGGTTTCACAGTCTTCAATGTCTTCTTCATGCGCGGTGAACACCACATAAGGATGATCAGTCATTCCCATCTGTCTCGCACAATGGAAAACGCTATTTCGGATTGATTTTCCTAGATGCTCTGCTTCCTTTTCGTTTGGGTTCATCATGCCAAACTCCTTGCAAACCAGTCCATTCACATCAAAGAGCTCTCTAATAAACGTCGGCGTATCGGCGTTAAATTCAAGTATCTTAAGGCCGTCTTCCGTCTGAACAAAATCAAAGCGCCCAATTACGGTTTCATAAGGTACCATCATCATCCGTAAAAAAGGCAACGCTTTTGCGGGAAACCCAAATTCAAGCAGCGTCTCATCTGGCGCTTGCCGAACCATTTGATTGATTTTTTTATAGATGCTGTAGGATTCTGCTGTAGCCGTTCGAATCTCATCACACGCCTCTTGAGAGATTGCCAGGCAATCATATAGAGCGTATTCCATTCCATACAACCGATCCCAAAAAGATGGGACGCTCGCGTAAAATTGATCTCGTGCCTTTCGATGCTTATCCACCAAAGCTACCACCGCCACCCATGCCTGAGCGTGGATTGGTTGCTCGGTTTGGCGTTCTTGTTTGATTCTGGTCCTGACGCGGCTGGCTCACATTTTGATCGGGCTGCGTCCCTGTAGCTGGCTGTCTTACTTGACCACCACCACCGCGCGCGCCACCAGCTGTTGCTCTACCTGCCATAAAGGCAGCAATGGTTGGAAACCACATCCCGCCATGATAATAATGGCCATGATTCTCGTTTCCTGGCTCAACGCATTGGTAGCCTTCTGCTTCCTCGTCCCATTGCCACGTATCACAATCGGCTTCCTCAGGGGAAGGCGGGCCTGCATCGGGCTGGACATTCGCTTCTGGCTCTGTCGGCACGGACATGAGTTCATCCTGCAGGCCAGGTGAGCATCCTGTTAATCCAAAAAGAGCTACACTTGAACCGACAAGCCCCTTTAGCAATTTATCCGTTTTTGGTTTGTTCATCATTAACACCCCCTGTATCTGTACGAACGGAAACTGCGGTAAGTTTCGTTTTTCTTATTTGATTCTACCAGTAATTTGGATAAGAAGAAAAGTTCTATTCAAAAAAGCACAAGACACCCTAAGATGTATGATAGAATATCATTCATAAATCACAATAAATGGGGAATTTCTGTGGGTTACAAAGGCAGGCTAATTTCAGTCGGTATCGTAAGCTTATTTAATATACTCCGGTACCTTTACTATCATCACTATTTAGGGTTGCGTTTTGAAGCTAGCTTTTTTATTTTAACAGCTATCTTTTTATCGGTTGCTTGGTGGGCTGGGAAACAATATGACCGCGCGAAATACTTTTCCGAAAAGGATCCATTAACAAACACTTACAACAGACGCACCGTTGAACAATCCTTCCATAAGCTTATTCATAAAAGCAACAAGCACGGGAAAAAATTAGGGCTCCTATTAATTGATCTCGATAATTTTAAAGAAGTTAATGATTCTCTTGGGCATCAAAAGGGAGATGAATTGCTGACCCAAGTTGCGTTTATTTTAAAGAAAATTTCAAAAAAAGATGATTATATCGCACGTTGGGGTGGCGATGAATTCATTGTACTTGTGCCAAAAGTTAATGAGAATTTCGCAACCGATTACAGTATGTTGCTTCAAGAAGAATTAACCAAGCTTGATCTATGTCAAGAACTGACAATCGGCGCTTCGATTGGAGCTGCTACCTGCACTGTCAGCTCCATGTCTTTCGAGCAAATGATTCAAGAAGCTGATCGAGCAATGTATCAGATGAAAGTCCAAAAATAGCTGGATAATTGATATCCTGACTAAGATGAGAGTAACTTGTAACACTAAAAGCTTGGTTATCATTCCAAGCTTTTTATCATTACACTCTCCTTCCACCTATCTTTTGCACAATAGACATAATAGCCCAAATCGCAACCGGAAAGGTCACTCCCCCTATTACCATGTAAGCTAAGAGAAAAAGAGCATTGCTTGAATCAACGACATTTAATAAAATAACAGCAACACTAATGCTAGAAACGATTAAAAAAAGATATCCTAGATTGACTGTTTGTTTCCTACCTGCTACTCGCCATTTATTGCCAAAGGACGCAATCGTTGTCGCAGCAAGCGGCATGGCAATGACAGTAACCACCGCTGCGGTAACCATCAATATCGTATGAAAAATTCCTGAAGTAGCTAATGTGGCGATCCATAACAGCACGGTACTTAGAATAACCGGAATAGCTAAACTCTTTAATTTATTTGCAGATCTACTATGCTTTTCGACTTCTGAATCCTTGTCACTATAAATAGGCTTGGTACCAGGAATGGCTCTAAATAAATGAGTATCTCCTTCTGAGGCAACATGGGACCAGCCTGAAGATGCAAAGAAATTAAAGTATTCCTCTTCTTCATCCTTCGTTAATAACCGATAATCAATACTATAGATATACTCTTCACTTTCTCCTTTTTCAAGCGAATACCCCATAAACTTAAAATCATGTACGTGCCATCCTTTTAAAGAAAGTTTGCGTAATTTGTCCATATCCTTTTCCTCAGAAAAAGCTAACCCTTCTGACATTACGTATTTTGATGGTCTCATCCTTTCTCCTCCTTCAATCCAGTTTCTGCTAGTTCAAGCATGATCCTTCGTAACTTTACATTCTCTTCTAATATTTCTCTGCCTTGTTCCGTAAGTAAGTATGTTTTACGCCTTGAATCCGATCCATCGTATAAGTAAATCCATTCTTGCTTTAATAATTTTTTGATAATGGTGTACATGGATGCAGGCCCTATCGTAATGATCCCTTTTGTTTTTTCTTCGATTACATTCATGATGGCATACCCGTGTCTAGGTTGAGTTAAAGTCGCCATAATATAAAACATTGAATCCGTTAATTGCTCCGTTGTTTTCAACAGATCACCTCCATCTATCATTTAATAATATATCAAAATACGATATATCTAATTAGAATATATCAGATTACGATATATCTAATTAGAATATATCAGATTACGATATAGTTGTCTAGATATAAATTAACATTTACTTCCAACAGACCGTTTATTTCATTTAATTCGCCCCCTCTTTCTAATTCCTACAATAAAAAAACGATTGCCCTTATCGAACAATCGCCCTTTCCTCTATTCGTACATTTGAGCCATTCATTACAGACAATAATTCATCTACATTTGTCACTTCAAAAGGACAAACGATCCCTTTCAATTCTTTTTGAAGGGCGATTTTTGCTAATGAAGCTGTAACCATTGCCGTTGTATGGTAATCAGAAAAAGTCGATAACGCTAACGCTTTGGTCCTCTCTTCATTCCCTATCATTCCTTTTACCTCGACTGTAAGATACGCATTTTCGTTTCTGTTAGGATTGTGTTTGACCACTTTAGAAAGGTCGATTACACACTGACTTTAGAAAAGAAGCAAAGTGCCAAAACTCCTCCTTTGCTCATTGACTACTGACTCTGGGCTTTCAACCATTCGTTTTCTAACATACTCATTTCCCATAAACTCCAGTATTCATCGCCATGTTTACTTCTATCTCGAAGCAGTCCCTCTTTTACAAACCCGGCTTTTTCATAGCAAGCGATAGCAGAAGCATTAAAGTCAAATACCCCAAGACTCACTCTATGTAATTTGAGTTCATCAAATGCGATTTTAAGAATTTCCTTCATCATTTGCTGACCGATTCCTTTACCTCTTGTGTTTTGCTCACCTACTAATACTTTTCCAATTCTTGCGGATTTGTGTTCTCGATCAATTTGCCCCAATGAAATATGGCCAATCGTTTCACCACTTTCTTTATCAATTACTTTAAAAATCATTCTTTCTGCGTATTCATTATTAGCCTGATGCGTATATTTTTCTAATTGACTCTCATTCAAGGGATAAGAAAACGCCGGACCGCCCCACTGCAGTAAGAGTACAGGCGAATTAATCCAATTGATTAGTTGCCTGAAATCTGACCGATCAAAATACTGTAACTCTATCATGAATCCCATCTCCTTTTTTACTGAGAACTGGTTCTTCAACGACTGAATTAAATGAAGAATCCTCTTTGACTTGCTGCTATAGAAAGTCTTCATTAAATTGTATCTAATTCCTTCTAAAAATTAACAGAAAATTTCAAACCATCTACATAAAACAACACCATTCGCAAATTATTTGTACTATGCTTATAGTTATAATGATGTTAATGGAGGGACAGTCATGGAAAATCGATTATTTCCGGCGTTGAATTTTCACAAACCACTGAGTGCGGATGTTAGCATCGCTGAGTTAAACGGTGTGGACGTTAATTCTAGCAAAACAAAGGTGCTTGTATCTGACATTAGCTCGGAAGGATTATCCTTTTCTACGAATTTAGACTTCCCCATTTTAAGCGAGAACTCTTTTATTCTTCGAGTCGAATTGTTTTCGAAATGTACATTTACCGGTGAGATTGAAGCGAAGGAAGAACGGGATGGGGCGTTTTATTATAAGTTGAACGTAAGAACGTGTAATTTGTTGTTTTATAAATTGTTTGATCATATGCACAATACACATTATGCAAAAACACCTGTTCCTTATTTTGACCGAGCGACAGCCACTGGTTGATCGCTTTTTTTATGACAAATAACACAAAAACCCCTCTCACTCTTCCAGCTACTGGAGAGCATTAGGGGTTCTCGTTTTTTATTTTATCTGCTTGTCCATTGTGATAGTCGCTGTTATCCATTATGAACACTTCGGCATTTGTGATTCACAAAGTCCCATCATTTCAGCTAATAAGTCTTTGCCTGTAAGTTTCGTCCAAGGAATCTCAATCCCTTTGCCTGGTGCTAGTGCTTTTCCTCTATATTCTTGGTTTTCATCAGCAGCAATATAGATGTCCCAGGTCCAACGGTTTTTGTAGTTTTTTTCGCCAGTATGCTCAATCTCTGCTAAGTAATGATTTTTTACTTTTACGTTTTTCATCATGGCCATTCGCTCCTTCAATTTGTTTTCTTATTTATTATAATAGTCTGAAAATGACTAAAATGGAAGGGGTTTGTTAGATTTTCTTTCACAAAACCGTAACATTTTATTCCTCTTGGTAAAATATTGTTCTATTTTTCGGTTTTTTACACGTAAAAAGAGGAATAGATTGTTGGTTTGCAAAATAAAATGGTCTGAAGCGTCTATTTTTTGCGAGTAAGAAAAAGAACTCACGAAGGTGATAAAAATGAAGCAATGGATCGTTTCTTTTCTTTTCATTAGTTGTTTATTTTCTATACTAGGCTGTGCCAATACCCAAGATTCAAGTGGGCAAAGCACCTCAACAGAGACAAAGACCGAAGAAGCAATAAAATCGCCACCACTGACGAAAGAGGGTAAATCCGATGTTCCTTTATCTGTTTTACAAGCCAATAGCCATTATCAATTCCAATTGAAAGATAACCACAACGAACCATATGACATACATATTTATAGTCCAAAAGAAGACTCTTCTTTTAGTGATTATCAGCTTTATGTTTCTGATGCCCTTGCAACATACGGTGTGTTACAAGATCATCTTACCTTTTTTGAAGGCGATGATGCATTGCGTTTTCGCGATAGACAGGAGATCGCCTATGTTAGCTCTCATCAAACAGGTAGAGATCTTCTTGTCCTATCTCAAAAAGAAAAAAGCAATCAGTTTGAGCTGCAAATTTTTGCTTTGGAAGGTGGGATCCTGCAAGAAGTGACTGTTGATGGCGATCAGCTCCGTACGATTAACGGCGAATTGCGTAACATTGGGAATCGCTATTATCAAACTGTAGAATATAGCTCTGATAACGAGACCGGCTGGTTCTTTACTACATGGGAGCTCGACGAGGACACCCTTACTCTTTCGCTAAAGAGCCAAAGTGTTTACAATGAGGAGACATTTGCTGATGGAGTTCAGTATGGACAAGAGATGTATGAGCGTTGGAGGGATAAACCAACTAGCACCTTTGCTTACCCATCCATTCCGGTCACATCTGATTGGCTCGCCGAGGTAGAGAAAGGTCGTTTTCCTTCCGTCTCATTTGCCATTGGCACTCGTTTGCAAGAGATATTCGATCAAGAAGGTGAACCAGATGCCATTACCGATTGGTTAAATGGGGCTGAGACCTTTATCTTTAATAACATCGGTTATGCTGTAACCGCATCCAGCGAGAGTACTGTTAACACTCTTCTTATTCCAGGGGCACTAATAGATGGCGATGTAGAGCTCCTTTACGAGACTCTCGGCGAACCAGATGAACAAGTTGACGGCGATACAGAAGTAGTGATTTATAATACCGGCACATATACGCTCTATATCGAAAAGAATAAAAATGAGATTGAAACGATTTTAGTTAGCAAAACGGAGACACCTGAAATTTCAGCGGATTGGAGCGGCACCTACACCATTCCAGAAGAATCTGGTGTCTTTGGCGAGCTAAACATTTACAATGAAGATGAGACGGGCTTTGAGTTTGATATTCATGTATCGACTACTCATGTCGGTGAAATGGAAGGCTACGCTCAAAAAGATGGGAATACTGCTTTGCAAATCGAAGACGAGATTGGCTGCCAAATGACCTTTGTAAAGGAAGACCATCGCGTTACGACAACGGAAGGTCCAGAATGCTGGGGATGGAGTGGGATGGCGATTGATTTTAACCATACGTTTGTTAAAAAAAGGCACTGAAAAAGGACGATTTTCACCTTTTTCAGTTCCTTTTAAGCAATGAGCGGAACCGTTGCTTTGTTTTAAGCCTGCTATGAGTGGGTTTCTCGTAGCAGGCGCGCAACGTGTGGAGCCATTGCTGCTTCCTCGAATCTTCTAAAAGGACTTTTCAGTGGCCTTACAATTTTCACCTTTTTCAGTGCTCTTCCTTGAATTTGCTCAAAAAGGACGTTTTCAGTGGTTTCCTTGATACCTAGACGGAGTTGCCCCCTTGCAATGCTCAAAATAAATATGTGTTTTTTATGCATAATTACCATATTGTGAAGCACACTACCGAAAAAAAAGGGAGTGTGCTCCATGAATATTTTGTTCAATAAGACATATGTATTCCTTAGCTATATTGATAAAAAGGGCTATTTCTTTGACAAATGTTTAAAATGGATCGCTTTTTTTCAAGGAAACTCTTCTTTTTCAAATTCTTGTCACTGCTTAACGGCAGCGATTTATTTAGTATAATAACTGTCCAATTTCATCATCCCTATCCAAAGTTCCTCCATTGCCAGCTGCCTGAGGGACTTTTTGCTGTTCTTATTTTTAGCGGATTATGTTTAGGTCTTTGTTTGGGGTCTGACCTTATTTTCTAAAAATAAGTAATTTGCCTAGTACATCACCATGTGACAAGCCGTTTCCGGTAGTCGGTCCATTGAATATCATTCTTATGTAGGAGGTGATATTTCATGGTCAAAATATATTTAGACCCTGGTCATGGTGGCTCAGATAGTGGTGCTAGCGCAAATGGAATGCACGAAAAAGATATTGTATTAGACATCGGCCTGCGTATTCGTGATATGTTGAGAAACGAGTACGAAGGTGTAGAAATTCGAATGAGCCGAACAACAGACAGAAGTGTTACTTTAGCCCAGAGAACAAGCGACGCAAACTCTTGGGGAGCAGACTATTTCGTATCGATACACGTCAACGCTTTTAATGGCTCTGCAAGAGGTTATGAAGATTTTATTCACAATAGCTTGTCCGATTCATCACAGACTGCAAGGTACCGCGACATTATGCATGAGGAGATTACAAAGGTTAATGACCTTGTCAATCGCGGCAAAAAGAAAGCTAATTTCCACGTCCTACGCGAGACAAGGATGTCAGCTATTTTGACAGAGAACGGTTTCATCGATAATGCTCAAGATGCAGCCAAACTACGAGATCCGAATTGGCTTGAAAGAGTTGCTCGTGGTCATGTGAATGGCATAGCACGTGCTTTTAACCTTACAAGAAGGTCAAATTCAGGCGGAGGCGGTTCTAATGGAGGCGGCAATGGAAATGGTGACCTATACCGCGTGATTGTTGATGGTACACAAGAAGGCGCTTACCGTATGAGACAGAACATCCTAGATGCGGTCGACCGCAACCTCGATTCAGCTAATGAAGTGATTATTCGAAGAGTGGATTAAATAGTTAATCTACCAGTTCATAAATGTTTTTCAGGGTGAGAACGCAATGGATTTGAAGGGAAATCCATTGCGTTTTTATGTTGGTAAGACTTACAGGTTGATAGATGAAGGCTTATGGAGTAGGTTTTCTTATTGATTTTATCCTTCATAAGCCTTATCGAATTCATTTCTTTGGCTTTTTAAATACTAGTCAATTTTCAAAACTAGTTTCCCATGGCCTGTACCTTCGGCTAGCAGGTCAAAGCCCTGCGATGCTTCCTGAAGTGGAAGAGTTGTCCCTATAACCGGATGAAGTGCACCACTTTTTAGCATCCCAATGACACCATGAATACTTTGTTCATATTCTTCTTTTGGGGCGTTCCATAAAGCGGTGGCTAAAATATCACATTCCTTTTGCATAGCAAGACGTGGATTTATTTCTATTGAACCACGATTTCCAACGATTACAATTTTACCAAATGGTGCAATCAGCTTTAAATCTGTCTCTAAATTAACATTTGCCAAAAACTCAATAATGACATCAGGTCCATGGCCATCTGTTAAGGCTAACACCTCTTCCAGTGTGGTTTCTGTTACATGATTCATCACAACATCTGCACCAGCTTCTTGAACCATTTTTTTACCTTCTGGCTTACTGGCTGTTCCAATTACTTTAGCACCGTGAGATTTCGCCATTTGCACAGCCTGTAATCCAACTCCACCACTGGCTCCATGAATGAATACAGTTTGACCAGGCTTCAGGCCTGCACGTTGAAATAGAGCTCGATATGCAGTCATTGCAGGTACCCCTAATGCTGCACCTTGATCAAAAGATACATGGTCTGGCAATAAATGAACCACCGTTGCATCACATACTATTTTTTGTGCAAAGGTCCCTGTGCTTTTTCTCCCCATTAAGGACGCGATAAATACACGATCACCAACAGCAACATTTGCGACTCCTTCTCCAATCGCCTCCACAATCCCTGCACCATCTAAGCCCGGGGTATATGGCAACTGAGGCTTAGAAAATGCATATGTACCTGTTAGTGTGTATGTATCACTCGGATTGACACCAGCTGCATATAAACGAACACACACCTCTCCCTTTCCTGCTACTACATCCTCAACGTCTGTATAAACTAATTTATCAGGTCCACCAAATTGAGTAACTTGAATGGCTTTCATATGACCAACCTCCTTTTAATTAGCGACACCTCATCATTTCTATCAATCACGCAAACTCTCCCCCCCTACAATACGCCATCTCCCCCCTACAAAATGTATGTGCAATGTTCAGCTCTCCATCAACAAGCAATAGATCCGCATCCTTCCCCACCGTTAGACTACCTTTTCGGTCATCCACTTTAAGTTGTTTAGCTGGGTTCATACTTGCCATATAAATGCAGTCTTGAAGTGTTGCATCTGTAAACGTACAGAGATTTTTGACCCCATCGATCATTTTTAATACACTTCCCGCCAGCGTTCCATCTGGCAAAGTGGCCTTATAATCATCAACTGCAACTTCTTGTCCGCCAAGATCATATGTACCCGGTGCAAGCCCCTTTGCCCGAATCGAATCCGTAATGAGCATGAGTCGACTAGCCCCCATGTTTTTATAAATAAGCTGAACCATTTCCGGGGAAACGTGAATGCCATCTATAATTACTTCTCCTTTGAGTTCCTCTAGTAATAAAGCGGCACCGACTACTCCGATATCGCGGTGGTGAACGCCCGTCATTGCGTTACACAAATGCGTGACTTGGTTCACACCTAATCGAACTACGTCTTTCATCACGCCTATACCCGCATCTGTATGCGCGACAGATACATTGATCCCTTGATTAAGTAAATAAGTGATTAGGGCATAGCCATCGTCTTTTTCCGGGGCCAGCGTGACCGTCTTGATCTGATTGCCTGAAAGCTCTTGCCATTTTGAAAATAACTCAATGGAGGGCTTTTTCACATGCTCTTTCGGCTGTGCGCCGGCTTTGTTTTTTTCAATAAAAGGTCCTTCTAAATGCACACCTAACAGCTCGGCACCTTTTGGGCTGTCTTGAAACTGATTCACATTGATTAAAGCTTGATCGATGTTTTCTTCCGATTGCGTAATGGTTGTCGCTAAGAAGCTTGTCGTTCCCTCTCTCGGGAGCGCTTGAGCCATTGTTGCTAACGCTTCAGGCGTGGCGTCCATCACATCAGCTCCATTTGCCCCGTGAATGTGACCATCTATGAAACCAGGGATCGCCTTTAGTCCTGCACCATCTAATACTTTGTCATGATAGGTGGATAAATCTAAGTCACTTACAGCTCCGATCGCTCCTATTTTTGTACCGTTTATTTGAATATACCCTTGTTTTATGATACTTGTTTCTGTGTATACGTCCACGTTTATGAGAAGCATGCCATTGTTCACTCCTACTTTGCAGGGATTCGCTTATTTTTGTTGCATGCGTCCAGCCTTTTTTCTTGGTTCTGTCGAGTTTGCATCATATGCTGTCCAAACTACGCCAGATTCAATCCAAACTGCACCTTATTCAATCCAATCTAGCCGATTTGCTGTCCAACCATCATTCAGCCTTCTTCATTTCTTCAAAATCTGCCTCAACACAATCTTCTCCCACCATGACCACGGCATCAACTGCTTTAGCACCAACGTTAGCTTCAGTCCTTTTCCGATGGGATACCTGAGCTTTGTGATGGTTTCTCGTTCTGCTAAATTGCAAATTAGCTCAGCTACCTCCAGTGGCTCGCCGTGCTTTTTCTTACTAGATTCCAGCTTACTCGTCATGCCATTCATGTAATCAGAATACGGTGACCCTTCAGCCATTGAATGCTTTGACACCTCCATACCTGATGACCAAATGTTTGTGCGATAAGACCCCGGCTCAACTAATGCAACCTGGATGCCAAACGGCGCGCACTCTAAACGAAGACTCTCTGAATAACCCTCTAACGCATGTTTTGACGAAACATAAGGAGAGAGACCCGGAAATCCAATTCGTCCACTTACACTGCTTATATTAATGATCGTTCCAGCCTTTTGCTTACGCATCACAGGAAGTACCGCCTGTGTTACGGCCATGACTCCAAATACATTCGTCTCAAACTGCCTACGGTAATCGCCTAGCCCGACTTCCTCAGCAAATCCCCCTATCGCAAACCCTGCATTGTTTATAAGAACATCCACTCTTTCCATTGATTGCACCTTTTTCAAAAAACGCGCAACCGAATCTTCCTCTGTGACATCAAGAGGAAATGGCTCAATCCGCCGCAGGATGTCCTCATCATCTGTTAACGAGTTAAATGCGACTGCTTTTTCGACATTCCGCATCGTTGCAAGTACGGTAAATCCGCGCTTAGCAAGCTCTAATGTTGTCACAAGCCCAAATCCACTTGATGAACCTGTTATAATTGCTGTTCGCCTCAACTCACTCCACCTACTATCTTTTTCTTTTATTCTATCAAAAAAAACCTCTATCGAATGTACCGCTTTCATCTCCTACTAAACGATCAATTCAAAAATAAAGGTAGGAAAATCTAAACATTTGTATAAAATATAGAATAGGGAGGGATATATGATGAACAAAAAAATCATTCTGCTTCTTCCAGTTTTCTTCGTTTTCATGACTCTTTTACCTAAAGAGTTAAAAGCAAATGAACTGCTTTTGAAAAAAGAAGATCGTGGAGAAGCCGTTGTCGAATTACAAGAAAAGTTAATCGCATTAGAATATTTACATAGTAATGCAACTGGATATTATGGGGAGCTGACTGAGGCAGCTGTTCGCCAAATGCAGCAGGAATTTAATTTGCTTGCTGATGGCGTTGCAGGACCTCAAACCATTCATCAACTAAAAGAGGTTGAAAAGATTGCTAGAATTGTACACGGAGAGGCTCGTGGAGAACCTTATAAGGGACAAGTAGCCGTAGCAGCGGTTGTCAAAAATCGACTGAACTCACCAGATTTCCCATCTTCCGTTGAAGGCGTGATCTATCAAACTAACGCATTTACAGCCGTTCATGACGGCCAATACAACCTCACTCCAACGTCTACTTCATATAAAGCCGTGAGAGATGCATGGAATGGATGGGACCCTTCTGAGGGAGCGACATATTATTACAATCCTACTATCGCAACGTCTGAGTGGATTTTTAACTGGACGACACCGAAGTTTTCGATTGGAAGCCATCTGTTTGCTGAGTAGTTATTAAATATTCAAGAGTCACTTGAGTACTCCAGCCACAAAATACATAATATATTAGATTGGTATCAAAAAGAGCTGCTGATTTCACCTTAAAATCGCAGCTCTTTTTTAATTCTAACCTCTAAGTTTATTCATAAGTTTATTAATTTCTGTATCGTGTCTGCCCGTTTTTGAACTTAAATATTCACTATCAACTTTCAGACCTTTTATCTCATCAGATACAACTCAAAAACATGATAATGCTCGTCTAATTTGTCGTTTATATATTTAAAATTACTTCGAAGTTCAGATGATAGACTATCTACTTTTGTTTCAATACGATCTTGACCTTCTTTTAAATTGGATATATCCTTCTTTATCCCTTTAATTTCGTTTAGGATCTGTTTCAAGGCTTCTTCCATTTCAATCAACTCCGCACTTTTTATCATAGTATAGCACACAGTCTCTTTTTCCTTACTGAAACGTCACAAATCAGATCATTCATTTCGGAGAACAAACATAATTTTGTTAGAAACACTATAATCTACATTCTACTTACACAATTAAACGATACTCGTTCTTCTCACTTTTATTTATTCATCTTCGCAAGAAATCCACCGAGTAAATCTTCAGCGCTCTCTTCTTTCTCTGGCTCTGCTTCCTCTTTTGCTGCGGCATGCTCTTGCAGTGCCTTACTCCAATCAAAGTCACCTAGATCATCTTCTAGGTCATGCCCTGCATCGTCATGCAGTGGCACGTCCATCGATTCGTCTAGCGGTTCTGTTGGAAGATCGGGTACCTTTTGAGTAACCTCAGCAAATCTTTCACTCTCCTGCAAATAAAGCGCCTCATCAATATCAAAGGCATTGCTATTAAGAGAAGCCAATACGGAAGTCGCTCGAACAGGATCAGCTAAGAGCTGGAACACAATCGCTCCTAGTAGTGCTTCAGAATGCGAGTGGCGCAGCCAGTCTCGCTGCTCTTTGCTCAATGCCTTCGGTAATGGGATCGTAACGGTTTCCCGCTCCTTTGCCAAGGAGTTACTTACACCATCTAGGGCATATTCAGCAATCTTACTTGAAAAGTTGCGTTTCTCTGTCTCTTTTAATTTTTGGAGCTGTTTAAGTAAGTGATCTGGTGTATCAGAAGGGAGACGGAATGTAATTGCCTGACCCCTCTGGATTCCAGTCGTCCCCTTTGTACTCATAGAATCACCTTATTAGTTTTTTACAGCTTTTTTATCTTTTTCTTTGTCTTTTGGATCAGGATTGTTTGCTTTTTCAAAAGCTGAAATCAACTTGTAATAGGCATTTGCCATCATCCAGATGCTTTCTTTCTCATCTTCAAAGAAACCGATATTGAAGCCATCTAAGCTGTTGTTTAATGTTTTTAAATAATCTTTTAAGACCATGGCACCGCCACCGACAAAGTAGCAAATCTCTGTTTGAGAGTTCTTCGACCATACATTACGTAAGTGACGATATTGCTTCTTCGCAAGTTCCATTAAAATACGATCCGTAATATCATGAACGCTTGTCCGACTTCCGCGTACCATAATATGATTGCGATCATGCTTCTTTGTAATAATATCAACTACATCACGACGGCTATCTAGCTCGACGCCGTGCTTTGAGCGAATTTCTTCTCTAATTTGCTCTAGTGATTCAGCTACTCCAAGATTAAAGCCCTGTGCCTTATCATCATCAACATTTCGATTTTTAATAACAGCAATATCCGTAGATAAGCCACCAATGTCTTGAATTAGAATGCTTTTATCTACTAAGTCTCTATTAATAATGTTTAAGTTATTATCCATAACTAGGTTGATGTAAGCAGCAAACCCTTCCGGATATACCTTCACTTCATCAAATTTAATATTAACTTTGATTCCTTGGTACTTCGGTGTAACGAGGAATTCTACTTGGTGCACCGAGCTTAACAGCTGCGAGCGGTAACCAACATCTTTGCCTTCTTTTACTTCACGAAGAGGCAATCCTGTTCCTAACGTGTAGTTAGCATCAATGACATTGTTTGTCTTTTTAAATAGGTTTGCATTTTCTTCTCTTACAGCATCTAAAGCCAATGAAGCAAAAAGCATCACTAACGTTTGATCTTCCTCCGACTTACTGCTGCCCGGATCAAGCTCATTCGGATTGTTGCTCTTTGTTGCTAAGTTCCCAACACGATAAATCGCATTGTTCTCTAGAAGGGCAGGGGAGTGAACGCGAATATGTATTCCATCTAGAGGATCCTTCTCATTTAAATCTTCTATTCCAATAACTGGACGGTCTTCTGTATCTCTCGCAATAACATTCGGGACATTTAATTCAAAATCTGCTTTTCCAAATAACGCTTTAAGAGAATCGTTACCTACGTCAACTGCAGCAATTCTTGTTTTACTCATTCAAATCATTTCCTTTCGTTTCAGGATTTTAAAACTTTTTCCAACATATATAAGAGTATAGTAGAGTACTAGATTCGTCAATAATACTTAAGTTGTATTCATTTTTGTATACATGTGTACATTTTCGTATACATGTATACAAAACTGTACACATTGCGTACTTTAGGGATGTATACAACTTTGTATACATGTTTACATTTTTGTACACATCATGTATACATTTTGTTTACTTGTATACAAATTTGTATACACCGATAAAAATGGGAGATTTTAGTAGTTGTTCATATTCCTCCAACTCTCCCCTACCCTCTTTAACAAAGGCTATTTTCGTAAAGATTATTGCTGTGAAGAAACGTTTTTCCTCGTAGTGAAATGGAGCGGAAGTCACTCGACTCCTGCGGGATGTAGAGGTAGGGGCGAGACCTCCCCGCGGAAAGCGAATGACTGAAGCGTAATGGAACGAACATATTGAGAACACTTCCTCCCACACATACAAAAATAGGCATGAAAAAAGGTCCAGATTCCCTTTTTTCATGCCTATTTGTACGAGCGTTATTTTAATCTAATGCCCCTCCCCTACTCCATTGTCTCTTCCTCACGTATCATCTCAATAAACACCGGGACAAACTCTGGATCGAATTGCTTACCAGCACACTGCTCCAGCTCCATAATGGCCTCTTCAAACGTTTTTGTAGCCTGATATGGACGTTCGGTTGTCATAGCATCAAATGAATCGATAATACAAAGGATTCGTGCTAATTTCGGGATACTTTCTCCTTTTAAACCATATGGATACCCTTTGCCATCATAGCGCTCATGATGCAGTTCTACCAATGGAACTAAATCAAGGAGTTCCTTATTTGTTGATATAATTTCCTTGCCCCAGATTACGTGCTTTTTCATCATCTCCCATTCGTGCGGTTCTAATTTTCCTGTTTTATTAATGACATCTCTTGGAATTTCTAGCTTTCCGATATCATGAATTAAGGCACCCATGACTAGAGTTTTCTTCTCGTAATCATTTAACTTTAAAATATTAGCAAACCGAATGGCATACGCATAGACTCGCTTACTATGTTTGTATGTATAGATATCTTTTGAGAGAAAGATTCGAACTTGTTGCTCGAGCAATTCAATTTCTTTTTCTTCATCAAGGTTCTTTTGAATAACATCTTTTTCATCGAATAAGTGAACACTGTTCTTTCCTTGCGCCTTCGCATAATACAGCGCCTGATCCGCTTTGCCTATTAACTCTGCGGAATTATATATAATCCCTTCCTGATGAATAATTCCCGCAGAAAACGATAAGCACCCATGTGGCAAAATTTCGACCCCTTTGAAATACGTATCATTCATCTTCTTACGCAAGCCATCTAAAAAGTGGAAAGCGTCTTTTTGAGTCGTATTAGGCATTAAAATGATAAACTCTTCTCCACCGTAGCGCGCAAGAGTGAAATTACCTTGACTACTGCAGCCTTCTTTTAATAACAAGCCAAAGCCCTTCAGTAATTCATCGCCTTGTAAGTGTCCAAAATAATCATTGTATTTCTTAAAATCATCAAGGTCGATCATCGCCAAGCTTACGTTCTCATCCTTTTTCTCTTTAACAAGCTCTTCTAAAAGCTCTTTGAAATAGCCATGATTATAAAGACCGGTCAGGTGATCAACATTTGCTTTCTTTGATGCTTCTTCGTACAATTTAAAGTGCATTTTGAATGCAAAGGAAAGAACTAATATTAAACAAGTGAATAAAAAGAGCCCATAAAACGGCTGATGTATGAGCAATATCCCAAGTAATAGTGACAAAATAAGAATGCTAATATAACTGGAGAACGCTTCCTTTATTAATCCCTTGACCATCGCTAAAAAACTGTCTGCATCAAGTAGATAGAAATACATTCCTATACAAAAGATGTTTAGCAGCATATAGACAGCTAGCGTGACAAGATAGCTAGGCATTAATGCTGGACTAATGACCCCAACTTGCCCACCTAATAAGATAAAAGTGGCATAAGCTGCAACAATCATAATTGAAAATGTAGCAAAGTTAAAAAGATGCTTCCACCATTTAATTTTCACTTGGTAAAGAGCACCAATGATGCTACTTATAAAAAGAATCATTAATGTAAAATCAAGACCAAACACAAATGTACATGCTAAATAAATTGCTGAATCCATTGATAGGGCATTTCCCTTTGGTGGAAGAAGGATCGTATAATGCCTGCATAAAACGAGGACGGTTACTAAACAAGCAATTAACATCCATAATCTAGGCGAGTAAGCCTCAAACGTCATATCTGCAAATAAAGCAAAGAGAGCGGTCCCAAGAATGGATACGATGATGACATACATATTCGCTTTTTGATGAAACTTTCTCTTATTATTCATTCGTTTTCAACTCTCTACTATAATAGTAAAAGGAGAAGACTTGTACGCCTCTCCTTCAAAAATAATTTATACTAAGTGGAACCCTAAAGGAACAATCACACCAGCAAAAGCTGCAAGGTATGCAAGATTAATCATTAGCTTCTTCTTATTCATATGTAATCACCTCCTTGAATCAAACTTAAACATGATTGTAAGAAATCCTAAGGTGTGGTGTCACTGAAAGATCCATTGTTAAAAACCAATAAATACTAGATTCATAGTAAAAATATATCCAACAGCATAAACATACAAATAATATGATTTTAGTTTAGCAATATTGGTAGATTATCGCAATCACTCATTCATAATCATACAAAAGACCCGTGCTTTAAGTACCTACAAAAAAACGAGTACAAACTTAATGTAAGAAGTTGTACTCGTTTTGTTATTTTACTTCACTACAGGCTCTGGGTATTCATAGCCTTTCGTATCAACCGTTACAGTTTCCATTCGTTGCTCCTCAAATGGCTTATCTCTGGCGTCACGTTCTTGCGTAACGATGGCATCAACCGTCTCCATCCCTTCTATGACCTTTCCAAAAGCAGCATACTGCTCGTCCAATTGAGCGGACGCATCAACCATAATGAAAAATTGAGAACCGGCTGAGTTCGGGTCACTCGTTCTTGCCATCGACAGAACGCCGCGCTCATGTTGAAGCGGATTTTCAAAGCCATTTGCCATAAATTCTCCCGCAATCGTATAATCCGGACCACCTGAGCCATCACCTTTCGGGTCGCCACCTTGAATCATAAAACCAGGAATCACTCGATGAAAAATCAATCCATCATAGAAACCCTCTTCCACTAAAGAAACAAAGTTCACCACTGTATTTGGCGCGATATCGGGATACAATTGGGCGACAATCTCTTCGCCACTTTCCATTGTAATCGTTACAACCGGATTTTCTTTTGGATCAAGTGTGTATGGATAGAGCCCATCTCCTTCTTCTTGTTGAGTTTCACCCTCAGGTTCAGCATTACCTGCTTGCTCTTCTTCCTGGGCTGCTGTGCATGCCGTAAGGAAGAGGAACAAGTAAGCGGAGCAAGCTAAGAATAAGTACTTTTTCATTTGAATCCTCCCTATGTATAATGAGTTACACGCTCATTATAAGTGAAAATGCAATAGAAGCATAACCTCCTATTAGTATGACCAAAAAAATAAGGTTGTTTCATAAGATCTCCCCAAATCACTCCAGTGATCTGGGGAGAAGCTTTGTTTTGAAACAACCTCATTTAATCATTCATTATTTA
>NZ_JRJU01000031.1 GCF_000787375.1 Halalkalibacter okhensis | reverse complement strand
AAAAAGCTCAAAACATAACGGCGGCTGCGCTCATTGCTTAGTTCCAATAAAAAAAGGGAAGATCGTCCTTTTTTTATTGGAACTAAAATAGGTCCGAACAACTAGAAAAATCGTGTGGATTTTTTACAATGAATCAGTTATGATGGAAAATGGGCTGAAATTTGTAAAGATGCTAATACAAAGGGAGCTTCGCCATTTTTTGATCATGAATAAGGGAGTAATGATGACGATGTTTGATGGATTGGGACAGCAAGCGGTCATACATATTGTGGTCAATGTGTTTTTCATTGGCGTTACATGGTGGGCATTACAATCTTTTCGATTTGATCTTTTTGTAAGAGAACCAAAGGGTCCGAAGGCAAAAGTCCTTACGATAATCGTGACGATTGCCATTGCTCAATTGGTTAGTCAGTTCTTTCTTGATTACCTTTATTCTTCGCAAATGCTCAAGTATTTGTGGGAGTAAGCACTTTCAAGTTTGACTACAACTTCCATGTATGCAGAGTCCTCTTCAGGAAAAAATGATAGTAATAAACGTTTTCTTGGGGAGGAGAACAAGCGTGGGGGAAGGTTTCACGGTTGTTGTAATTGGTTTGAATCAATTTGTTTAGGGGTATTAACATGTTCAGCGGGCAAAAAGAACACGTTCTGTCATATCAGCAAACATTCACTGGGTTTCAATTCATTTTTTGAAACTTTAGAGCACGTCTAATCGTTATAAGTATGGAGCATTCAAAGTGGCGTCGAAATTTTCGATGGATGTCAAGCTCTAGAACGAACAGAGAATATGATTGATGATATAGGTGGGACTTAAGTAGAACTGCTCACTTTACATAAAATCCAAGCGATAAGATTTCGGATCAAGTTTTCTAACCGCTTTACCCCAAGAAAAAAACGACGTACCTAGGCATTTATACGGTACATGGAACGAATGGATCTGTACTTGAATCTAATATAGTATGCAATATTAATGTAGGAACTGGGTTTGCGACTATATCTAGTGTTGGAGTGTTCAAGCAGATTCACCCAATAAAGACAAGATAGAAAAATGGGATCTTAGAATTTTAAGCTGAAACGGTAAGCTCACTGACGGATATCAGTTGGTTCTCCTTTTCCGCGTATCATTCAAAATGGACACCATACGAAAAAAATGCAAAAAATTATGAATGTCCAAGTTGCAAAATGAGACTTCAATCAAGGATTGGGCGCAAGGACAACGTTGACAATAGGAACGCCTATTATTACGGATGAATATTGATGATAGAGAAGAGACTATAATTTAGACGCGGAGGGGAATACGTTGGAAAAAATTATTGTCCGGGGTGGCAATCAGCTACGCGGCACTGTAAAGGTAGAAGGCGCTAAAAACGCAGTCTTGCCTGTAATTGCTGCATCAATACTAGCAGGCCGCGGCACAAGCCACATATATGATGTGCCACAATTGGCAGATGTATACACGATGAAAGAGGTATTAAGTAATTTAAATATTGATGTGAAATATGTTGATGGAAAATTTACGGTAAATGCTGAAAAACCATTAAAGACAGAGGCGCCATTTGAATATGTACGTAAAATGCGAGCTTCTTTCCTTGTCATGGGACCTCTTCTTGCGCGTGTAGGAAAAGCAAGAATTGCTCTACCTGGTGGTTGTGCAATTGGATCACGTCCGATTGACCAACACTTAAAAGGTTTTGAAGCAATGGGGGCAACAGTTGAGATCGGAAATGGATTTATTGAAGCCCGCATTGACGGACGTCTGCAAGGTGCAAAAATTTATCTAGACTTTCCAAGTGTAGGTGCAACAGAAAACATTATGATGGCGGCTTCGATGGCAAAAGGAACGACAATTATTGAAAATGCTGCAGAAGAACCTGAAATTGTTTGTGTTGCGAATTACTTGAACGCCATGGGCGCGAAAGTTCGTGGTGCTGGTACGGGCGAAATCCGCATTGAAGGTGTTGACGAATTAGTAGGTGCAGAGCACACGGTGATTCCTGATCGAATCGAAGCTGGAACATTCATGGTAGCAGCAGCGATCACAAAAGGAAATGTTTTAGTTGAAGGAGCCCTTTCGGAACACTTACGTCCACTAATTGCAAAAATGGGTGAAATGGGCGTGAAAATCATTGAAGAGGAAAATGGATTGCGTGTGATTGGCCCAGAAAAACTAAAGCCAGTTGACTTCAAAACGATGCCGCATCCTGGATTCCCAACTGACATGCAAGCTCAAATGATGGCCTTACTCCTTGCAGCTCATGGAACAGGTGTCATAACAGAAACCGTTTTTGAAAATCGTTTCATGCATGTTGAAGAATTCCGCCGTATGAACTCAAACATTAAAATTGAAGGCCGTTCAGCCATTATAACGGGTCCAAACAATCTGCAAGGAGCAGAAGTATCTGCTACAGACTTACGTGCAGGAGCTGCTTTGATCATTGCTGGTCTTATCGCAGAAGGTGTCACACGCGTCATGGAATTAAAACACATCGACCGCGGCTATGTGAACTTAGCTGGGAAGCTTCAAGCCCTAGGTGCAGATGTTGAGCGAGTAGAGGAAGAGCTAGAAGAAGAAATCGAAAATCTAGAGGCTCCCGCTCCACTTCAAATTAAATCAATCTAATATCTAATATGGATCGTGAGAAGGTACAAATCTAATGTGGTTTGTATCTTCTTTTTTTGGATTTTGTTGCAAAATCTCTTATTTTTACATATCGCATGTGAGTTCTATTTCCTGGCAAGCTTTCATATACTTTTTTAGACAGATTAGTAAATGGAGGATCAAACATGAAACGACTTCTCGTAGTAGCCACTATTTTATGCACAGTTGTGCTCATTATTCCAGCCGTATTAGTAGTATTTCTCTCAGATCCTGCAGATAGCACGACAACCGTTACTCGGACCATTACCTTAGAAGAGGCAGAAGAGCAATTCTCTTACAATCCAGAAGATGATGTTGCAGTCAGCGTTTTTAGAACGGGAAGTGAACAATTAGAGGATACTCCGTTAGAAAGATATGTGATGGGGGTTGTAGCATCTGAAATGCACGCCAATTTTGAAATTGAGGCTCTCAAAGCACAGGCGTTAACAGCTAGAACGTATGTGGTGCGACATATTTTACAACCTAATAAGGAAAAACTTCCAGAAGGCGCGATGGTAACGGATACGACCGACCATCAAGTGTATAAAAATGAAGAAGAATTAAGAGAGCTTTGGGGCAGTGACTATGAGCAAAATATGGCGCGCATCCAAGAGGCTGTTCTTTCAACTCAGGGGCAAGTATTAACGTATGAAGGCGAGCCAATAGATGCGTCATTCTTTTCAACGAGCAATGGCTATACAGAAAACTCGGAAGACTATTGGGGAGATGAAATCCCCTATTTACGCAGTGTAGAAAGCCCGTGGGATCAGGTGTCGCCACGATTTACCTCAGAAACAAGCGTGACGGTTAGCGAGTTTCAAGAAAAGCTAGGCGTGACCCTTCCTGAAGATGGATCAGTAGGGACCATTTTAGAGCGAACAGAAGGTGGCCGTGTAGCAAAAGTGATAATAAATGGCAAAGAACTAACTGGCCGTGTCGTAAGGGAAAAACTAGCATTGGATTCATCTGACTTTCAGTGGCAGCGCCAAGGCGAGCAAATTACGATTCAAACAAGAGGATGGGGCCATGGTGTTGGGATGAGTCAATTTGGAGCAGATGGCATGGCAAAGGAAGGCAGCAATTATACCGACATCATCCATCACTATTACAAAGGAGTAGAAATCCAGCCCGTAGAACCATTCGTATCAGAAATGTTAGCAAAAGCTGAATAATGAATGAGAGATAGATTCTTAGCTCTTATAATTGACACAAGGGAAGCCGGAATGGCTCCACGTTGTAAGCCAAGCCTGGTATGAGAAACACTCATACCAGGCTTTTTATAGAGATTGGACCGGCTCGGCACCTCCCCGCGGAAAGCGAGTGACTGAAGCGCAATGGAACGAACAAGAGGAGAACACTTACCCCAGTGACTGAAGCGCAATGAAACGAACAAGAGGAGAACACTTACCTCGAGTGACTGGAGCTCAGGTGGAGCGAACACGTACCACTAAGCCAATCCACACCTTTTTTTAATAAAATGCATAAAAAAACCCCATTTGTCGAAAACTAATTTAAAAAAAGTTTTTACGTGATGTATACATTTCTAGCAATCTGTTCAGAATGATTGCTGAGGTGATGGAAAATGAGAGAAGAAGAAAACAATCGCTCTTCTAAATCTGAAGAAAAATTAAATGTAAAAAGTTTATTACGTAAGCGCTGGGTTTTACCTGCAGTATACTTAGTCGCTGCAGCTGGTGTTTTAAGTGCCGTATTTGTTATGCAAGGTGGAGATGAGTCAGCAGCACCAGAAGATAGTGTTGAAGTGACAGATCCAAGCTATACGGGAGATATGGATCCATATGGTGAAGATGCTGTAGCTGTTACAGCTTCATCTGAAGTGGTAAAAATGCCTGTTATTGATGAAGAAGAAGTCACTGTGGTTGGGTATTTCTATGATGTGAATGGTTCACCTGAAGAACAGCAAGAAGCTCTTGTATACTACAATAATACGTATTTCCCGAATAAAGGAATGGACTTCGCTCATGTAGATGGTGAAAGCTTTGAAGTAGCTGCTGCCCTAAGTGGAACAGTTGTGAAAGCAGAGAAAGATTCATTGCTAGGGTATGTCGTTGAAATTTCTCACGAAGATGGTGTTGTAACACACTATCACAGTCTTGAAAATGTTGAAGTAGAAGAAGGCGCAACACTTGAACAAGGTGAGATTCTTGGACGTGCAGGGCGCAATAGCTACAACGCTGATGCAGGAATCCACGTACACTTTGAAATTCGTTATGATGGCGTAGCTGTTAATCCAAATGATGTGTTCCAACAACCCATTGACTCGGTAAGAGACGTGGCGGATGAACAAGAAAAAGAAGAAGAAGAAAAGCCAGCTGAAGAAGAAGATGGCAAAGAAGACGGCACGGCAGACGAAGACGAAGTAGCACCTGAAGAGAACAATGACGAAGGTGAAGACGAGGAAGAACAAAGCGAAATCGGCTAAACGAAGCCATACACAAACTGACTGATGAAAAAAAAGTCAGTTTGTGTTTTTTTGTCGTACAGAAACATTTGACATTAGTCTGAAATTTTGAAATAATGTGATATAGAACAGTGAGTTGGTTTTGTCATTTCACTGTAACAGCTCACTTTTTTAAAGAACAATAATGATAACGCTTACAAAAATGAGTATTGGAGGGATCAAAATGTTGTATGTCTTCTTAATTATTTTGCTGTTATCAATTATTTTTACCTTTCGCTTAAAAAAGCCATTATTGTTGTCTGTCCCCTTTGTATCTATCTTCATCTACTTGATTGTTCAAATTGCCATGGTACCACTAGGCTTCTTTGAAACCATACGATTTATTATGGGGTTGAGGTAATGTGAAAAAGAATACTAGGAGACATCTACGTCTAATTCAGACCGACCATTCAGTATGTGCCCGGTGTAAACGGGGTGAACTAATCGATATGCCTAACTCAAGGTATGTCCTAATCCTAAGTGTGCTTCCGTGGATGGTTGCTCTACTGTTATCCTTCATGATTCATCCGATTTTCTTTCTTTTTGTGCCGATAGTAACCATCATCAACATGTACATTTCAAAAAAGCAAAAACCTCTCAGACGCTGTAAGTCCTGTCATAAAATCCAACGACATCTAAGAGCAATATAACAAGCTAGTTTACTCTGTAAAGGAGGGATGAAGTAGCTTAACTTGTTATGCTTATTGAAAATTTTATCAAAAAAGAGGAGGAATGAGTTGTGAAGAAAATTGACAAAAAAGTAGCGGACTCTTATTTTTATGCGCGTACGTGGCTTGTCGTCATTTGCTTAATCATCGGTGGACTTGTTTCGTTTGGTGTGGTGGCTTTTGCTGAAAACTTCGCTACATTTACGATTATGGGAATGCCAGCCCATTATTATATGGGGGCACAAGGAGCTGTGGTCACATTCGTTATCTTGCTTTTTGGAAACGCTATCATAAGTGATCAAATTGATAAGAAATTTGGGATTGACGAGGAACATAATACGCGAGTTAGCTCTGGTAAGGTGTTAGATCACTAGGTTTTGTCCGGAAAAAAGAGAACCTGCAGGGGGGAATAAATAAATGGATCAGCAAACAATTGTGTCATTACTACTCATTTTGGCTACATTTGGACTTTATATTGGGATCTCTGTCTACAACAGAGCACGAGCAACCTCTGACTTTTACGTAGCAAGCCGCGGTGTTCCACCTTTCTGGAACGGGATGGCAATCGGTGGAGACTGGATGAGTGCAGCCTCTTTTATTGGTATGGCTGGGACAGTCATGATTCTTGGGTATGATGGTTTAGCCTACATAATGGGTTGGACTGGAGGGTACTTATTCCTAACATTCTTACTAGCACCACAGCTTAGAAAATATGGACGTTACACGGTTCCTGAATTTATCGGTGACCGCTTTGATAGTAACGCTGCACGACTGATTGCGGCGATTGCAACGATTATCATTAGTTTTACGTACATTATTGGTCAGCTTGCAGGCTCCGGGGTGGTAATTGGACGCATCCTTAACATTCCGGCGATGTACGGTACCATGATCGGGGTTGTTGTTATTGCAATTTACGCGACACTTGGTGGGATGAAAGGGATCACGTGGACGCAGGTTGCTCAGTACATGATCTTAATTATCGCCTATATTATTCCAATTGTCTTCATGTCACTTCAGGTAACAAACAATCCGTTGCCATGGCTAACGTATGGAAACATCGTGACACAGCTAGGCGAGCTGGATCGTGAGCTCGGGATTTCGGAGTATTTTGCTCCATTTGCAGAAAGTGATAAATCTCAGTTTATTGCCCTTATGTTTACATTAATGGTTGGTACAGCTGCTCTTCCTCACGTAATCGTTCGTTTCTATACAGTAACAACAATGAAAGCAGCGCGTTGGAGCGGTGCGTGGGCGTTAGTTTTCATCGCGCTTTTATACTTATCAGCTCCTGCTTATGCAGCATTCTCGCGCTTTATTTTAATGACGCGTGTTGCAGGTCAACCACTTGATCAATTACCAGCATGGACAGAAACATGGGTTAACACAGGTTTGTTACAGCTTGCTGATACGAATGGTGATGGCATTTTGCAATGGCAGGAAATTATCATCTCCAATGATATCGTTGTTATGGCGACACCTGAGATTGCCAATATTGGCGTGTTTGTCATCGGGTTAGTGGCAGCCGGAGCAATGGCAGCCGCGCTTTCAACAGCCGGTGGTCTTTTAATTACAATTTCGTCTTCGTTTGCTCATGATATTTACTATCGTTTATTAAAACCAGATGCAAGTGATAAAAAGCGTTTAGCTGCAGGTCGTTGGGCAATTGTTCTTGCAACAATCGTAGCTGGGATTGTAGCCTTAAATCCTCCAGGTGTTATTACGCAGATTGTGGCATGGGCGTTTGGTCTTGCTGGTGGAACGTTCTTCCCCGTCTTGCTTCTTGGTGTGTGGTGGAAGCGTTGTAACAAACAAGGTGCCATTGCCGGGATGTTAACAGGATTAACGGTTACACTGACATATATCTTCTTAGCACGTGAAGGCATTACGCTATTTGGTATTCAAGATACAGGGGCTGGTTTAATTGGGGTTCCGATTAACTTACTCGTTACAATTCTTGTTTCAAAAATGACAGCCGCACCATCGCAAAAACTTCAAGATGAAGTTGTTGACCTCCGTTATCCAGAACAAATGACGTACCGTGACGGAGAGGTATGGATGGATGAGGGCGCTGGAAAATAAATTTCATGAGCGCATTCGAAAGCACCCCATTTTCAAAGGACTCAGTGATCATGAGTTTGCTGAATGCTTGGGTGCATGCGCCCTTAGATCCTATCAAAAAGGCGACAAGGTGCTATACAAAAAGGCACCAAGAGAAGGACTTCTGCTTATCCTACAAGGGGTGGCAGAAGTTTTTGTTGCACAAGAGCACGGGAAGTACCACCAGAAGGAGGTCCTGGAGGTACTCGAGCAAGACGACATGATTGGCTTTTCAAGCTTAGCTGATTTTTTAGATGGAAAGACAGAAGATCCAACGCGTTATGAGGTTGAAGTTGCTGCCGTCTGTGAAACAGTCTGTCTTCATATCCCAAGTGCTGTTGTAAAAGCGCGCTTTGACGACCCGATTGTGAGAGATTTTGCCCTGCAGCAAGCGACGATTCGGTTACGTGATATTTACGGCTCTTTAGCTGAGCAAGTACAACTAGCAAACAAATGGGGGGAGAGCGAACCATTTATTCGCCTGATTCATGATGTCATGAATGAGCCTGTTGTTGTCGCTGATATGGATGATGATGTTCAGGACATTGCTGGGAAGATGGTGGAGCACTCCACGAGCTCGGTTGTTGTGTTAAATGATAGCGACCAATTAATTGGCATTGTGACAGAGAAAGATCTAGTCCAGCGTGTCGTAGCTAGAGGACTCGGTGCAGGGACCGTCGCGCGTGAAATTATGACACCACATCCTTTTATCATTGCCCGCGACGCCTATTACTACGAAGCGATGTCGAGTTTTCTGATGAATGGCATTAAGCATTTACCGGTGATGGATGGCGGACGGGTTATTGGAATGGTGACATTATCGGATTTGCTGAGGAAGAAAAACCGAGGAACAATCGAGTTGCTGCAAACCGTGGAAGAATCAACAGTGGAGACTCTACATGAGTTGAAACCCGCCTTTTATGATGTGTTAGGCCACTTGATTCAAGACGGAATCCCAACGGTTCATACTCTTGAAGTGATGACAAAGCTCTATGATCGCTTCGTCAGGCATGCGATTGATCTAGCTGTAAAAGAGGTCGGCCAGCCGCCAGTTGCGTTCGCTTGGTACATGATGGGAAGTGGTGGTCGGAAGGAGCAATTTATGCTTACAGATCAAGATCATTTTCTTGTGTATGCAGATGGTGGCGATTTGGCAATGGTGGAAGCCTATTTTGAAACATTGGGTGCGGAGATCGTTCGCTGTTTGGAAGCGGCTGGCTATAAGCGGTGCAAAGGCCTCATGATGGCGAGTGAGTCGCAGTGGCGCGGGACTTTGTCGGCTTGGAAAGAGCGATTGCGCAGCTGGGGTGTCCGAGCGACAAATGAAAACATTTTGCTCGCTCATAACTTTTTGGCGTTCCGGTTTGTGTACGGCGATGAAGCATTGCACGATCAATTTGTCGTGAGCGTGACAGAGCAGCTTGAACGTTCTCGTATCTTCTTATTTAGGATGGCTGAGCTTGAGAAAGAGCAACCTGTGCCGACGTTTGACCATCCGATACGCGCGTTATTTCGAATGAAGCGCGAGTCAGTCGACTTGAAAAAGCAGGCTCTCTTTCCGTTTCACCACTGCCTGCAGCTGCTTTGTGCGAGAAAGGGTCTCGTTGGAGGAGGAAGTCCGCTAGAGCAACTAGAGTGGCTCGTGAAGAAAAAGATATTCTCTGAAAACACAGCGGATGAGCTGCGCTTTGCCTATGAAGTGGTGCTCCGGATTCGAGTGGAGCGTGGGTGGGAAGCCTATCGCAAGGGCGAACAAAGTGGTAGTTTAGTAGATTTCAATCAGTTACGGACGAAAGATAAAGAAGAGCTATTATTAGCGCTAAAAACCATTCGGTCCCTACAAAATCAAGTAGTCGGAATGCATTAAGGAGGGTGAAGGCCCCGAGGATCGAGGGGGGCAGGTGACCGTGGGTGGGTTTAATGTGCGAAAATCTCAATATATCGGCGAAACGCCAAAACAACGCCAAAACAACGCCAAAACAACGCCCCTCATCTGCTCATTTTGCCTACTAATAAAGCAAAGGTGGTGCATCAGAACGATGTTTTGGAAAAAGCCGGTTTTACCAGCGGGACAGTCTATTGCACGTGCGGAAACCCCGCTTAATACGCCGATCTCTGACATCACCTTTACGGTTTTCGACACCGAAACGACAGGTTTTGCGGTGGGGAGGCACGATCGGCTCATTGAAATCGGAGCAGTCCATGTGAAGGGAAACAGGGTCCTAGAAACAGAAACCTTCCATATGCATGTGAATCCAGAGCGTAGCATCCCACCAGAAATTACCGAGCTCACCGGTATTTCCATGGAAACGATCGAACATGCACCGAACTCGCTTGAAGCGATAGAGGCCTACCTTCACTATAATGAAAAAGCAAACAGCACGATTTGGGTCGGTCATTATGTGAGCTTTGACTTGCTTGTTATAAAAAAAGAATTGCAACGGCATCAGTACCGTATAGATATGCCTACAACCATCGATACACTTGATCTGATTGGCTATATAAGCCCATCTAAACACATGCTTGATTTAGAAATATACGCTAGTCAATTTGGCACACGAATCTATAATCGCCACGAGGCTTTAGGCGATGCACTGACAACGGCACACCTTTTTTGTGAGCTTTTATATCACCTCGAAAACCGTGGTAAACGTACATTTGCCGACCTTTTGGCGATTAGTGACATGTCTAAAAGGAACATACAATTCTGAAAAGTCAAGCATGTCCTTACAAGAATGTGGTATATCTGGTGACTCCCCCTAATAAACTGTACCAATCACCAACACAGAATTAGGAGGCGAGTCGTGTGCACGATTACATCAAAGAGCGAACTATCAAGATTGGTAGGTATGTTGTTGAGACAAAGAAAACGGTGAGAACAATCGCAAAGGAATTCGGAGTCTCAAAGAGTACCGTACACAAAGACCTCACAGAAAGACTGCCAGAAATCAATCCAGAGCTTGCAAACGAAGTGAAGGAAATTCTGGAATATCACAAGTCCATCCGTCACCTGCGCGGAGGAGAAGCGACTAAAGTAAAATACAGAAAATCAGAAGAATCGACAGAACCAATTGTCAAAGCACGAAACTAATTGTCAAATCATGTAACTTTTTTTAAAAAAATGATCCCTGTTAGAACATTCTGTGATAAAATAGAAAATTAGGTAAATCGTAATACTTAATACGATTATGATCGGATAACAGGGAGGAAAAAGAATCATGTTTGGTCGCGATATTGGAATTGATCTAGGTACTGCAAATGTCCTCATTTATGTAAAAGGTAGTGGAATTGTCCTAAATGAACCGTCTGTGGTTGCGGTTGAAACAACAACCAATCGAGTACTTGCAGTAGGGGAGGAAGCGTTCCGCATGGTCGGGCGTACACCAGGAAATATTGTTGCCCTACGCCCAATGAAAGACGGTGTCATTGCAAACTTTGAAATGACAGAATCCATGCTTAAGCACTTTTTAAGTAAGATTAACGTCAAAAGTCTTTTCTCAAAGCCTAGAATTCTGATTTGCTGCCCAACGAACATTACATCAGTTGAGCAAAAAGCAATCCGTGAAGCAGCAGAGAAAAGCGGTGGGAAAAATGTGTATTTGGAAGAAGAACCAAAGGTTGCCGCAATTGGAGCAGGGATGGATATTTTCCAACCAAGCGGGAACATGGTCGTTGACATAGGCGGTGGAACAACAGATGTTGCTGTTCTTTCTATGGGTGATATCGTCACCGCCTCTTCCATAAAAGTAGCTGGCGATCGCTTTGACTCAGACATTCTGGCATATATAAAGAAGAAGTATAAACTCTTAATTGGTGAGCGAACAGCCGAGAACATCAAAGTCCAAGTTGCAACAGTATTTCCAGGTGCACGACAAGAAGAAATTGACATTCGCGGACGTGATATGGTAAGTGGACTTCCGAGAACAATTACGGTACACTCTAAAGAGATTGAAGAAGCGTTAATGGAATCTGTTTCATACATAGTCCATGCTTCAAAACAAGTGTTAGAACAAACACCTCCAGAGCTTTCAGCCGATATTATTGATCGCGGCGTCATTTTAACAGGTGGAGGAGCCTTATTGCACGGCATCGACCAACTGCTTGCAGAGGAGCTCAAGGTTCCGGTACTCGTAGCAGATGAGCCAATGCATTGTGTGGCAAAAGGAACAGGCATTATTTTAGAAAACCTAGACCGTATGTCTAGTAAAAAGTACGTATTTAAGCGGACAAGCTTAAGATAAAAGTAACAGGAGGAACGAGCATGCTTCGTGGAATGTACGGGGCTGCAGCAGGGATGATTGCCCAACAGCAGCGCCAAGAAATGTTGACAAATAACTTAGCCAATGCGAATACACCGGGGTTCAAAGCAGATCAAGCCTCACTTAGGGCGTTTCCTAATATGCTTGTTAAAGCAATGAACACACAAGGCACACAGGGGACCAGCACAGACGATTGGTGAGTTAACAACAGGGGTGTACCTACAGGAACGCATGCCGAATTTCCGCCAAGGGGATCTGATGGAAACAGGAAACAATACGGATGTTGCCTTGTTACAAGGCGTCCTGCCTGAGACAGAGTCCGGTCGACCAGGTGCTCTTTTTTACATGATGCAAAATGAAAATGGCGATGTTCGTTATGCTCGAAATGGCAATTTTACCGTTGATGGAGCAGGCTTCTTAACGTCACCTGCTGGCCATTATGTGTTAGATACAAATGGAGAGCCGATTGAAGTTGGCAACGAGGAATTTCGAGTGAACGAGACGGGTGTTGTTTTTAATCAAGCTGGAGCACAAGTCGCCCAGTTAAATATTGTCTATTCAGAAGACCCAATGCAGCTTGTGAAAGAGGGAGATGGTCTCCTTCGTTTTGAAGGCGAGGGTGAATTGCCAACAGCGATTGGAAACGGAGAAATTAGTTTTCAACTACAACAAGGCTTCCTAGAGCGTTCAAATGTGGATGCACAACAGACGATGACGGAGATGATGAACGCCTACCGGTCCTTTGAAGCGAACCAACGAGTCCTTCAAGCATATGATCAAAGCATGGATAAGGCAGTAAATGAAATAGGGAAAATAGGCTAGACCATTACGGTTATAGCTCCTGTTTGAGCACGTATTATATATAGAAGAGGGATGACGATGAACACATCGATGATTGCTGCTTCCGTAAGCATGGGGCAGATTCAAAGAAAGCTTGATACGATTTCACACAACATTGCAAACACAAATACAACAGGATATAAGCGCCGTGAATCAACGTTTTCTGATTTGCTTCATCAACAAGTGAACAATCAATCAAGAGCGGAAATGGAAGTGGGCCGTCTTACCCCAAATGGCTTACGTGTTGGAACAGGAGCTAAAATTGCTCAAACGGCCGTTCGTACCGAAGCCGGAGCGCTTTTAGAGACCGAGCGAGAACTTGATTTTGCTTTAACAGAAAAAAATCATTTCTTCCGGATTCAAACGATGGAAAATGGTGCGCCGGTTGAGCGTTTAACTCGAGATGGAGCGTTTTATTTATCGGAAGATCCAGATAATGCCCAAGCGTTAGCACTAGTGACATCAAACGGTGATTTTGTTTTAAATGCAGCGGGTAATCGCATCAATCTACCTAGAAACTTTCAAACTATTAGTTTATCAGGAGAAGGCCAGCTGCTTGTGACATTACAGGATGGAACCGTACAAAACGCCGGACAACTTGGTTTAACGAATGTATTAAAACCACAGCTGCTTGATGCTGTTGGCGACAATATGTACCGCTTTCCAGATCTTCAAGCACTAGGACTTGCTGCTAATGATGTCCGTGAAGATGTGGCAGGAAATGGCCAAATGGTAAGCCAAGGATTTCTTGAAGGATCCAATGTAGACTTGAGCAAAGAAATGAACGATCTCATTGAAGCACAACGTCATTATCAATTCAACGCGCGCTCTATTTCGATGGCAGATGAAATGTCGGGGTTAGTAAACGGACTACGCCGATAAGACAAATAGACGCAAGAAAATCAGCAGGAACGGCTGAACAGATTTGAGGAGAAAACGATGACTGATAACCAATCAAATGACAAAAGCCGAAAAATAGAATCTGAGCTTCCTGAAGACCAGGACTTGCAGACACCAGAGACGGATGTAACAGAGGATGCTCCTGAGAATGAGTTAGATCATGCGGTTGAAGGAGTAGACGACACGGGTGAGAGCTCTCCTGAAGGTTCTTCATTAGAGGAGGAACAACTACTTGATGAAGAGCTCAAAAACTCTGAGCATATGACAGAGACGGAGCTCTTAGATGAAGTAGAAGAACTCAACAAGCTCGATGATAAGAACTCGCTAACATTAGGTGATGAGGACTTGTCAACAGACGATCTCTTAGATGAAGAAGCTCTTGAGGATAAGGAAGGCGAGGAGCTTGTGGACTCAGAAGCCCTCGCCCTCCAAGCACAGGAAGAAAACCAAGATGAGGAAGATAATAGAGAGGCACGAAGAAAGAAACGCCCTAAGAAGGAGCGTCTTCGTCTCATTCCTATTTGGCTTCGTCTTTTGCTTGCAATTCTGTTAGTCGGTGGAAGTCTAATTTTAGGCGTCATTCTTGGCTATAGTGTCATCGGTGGTAAAGACGCTGGTGAAGCGACAAAGCCAGAAACATGGTACCATATTGTTGATATGATTCGAGGACGTTAGACGTCCTCGAATTTTTTTGTTTTATTAGGAGGAAGAAGGTACCTGGCCTGTTATTCATTAGCAATATCTTATGATATAATTGAAGACATATACATATTGAAGGGATGATGGCTTCTTGCTAACTATTGAAGAAATTAAAGAAATTATACCGCATCGCTACCCATTTTTATTAGTTGATCGTATTCTGGAAGTAGAAGATGGGAAAAAAGCAATTGGGATCAAAAATGTGAGTGCAAACGAAGAGTTTTTTAACGGACATTTCCCTGATTATCCGGTTATGCCAGGAGTTTTAATTGTGGAAGCGCTCGCTCAAGTAGGGGCTGTTGCAATCTTAAAGCCAGAGGCAAACCGTGGCAAGCTTGCCTTTTTTGCTGGAATTGATAACTGTCGTTTCAAAAAACAAGTTAAACCAGGTGATCAACTTCGCCTAGAGGTCGAAATTGTTCGCTTGAAAGGGCCAATTGGAAAAGGACATGCGATTGCAACCGTTGATGGGGAGATTGCTTGTGAGACAGACATTACGTTTGCTGTAAAATAAGGAGATAGGGATTAGAGGTCAGTAAGGAGCCTGCGCATAGCCTGTTATGGAAAAAAAGCAGGCTCCACCTAAAGTTTCAGCTTCAAATAGTAGTTAGAGACGAATGAAAAAGAGTAGCGCAGAGTGTACGGAAAAAGCTCAGCCTTTTTTTCATTCGCCTCTACAAGCAACATGGATTACCCCCATGAAAGAGAGGAAAAAGGGAATGAACCTGGCGATTGAGCGTTTCTCAAAAGATCAAAAGAACATAGAAATACTCTTCAACCATATGAATGATGGCTTGATGATTACCGATCATAAACGTGAAATATTGGTTGTTAACCCTGCTTTTGAACGAATGACGGGCTACACAACAGATGAAGTCATTGGGAAAGATCCAAACTTTCTCCAATCAGGGAAAACACCTCGGAAAACCTATGATGAGATGTGGAGTCATATCCGATCAAAGGGTTCTTGGACAGGGGAATTAATCAATAAACGTAAAGGTGGGGCGCTCTTTTGGTCCTACATTACTGTAACTGAAATCAAACAAGATTATCCCGAAGAGACGTTCTTTATTGGCATTATGCGCGATATGACGGCTCGTAAGGACAATGAAGAAGCAATGAAGCATTTGGCCTATCACGATATGCTTACACAGCTGCCAAATAGAATTCACTTTAGGGAATCGCTTGAGAAAGCTCTCGGGTCAGCTAGCAACACTGAAAAAGTCGCTGTGCTTTTTCTTGATTTAGACCGGTTCAAAAAAATTAATGATTCATTTGGGCACCCAGCAGGGGATGAAGTTCTTATTGAGGTGGCTAAGCGCTTAAAAGAGGTAGTTGGCAAAAACGGTCTTGTCAGTCGCTTTGCTGGAGATGAATTCACGATTTTTGTCGTTTATAAAGAAGAGGTCTTTCTACATAGTCTTATCGATTCCCTCTTTGAAGCGATACAAATGCCCATACTAGTGGAGGGTCAATGGTTTCATTTGACCTTAAGCATGGGAATTAGTCTATACCCTGAACATGGACGAGATGTCGACAGCCTGTTAAAAAATGCTGACTCTGCTATGTACATGAAAAAGGGAGAAGGGCGTAACAACTATTGTTTCTATGAGGTTGAAATGGAGAATAAGTCCGTCGATTCACTCACACTTGAAGCAGACTTGATGGATGCTCTTGAACATGAACAGCTTGAAGTTTACTACCAAGTACAAGTGGACTTAGAAACGGGTAAGCCATATGGCGTGGAGGCTCTTGTACGGTGGAACCATCCTAAGCTAGGTTTATTGCCGCCAATTGGTTTCTTGCCAATTGCAGAGGAAATGGGAATGCTTGCGGAGATTGATGAGTGGGTGCTGAAAAAAGCATTGAAACAAGGAAGTCTTTGGCATGAGCAAGGCTTCAACCAATTGAAAGTGTCGGTGAACATTTCAAAGCCTTTTTTCCAAAAAAGCCATTTTACAAATATAATAAATAACGCTTTAGAGGAGTCAAAGATCGATCCTAGTCTCTTATGCCTTGAAATAACGGAGAATATGGCCATTTTGCAATTGAAGGAAATCAGGGAAAAGTTAATGGCATTAAAAGAAAAAGGTGTATGTGTGTCACTAGATGATTTTGGTACCGGTTATTCATCCTTAAGTCAGCTGAATTTCTTTCCAATTGATACATTAAAAATTGATCAATCCTTCGTTAGAGGAAAATCAACGAAGGAGAAGAAAGCAATCGTTAAGCTCATTATCGCGATGGCCCAAAGCTTAGGTGTATCGGTTATTTGCGAAGGAGTCGAAACAGAAGATCAACTGACTCTTATCAAAAACAAAGGATGTACGTACGCACAAGGCTACTTCTTCAGCAAGCCTGTAGCAAGTCACGAATGCGAAGCCATTATACATGAATTAAATTACTCGAAATAGAGAAACTACGACTAGCCTATTAATACCACAAATAGGCTAGTCTTTGTGTATGCCCACCCTACATTGTTACTGTAAAAAAAGAACGTCACTAAAAAGGTGAAAATCCTACTTTTTCAGTACCGTATTGACGTGCTGAGAGGTCTGAGCCTTTTATGTGAAAAGATGTGACAAAGTGAGAAGCTTGTTAGACATTTCCAAAAAAGTACGCAATTCGTAGACGGTCATGAATAATCTTGCTAAGATACACAAAGACTAACAGCAAGCCAAAGATATATCTGCTAGTCATATAATAAATTTTGGGGGTAATTGATTATGAAGAAATTTTTAATGACAACAGCAGCTGCTGCATTAACTGTTGGTTTACTAGCAGCTTGTGGAGCACCTGCAGAAGAAGATCCAATGTTAGAAGAAGATCCAGCTGTTGAGGAGCCTGCAGTAGAAGATCCAGCAATGGATGAGCCTGTAGAAGAGGATCCTGCGTTAGAAGATGAAGAGCTTGATACTGAAGAAGAAATCGACGTTGAATTAGACGAAGATACTGGTGACGAGTTCGCTGACGAGGAAGAAGAAGACGAAGAAGCTACTAACTAATAACAAATATAGAAACCTATCGCCTACGGGCGGTGGGTTTTTTTGTCGTAATAATTTGTTGCGAAGAAATAGGTACCTCCTCGCGTTGGTGGACATTAGCTGAGAAAACAATAGCTAAAAGAAGGGTGTAAGTATTAGAATTTTCTGCGAAATAAAATGTGATAGTTAGATAAATTAAAAAAATTTTTTTTCGTTTTGTATTGAAAAATAATTTTTTTGATTTATAATGAAGTAGAAATTAAATTTCACATTTTGTAAGGGGATTCATTCGCTAACAAAGTTGAATAACTTTTCAAAAGAGTTTTTGCCTAATTATTGCAACCTTTCTTTTCGGACTTACAGAAAGCGCTTTCTTTTTTCTCGGAGCCGTTTAGATGAGAAAAAGGGAAGTAGAGTCCATTATGAAGGCGCTTAAAATTAGGGGGACGAGAAATTTGGTTTGAAGTTTTGACTAATCCTAATATAATAGTCAATCTTGGCAAATCCTTTAAGAGACTAGATCTTACGGGATTAAATACACACACATTATAGGGGGTACTACAAATGAAAAAGAACAAATTATCCTTATTTCTTGCACCTGCAATAGCTCTAATGTTAACAGCGTGTGGTGGCGGTGGCGGAACAGCTACGGATGAGCCAGCACCTGAGGCAGGCGGAGAAGAAGCAGTTGAGCAAGGGGAAACAAAAACAATTCGTGCAGGTATCGGGTTAAATGACGCACATCCACAATATAAAGGGTTATTGAAATTTAAAGAGATTGTTGAAGAAAGAACAGATGGTGCCATTGAGGTACAAACGTATCACAGTGGTCAGCTTGGTGATGACCGTACAATGACGGAAGCTCTTCAATTAGGTTCTCAAGAAGTGGTTATCCCTTCAACTGCACCTATTGCAAACTTCGTACCTGAATACAACCTTTTTGACTTCCCATTCCTCTTCCCTAGTGAAGAAGTAGCGGACGAAGTATTAGATGGTGAAGTTGGACAAATGTTTTTAGATATGCTTCCTGATCAGAACTTAGTTGGGTTAGCATACTGGGAAAATGGCTTCCGTGATTTAACAAACAGCAAACGTGCTGTAGCTTCAGCTGATGACTTTAATGGTCTTCGTATTCGTACAATGGAAAACGATCTTCATTTGGAAGCGTTCCGTGCATTAGGTGCAAACCCAACTCCGATGGCATTTACAGAGCTATTTGCGGCAATGCAGCAAGGAACAGTTGACGGTCAAGAAAACCCAATCGCAACCATCTATTTACAAAGATATCATGAAGTACAAGATCATGTATCAAACACAAATCATGTATATAGCCCGTTCGTTTTCTTAATGAGTAAATCATTCTTTGATGGACTATCTGAAGAGCAACAACAAATTGTAAGTGAAGCAGCATTAGAAGCTGGACAATATCAACGTGAACTGAACCGTGAAGCAAACGCTCAATATCTTGATGAATTACAAGAAGAAGGTATGACTTACACTGAAATCACACCTGAAGCTCGTCAAGAAATGGTCGACATCGTTCAACCTGTTATTGATCAGTATGCAGAGCGTATCGGTCAAGATTTAGTTGATCAAATGTACGAAGCAATTGAAGCTGCACAGCAGTAATTGAACCAATGGGAAAACGGCTGCATAGCCGTTTCCCTTTTTCACTAAAAAATACAGCAGCTAGAACAGACCTAAGTTTTTCTTAATTTAAAAAGGAAAGCAAAAGTGTAGGTCATAAAAATATGAGTATAGTTCTGTTTTCCTTTTTCACCATAAGAAAGAAAGCGAGGTAACGATTGATGAAAGTATTGAAATGGCTTGATGATCATATTGAGGAAGTTTTCTTAGTTCTCTTCTCAGTTATAATGGTTAGCGTTATCTTTGTTCAAGTGTTTATGAGATATATAATGGGCAGTTCTCTTGCTTGGTCAGAGGAACTAGCGCGTTATTGTTTTATTTGGATGATTTACATCGGGATTAGTTACGGGGTAAAGAAACAAAGGCATATTAAAGTAGATGTTTTACTTTTGTTATTTAAAGATAAAGGAAGAATCGTTTTTAATATCATTTCTAACGTATTATTCTTAGCTTTTGCTATCTTTGTTGTTTTTTACGGGTATCAAATGGCGCAACAATTGTTGAATTTCGGACAAAAATCACCAGCCCTTCAAATTCCAATGGGATTTGTCTATATGGCAGGACCTGTAGGGATGGCGCTAACGGCTATTCGCTTAATCCAAAACCTAATTAAGCATATAAAAGCGTTATTAGGTAAAGGTGATACGGAAGTAAAAACAGAGCTAGAAAAAGTGAAAGATGAAGTGAAAGATGAAGTAGCAACTGATTAAAGGAGGCAACAAAGATGACGGCACTCATTTTGTTTGGGGCATTTGCAGTCTTACTGTTTTTAAGTGTTCCCATTGGGATAGCATTGGGTATTGCTACATTAATTACAATCATGTTTTCCGGGTCACTACCGGTTGATTTTTTAGCTAGAGAATTAATAACATCACTTGATTCCTTCCCGTTAATGGCTGTACCATTCTTTATCCTAGCCGGTGAGATTATGGGAAAAGGTGGAATTTCAGATCGCTTGTTTAGAGTTGCTAACTCTTTAGTAGGAAACAAGACAGGCGGATTTGCAATTGCAACGATTATCACTTGTATGTTCTTTGCGGCTATTTCAGGATCAGGTCCGGCAACGGTAGCGGCCATTGGTGGGATAATGATTCCAGCAATGGTTCGTGAAGGATATGATAAAAAGTTTGCGACAGCGGTAGTCGCAGCAGCGGGTTCTTTAGGGGTAATCATCCCACCAAGTATTCCGATGGTTATTTACGGCGTAGTAGGAAGTGTATCGATTGGTGACATGTTCATAGCCGGGATTATTCCAGGACTTTTAGTTGGTTTAGCATTAATCATTTATACGTATTTCCACTCTCGCAAAAAAGGGTACAAAGGAAAAGGGGAAAAGCCAACCATTGCAAATATCGCCAAAGCAACTTGGGAAGCTAAGTGGGCACTTCTTATCCCAATTATTATTTTAGGTGGGATTTATGGAGGGGTTTTCACTCCGACAGAAGCTGCTGTTATCGCGGTTGTGTATGGTTTAGTTGCAGGCCTTTTCCTTTATAAAGAACTTAAAATTAAACAATTACCAAGAGTGATTACGGACGCGGCGCTTACAACAGCGACAGTATTAATTATTGTTGGTTCGGCAACTGCATTTGGTCGACTGTTAACCATTGAGCAAATTCCATACCAGGTTGCAGAAGCGATGATGGCAATTTCCGAAAATCCACTTGTTATTATTTTATTAATTACACTTCTTTTGTTAATTGTTGGTTGTTTTATGGATACCATTGCAGCCATTATTATTCTTACACCAATCCTTTTACCAATTGCGGTAAGTCTAGGATATGACCCCATTCATTTTGGGATCATTATGGTACTTAATTTGGCCATTGGCTTCATTACACCGCCACTTGGTGTTAACTTGTTCGTCGGATCTGGAATATCAGGCCTATCAATTGAAACTCTATCTAAAGCCATTGTTCCATTCTTCTTTGCGATGGTACTAACATTATTAATTGTCGTGTTTGTACCGCAAATTTCATTGTTCTTTTTAAATTAAGGCTGTTTTTCGTAATGATTGCTGCTTTAGATTATGTTTTTTTCTCTTAGTGGAATGAAGCGGAAGTCACTCGACTCCTGCGGGATATAGAGGTAGGGCGAGACCCCACAGCCGAGGAGGCTCGGCACCTCCTTGCTGGTGCGAGTGACTGGAGCTCAGGTGGAACGAGCACGTCACGTCCACCTAACCGATAAAATCAACAAAGTATGTGAAAACAGTCAATTAAAAAGCGCATAACGATTCATACTAGGTAAGAAGGAGGAATGGCCATGGCAACTGAACATACGCAAGAGGTCGTTGTAAATATTTCAGAAGAGCAGACGATTACTGGCTTAAGTGAATTAATTCAACCTTATCAATCTGAAATTTATTTAAAAAAACTAGTACGCGGTACGGTCCATGAAGTCAACTTGAAAAGCTTCCTGGGTCTAATCACCCTTCAAATGCGCAACGGTGACAAAATAACAGTAAGAGCCATTGGCGAAGATAGTGAAGCGGCTATAAATAAAGTAGTTGAATTTTTAACTTAAAAGGAGGAAGGGGAGACTCACAACTAAAAAGGTGCTTGATAGCGACCTATTAGATGAGGGTCTCCTTTTTCTTCTTAATTTAATTGTTGGAGGAAAAGAAATGGATGTAGTAACAATTGGAGAAACAATGGTATTGTTTACGCCTCATAACGGTCAACTAAGATATGCCAGTCAATACGTGAGGTCGTTTGGCGGAGCAGAATCGAATGTTTCCATTGGTCTTTCAAGGCTCGGACATCAAGCCGGCTGGATAAGCGCCATTGGTGATGATGAATTAGGCAAAGGGATGCTTTCTTTTATTAGAGGAGAGGGAGTAGATGTTAGTCAAGTGAAGATAGACCCGACAGCCCCTACAGGAATCTTCTTTAAAGAAATCCGTAATTCTTCTGATATTCGAATTCAATACTACCGCAAAGGATCAGCAGCGAGCCAACTAAGCAAAGAGGATTTGGATGCCGATTATATTGCAAAAGCAAAGTATTTACATATTTCAGGGATCACACCTGCGCTTAGTGAAAGTTGCTGTGACATGATTTTTGAAGCGATCAAAATGGCAAAGGAGCATGGGCTGAAGATTGTTTTTGATCCAAATTTGCGGAAAAAGTTATGGAGCGAAGAACAAGCCCGTGACGTTTTATTAAAAATTGCCGCAGAAGCCGATATTGTTTTGCCTGGAGTAGCTGAGGGAGAATTTTTATTTGGAGAGAGTGACCCGGAAACGTTAGGAAACCGTTTTTTGAATCACGGTGCAAGCGTAGTTATTTTAAAGGTCGGTGCAGAAGGGGCTTATTATTTCACGAATGAGGAAAGTGTGCTCGTACCCGGCTTTAAAGTGGAGCAAGTCATTGACCCGGTAGGAGCAGGAGATGGTTTTGCAGCTGGATTTATGTCTGGTGTGCTCGATGGGCTCTCGCTATATGAGGCTGTTCAAAGAGGAAATGCGGTTGGTGCGATTGTAACAACCGTAACTGGGGATGTAGAAGGATTACCTGAAAAGCAAGAAATTGAACGATTTATCAATAAACCAGCAGATGACGTTAGTCGCTAATATAGGAGGATATGATGAACCATTTATTACAGGAAATTCAAGACAATGGAATAGTAGCTATTATTCGTGGAGCAAAGCCAGAAAACATTTTAGACATCGCAAAAGCATTACGTGAAGGTGGCGTGAAAACTCTTGAAATTACCGTAGAAACACCACGTGTACTCGAGTTGATTTCACAAGTGTCACAACAATTAGATGATGTCATTGTTGGGGCGGGTACCGTATTAGATTCAGAGACTGCTCGGGCAGCGATTATGGCAGGAGCTAAATTCATCTTCTCGCCAACGGTTGATGTCGACACGATTCGTCTTACGAAACGTTACGGAGTAATCAGTATTGCTGGCGCGTTAACACCGACAGAAATTTTAAAGGCGTATGAAAATGGGTCAGATGTGATCAAAGTATTCCCAGCAAACGTATTTGGACCTACATACTTAAAAGATGTTCATGGGCCTCTTCCGCAAATTCCACTAATGCCAACAGGCGGCATTAACCTTTCCAATATTAAAGACTACATTCAAGCAGGAGGGGTGGCTGCAGGTCTTGGAAGTGCTCTTGTTGACACGAAAAAAGAAATCAATGACGAGTACCTAGCTGATCTTACAGCAAAAGCAAAACAATATGTAGAAGCAGTTCAATCTGCTCGCACGAAATAGGAGGCAGGAAAATGAAAATTACAAAATTAGAGTGTTTTATCGTACCGCCTAGATGGTGCTTCTTAAAAGTAGAAACGGATGAAGGCATCACCGGTTGGGGTGAACCTGTGATTGAGGGAAGAGCACATACGGTCAAAGCTGCCGTTGAAGAGCTGAGCGAATACTTAATTGGTAAGGATCCACTTCGTATTGAAGACCATTGGAATGTTCTTTACCGTTCTGGTTTTTACCGTGGTGGTCCGATTTTAATGAGTGCCATTGCCGGTATCGATCAAGCGTTATGGGATATTAAAGGGAAATACTTCAACGCACCTATCTATCAGCTTATGGGAGGAGCTTGCCGTGATTCCATTCGGGTCTATTCTTGGATTGGAGGCGACCGTCCAAGTGATGTTGGGCAAGCAGCGAAAGAGGTCGCTGATAGAGGGTTTACGGCGGTGAAAATGAACGGAACAGAAGAGCTTCAGTACGTGGATTCGTATGAAAAAATTGATCAAGTAGTCGAACGAATAGCAGCGGTACGAGAAGCGGCAGGTGAATACATTGGCATCGGAATTGACTTCCATGGGCGTGTTCACAAGCCAATGGCGAAAATTTTGGCTAAGGAATTAGAGCCATTCCGTCCTATGTTTATTGAAGAGCCCGTACTCTCTGAAAACAATGAAGCATTACGTGAAATAGCGAATCATACTCATATCCCCATTGCAACAGGAGAAAGAATGTATTCAAGATGGGATTTCAAACAATTGCTTGCTGACGGTTATGTAGATATTATTCAGCCAGACTTATCACATGCTGGAGGCATTACAGAGTGCAAGAAGATCGTATCAATGGCAGAAGCATTTGATGTTGCCGTTGCACCACATTGTCCATTAGGTCCGATTGCGCTTGCTGCTTGCTTACAAGTCGATGCAACATCACATAATGCCTATATTCAAGAACAAAGTTTAGGAATTCATTATAATAAAGGCAATGATTTATTGGATTATATAACAGATCCATCTGTGTTTGATTACGAGGATGGACATGTGAAAATTCCACAAGGTCCTGGTTTAGGAATTACCATTAATGAAGAGTACGTGAGAAAAATGGCTGAAGTTGGTCATAATTGGAAAAATCCTGTTTGGCGCCATAAGGACGGTACAGTGGCCGAGTGGTAGGGAGTTAGATTTATATAGAAAAGTGGTCCTGTTAGATGATGATTTTTATAGAAGTCGTATTACCTGTATTACTAGTATTTCTTATTGGGTTTGCGGTTCAAAAGTGGAAGAAGATTGATATAAAGGCAATCTCAACGGTTGCCATCTACATCATGACTCCGTGTCTTGTTTTTCAGACTTTTTATACGGCGGAGCTAGACATGCAGTATTTATATATGGTTCTCTTCGCCGTGATTTTGTTAGCTGCTTTAATTATTTTTAATAAAATTTATGTAAAACTAAGAAACTATTCACAATCAGAAGAAAGTGGCTTAATTTTGTCAACGGCCTTTATGAACTCAGGCAATTATGGGGCTCCGATTGTGTTATTTGCCTATGGAGATGCAGGGTTTGCATATGCCGTTTCCTTCCTGGTCCTTCAGGCGATTATCATGAATTTCTTTGGTGTTTATTATGCTGCAAGAGGGAAGGCTGGAATTGGTGTTGCGTTAAAATCTGTTTTTGAAATGCCGGCAACGTACGCGGTCATCCTTGCACTGATTTTAAAGGGATTGAATTGGGAAATTCCTAATAATCTCTTGATGACAATTGATATTATTGCCGTTGCGACAGTGCCGACTGTAATGGTTATTTTAGGCATGCAATTAGCCCAAATTGAATGGGGAAACTTCAATTGGAGCCATATTACATATGGTGTTGCTGTTCGTCTGTTCGTCTCACCACTAATTGCAGTTGGCATTATCTTGATGTTCCCTTTTGACCCTTTACTTGCAAAAGTATTGATCGTGTCAGCGGCAATGCCATCAGCAGCAACAATTGTCATGTATGCCGTTCAATTTAACTCAGAACCAAAGCTAGTCTCAAGTATTACATTAATTTCAACATTAGTGAGTGTTATTACGATTACCGTATTATTAGCCATTTTAGGATAAACAAGTGGGAGTGTAACTATGAGCAAATATAAAGTGTATGTAACAGATTATGAATATGCGTCGCTTGCACCAGAAGAAGAAGTCTTTAGCAAAATGGATGGGGTGGAGTTTATTCCTGTTCAGTGCAAAACGGAAGAAGAAGTCATTGAACTGTGTAAAGATGCTGATGGTCTGATCAATCAATATGCCCCGATTACGAGAAAGGTCATCGAGAGTTTACCTAACTTAAAGGTCATTTCTCGTTATGGAGTCGGCGTTAATACGATTGATATCGATGCAGCGACTGAAAACGGGATTATTGTAGGGAATGTAACGGATTATTGTATGGATGAAGTATCTGACCATGCTTTCGCACTATTAATGGCATGTGCAAGAAAAGTTGTTTTACTAAACCAAGAGGTGAAAAATCACAATTGGGACTTTAAAGTAAGTGTACCGATTTACCGCCTTCGTGGAACCGTACTTGGGTTAATTGGTCTTGGAAAAATTCCTCAAGCATTAGCGAAAAAAGCTCAAGCATTTGGAATCAAGGTCGTTGCCTATGATCCATTTGTTCCGAAAGAAGTCGCAGAAGAGCTACATGTAGAATTACTTGAGTTGAATGACCTCTGTGCCCAAGCAGATTTCATTTCCGTTCATGCTCCATTAATTGAAAGTACAGTAGGCATGATTAGTGAAGAGCAATTTAATGTAATGAAAAAAGAAGCCTTTATTATTAATACGTCTAGAGGACCAGTGATTGACGAAAAAGCACTAATTGCTGCTTTGCAACAAGAGAAAATTGCTGGAGCGGGCCTAGACGTTGTTGAAGAAGAACCAATTGAGAAAGATAATCCATTGCTTACAATGGATAACGTTATTTTAAATCCGCATGTTGCTTGGTACTCAGAGGAAGCGCAATTAGAACTAAAGAGAAAAACAGCACAAAATGTTGCCGATGTGTTAAGTGGTTACTACCCAACATACTTATTTAATCCAAATGTGAAGGAAAAGGTGAAACTAAGTAACAAAAAATAGGGTTTAATCTAAACACTTATCATAATTTAAAGGGAGAGCGTTATAGGCTTTCTCTTTTTTTGTGATTTAGAGTTGGTTTGGGCGACATTTTTACTGACCTTATACAATTTTGTTAAACTGTTGTATAATATTTGTACAAATGGTTTCGATTAGACTGGGGGAAAAGAAAATGATTTCGTGGCTTATTCGTAAGAGGAAAATTACGATTCTCTTTTTTGTCATGTTTATGCTGGTCGGGGCACTGAGTTTTTTACAGTTGCCGCAACGGGAAATACCCGAAATAAGTCCGTCCGTGGCTCAGGTGACAACGGTCTATCCTGGTGCATCTGCTGAGCTAGTTGAGCAGAACGTCACTAATCTAATGGAGGAAGCCCTTGAACCGATCCAAGAAATCTCCTCTCTGAGTTCAGTTTCCAACCCGAACATCTCCTTAATCACAATTGAACTAGAGGGTGGAGTTGATGCCGATCGCATCTGGAATGAAATAAGGCAACAGTTGACGAATGCAGCAAGCGATTTTCCAGATGATGTTCATACACCGACCTTGAACAGCAACCTTAGCATTCAAGGTCTTGCTACGTATCAGTTAACGTTTAACGAAGAAACAAACCTGACTGAGGTAAATGACCTCATTGATCGTTGGAGCAAACGTATCGTTCAACTAGAGGACATTATCTCCATTAGTGCACAAGGAGCATTAGATAAGGAAGTATTAGTAGAAATTGATTATGAAGCGATGCAGGAAGCGGGTATCATAACAAATCAACTCATCGGTGCGTTAAATGGCGAACTCAGTACGCTTCCTCCTGGTGAATGGAGAACAGACGAGTATAACTATCGAGTCGAGCTTGATACATATGAGTCACTCTCTGATTTAGAGACTCTAGCGCTTGGCTATTCTCAGGAAGAAGTGATTCGACTTGGGGACATTGCCTCGATTAATGAAGTGTTTCAAGCGCCAGCGGAAAAAGTATTTTATAACGGCGAAGAAGCGATTTCGCTCACGTTTTACTTAAAAGAGGGCGCAAGTGTAACGAAAGCTCAATCAGAGCTCGATCAATTTGTAACTGAAATGGAACAAGATCTTCCGACTGGTGTTGAGATGAATCTTCTTTATTCTCAAGCAGACCTAGTTGAAGAATTATTTAAGGATTTAGCTATTTCCTTTGCCATTGCTGTTGCATCCGTTCTTTTGGTTTGTTCACTTGGGTTAAACGTGTCAACGGCGCTCAGTGTGGCATTAGCTATTCCTGTGTCTCTCAGTCTTGGTGCGATTGTTTATCCGTTTGTCGGGATCGATTTGAATCTCATCTCTTTGATCGCGATTATTATTGCTCTTGGGATATTGGTGGATGATGGGATTGTTGTCAACGAAAATATCGAGCGACGGCTGCAGTTAGGTGATAAGCCGCTCCATGCGGCGATCAATGGAACGAAGGAGGTTGCTGTTTCGGTTGTTACATCAACATTGACGGTTGTCTTCACATTCTTACCGTTGCTATTGCTACCGGGTGAAGCAGGAGCATTTATTCGGCCATTACCTGTTGTTTTAATTGCGACGATGATTGCTTCTACGTTTGTCGCACTCTTTTTGATTCCGACATTCCGATCAATAAAAGAGAGCAAAAAAGGTCGTCAGCAAGAACGGAAATCAGCTGGCTTTCTTGGAAAGGCGTTTGATCATTCGTCAACATTTTATAGTGAAAACGTGGTTCGTCGAATAACGAGACGTCCGCTATTAACGGTGATCATCGGCTTTCTTATAGGAACGGCAGCTTATGGATTAATTCCGTTTATTCCACTGGAGTTTTTCCCGGATACAGATCGTGAAGAAGTATTCCTTGAAATGAAGCTTGCAGAGGGCACGTCACTTGCTGAAACAGAGCGGCAAGCGAACGTTGTAGAGGATTGGCTTGAAAACATTGAGTATGTGGAGTCCGTAACATCCTATATTGGAACGACTGTCCCACGATTATTCGGTCCTGGCGGTGGTGGTGTGGCAGGTGAGCACGTCGCAAACTTCTTCGTTTTTATTAACAAAGATAAAATAACCACACGTGAAACGGTGGACACGTGGAATGAAAAATTAGTAGAGTTGTTCCCTGACAAAACGTTTACAGCCTCCATGATTGAGTCTGGTCCTCCTGTTGGAGCTCCGATTGCGATTGAGATAAGAGGGGAATCTATGGAGCGGCTAGGTGAAATGGCTACTGAGGTGAAAACGATTTTAGCAGCTGCAGAGGGTGTAACAACGGTGAATGATGATGTAGGTGTGCCTCTTACAGCCGTGCAATTTGTTCCGGAACGTGACGAACTCGAATCTCATGGATTATCAAGCAATGACCTTGCCGAAACGCTGAGGTTAGTTGGTGAAGGCATCCCAATTGGGCAGCTGCAAACACCAGGAGAACTACTAGATATGCGGATGATTATTGACAAAGGGGAACTTGATTCACAAGAGGTACTTGCGGAGCTTACACTTCCTTCGGTACAAGGAGACACGGTTTCGGTTGCTGACTTAGTATCAATGGAGGAGGCAACGACCGCGCCAAGCATTCCTCATCAAAATATGGTAAGAACGATTACGGTTCGCGCTTACCCAGGAGGAGAGCGCAGTACCGATGAGATTTTAAATGATACGCGTGACTCCTTAGAAGAAGTCGTTGCAGATAACGGGTATTCGCTTGTCATTGGCGGGGAAACCTCAGCAAGAACAGACGTCTTTATTGATATCGGCAAAATTTTCATTGTAGTTGTTTTCTTGATTTTAATTGTCATCGCCATTCAGTTCTATTCGCTGACGATTCCTGTGCTCATCATGAGTACCGTTTACTTGGCGGTTGCCGGTGCGTTGCTTGGCCTATTTATCACTCAAACCGGCCTCGGGTTTATGTCGATGATGGGAGCGGTCAGTCTCGCCGGAATTGTTGTTCGAAATGGCATTGTCCTTATTGAATTTATCGAGCAAAGACGAAAAGAGGGGGCAGACCCGAAAGAGGCAGTGATTGTTGCATCGAAACAGCGTTTTCGTCCAATTGTTCTTACGACGATGACGTCAATTGCTGGACTATTACCGATTGCTCTTGGCAATAGTACGCTATTTAAGCCACTTGGCATCGCCATCGTCTCTGGACTCATCTTCTCTACCGTGCTCACATTAATCATTGTCCCAGCTCTATACTTGCTTGGGGTCAGATTTCGCAGCAAAAGGATATAGCGGTGAAGGAGTTGGGGCGCATTCTGTCCAAAGTCGTCTAGTTGCAGTCGAAACTACGCCGCATTCTGTCCAAAAAGTGGAATTTGCTGTCCAAACTGAGCAATTTGCTGTCCAAACACCCCTTTTAGGCGGGGGTTACCCCGCCTACTTTCCTATACCATTTACCGCAGCACCCATCATTCCTCCCAAAACAATTCATTTAAAGTCTTCGATAACTCCTTACATATCGCTATACATAAATTTAATGTCGGATTGTATTTTCCTGATTCAATTAATCCAATGGTTTGTCTAGAAACCCCAACCCGTTTGGCAAGTTCCTCTTGTGATAAGTCTTTCTCGACTCTAGCTAGCTTCAACCTCATATTCTTCATAATTATTCCTCGTCAATGGTTTTATTTTTGTTTAGTTTCTTCATGAACTCATGCCCAAGTAAGCTGATGATGGTAAGCGCAGGCACATAGATAATAAAACTGACGAAAAAGATAAGCAAGAAAAACCAAAGTCGATTTGTTTCATCTCCATAGAGGAAGGAGTTCCTAATACCAAAAAATAGAGATATCGCTAAACCGAATAATAAACCACCAATTAATGTCTTTGTACTTAGTGAGTATTTACTGGAACGCTCACTAATTTCCACATCAGCGGCATAAATGCCAAGTCGTGCTGCACGTATCGAATAATAAAATCCACCAACGAGCAAAATCAGTAGTTCTATTAAAAATAGATCATAATCCATCCCGTATATGCTTGATTTAATTACGACTGAAAGCAAACAGATGACAGTAACCAACATATAAATCTCTTTATAAATTTTATTCCGCAAAGCTTCGACGCGCTCATCTAATACTTTTGTTTTCTTAAATAGTCCCATGGTTTCTCCCCCAATCAAAATATTCAGTTTCCAATAATTACAATATATATTATACCTCACTAAATGTCAAATATATATTACATTTTGGGCGTTATATATGACAAATGGTAAATGTCAAAAAAACACCAGTGTGCGCGACATCACAGTTTTTCAGGTGGGAAAGCGTTATAATCGTCCTATAAATATGTAGTTTTTATCAGTGGAGGGTGAACCTTTTGAAGCTAGGATTGAAGTTATTATTATCGTTTTTATCCATTATTGTTATTTTTATTGGATTGTCGCTATACGCCATTTTTAATATGGCTCATTTAAATGATAATGCCACGGAGTTGTATGAAGACCGACTGCTTCCGACCGCGTACTTAGTCGAGCTCTCTCGGTTAACAGAAAACACTAGAGTACAGATGGTCACAGCTGTACTGAATGAAGATCCTTCATTCACTGAATCTGCATTATCAAACTTAGAAGAAATCGAGCTTGTTATAGAAAAATATGGAAATACAACATTAACCGAAGAAGAGGAAGCGAGCTTTACTAGCTTTGTTACGAATTGGCAGCTCTTTGATGAGCGCGTTAGGTTGAATCGAGATTTAATCTATGCAGGAGAATATGAAGCAGCAAATGAAGGGCTCCGTCTCGGGGGAGAACTGTACTATTCGGCAACGGATCAACTGGCAACGTTGGTGGAGATCAATATTGACGTAGCAGAACGATTGCTAGCTCAGAAGCAACAAACCTATGAAATAAGCCGGCTGGCGATGGGCGCTGGTGTCTTACTCGCAACCATCATTGCTGTTGTCATTACCATTCTCTTTAGTCGCTACATCACAAATGCGATCAAACAGGTCGTCGAACGACTAAAGGCGATTGCTGATGGGAACTTAGGTGGCGCAGAAATTACAATTAAAACAAAAGATGAGTTTTTAGATTTATCAATAGGTGTTAACCAAATGCAACATAGTTTACGGGAATTAGTCTCCAACACAACAGAAGCAAGCCAGCAAGTTTCGGCGAGTTCTGAAGAATTATCTGCAAGCGCAGAACAAAGCACAGAGGCGACTGAACAAATGGCTGCTATTGCCCAAATATCAGCAGAGGGCGCAGATAAGCAACTCCAAAGCTTAAGTGAAGTATCATCAGCTGTTGAACAAATGGCAGTAAGCCTCCAGCAGATTGGAGAAAACAGTGAAGAAATGGTCAAATCATCAGAGACCGCTTCTCATCAAACAAAATCAGGAGCCCGGTCCATCGATCTAGTTGATGAACAAATGAACAGCATATCAGAAGCCGTCCAAACTACATGAAAGTCTGTAGAAAAACTAGGCGCCAAATCATCCGAAATTGGCGACATTGTCCATTTGATCACAGGGATCGCTGAACAAACAAATCTGCTTGCGCTAAATGCAGCGATCGAAGCGGCTCGTGCAGGCGAACATGGAAAAGGCTTTGCTGTTGTAGCAGATGAGGTTCGCAAACTAGCTGAAGAGTCAAAGCGTTCTGCAGAAAAAATATATACAATGATCTCAGATATTCAGCATGAAACAAATAGCGTTATGGCGTCAATGAAACATGGAACAGAACGAGTAGAAACTGGACTGAAGACAACGAGAGAAGTAAATGAAACCTTTGCAAATATCCAAGAATCCATCCAACGTGTAACTCAAAAAGTTCATGAAGTAACAGCATCAGTTCAAGAAATGACAAGCGTTAGCGATCACGTTGTTCACTCCCTACAAGAAGTGAAAGAGGTTGCGGAGAAATCAGCTGTTGCAAGCCAAGAAAGCTCAGCTGCAACAGAGGAACAGTTAGCGACGATGGAAGAAATCGCTGCCTCTTCAACAGCACTCGCTAATCTTGCTGAAGGGTTACAGGAATCGATATCGAGGTTTAGGTTGTAAGGAGGGGGATCAGCCCCCTCTCTTTACCAAATCACTGCATGAAACTACACGCCGAACCAACCCACAATTAGATTTACACCCCCCTCAAAAAACCTCCATATGTTACACTAAAGAAAAAGTCGAAAAATTCATTCTTTAAACGTTTAATCTATTAAACTACTGGAGTGTAACGATGAAACTAAACATACTGTACGCACTACTGATTGCCCTATTGCTCACAGCTTGTTCTCAGCCAGAAGAAGTAACAGTGGAGCCAGCTGTTACAGAAATCGATGCGGAAATGATTCGCCAAGAAACTCCGCCTGAACCAGAAGAAGAGGAGACGACGATTACGATCGGTGCAATAGGAGATGTCCTCCTGCATGAGCGAGTCTATGTTCCTGCAGAAACAGAAGATGGCTATGACTTTATGCCAATGCTAGAAAAAATGGGCCCGCTCCTAGAAGAGCCAGACTTTTTAATGGCCAATTTTGAATCAATCCCAGGAGGTGTTGAGATTGGCTTATCAACCTATCCTTCATTCAATAGTCCTCAAGCAATTGTAACCGATCTCATGTCGCTAGGAGTCGATATGGCGATTGGAGCCAATAACCATACAATTGATCGAGGAGTGAAGGCGGTTGAAAGTGCTCTGGACTTTTTTGATGAAGTAGGAATGGACTATGTAGGTGTCTACAGAGACACAGCTGATCGTGAAACAGAACGAATTATTCATGTGAAAGACATGAGCTTAGGCGTTCTTGCTTACACATACGGAACAAATGGCATCCCTATCCCAGAAGGTCATGAAGACATTGTCGCACTCATTGAGCCTGACCGAATGGAAAAAGATATTCAAGATCTCCGTGACAAAGTCGATGTACTCATCGTCCATATGCACTGGGGAGATGAGTACATACATGAACCAAACCAAGAACAAAAGGAGCTAGCCCAGCTATTATCAGAGGCAGGTACGGATATCATTTTCGGTCACCATCCCCATGTCCTGCAGCCGATGGATGTGCTTGAACAAGAAGACGGGCATGAAACCTTTGTCTTTTATTCCTTAGGAAATTTTTTCTCCGGTCAAAATTTTGAGTATACGGACATAGGTGGCCTAGCCACAATTAACGTCACCAAAACAACAAAAGGGGAGGACTCATCTATTGAAATCCATTCCCCTGACATTGAACCAACACTAGTCGTATTAGAAGATAATGTTACAGCGTCATGCCGATGAAGGACTCTGAAGGCTCACTTATCAACGGAGTCACGACGGAAGAGACGCGCGAACACATCAGGAAATACCTCAATGACTCGAAATAAATAACAAAAAGACCCCCTTTATCCACTTAACGTGGTAAAGAGGGGTCTGCACCTAATTTCTCCAACATCCTCCGACTTGTCGGAATCATGTCTTCAGGCAAGGAATCTAAATCAAAATAACGCAGGTCATATCCCTCGTGATCAGCCTGCAACGTACCAGAGACATCCTTTGAAAGAAATGTAACAATGACGTTATACACTTCATCTCCATTCGGATATTGAAAATAAAATTCCTTACCAGAAAATACATTATATAAGGTCATTTCGCCAACGGTTAATCCTGTTTCTTCAAGAATCTCTCGGCGGGCTGCGTCTTCAACGGATTCACCCATCTCCATAAACCCTCCAGGTACACCCCAATTATCGGTATCGGTACGATGTTGCAAGAGAACCCGCCCTTTTTCATCTTGAATAAAAATAGCACATGCTGTTAAAATTAATGGTCTACTTCCAGCGATAGACCGTATCATATCAATATAATTCATCATTTCCTCCTTCTGGGGCTAGCCCCTTGTTATTATAGTACCAAAGAGGGGGCTGACCCCAAGAAAGCAGAAAGGAGCATCAAAATGGAAATCTCAATCGTGCTATTCTTTTTATTTATTGTCGTCTTTGGTGGACTTATCTTAAACATTATCACAAGTATCTGGTGTTATCGAGATTCTTTGAGACAAGGGAACAGCAAGGAATATAGCTTACTATGGCTAGTAGCAACACTCTTTTTTCCTATTATCGGAGTGATTATTTACCTGTTTGTCCGAAGGTAAAAGCCAATAATTTTCACTATCGCTCACTAAAGAGGGGTCTGATCCCGGTGGGAAGAAGGCCACTGAAAAAGGTGAAAATCATCCCTTTTTCAGTGACCTTTAAAAAAGAACGTATGCGATCGCATACGTTCTTAATAATGCCTACATACCACCATTATTTATATGAGTTTTTTCATTTGACCATTAAATATTCGAATATAGTACTTGTTTTCGTCATCTTTTAGCAGCTTAATTCCGAACAGTGAAAGCGGTGTCCAAATTGGTTTAACTCTGATTAATGGCATATAGTTATCCTCCCTATCATATAATAATCATCTCATTTGATTCACAGATGTAATTAAAAAGTCATAGGTAAAACGATGAAATCTAATTGACTAAAACTACCATTTAATACAGTTGTTACTATTATCCTATTACTAACAGTATAAAACAATTCAATGGATATTTTAAGGGAAATCTTCCACAAAGTTTCGACAGAAGTCCACAAAAGACAGACGCAAAAAGCTCTCTCAACCCTGACGCTTGATTGAGCATTTGAGTCATGTATTAAAACCATGCCAATAAAAAAGCCCCCTATGAGAGGGAGCCACATCATCAAGCATTCTTTTTTTAGTGACTTCCTAAAATCGGAGGCCAAACCACTCTATGATCGCTGAGGGTTAATAGAGTTACTCAGTTTTAAGAGAGGAAATCCTTCTTCGTCTCTCTACTAAATAAACGATGAAGAGCACAATAAAAGCTCCGACCGAATCAATCACAACATCCGAAACTACGCCAGATCTTTCTGGAATAAAGGATTGGTGCCATTCATCGATCGCTCCATAGAACGTCGCTAGACCCCATGCTGACACATACCGATAACGCACTCCCCGTAATGCTAACCAAAAAAACAAACCCAATATACCGAATGCTGCTAAATGAACGCCTTTTCTAGCGATATAATTGATAATTGCTGAATCAAAAAAAGGATTTCGTAGCATCTCCTCCGTTGAATCCCCTGTAAACATTGGCTGGCGAGTCGCAATGGCAATCCCCACGCACCATAGGACCGCAACGGCCCACCAAAACGTTGAACCTTTCATATCATCACCCATAACAATTATACACGAAACCCTAGGTTAATCGGAATTAATAAAATGAGACAACAACGAATACGATGGACTATAGAAACAAACGAATGGAAAATTCTTTGGGACTTTAATCAATAAAATGTACGATACAAAACCCGTGTGAGTCATTTCGCTCTAGACTCACACGGGTTTTTATAAGGTAGAAACACTAATTTACTAAAAAGTCCATTAAGTAATCAGACCAAATCCGATGCCACTGTTCATTTGGCAGTTCATTTGCCACTGTCGGCCATGCTTCCCAGTGGTCAGCATATAAATACTCATGTTTGGCGGAGAAAGCTTTTATTTTATCCGTAAATGTTAGGTAACCATCGTCATCAAGAGGATGAGCAGGAGACAAAACGATCAAGGTATCAGAGAGCTGCTCTTCTAATTCACTCATGACGGTTTCTAGATTGCTAAGGGAATCTTCAACGGGTAATTGGTCATAATCATTTAATAGGAAAGGCTCAATGACTAAGAGATCTGGATTATTCTTAATGATCTTATCTATGTAGTTATCAGCTAACACTTCACTTGAGGTCGCATTGTTCACATCGATAACGGTTAAAGCGACGTCCTGACTAGCAAGAAGTGATTTGAACTGTGGAAGTAATAATTGTGGCATAGAAGAGCTTTCTTCGACACTTGTAACAGCTGATGAACCGATAACCATTAGAAGAAACTCTTCCTCATCTTCATTTTGCTTGGCCACTTCCTCAAGAAGGCCACCAAGCTCATAGGATGTCTGTTCTTCTTGAATGTCTTGGCTAGCGAGCTCCGGCTCATGATCAGCAGAATCCGAAACAACGGTCGTTAGCTGTTGACCATAATGGAGGTATCCAAGAAAGATGATAATGATGCTTGATAAAATCATAATGTAATAAAAGAATTGCTTCATTGTAAATGACTCCACCTTTCTACTAGTCAAAAAGCGCTAGTTCTCTCTCTACCCAAACTATAGCAAGCATTACCTGGGAAGTAAGCCGAATGATGTCAGGGTCAAGGTAATTTTTACCGACAGATTCCCGAGGAAAAAGTCGAACCAATAGGGATAGGGAAGAAATTAGTATATAGCTAAAAAGTCCTTTCAGGAGATTCGAGTAAGCAGCAATGGCTCCACACGTTGCGCGCCTGCTACGAGAAGCCCACTCATTGCCTAAAGTTCACAGAAAAAGAGAAGAAGATTACCTTTTTCTGTGAACTCGAAAATAGGTATTGCTAGCTTAGGCTGGATTCACTATAATATCTAAGAATCTATCTTCATTAAAAAAGGTTCGAGAATATATAGAGATGAGGCAAGAAATGAAAAAGAAAAAGGTTTTCATATCACTTGGGTTAGTTGTTGGCGTTGTATTGTTGTCGGTTGTTGCGTATTTCTTTTATATATACAAATCTGTAACGGACACGGTTCAGGAAATGCATGAACCATTCTCGCCCTCTCGAGTCGTTGATCTAGAGAGCCAAGAACCACTTTCATTTCTTATAGCGGGTGTCGATTCAAGAGGGGACACTCATGCGGGGCGTTCAGATACGATTATCGTGATGACGGTCAATCCAAATGAGCGATCCATTAAAATGCTAAGCATTCCGCGTGATACACGCACTGAAATTATCGGACGCGGAACATTAGATAAAATCAATCATGCCTATGCATTTGGCGGAGTTCAAATGACAGCAGATACAGTAGCAAACTTTTTAGATATTCCAATTGATCATTATATAAGTATTAACATGGAAGGCTTCAAAGGGGTCGTTGATGCCCTTGGTGGCGTGAAAGTAGACAATCCATTTGCCTTTGATTACGGAAGCCACACTTTTGAAGAAGGCGAACTATTCCTAACAGGTGAAGAAGCACTTGCGTATTCACGTATGAGAAAAGAAGATCCGCGTGGCGATTTCGGTCGTAACGATCGTCAACGTGAAATTGTTGAAGCGGTTATTCAAGAAGCGGCCAACATAGGAACAGTCACAAAAGCTGGTGGTATTTTAGGAGCAGTCGGTGAGTCGGTGCGTACCGATATGACATTAGATGAAATGTGGAAACTTCAAGCTAATTACCGTGATGCCCGCCACAATGTCGAGCAATTGGAGATCAAAGGAAATAACGCAACTATTAACGGAATTTATTATTTACAGGTTCCAGATGATGAACTAGCTCGTGTCAGAAGTGAGCTAAAAGGACATTTGGGATTGGAATAAAGATGGAGAGCTCTGCTTATGTGAAGGCCACTGAAAAAGGTACGATTTTTACCTTTTTCAGTGGCCTCGCTTATGTAGCAGAGCTCTTTTTGTGGATGGAGGAGGTTGGAGCTATAAAGTAGAAGGCGTTTCCCTATCCCCACCACTTTGACTAGTCCAAATCACACTCACCTTTATTAATACAATTGTAACCCTTGAAAAAAAGGGGTTTCTCAACGTTTAGGAGAATAGGAGAGTTGAGTAACATTTTTTAATATAAGGGTGGCGATCTTTTGTATGGTCTTGAACATTTATTATTAAACGTTTTTGTTTTGTTGGTGTTTTTGTTGTTTGTTCCGATTGTGTTGGAAATTAATACGTATAAATTTTTCAACGAACATAAAAGGAGCATTCATGTTGTTTCAGCCATGCTCGCCATTACCGCTTGTTTGTTATTTCCAATTCCTATTATGGATGGCTATATTTTTGATTTACGCTTAGCTGCGTTAACGATTGGTGGATTATATGGAGGAATTCCTGCTGCAATGGTGTTAGCGGGATTTACGATTTTCTTTCGCTTTATTATTGGGGGAATAGGAGCTATTGCATCTGTGATTGTTATTTCCATACTTTTTATTTTGTTAGTGTGTATGGCGCGCTCGTTTCAAAAAGCTTCGCGTAAGCGGAAAATAGTTATTGCGAGCTCACTTTCTACATTGGCTGCGATAGTGGCTATTCTAAACTCAATGGTGTTATTTGGTGCTTCATTTTCAATTTTATTTTTGACGCTCTATGGATTTACCACGCTTTGCACCACCGCTTTTATTGTTTATTTATATGAAGTGTTTCATGATCATATATTAGTCCATAAACGAGTCATGAGGGCTGAGAAAATGGAGGTTGTTAGTCATTTGGCCTCATCCATTTCACATGAAGTGAGAAACCCACTAACAACGGTGAGAGGCTTTATGCAGATGATGCTGCAAAATGAGTTTTCAGAAGAAAAGCGCAAGGAATTTTTGAAAATCTCGATCGATGAGATTGATCGAGCCAATGATATCATTCGTGATTATTTGACGTTTGCGAAGCCTTCACCAGAGAAAGTGACGAACCTAAATATTAAAGAAGAGCTTGAGCGAACGTTACATATTGTCACCCCTTTTGCAAAGATGAACGGAGTAGAAATTCAAGAAAAGGTTGATGATTATTCGTTCAGAGGGGAAGAGCAGTTAATTCAACAGTGCTTAATCAATTTGACCAAAAACTGCATTGAGGCGATGCCAAATAAAGGACGGCTGACGATTGAAACAAAGGAGGAACATGGCAATCTCTTGCTTGTTATTTCTGATAATGGAAAAGGAATGACAAAGGAACAGCTTGCCCGTATCGGAGAGCCCTATTTCACGACAAAAGGTAGAGAGGGTACCGGTCTAGGGATGCTAGTATCGATTCGGATTATTGAATCGATGAGCGGCAAATTAAGTGTAGAAAGCCAGGTAAATGAGGGGACGAGCTTCTTCATTCGGTTCCCTCTTGTTGAGTAAGAGCATAAATTGCTGTACACCTATAAAAGGGGAGCATATTAAAGGTCTGCTTTTGACCTTTGAGCCCCCCTGATTACGTATTAGACTCCTATACTCTCTGAAATGCAGAGAGCTTGTGGAAGTGTGGTTTTAAAGCGAAGTATAGCTCGCTATAAGTTCTGTATAATTCTTGATAGCGTGCATGATTCACTGCATGAGGGACAAATGCCTCCTTCATTGGAATGTCTTCTTTAATCGCTGCTAAAGAGGAAACCTCTCCAAGGGCATAAAGACCAAACCAAGCGGCTCCCCAAGCCGAGCTTTGGTGACTAACGGGAACTTGTACGTCATGACCGAAAATATCGGTTAAAATCTGTAACCATAGAGGAGAGCGGGCAAATCCACCACTGGCAAATATGTTTGAAGGCTTGCCGGCTAACCGTTCAAGAGCTTCACCAATGCTGTATATACTAAAAATGACACCCTCTAAGCCAGCGCGAATCATATGCTGCTTTTGATGAGATTGAGTTAATCCGATGAAACTCCCGCGTGCATCCGCGTCCCAATAGGGAGCACGTTCTCCGTTTAAAAATGGCAAAAATAACAATCCATCAGCTCCAGGATTGACTCCTTTGGCTAAAGCGGTCAGTAGATCGTAAGGATTTTCATTTGAAGCAAGCGCTCGTTCCACTTCCACTTCACCAAAAACTTCTTTTAACCAATAAAACACATTTCCGCCGTTGTTTGTTGGTCCGCCCATAATCCATAAGTCTTTCGTTACACCGTAACAAAAGATTTCTTGCAAATCATCTGTTTGCGGTTTCGAAGCCATTTGCCTTATGGCTCCACTTGTTCCAACTGTTATTGCCACATCACCTGGATTGATCGCTCCAATACCAAGATTGGCTAGGGGACCATCACTAGAACCAATGACAAAAGGAATGTCTTGTGGCAATGATAATCTTTCGGCTAACTCTGTTGTGAGTCCTTGGCAAATAGCCGTTGATGGAACAGGTTCTGATAACTGATCTGCTGTGATTCCAGCTGATGATAATGCCAATTGATCCCAAGTAAAAGTATGAATGTTAAACAGACCTGTGGCAGAGGCGATCGCATAATCGACAATGTATTTCCCGAACCACTTTTGTAACAAGAACTCTTTAATGGAAACAAACTTTGCAGCATTTAAATAGGGTTGATAGTGTGTTTCCTTCATCCAAATTAACTTAACTAAAGGCGACATTGGGTGAATCGGTGTTCCTGTATTTAAATAAATATCCTTGCCATCTGTTTGTTTCAAGTAATTCGCTTGCTCGACGCTTCTACCGTCTGCCCAAGTAATGGAAGGAGAGATGGCCTCATGTTGATCATTCATACAAATCAATGAATGCATGGCGCTCGATATTCCAACGCAAATAATCTCGCGATGGCTAATCCCACTTTTTTGGACGGCACCCGAAATAGCGTTAATGGCTGCTTGCTCTATTTCAAGTGGATCTTGTTCAACCCAAGAAGGGTGGGAATGGTACACAGGGTATGCGTTTTCATCTTCAGCGACAACGCGACCGTTTCTTTGGAATAAGACGGCTTTTGCGCTCGTTGTACCAATATCTAGCGCTAATACATATTTTTTTTCGGTCATGGTAACAAATCCTTTCAGTTCACTACAAACGCTTCATTGAAATAGCATTACGCATCTTCTGAAGTGAATCTTTCACAATATCTTGACGTTTCAAGCTGATATTTACAAATAAGGCATCAACAATACTTAGCTGAGCAATACGGGAGGCGAGAGCTTCTGAACGATGCTCTGTCTCGGCCGATACAGTATACAAAGCAATGTCAACAAGCTGGCTTAATGGAGACTTAGCTAAGTTTGTGATAGCGATGGTTTTTGCCCCAGCCTCTTTGGCGACCTCGGCTATTTCCAAAATGTCTTTTGTCGCACCAGAGTGTGAGAACAACACAACTAGGTCTTTTGACGTTAACTGGGAAGCAGACATGATTTGCAAGTGGCTATCACTATAAAAAAACGTTTTCATTCCGTTACGTAAGAATTTATGTTGAGCATCATGAGCGATCATAGCCGAACCACCCGCACCATAAAACTCTACACGATCCGCTTGTAAGAAAGCCTCGACCGCTTTTTTAAAAGCGGGTTTCTCAATGATATTCATCGTTTCTTCCAAAGTGCGAATATTTGACTTGAAGACCTTTTCAGCAATGACATCTTCATCATCGTCCTCTGAAATCGTTTCATGGATATCTTTGATCGGTTGAACAAGTTCAGAAGCCAAGGCAATCTTCAAATCTTGATACCCTTTGTAACCAATTCGCTTACAAAAACGAAAGACCGTTGCTTCGGCAACCCCTAAATCATCAGCCACTAAACTGATGGTCGAATGAATAATTTTTTTAGGATTATCAATTATATATTTAGCAATTATTTGTTCTTTGCTACTAAATGAAGAAAAGGAAGAAGTGATCCGAGTAACTGTAGGATGAGTCTCGTTAAATGGCATAGGTACTAGTCCCTTCATTATTTTATTTCCTTACAGCTTTATCATATACGATCCCAAATAATAAAAAAATATTTTTTTTTATAAAAACCTTGAAAAAGATTTTAATTTCTCTATAATCAATTGTGAAAGAAATTTTCTTTCATGTCAATTAAAAAGAAATAAATTTTATGAAATACATCTACATATTTTTTTGTGACACACTGAAAGCAGTTACATTTTATTGGAAAATGATATAAATGACAATTTGGAGGTAATGAAATATGAGTAAAAAGATTGAAACATTAGCGGTTCATACGATTCGTACATTATCAATCGACGCTATTAATAAGGCTAATTCAGGACATCCTGGTCTACCGATGGGGGCTGCGCCAATGGCGTACGCGTTATGGGCAAACCATTTAAACCACAACCCGAATCATTCAAAATGGGTTAACCGTGATCGCTTTGTCCTTTCTGCTGGGCACGGATCAAGTATGTTATACAGCATGCTTCATCTAGCTGGCTATGATGTCTCCATTGATGACATCAAAGATTTCCGTCAGTTAAACAGCAAAACACCTGGTCATCCAGAGTTTGGCCACACGGACGGAGTTGAAGCAACGACGGGGCCTCTTGGTCAAGGAATTGCTAACGCTGTTGGAATGGCAATGGCGGAGGCACATCTTGCATCCAAATTTAATAAAGTCGATTATTCCGTAGTCGATCATCATACGTATGCCTTGGTCGGAGATGGCGATCTAATGGAAGGTGTAGCGTATGAAGCGATGTCAATGGCTGGTCATATGAAGCTAGGCAAACTTGTTGTTTTATACGACTCGAATGATATTTCTCTTGATGGGGAGTTGAATTTGTCCTTCTCGGAAAATATAGAAAAAAGAGCTGAGTCAGTCAATTGGCAGTATTTACGTGTAGAAGATGGCAATGATGTTGCAGAAATTTCCCGAGCAATCGAACGAGCAAAAGAAAATACAGAACAGCCAACTTTGATTGAAGTAAGAACCATCATCGGCTACGGAAGCCCAAGCGGAGCCGGAACAAGTAAGGTGCATGGTGCGCCGCTAGGGTTGGATGAAGCCAAAGCAACGAAAGAATACTATGGTTGGGAATATGAAGATGAATTTTATGTACCAGTAGAAGTAAAAGCACATTTTGATGACTTAAAAGAAAAAGGGAATGAAGCAGAACGTAATTGGGATAGGTTATTCACTTCTTATAAACAAGCCCATCCGGAATTAGCGGCTGAATTTGAGCGTGCCATGAAAAATGAAGTTCACATTTCAGAGGAAGATATTTTGACATTTGATGAAGGAAAATCCGTGGCGACGCGTAGTGCAAGTGGCGAGGCGATTAATCACTTTGCTAAACAAATTCCTGCCATCTTTGGGGGAAGTGCAGACCTTTCTGGTTCAACAAAAACAGATATCAAGGATGAACCGAAATTCGCCGTTGAAGATTTCTCAGGTCGTAATGTTTACTTTGGTGTTCGTGAACACGCAATGGGGGCAGCTGGAAACGGAATGGCTCTTCATGGCGGTGTGAAGCCATTTGTTAGTACATTCTTTGTCTTCAATGATTATCTACGCCCATCGATTCGTCTTGCGGCTCTTTCCAAGCTACCAGTAACGTATGTGTTTACCCACGATTCGATCGCAGTAGGAGAAGATGGCCCAACTCATGAGCCAGTTGAACAACTAGCCGCTTTGCGTTCCATTCCTGGATTAACCGTTATTAGGCCAACAGATGCCAATGAAACGGCAAGTGCATGGGCATATGCATTGCAACAAACGGAAGAACCAGTTGCCCTTGTATTAAGTCGTCAAAACCTACCAGTATTTGCTGAAACGAAGGCAAATATTAAGAACCTGTCAAAAGGTGCGTATGTGTTAAGTGAAACAAATGACCGCTCAGATGTCATCTTGATGGCGACAGGATCAGAAGTGTCACTAGCTATGGGTGCAAAAGCAGAACTTGAAAAAGAAGATATCTCCGTTCGAGTTGTTGCAATGCCGAGCTGGGAGCTGTTTAATCGCCAGCCAGCCGAATACAAAGAAGCGGTATTACCGGCATCCAACAAAAACCGACTAGCCATCGAAGCGGGAATTTCACTTGGCTGGGAACGTTTCACTGGTTTTGAAGGGGAAATTCTATCGATTGATACATTCGGGGCCTCAGGAGAAGGCAACGCAGTCATGGAATCGTTTGGTTTTACGACCGAACATGTCGTAGAAAAAGCAAAAGAGTTAATAAAGTCAACAGTAGAAACAGTGTAGGTTTAATGATCTAGAAATGAGTGTCACCACAGTTGTCGGTATGGCTGTGGTGGCCGGGTCATTTCGTTAGGTTGTTTTTGTAAAAGATTGTTGCTGTAAAGTAAAGGGCACTGAAAAAAGTGAAAATCGTACCTTTTTCAGTGCCCTTAAAAAGAGGTAGAGCCGAGACCCCACAGGCGTAGCCGAGAAGGCTCGGCACCTCCTTGCGGGTGCGAGTGGCTGGAGCTCAGGTGGAACAAACATGTGAGGAACACCTCACCTATAAACAACAAAGAATACGAAAACAGCCTTTCGTTAAATTATTTGGAGGGAACAAATGATGAAAATAGGTTTAATCGGTTTAGGAAAAATGGGTTTAAATATTGGACAAAACTTGATGGATCATAACCATGAAGTCGTAGCATTTGATGTCAACCCAGACGCAGTGGATGAGATAAGTAAGCATGGCGCGAAAGGAGTAACAAGCTACCAGCAGTTAGTAGAATCCTTAGAAGCGCCAAGAGTCATTTGGGTAATGGTTCCGCATAGTGTAGTTGATGCGGTCATTAGCGAACTTACTCCCGTTTTATCAGAAGGGGATATTGTCATTGAGGCTGGAAACTCACACTATAAAGAGTCGGTTCGCCGTTATCAGGAGTTGAAGGAATTTGGCATCAGATTTATGGATGTAGGAACGTCTGGTGGAATGGCAGGTGCTAGAAATGGAGCTTGCTACATGGTTGGTGGAGACGCGGACGCATGGTCTGTTGTTGAACCTGTTTTTCGTGACACAGCTGTCGAAAACGGCTATATCTATGCAGGAAAAGCTGGAAGCGGCCACTATTTGAAAATGGTTCATAATGGAATCGAGTATGGCATGATGGCTGCGATTGGTGAAGGATTTGAAGTCCTTGAAAAGAGCGACTTCGACTTTGACTATGAGCAAGTAGCCAAGGTGTGGAACAACGGCTCAGTCATCCGATCATGGTTAATGGAATTAACGGAAAATGCATTTTCAAAAGATGCAAAACTTGATGAACTAAAAGGTGTTATGCATTCCTCAGGAGAAGGCAAATGGACAATTGAGGAAGCATTAGATCTACAAACGGCAACCCCTGTCATTGCTATGTCTCTATTAATGCGTTATCGCTCGTTAGAAAATGATACGTTTACAGGTAAAGTAGTAGCTGCACTTCGAAATGAATTCGGAGGACATGCGGTCGAGAAAAAGTAAAAAAGCTAGGACCTAGCAAGGGAAGTAGGTAGCTTCTATAAACATTTCGGATCAATAAAAAACAGAAAGAGGGTAGTCGCCTTCCCTCTTTCTTATCACTAGTTACAGGAGTTTTTACCTAATTTATTATTTTCTTTGTTTATTCGATAGACAAACTAAGTATTTGTTGTTACAATCATGTCATAAGGAATAAAACCTTATCAATAAATAAGCAACTCCGTATTGAGTTTTAGTGTAAGGGCTTACTTTACAAGAAAAAAGAATCAAATGAGATTTGGAAGCGTTTTATAATCAATCATGAATTTACGTAGATCATAAAAAACATAACCGTAGGAGGAATAAACATGAGCTATTTTAAAAATGTAAATCAAGTGAAATTTGAAGGTTCTCGTTCTGAAAATCCATTCGCGTATAAATATTACAATCCTGAAGAACAAATCAATGGAAAATCAATGGAAGAATTTCTACGCTTTGCGGTTTCTTATTGGCATACATTCACAGGAGAAGGAAATGACCCATTTGGTAGCGGTACAGCGGTGCGTCCTTATAACCACCTAACGGGCATGGATTTAGCGAAGGCTCGTGTGGAAGCATCGTTTGAATTTTTTGAGAAGCTAGGGGTTCCATACTTCTGTTTCCATGATATTGATATTGCTCCTGAATCCGATTCATTAAGTGAAACGTTCAAGAACTTAGATGAAATTGTCGACATGATCGAAGAGTATTTGAAAACAAGCAAAGTAAAACTTCTATGGAATACAGCGAATATGTTTACACATTCACGCTGGGTACACGGTGCAGCAACGGCTCCAAATGCGGATGTATTTGCGTATGCGGCAGCGAAAGTAAAGAAAGGTTTAGAAGTAGGGAAGCGTTTAGGCTCTGAAAACTATGTATTCTGGGGTGGTCGTGAAGGTTATGATACGCTTCTAAATACAGATATGGGCCTTGAGCTAGATAATCTTGCGCGTTTCTTCCATATGGCGAAGGATTATGCGAAGGAAATTGGATTTGACGCTCAG
>NZ_JRJU01000030.1 GCF_000787375.1 Halalkalibacter okhensis | reverse complement strand
ACTTTTTCAGTGCCTTCTTTGCGCTATTTACCCTAGTTTCTTTTGATCGTTGAAATGTAGGGAATTTCTATCTTTCCTCTAAAACAAGCGGACGGGATGGGGGGCCGTCTCCTGCAGGAGGGAAGGGCAGGTTGAAATCCACCGGCGCAGCCGGTTAGTTCAACGCCCGCCTGCGGAAAGCGTGCCCCCCATCCCGGGAGCGAGATCAAAGCTCCTTTTCAAGTCCTAAATAAACGAGCACTTTTACAGTGGCCTCGAATGATCCTTCTTCAGTGCCTTCTGCTGCTTGTTAGGATGCTTTTGGTTCTTGCTTAGAATTTGACTTAAATATCTTACTTGTAAGCTTTTTGAACACAGTTGTTTTTGAAGTTGAGAAGATGAACAACCCAACCCAAATAAAGATAAATGCAGTTAGCTGAATGCGAGAAAAGGGTTCGTTGTATAAAAAGACCCCAATTAAAAGCATGATCGTGGGCGCCATGTATTGCAAGAAGCCAATCAATGAGAAAGAAATGCGCTTGGCGCCAATCGCAAATAATAACAGAGGGATCGCTGTGACAGCGCCGGCCCCCATTAGTAACCATGTTGTCTCGGCATGAACGGATCCAAACGACGATGAATTCTCTGGTTGCTTGTAGAACCACGTTAAAAACAATAATGCAAATGGTGCCATTAATAAGGTTTCGATCGTAAGACCAATCATGGCCCCGGTTTTTACCATCTTTTTAATAAGCCCGTATAATCCAAATGATACGGCCAGAATCAGTGCTGCCCACGGGATGACTCCGTAGAAAATCGTCATAACCGCAACCCCGATAAACGCCAATCCGATAGAAATGCCTTGCCAACGTGTAAACCGCTCCTTTAAAAAGACCATCGCTAACAAAACATTGATTAGTGGATTAATGTAATAACCTAAACTAGCTTCAACGACACGATCACTGTTAACCGCCCAAATAAATACAAACCAGTTTAACGTAATAAAGCAAGATGCTAAAATAATAGCAACGGCTGAACGAATATGGGTAAAGATATAGATGAATTCCTTCCAGCTTGAACGAAGTTGTTTCTTAAATGCTAAGATAAGAATCATAAAGACCAATGACCAGACAATTCGATGAGCAAGCACCTCGCCAGCCGATACTGGTTCAAGAAGCTTCCAATACAAGGGGAGAATTCCCCAAATTAAGTAGGCAAAAATAGCGGCGAACACGCCTATTTGATGCTCTGATTTCGGCATATTCAACTTCCTCTCCGTTAATGTAGCTCTATTTTACACAAATTAACAATCAATGCCTATAAAAAGTTTTTCGATTTGCTAAATAAATTTAGGGGGATGTGTATGAAGCAAATAAAAGCAGTTATTTTTGATATGGATGGAGTTATTTCAAATACAGTTCACTTACATTACATTGTTAATAAAAAAGTAGCCGATCGACTCGGTATAGCATTTAATGAGGAATGGAATCAAAAGCTGCAAGGATTAAGTCGCAGAGCAACCGTACAAGCGATTGTTGAAAAGTCAGGTGTCTCTTTATCAGATGAAGAGTTTGAAAGCTGCTGTGAAATAAAAAACAGCCATTACATCCAGTTAATTAACGAACTAACCGAAAAAGACACACAACCTGGAATACGGTCTTTTATTAAAGAATTAAAAGAAAGTGGAGTGACGATGGTTGTTGCTTCAGCGAGTCAAAATGCGAGCAGAGTGCTAACAAGGCTTGAGCTCCTTCCTTATTTTGCGGGAGTTGTTGACGTAACGAAATTAACTCGGGGAAAGCCTGATCCAGAAATTTTTCTGAAAGCTGCAGAAATGGTTCATGTTTCACCAACTGATTGTGTGGCTATAGAAGATGGAGAGGCGGGTTTAACAGGAATTCTCCAAACAGAGATGTTTTCCGTGGGTGTCGGAAGTGAACCGTCGCTTGTACGAGCTGATCTTACGCTACCTTCTACAGAGGACTTAACAATTCAAGTGTTAGAGAAAGCGCTAAACAGGCAAGATAAAACCCTCTATAGTCAGGAATAACGTTATGTTTGCCAAGGTATCCGAAGGTAGGATACGATGAGTTCACGAAAAAGAATACAAAGGAGCGAAGATGATGCAAGGGTTAGATCAACAATTACGTCAACAAGCATATGAGGAAGTAAACAAATATAGGGAAGTCGTGGAGGCCGACCCTTACCGATTGGCTTATCATGTAATGCCGCCTGTGGGGTTGTTAAATGATCCGAATGGGTTTATCCAATACAAAGGAGACTATCATTTATTTTATCAATGGAATCCGTTTAACACGGGACATGGCGCCAAGTTTTGGGGCCATTACACATCAAAGGACCTCGTCAATTGGGAGCACCATGACATTGCCCTTACACCAAGTGATTGGTTTGATAAAAATGGATGCTATTCAGGCAGTGCAATCGAGCATGATGGCCAGATGTACTTGTTTTACACCGGTAATGTGAAGGATGAAAACAACAACCGAGAAAGCTATCAAGTTATGGTAGAGTCAAAAGATGGCTTTCGCTTTGAGAAAAAAGGGGTTGTCCTTCATCTACCTGAAGATTATACACCGCATTTTCGCGACCCAAAAGTGTGGAAGCATGGCGAATATTTCTACATGGTGATTGGTGCGCAAAGCCTCGATGAAACGGGTAAAGCGGTACTTTTTCGTTCAAAAAATTTAGAGAACTGGGAGCATCTTGGGGCATTTGCAGGAGCTCATATCGGGTCGTTCGAAGACTTTGGTTATATGTGGGAATGTCCCGATCTATTTGAGCTTGATGGGCAAGATGTATTGGTTTTTTCTCCGCAAGGACTAGAGCCAAGTGGAACGTATTATCAAAATCTCTATCAAGCCGGTTATGTGATCGGCAAATTAGATTATGAATCGATTCAATACAACCACGGAGAATTTGTTGAGTTAGACCGCGGCTTTGAATTTTATGCGCCGCAGACAACTCTAGATGAAAAAGGTCGCCGTATTATGATTGGTTGGCTTGGGCTACCAGAAGAGCGTGAGGAGGACCACCCGACAATTGAGCATAAGTGGGTTCACGCCATGACACTTCCAAGAGAATTGAAGCTAAAAAACGGCAAAGTCTATCAACTTCCAGTAGAGGAACTAAAAGAGTTGCGTAGTGAAGGGGTCAAATATGAAGCTGTTAACCTTAGCAGCAAAGCTCAAGCTTTTGAAGGTGTGGAAGGGGATGCAATCGAAATCAACCTTGAAACACTAGAGACGGTAACGAGTACGATAACCATTCATATTCGGAATCATGCCAATCTTGTTTACAACCCGACTGATAAACTCTTTAAGCTAGACCGGATCAGCTATGTTGACGGGGAGACGGTGGAGGAGAGATTTTGCCATTTGAATCAATTAAAGAGTGTGCGCATGTTCCTTGATACCTCTTCGATTGAAGTGTTTATCAATGACGGCGAAGAAGTCTTTACGGCACGGATCTATCCAGATGTAGAGGAGAAAGGCATTTCCTTTGCGGCTAGTGGAACAGAAAATGTATCGATTGAAGCATGGAAATTAAATAATTAAAGGCTTAAAGAGGGCGCTAGAAAAGGAGGGGATTTCTTTTTTAGCGCCCTTTTAGCAGTTGTGCCAAGAGGGCTTGACACAATAACAGGGGGGGAATTGGTGGCATCAATAGATGAAGTGGATCCTCATTCCGTTATTAGGAAGAAAAGCTGTTTTAAAGGGCGTAAGTGGATCCTGGTTCCGCTATTTATGCAAAATCTATTGAAGTTAATAAGGCAAATAACGGAACCAGAATCCGGAACCATGCTAAAAACATGAAGAAAGTAAGAAATAACGGAATGAGGATCCGGCAAACACGTTGCCCTCCAAAACCTGAACCTGTTACCTATTTTGAACATCATCTTTTTGAAAGGCTGTTTTCGCAAGATTGATGCTATTTAATAGTTTTTCTCATAGTGAAATGGAGCGGAAGTCACTTGACTCCTGCGGGATGAAGAGGTAGGGCGAGACCCCACAGCCGAGGAGGCTCGGCACCTCCTGGCGGGTGCGAGTGACTGGAGCGCAAAGGAACGAACATGTGAAGGACAAGTAAGCCATAAAAAAAACAAAGTATGCGAATATAGCCTTTTCAAAAGAATCGCAAAAAATATCAAAAATGGATAAAATTGTTTTGTTATGATAAGTGAGAAGGGAGTCGATTTGATGAGAGATCAATACGTAAAAGTAGTTCAACAATCCATTTCCTATATGGAGGAGCACGTAACAGAAGTCATTTCGACTGAGGAAGTAGCAGAACATGTTGCTTATTCCCCCTTTCATTTTCACCGAATCTTTCAATCCGTAACGGGAATGACTTTAGCTGAGTATGTCAGGCGTCGCCGTCTAACCCATGCTGCGTGCGATCTTGTGATGACAAATGAAAAAATTATAAATATAGCGATTAAATATCATTTTTCATCGCAAGAATCGTTTACGAGAGCATTTAAGCATTTATTTCAAGTCAGCCCAGCCAAGTACCGGCGCTTCACTCGCAAATTAATGGTAAAAGAGGAGGATATTCCAATGGAACACGTTATGCCTAGAGGATGGCTCCCTAGTGGGTCGAACCCATTCGATTATGAGATGGGTAGTGATTTCAAAACTGTTCATGGTGGCAGAGCGTCTGGAGTCATTCGATCGAAGAAAGAGCAAATTAGTGGATTTGGGACGATGATGCAAATGTTTAAAGCAAAAAAATACCGTGATAAACGCATGCGCTTTGCGGCTTTTGTCAAAGCGGAAAACGTCGAGCTTTGGGCGGGGTTATGGATGCGGGTTGATGGCGAAGCGGAGGAAATAGTTGCTTTTGACAATATGGAGTCGCGTGCCATTAAAGGGACAGTGAATTGGAATCAGTATGAAATAGTGCTCGATGTTCCAAGTGATGGAGCGATTATTAGTATTGGTTTGCTGCTATGTGGAGCAGGGAGTGTTTGGATCGATAACATTACCTTTGAGGAAGTAGACGAAACGGTCGAGGTAACTTCGAAAGAGCCCTTGCAAGATCTACCTGATGAGCCGATGAATTTACAGTTTGAACTAGATTTCCATGAAGAAGGGCCTGAATAAAATGGACAAAAAGAGAAAAAAGTCTGATGATAAGTATTTATGGCTGCCTGATGTGATTGGTTTCTTTATTGAACTCTTTTTGTATGCACCGAGATTGATCGTACGAATCATTAAGGGGATTTTTACAAATTAAATATTTCCAATGAGAAAGTTTGCAAACAATATTGACGAATGGTGCTGAAAAGGTATAAACTGAAAGCGGAATCAATTGGATATGTGGGATTGTTACTGATAAAGCAGGCAAGACCTAAGATGGACTAACGGGATACGTGTATCTTTTACGCGTATCGGTTAGGTCCATTTTAGGTCTTTTTTTGTTGCAGATAAAGAAGTTCAGATTCCGCATTTAATAAAAATATAACAGCTTAGAATGGGGGAAGAAGTTATGGATACAAAAAAAGTTGCTAGTGAACTAGTTGAACTTTTAGGTGGGAAAGAGAACGTAATTAGTGCTACACACTGCGCCACTCGCTTGCGTATCGTCTTAAACGACGACGACAAACCAAATCAACAAGCCATCGAAGAACTTGACGGGGTCAAAGGTGTATTTAGTGCTTCGGGGCAATTTCAAGTTATTTTCGGAACAGGCTTAGTGAATAAAGTATATGGTGAATTTGTTAGTATGACAGGAGTCGGTTCAAATGCATCAGAGGAAGGAGAAAAGCAAGTCAATCACAGCGATGCGGTTAAAAAGAAAATGAATCCATTCGCTCGACTTGCTCGTACACTTTCTAATATATTTGTACCGATCATTCCAGCTATTGTGGCAAGTGGGTTGTTAATGGGGCTGCTTGGAATGATGACAGCCTTTGAATGGGTCTCACCTGATAGTCCTTGGATTTTATTTTTGGATATGTTTTCAAGTGCGGCATTTATCATTCTTCCTGTTTTAATTGGGTTTAGTGCAGCGAAGGAGTTTGGAGCGAATCCGTATCTTGGAGCGGTTCTTGGTGGAATTATGACACATCCAGTGTTACTGAATCCATGGATGCTTACCGATGCCGTGCCAGAGTCCGTTGTTTTCTTAGGAATGAATGTAGAATTGCTCGGGTACCAAGGAACGGTTATTCCAATCCTGCTCGTTGTTTACATTATGAGTAAAATCGAAAAAGGCTTACGCAAAATCGTTCCAAATGCGATTGATTTACTAGTGGTTCCTTTCATTACCGTCATGTTAACCGGGTTTATTGCGATGCTATTTGTCGGGCCACTTGGAACATGGCTTGGAAATGGACTAACGTGGAGTCTTGATTTTATTTATAATACAGCCGGGGTTTTTGCGGGTCTTATCTTTGGTGGACTGTACTCGACGATTGTTATTACAGGGGTTCATCACAGCTTCCATGCCATTGAAGCAGCGCTTATCGCTGACTTAGGTGTGAACTTCCTACTACCAATTTGGGCGATGGCTAATGTTGCTCAAGGTGGTGCCGGCCTTGCCGTATTTTTCCTAACAAAAAATAAAAAAGTGAAGGAAATTGCACTTCCTGCATCGTTCTCTGCATTCCTTGGAATTACAGAGCCTGTTATTTTTGGTGTGAACTTACGCTTTATGCGTCCGTTTATTGGAGCGGCTATTGGTGGTGCCTTAGGTGGAGCGTATGTTGTATTTACGAACGTCTTTGTTAACGCTTATGGATTAACTGGAATTCCGATGATCGCCATCGCCGCACCGTTTGGAACAGCCAACATTATCAACTACTTAATTGGAATGTTGATCGCTTTAGCAGGTGCCTTTATTGCGACTTGGATTCTTGGCTTAAAAGAGGATACAACAAAAAAATAGTAGGATGCATACTCGTTTCCGCTTCTTGCGGGGGCGGGTTTTTTTGTTGTTGGAAGCGTTTGGATTGAATGTGGCGAAGTTTGGACAGCAACAGTCTCATTTTGGATTGAATATGATGAAGTTTGGACAGCAAATGGATGAGATCGGAAAGAATCCAATGGTATACTATGAAAGGAACAAAGGAGTGTCGAGATGAAACTAACAAATGATTGGCAAGATGTCCTAAATATTGAGTTAGAAAAAGCCTATTTCAATGAACTTCTGTCATTTTTAACGGAGGAATATGAAAAATATACGGTCTATCCACCAAAAGAGGAAGTTTTTCAAGCGTTAGAGTACACTTCGTATTCAAACACAAAAGTAGTCATCTTAGGTCAGGATCCGTATCATGGGCCCAATCAAGCTCATGGACTTAGTTTTTCTGTAAAGCCAACAGTAAAAATTCCACCTTCATTAAAAAACATATACAAAGAGCTTCAAGCAGACCTTGGTCATGAGAGTCCAACCCATGGGTCGCTTGTTTCGTGGGCAAAACAAGGAGTACTGCTATTGAATACCGTACTCACTGTTCGAAAATCAGAGGCAGCTTCTCATAAAGGAATGGGGTGGGAGCTGTTTACCGATGCGGTGATCAAGGCATTAAATGATCGAGAACAGCCTGTTATTTTTGTGTTGTGGGGCAAGCACGCCCAAGCAAAAAAAGGCATGATCACAAATAAGAGACATGCCATAATCGAAGCGGCACATCCAAGTCCGTTTTCTGCTCATCGCGGCTTTTTAGGAAGCAAGCCTTTTTCAACGATCGATCAACTATTAAAAGAAAATGGACAAGGCTCCATAGAGTGGGAAATCGACTAAATTGTAAAATCTCACATGCAATGTACATAAAATTCGCTTGCCTGCGCAAAAATTGCGTAGGTCTTTTTGTTTTCGCTGAAACGCTAGTAAGGTCAGTGTGGTAAGCCTTTACATATAAGGAGCTTGATTTAAAAGTGTGTCAGAATACCTGACAATAGAGTAGATTCAGAATATTTCGTACGTATAATAAGAACTAACAACAGATGTTAGCTTCTCTGACGCTAACGTGTACACATTTAAAGGGGGCAGGAAAGAAATGACTGAATTAGCACTTATGGATAATTTATGGGTAATGATTTGTGCAGTCTTAGTTCTTTTTATGCAAGGTGGATTTATTCTTTTAGAGGCGGGTTCAACCCGTATGAAAAACGCAGGACACATTGCCGGAAAAACGATCTTCACAGTCGGTATTGCTTCATTAGTCTATTGGGCTGTAGGTTGGGGATTTGCATACGGGGAAGGAAATGCTTTTATTGGATTATCTGATTTCTTCTTTGGCGACTTCTCTACTGCAGATGAAGGGTTAGTTGGATCCGTTGATTTCTTCTTTCAGTTAATGTTTGCAGCAATCGCATTAACCATTGCTTTTGGTGGATTTGCAGAACGTGCAAAATTATCAGCATACATCGTTTTCGCGGTCCTATTCTCAGCTTTTGTCTATCCAATCGTTGCACACTGGATTTGGGGTGACGGATGGTTAGCTGACTTAGGAAAACAAGATTTCGCAGGTTCTACAGTAGTTCACTTAACAGGTGCGATGGCAGCACTTGCAGCGACCATTTTATTAAAGCCACGTCTAGGTAAATACAACAAAGACGGTTCAGCCAATGATCTAGCGGGCCATAACCAAGTTTACACAGCTCTAGGTGTTCTCATTCTTTGGGTAGGTTGGTTCGGATTTAACGCAGGTAGTACATTAGAAGTAGCAGACGCATTCTTTGGATATGTAGCATTAAATACACAATTAGCAGCTGCAGCTGGTGCAGTCGCAGCACTATTCATTGCCTGGGCAATGACAGGGAAATCCGATGTGCCAACTATGTTAAACGGTGCATTAGCAGGTCTAGTAGCCATTACAGCATCATGTGCATTCGTTGCTCCATGGGCAGCTGTAATTATCGGTATCGTTGGTGGTTTAATTGTATTCTTCTCAATGAAGTTTTTTGACAAAGCTCGCATTGATGATCCAATTTTTGCATTATCTGTTCACGGTGTAGCGGGTGTTTGGGGTACAATCTCTACTGGTTTCTTCGCTACTCCTGAGCTTGCAGCTATGAACGGTGGGTCAGCTGGTTTGTTCTACGGCGGTGGACTTAGTCAACTAGGAGTTCAAGTTTTGAGTGTTGTCGCGTGTGGTGCGTTCGCCTTTATCGCTTCTTACATCTTACTGTTAGTAACAAAAGCTGTATGTGGAGGACTTCGTGTATCTGAGGAAGAAGAAATTGTTGGTCTTGACCTTAGTGAGCACGGCAGCTACGGTTATCCTGAAAGCATGCCAGGAAACGAAAAGACAGGAGCTTAATAGATGAGAGGGGCAAAGAGTTATCCTACCTTTAATGATAACGAATGGGATGAAGGGCTTCGGCTTTTATACGAAGAACGCCTTTCGACTATTCATAAACAGGAGCATACCTCGGCCTCACTTCAAGATAGTCATGAACAGATCATAAAAAAAGCGGTATGTCTCGCTCTTAAAAAGACAGAAAGTGAGTGGGGCCAACCGCCCGCTCACTTTGCTTTCTTTCTTATGGGAAGTGGAGGCAGACTCGAGCAATCCTTTTGGAGTGATCAAGATCATGGACTTGTTTATGAAAGCAGCAATGAAGAGGATAAGTCATACTTCCTCTATCTTGGAAGAGAAATTGTCTATGCTCTTGAAAAAGTAGGATATGATCGCTGTGACGGAAATGTGATGGCATCAAATTCGAAATGGTGTCGCTCCTTTGAGAAATGGGAGGAGCAACTAAAAAGTTGGTTGAGAGAAGATAGATGGGAAACGCTTAGATACACGCTGACATTTGTGGATGCGAGGTCGGTGTATGGGAAACATGAACTAGTCAAACAGTTAAAACAAACGACCTATGAATTCATACAAAGCCACCCTCAATCACTAAAAAGGTTAACGGAAAATACAGGAAGACTGAAAAAGGGAATTGGGTTGTTTAATCAGCTTTTAGTAGAAACAAAAGGAATCCATAAAGGAAAGTTCGATTTTAAACAAATTGTTCTTTTTCCTTACGTTAATGGTTTGCGGTTACTTGCAATTGAGCAGAAAATATTAGCAAGTTCAACCATTGAGAGGTTTCAACAATTGTCGAATAAGCATAGTGAGGTAAAAAAATTACAGGAAGCATTTGAGGATTTGTTGGAGCAACGAGTGTTATGGCAAAAAAACATAGAGCAGTATGAATACATTCATCACCTCACTATTGAAGATTTAAGCAAGGAAGAGAAACGGCGATTAAAAGATTGGGTAAGAGAAGGGCAAAGGCTATATCAGACTATAGAAAGGCTGCTAAAAGGGTGAATAAACAATGATAAATAATATGGTGCAACTAGTTAAGCAGTTGTCAAATCGATTAAGTCCCAATGTCTATACATCACTTCAACAGCAGTCTGATGCTGCCAGACTTTCTCAATTACGTCAAATTCAACGTCAGTTAAAGCAAGAAGACGTTCTAGATCGCCCGCTCTCTGAGCTTTCCTTTATTATTTTTGATTTGGAGACGAGTGGGTTTTACCCGGATAAAGGAGATAGTATCCTTTCAATTGGAGCCGTGAAAATGAAAGGATGGGAGATATATGAGGAGGACACCTTTTACTCCACTGTAAAATGTTCTAATTCTCCCTCAGCTGAAATACTAGATTTAACAGGATTAACAGCGGAAGAGTTAAGTGATTCTCCGCCATTAGTGAATGTGTTATCTGATTTTTATAAGTTTATCGGGCATTCAACTCTTGTTGCCCACCATGCTTCTCATGAGAAGAAATTCATGTCTCATGCAACATGGCAAACATTACGGACGACATTTCAACATAGGATCATTGACACATCTTTTTTAACAAAAATTGTCGTACCGGAAAAACTCGTCACATTGGATGAGTGCTGTGCATATTACGAGATACCCGTACAAAAGAGGCATCATGCATTAGAGGATGCGCTAATTACGGCACAATTATGGCAAAAAAACATTCGACTAGCGAAAGAGAAGGGATTTGAGACATTACGAGATGTCTACACTTACTTAGCTAAAGGTCGGTTGTCTCAATCATAGAATGGTAACGAAGGAGGAGGGGAGCGAGTGAAGTCAGACATTTCAAGACGTCAAGCATGTTTTCCCATCCGTGTAGTAATGGAGATGACGGACTTGTCTGCCCGACAAATTCGTTATTATGAAGAACAAGGGCTCATCAAACCATCAAGAAATGAAGGGAATCAACGAATGTTTTCAGTAGAAGACATCGAACGATTTCTCGAAATCAAATCACTCATCCAACAAGGAGTGAACATAGCAGGTGTCAAGGCTATCTTTGCATCAAGACAACAAAAAGAAGGAACTGATCACTAACCCGATCAGCTCCTTCTTTTTGTTGTGAGGAGGACTATGATAAACTAGAGGCATAAAGCAAAAAGGGCGAACTTTCCCTTTTTGCTTTATGCCGAAGTGCTGAGCGGAGCCGCCGTCATGTTTTAAGCCTAACGAGTGGGTTTCTCGTAAGGCGCACGGCGAGAGAAGCCAGCGCTCCCGATGTACGCCCAATTAAGGTCAAAAGGGCGAACTTTCCCTTTTTGCTTTATGCCGAAGCGCAAAGCGGAGCCGCCGTCATGTTTTAAGCCTTACGAGTGGGTTTCTCGTAAGGCGCACGGCGAGAGAAGCCAGTGCTCCCGGTGTACGCAAAATTAAGGTCAAAAGGGAGAGCTTTCCCTTACATAATATAAAATCATTCACACAAAAGCGAGGAGAACAAAATGAACATTCCAGCAAACCAAATTTGCGACCACATAGAATCTCAAGTAACAAAACTTAGACAAGCCATTTCTAATGGCGACCAGGCAACCGTTCGTGAGACTTCAGCGGTTATTGAAGCATACTGCAATCTATTAAAAGGCTCAACACCTGCTGCAAAAGAGATGCCAATGCAAATGACACCTCAACAAAGTTTTGGAAATCAGGCGACACCACAGCCAATTAGCGTGGCAAAGCCGCTAGTTCAAAGTGGTGGAGAGATGGATGAGAAGGATCGAAACATCCTCGATTTTTAAAGAAGGGACTGAAAAAGGTGCGACTTTCACCTTTTTCAGTGGCTCCATTGCTAAAGTTGATCATTTCTCCATTCGACGAGCACCGCGTAGTCAAGCGATTCTTCATCTTCAAGATAGTTTGGCATCACTTGAAGTGGACGCAGGCCTTGCCTTAACATAAAGGAAAGAACTAGATCTTTAATCTCTCCTTTTTCTACAGCTTCTACATAGCTGTCTACATCGAGTTGGTTTGCATATTCATGATAATTCGGAATACGGCAGCCGGCGATGAACCGTTTTAGTCCGAGCTGTCTAACGGTTTCTTTTCGGGCTTCATATAGAGCGCCTGCAATGCCTTTTCCTCGGTAGCTAGGCCGTACACATAAATCGATTCCATACAAGCTATCGCCTGCAGGATTATGACTTTTTTGGATGTAGCCGTGATCTGCGACTTCATCCCATGTGTGCGGTTTGCCGTCAAAAGCAATAAGGAGGGACGTGGCAGAACCAACGACGATCCCATCTAGTTCAGCTAACAAAGCTCCTTTTGGAAATGTTGTAATATGGGCTTCAATTTGATTCCGTGACCACCATAATTCCTCTGGAAAAGGGGGAGGGAATGCTTCTTTTTGAACACCTAATAATCCTTCAAAGTCAGACAGGGTATAAGGACGAACCTGAATAGAGCTCATATATAACCTCCTTTTTGTCTATTTTAGTTAAAGAAAAGTGGAATTTCACGTAAATTGGCAAAATATCATCAGACTTTTTTGAAAATGGCTGTTTTGGAAAGGTTGTTTTTATGAAAAAAGCAAAATTTAAGTATTTCAAGACTTACAAATATGAACAAAGTGAGTTGAAGCAATTCATTACTAGCGATTAACTTTACTTTTTTCTGATAGACGGTGGTGGCGTGAAGCGCCGCCATGGGAGTTTTTCATAAAGATTGGTGGCTGTTAAGAATTTTTTTCTCGTAGTGGAATGAAGCGGAAGCCACTCGACTCCTGCGGGATGCAGAGGTAGGGGCGAGACCCCACAGGCCGAGGAGGCTCGCCACCTCCTTGCGGGTGCGAGTGGCTGGAACGCAATGGAATGAACACGTGGAGAACACATCCACCCATAAAAAGTATACGAAAACAGCCTTATAAATAAAGTCATGGTAACAATTGGCTTAAGTTAATTTGAAAAGGAGTCGAACAAAAGTGGCTAAATTATTTTTATTAATAGGTAGCATCGTGATGGGTCTTTCCGTTGTGATTGGTGCGTTTGGTGCACACGGATTAGAACCTAGACTTACAGAGCGAATGATGAAAAATTATCAAACAGGGGTGCAATATCATATGATTCACGGGTTGGCAATTGTTGCTATCGGGATCATTGCACTAAAAACCCCGCTGCCAGGTTTAAATGGGGCAGGCTGGAGCTTCCTTATTGGCATTTTGCTATTCTCAGGAAGCCTATATGCGATGGCACTGACCGGAGTAACGAAACTGGGTGCGATCACGCCAATCGGTGGCCTTGCTTTTATCGTTGGCTGGGTCTTATTAGGATTAGCTGTATTGAGAGGGCTATAATTATATTACCGATTCTTTACATGAAAACACCCCTGCTATGGAACTCATAACAGGGGTGTTTTCTATGTTTATTGAAGCGAGAATTAGGACCCATCCGGACGAGGTGAGTAGGTAGCTAATGGTGCAGCACCGTTAAACGGATAATCGTATTCAATTGGCTCATCGAACTCAACATAATCAAGATTAACCATCAGTAGTAAGTAATGTGTTTGGTCTTCGAAATCACCAACGATAATATGGTCTCGACCAGCTTCTTCAACAATCCCCCTAAATACTCTAGCATTCCATTCAGGATTGTTTTCAAATGTCATATAAAACGTAGCGGCTTTTCCCCGATTTAAGCGAAGAATGTTCTCGATAAAAGATTGCTCAAGTGGCAGCATGCCATCCGGTTGGCCAAAAAATTGCTGTCCATTCATTCCTGGGGTTGGTTGTTGTTGTTGTGCAAATCCAGGTACTTGATATTGATACATTTGTGATGATTGATAAGGCAATTGACTTGTTTGTTGAGTGGGCTGCTGTTGTTGTGCTGGGTAAGCCTGCTGTCCATATCCTGATGTTCCTTGCTGTTGCGGATACCACGGTTGTTGATACACATTGATCGCCCCTTTTTGTTTTAGTTAAAACGTCCCAAATACTTCAGAACATTCTGCTTGCAAAGGTTGGTAGAAACAGTGTAGTTTGTAACGACCAGTATTCCACTGCCCCCACCATTGTGCTGGACATGCTCCCTCTGGACGGAAAAACCATAATGAAAACTCTGCAGGATGAAACCTTTCACCATTGACAACCCGGCGTGCTAAGCGCCGATCTCTTTCCCTGGCTTTTTGATAAAAATAGCTCTTCTGTACAGCTTCAAATCCACCTGGAGACTGATAGGCCATTTGAGGAATGGTATTGACGTTACCGAAGTCCAAACAACGAACTCTGGTACGGTTCACCATGACATTTCCTGCCATTAACATTCCAAGTTCTCCTTCCCCTTCTGCTTCCGCTCGCATCAGTCTTGCAAGCATATCGATATCATTTGAATTAGCTTTAATAACAGCCATTCGTTCACCTCCTATCAAGTTGACAATCTTGGATGTTGTAAGAGATAAGAAACGAAAACTGCATCCTAAAAAGAAAAAAGGATGATTTGCCGTAGGCGGTGCAGTTACTTCACTATATGACTTAAAAAAGGGGCGTATGCATAAGTTTTTTTAGTGAGTAGTCTAGCCTAGTCTCGTTATCCTGTCCCATCTTTTTGAAATTCAGACGAAAAAAAACCACATCTTTTTTCGATGTGGTCAATGAGTATTTATACGTGAAAGAATCTAGATAGATGACTAGGCGCAAGGATGTTTCCAACGTAGAAAGAACCAAACTCACCGTAACGAGCAGATACTTCGTCAAAGCGCATTTCATAGACAAGTTTTTTAAATTGAAGAACATCATCTGCAAACAAGGTAACGCCCCATTCCCAGTCGTCAAAACCAACAGAGCCAGTGATCACTTGCTTTACTTTTCCTGCATAGCTACGACCAATCATGCCATGACTGCGCATAAGTGAACGACGGTCCTCCATCGGAAGCATGTACCAATTATCCTCGCCGTCACGACGCTTGTCCATTGGATAGAAACATACATGGTTTGCCTTTGGCAATTGTGGGTAAAGGCGTGAACGAACGTGTGGATTTTGATAAGGATCCTCATCGCTTTCACCAGCCATATAGTTGCTTAATTCTACAACGGATACATAAGAGTAAGTAGGAATGGTGTATTCAGCTAAGCGGCTTTTGTTAAATGCAGCTTCAATTTCATTTAATTCTTCCATTGTCGGGCGAAGAATCATAAGCATCAGATCTGCTTTTTGACCAACGATTGAGTAAATCGCGTGGCTTCCTTGCTCACTTGCTTCTGTTTGTTCCCATTTATCGATCATCGAATGGAATTCAGCTAAAATTTGCTCGCGTTCTTCTGTTGAGATCGTTTTCCATGCCGGCCAATTAATCGTACGGAAATCGTGCAGGCAATACCAACCATCTAATGTAATTGCAGCTTCACTCATTAAGATCATCTCCTTGTAATCAAAAGTCGTTTCAAATATGTAATCACCGATACTATATCATATTTAAAACTGGGAAGCCATGAACACAGCTAGGGATACAGAAGAAGAAGTGTCTAAATTGTTAAGAGGCTAGATCAAAAGGTTCATTTAGACCTTTTGATTTAGCCTCGACGCTAATTTAGCATAGCCATTTGTTACCTTTTTAAAAACCTCATAATAGCAGCTTGGTGTTCTTTTGTTTTTCCTGCTTGACGTTGGGCATCCACTTCCATTTGTAACACGTCTTCAAGGTGATGATCTAAGCCGTGAAGGAAGTTTTTCTTCATTAATTGATAGGCCGTTGGTGGAACATTGCGTAATTGAGAAACGAGTGGATCCAATTGTTCCATTTGGGTAATGAGATTCATTTGTAATGCTTCATCTGCTGAAACCATTTGTCCTAAAGCGAATTCCATTGATTTGCTTAATCCGACGAGACGCGGAAGAAAATAGGATGCCCCTGCATCAGGAACAAGACCGATCTTTAAGAACCCAAGACCAAATGTTGCATTAGCGCTCGCCACTCGGTAATCACACGCAAGAGCAATGCTCAAACCGGCCCCAACAGCGAGCCCGTTGACATAAGCAACGACAGGTTTGGGTGTCGAGACAATCTGGCGAATTAATCGGTTATACGTTTCATCTAAATACGTACCGTAGTCAAACGCTTGCATGTCCTCTAAGGGGATGCTTTTAATGTCAGCTCCAGCAGAAAAAGCATCACCTGAACCTTCGAGGACAATGACTTTTACCTCTTTGTCATCGTTAGCCTTTAAAAAACAAAGAAACATTTCATCGAGCATTTCTTTGCTTAATGCATTTTTGACCTCTGGACGGTGCAGTGTAATTGTTGCGGTTTCATTCTCAACTTTGTATAAAACAATAGATGAAGACATGAAGAACCTCCTTTTAAAATGAATGATCATTCACTTTCTGGTAATATCTATTCGACACATATGCTTCGAATCCTTTGGTCATCCTAAAGGTAATGTTAGAAATAACGAAAAATGCTAATGTAGTAAGTGTGAAAGCGAAAACATAGTGATTTTTAGAAAAATTAACACTTTAGTGAACTTGACAAATATGGTTCCTTTTTGCATGCAAGAGGAGTATCCTTAACATATAATGAATAGAGCGTAAGAGTTTAGGGGGAATCAACATTGAGTAATCTTTTTTCAGAAATAAAAGCACAGGTTGAACGACATAATCCAACGATTGTGTTGCCTGAGGGTACAGACGAACGAGTGTTAGAAGCCGCAGCCAATTTAGCAAAGGATGGTGTGGTTACACCAATCCTAGTCGGAAATGTTTCAGATGTACGTGCGAAGGCTATTGAGAACCGAATTGCCCTTGGTGATGATGTGACAATCTTAGATCCACATAATTATGACGGAATGGATGAAATGGTTGCTGCATTTGTCGAACGTCGTAAGGGGAAAGAAACAGAAGAGTCAGCGCGCAAGCTACTACTTGATGTGAACTATTTTGGTACGATGCTTGTGTATCTTGGTAAAGCGGACGGATTGGTTAGTGGAGCTGCTCATTCAACAGGTGATACGGTACGTCCTGCATTACAAATCATTAAAACACAACCAGGAATTAAGCGTACATCCGGTGTGTTCGTTATGGTGAAAGAAGAGCAGAAATTTGTCTTTGGTGATTGTGCGATCAACATTGCACCAAACAGTGAAGAGTTAGCTGAGATTGCGATCGCAACAGCTGAAACAGCAAAAGTGTTTGGAATTGACCCGAAAGTAGCGATGTTAAGCTTCTCAACAAAAGGCTCAGCCTCTTCAATTGAAACGAAAAAAGTATCTGAAGCAACAAAATTAGCACAAGAAACCAGACCGGATTTAGTCATTGATGGGGAGTTCCAATTTGATGCAGCGTTTGTTCCTGCGGTCGCACAAAAGAAAGCACCAGATTCCCCGCTTCAAGGCCAAGCTAATGTTTTCATCTTCCCGAGCCTTGAGTCAGGGAACCTAGGTTACAAAATTGCACAACGTCTCGGCGGCTATGATGCCATTGGGCCAATTCTTCAAGGACTGAATAAACCAGTAAATGATTTATCACGCGGTTGTAACGCAGCGGATGTGTATAAACTTTCCCTCATTACAGCAATGCAGGCGATTAATCAAAAGGTAATGAACTAATATATGCAAAAAAAGGCCGGCTAAGCTGGCCTTTTTTTGTATGGTGGAGGGGAGGGGGCAGCCCTCTCTTTAGTTCCTCCATTTTTACCGCTTTAATGCTTTTTCGTTACGGGCTAGCACTCGGTCATAGTTCTCTAAAAATAAGCTTTGTTCTTCCGTAGAAAACGGCTGAACGGTTAACTGTACACCTTCTGTTTGCATCGTTTGCAATAAAAGCGTCATGATTTTGGCAATCGTAAATTCCTCATGAAGAAGCTCATTTAAAGATGCCATTGTTTGAGGTTGGATGATTGGGTAATCAAATTTTGTTTCCTTGCCATTCACTGCTTCTTGATAAAATTGCTGAATGAACTGAGCGCGTTCGCTGCCACTGCCCGTTACACATAAATAAATTTGAACGGCAATGCCTCCACGGATTCGGCGCTGTGAAATGCCTGCGAATTTTTTTCCGCCAATACTTAAATCGAAACTTCCTGGGCAGTATGAGCCGACGATTTCGTAAGCATCAACTTGTATAGAATAAGGGGCCAACATCTTTTTGATCAGGGCGTACATCAGCTCATAACCAGCATCAATTGAAAAGCCTTTTTCCTCCTTAAGAATAAGGGAGAGATTTAAAACACCTTCATCTAAGACCACGGCAAGTCCGCCAGAATTGCGAACAATCACGCGGTACCCTTGTGATTCTAAATAGGTACGTCCATCGTCGATATCAGGCAGGCGGCTATCTTGAATGCCAAGGACGATCGTTTGGTGGTGAACCCACGCTCTGACGGTAGAAAGACCTTGCTGTTGGCCAATAAACGTACAAAGTGTATCATCATAGGCAAAGGATTGGAGGGCGTCAAATTGCGGCCCAAATGTTGTGTGGTCTACAAAACGCCAAGTAGGTGAAACAGATGGAATAGAAATAGTCATGGGCGAAGCTCCTATACATATTCATGAAATCGAAAAAGGGTTGCACTCCCTTTCATCATCTTCTTATTATAGCATGGGTTTTCTGGAGTGGAAAAAAGAAGGGGTTACGCTGGTTACACGTCTTTACACATATTGTTAAAAGCAATAATCAATTGCTTCTCTTGAACTTTATGTTATACTAGTTCATGGTTTAAAAAGAGATGATTCCGTTTAACATATAGATATTAGTAAGAGAAAGGGTCAGGTAAAATGGCAAACGAATTTCGTATTTGTGATGAATGCCAAGCGACCAACATTAAAACACTTATCCCACGTTTAAAAAAAGTGGATGCAGAAGCAACCATTGATATAAAATGCCAATCATATTGTGGGCCAGGAAGAAAAAAGTCGTTTGCATTTGTGAATAATCGTCCGGTCGCAGCGCCAGATGAAGATCAACTCATTGAAAAAGTAATGAAAAAACTAAAAAAATAAATCCCAGTTGAATAAAAAACTGGGATTTTTTATGTGCTGTTGGGGTCAGTGCCCATAACCTCCTGACATGAGCTCGTTCTTCCTTTATAATGGAGATATTATTACCGGAAACGAGAGGAACGGATATGACAAAACCTTATTATGGTCAATTGGAAGAAGAGAAGGTATTTAAAGACCCAGTACATAGGTACATCCATGTGCGGGATGAATTGATTTGGGCGTTAATTGGCACAAAGGAATTCCAGCGTCTGCGTCGAGTTAGGCAGCTCGGTACAACGTATATGACATTTCACGGGGCAGAGCATACGCGTTTTAACCATTCGTTAGGGGTCTATGAGATTACAAAACGAATTCTCGATGTGTTCCATGGACGTCCTCATTGGAATGAACATGAGCGTCTCCTTACCCTTTCGGCGGCCCTTTTGCACGACGTCGGTCATGGGCCATTTTCTCATTCCTTTGAAAAAGTGTTTGATACGGACCATGAAGAATGGACAAGGCAAATTATTTTAGGAGACACCGAAGTCAATGAAGTGCTCACAAATGTTAGCCCAGATTTCCCGCAGGCAGTTGCTGATGTCATTGAAAAGACCTATTCAAATAAGTTAGTCACAAGTATTATCTCGAGTCAAATTGATGCCGATCGTATGGATTATTTGCAACGTGATGCGTATTACACAGGGGTAAGTTACGGTCATTTTGATATGGAACGAATTTTGCGTGTTATGCGTCCGATGGAGGATCAAGTAGCGATTAAGCAAAGTGGAATGCATGCAGTTGAAGACTATATCATGAGTCGTTATCAAATGTACTGGCAAGTCTATTTTCACCCTGTGACACGGAGCGGAGAGGTCATTTTAAGCAAAATTTTTATGCGAGCAAAGGAATTATATGAACAAGGCTATGAGTTTAAGCACAAGCCACACCACTTTTACTCGTTTTTTGATGGAAAAGGGAGCTTGGACGATTATTTGCGGTTAGATGAGGCGATAACTCTCTATTATTTTCAAATTTGGCAAGAAGAAGAGGATCGCATTTTACGTGATCTTTGTGTAAGATTCTGTAATAGAAAATTATTTAAGTACGTCGAATTTAATCCGAATTTGCGCATGAATGATTGGCCGCTCTTGCAAGATTTGTTCCGTCAAGCGGACTTGAATCCTGACTACTACTTAGTCGTTGATTCATCGTCAGATCTGCCGTACGACTTTTATCGTCCTGGTGAAGAAGAAGAGCGCTTGCCGATCCATTTAATTATGCCAAATGGAAAGTTACGTGAGCTATCGCGAGAATCCGATGTTGTTGAAGCGATCTCTGGAAAGAAACGTACCGATCATAAGCTCTATTTTCCGCTTGATTACTTAGAGGATGAGCGTGAACATAAAGAAGTGAAAAAGAAGATTCGAGATTTATTGAATGTATAAAAGGGGGAACAGGCTTTGCTGAAGGATCATGCAAATGTGATGGCACTTTTTTTGCAAGCAGGTGAGGTTGTTGGACGGAAGAAGCTGCAAAAGATGATTTATATCGCAAAAAAAATGGACGTGCCATTTTCAGAGCGGTTTAAATTTCATATGTTTGGACCGTATTCAGAAGAACTAAGCTTGCGGATGGAAGAGTTATGTAACTTAGGCTTCCTTTTAGAGAACAAAGAGGATAAAGGCAATTATTATCAATACCGCTATGCTCTTTCGGAAGAAGGACAAAAGTTTTTGGAGTTGTATCAATTTGATTTGCCCGAGACAGAAAAGCTTATAGGACAATTAAACGGCCAAAGCTCACGTTTCTTAGAACTTGTTTCAACGCTCTTGTATTTTGAGGAGCTGCCTCGTGCTGAAGTGAAAGAAAAAGTGTTCACACTAAAAAAGAAATCGAATTACACAGAAGAAGATATCGAACAAGCATACGAATTTATTGAAACGCTGCGCACGCTCACTCACTAAAGTTTCACTCGCTCTTTTTTGAGTGAGTTTTTTATTAGCGGGAACGCCGAATTTTTAACCTGCGTATGCACAAATGAATATTACTTAACACTAGCATATTGTAGGTTGTTTTGTGTAAAATTTGAACAAAGGCAGTGAAAGGAAGGTGTTTATAAGTGGACTTACTAAATAATGATAACCTGAAAAAGAAAAAAAGCACGGGGTTTAATATTTTGAGTAATGATTCAACCGACGGCCACGGTGGATACGGAGCGGGTACCATGAACTTAGATAACGTATCGCCTGTATTTGTTGACCCTACTGAAGGAGAGGCATTTGTCGATATGGGGGCCTTGCATGCTCGTTCGGCTGTTGAAAAGCGTATTAAGTTTCTTCCTGATAAGGAGAAAGTACCAAATGGCAAGTTGTACTGGCTTGTTTGGGTGACGATCAATCATAAAGACGGAAAGCCATATTACGCAGGTGTCGCGGGCTGCGAAATGACAGTGGATCTAGAGATTCGACGTGGATATAAAAGCTTGCCTGAGCATGTAAATAAAATGGATAAATCACTAAAAGGAAAAATTCTCGTTGATGATATGGATGATAAATCGAAGAAGATTCTGGCTGAATTTTTGAAAAGTCATAACGAACAAATGTGGGAAAACTCCGGGAATGAGCTTCGTGAAGCATTAGAGGGATAACAGTTAGAGAGATTTTTGATTTGTAAACCCCTAAATTCAAATAACTATGAAAGATTTTTGAACACTGTATGCGACTCTTGAGCTTTTCCATTATTGAGAGTAAACTGAAGGAAGTATAAAAAGCACATTTATACTAGGACACTAAAAGCGCAAGGGACTGGACACCTCTTGCGCTTTTTTATATTTGTGGCGTATTCTTAAAGAAAAAAAGAACGTAAGGGGATGCCGTGATGTTAAAAAAAAGCTCTTTAAATGAGATTAAACAGCTGCAACACTTTTGTGAGCAAGAAGAGGGCATTGAGTTGAAGTTAAATTGGGATTTGCTTGAGACGCGAAAGGCAGCAGAAAAGAGTGATTTTTTTCATTATGAAGGGGAACAGTTAGTCGGGTTTCTAGCTCTTTATAGCTTCGGCAATAAAGTGGAAATTTGTGGAATGGTTCATCCAAAAAATCGCCGGCAAGGGATCTTTACACAGTTGCTTACAGAAGCACTTGAGGAATTAAAAAAACAATCGTTTCATTCGATTTTATTAAATACACCTGCTAATTCAAAAAGCGGGAAGGCATTTGCTAACAAGTATTCACGCTATTCATTTTCAGAGTATCAAATGAAATGGGAGGCGACGGATCTCAAACCAACATATGATCAGGTCTCATTAAGACCCGCGCAAGCAGATGACTTCGATTTTATTATTGAGCTTGATGCCGCTTGCTTTCAAATGGAGAAAAAAGAAGCTGCCACAATGTATGAACTCGGAGGAACCTCTGGCAGTGTGATCATTGATTATGAGCATAATAAGGTTGGGAAGCTACGCTGGCATGAGGAAAAGGAGCAGAGCTGGATTTACGGGTTTGCGGTTGCACCTAAAGCACAGGGAAAAGGAATAGGTCGAGAAGCTCTTATTCAAGCTGTGTTAGAAGAGGTGAAAAAAGGGCAAGAGGTTTTTCTTGAAGTCGTGCCTGAAAATGAACACGCCCTTCATTTGTATACATCATGCGGATTTAGACAGGTTTCAACTCAAGATTATTATGAAATGAAAGCGATATAAAACAAGCCTGACTCAGGTGGTCAAGAACAGACCTGCCTGAGTCAGGCTCTTTAATGTCCGAACCATTTAAAGAAACGATCAATAATGCGTTCTTTCTCGTGGGCTTCTTCATCAATGGCTTCTACTTCTTCTCCATCGGATGCTGGTTTTGGACATTCTTTTGTTGGCTCGGTCCCTTCAACAAAGTATGTGACACGATGTGTTGGGCAGTCCTCAGTAGCGAGCAAGCCGTTTTGTGGGTTCATTTCTACGCCGACAACGCCATCAGGGACAGGGAAGTCAACGGCTTCTTGGTCACTTAACGCATGCTCGGTAAAGTTAGCCCAAATTTGTTTTGCATGTTGGCCATCTGTCGCTTGATTAAGATTGGTCTTGCTATCGTACCCAACCCAAACACTTGTGACAAGCTGGGGAGTGTAGCCGACCATCCAGCTATCCCTGCTTGTTGACCCTGACTTCCCTGCTGCTGGACGATTAATTAGATGTGATACAGAGCGTCCTGTAACAGAGGTATGAGCATTTAAATATGGATCGAACATGCCTTTCATCAGGTCTGTAATGATAAAGGTTAGCTTTGGATCAAGAACTTGTTCTAGGTGCGGCTCTGATTCATAGAGTACTTCGCCTTCTGCGTCAACGACTTTTTTAATGTAACGAGGCTCTACTTTTTTCCCACCGTTAGCAAAGGCACTATACGCCCTAGCCATTTCGGCTACTCCCACATCTGTCGCCCCAAGCGCTAATGCAGCCCCATCGCCTAATGGACTTTCGACTCCAATGCGGTGAGCCAGCTCTCCCGCCTTGTCTGTCCCTAAATATAGGTGGGTCTTCACTGCATAAATATTATCTGAGAAAGCCATCGCTTGTAGCAATGTAATAAAATCCTCTGCATAATTATCGTTAAAATTGCTAGGTGACCAAGGTTGTCCTCCCTCGATTTCAAATGTTGTTTCCTCACTCATAAGTGTGGAAGCAGGCGTGAAACCATTTTCAAGGGCTGCATAGTATAGGAACGGTTTAAACGATGAGCCTGGATGTCTTCTCGCTTCCGTTGCACGGTTATATGGACTCTCTACATAATCTTTTCCACCAACAAGTGCTTTCACATCGCCTGTGCGTGGATCCATAGCCACTAAAGCTGTTTGGAGTTCGGAGTCAGGCATCTCACGCTCGACCCAATATTCAGCTTCTTTTTGCATGTCAGGATCAAGCGTTGTATACACTTTAAGTCCGCCAGCTTCGAGTAAAGCAGGGTCGATCCCAACATCCTGAATTAGAATCTTTTCAACAGCGGCTTGAAAGTAAGGTCCGACGGTTGAGGTGGTATCCAGTTCATCGTGAATGAAATTAAGTGGTTCCGCATGGGCTTCATCTGCTTCTACTTGAGTTAATACGCCATTTTCGACCATAGACTGGAGAACCACAGCTTGGCGTCGTTTCGCTCGTTCAAAGTCAATTAACGGTGAATAATAACTTGGCCCTTTTGGAATACCTGATAACATGCTTGCTTCTGCAAGAGTCAGGTTATTTGCCGACTTTCCAAAGTAATGATGAGCTGCAGCCTCAATTCCGTAGGCACCATGACCATAATAAACGGTATTTAAGTAGCCTTCTAAAATTTGATCCTTCTCATAATTCATTTCAAGGCGAAGGGAATAAAGCAACTCATTCCACTTGCGCACCCACGTTTTGTCATGACTTAAATAGAGATTTCTAGCGTACTGTTGTGTAAGAGTACTTGCTCCTTGAGCCATGGAACGTGATCGCAAGTTTGCAACGACAGCTCCTCCAATCCGCGTCAGATCAAATCCAAGATGGTTATAAAAACGTCGATCTTCAATCGAGATCGTTGCATTAATCACTTCCTCATCAATAGATGTTAATCCGACCCAATGGCGGTTTTCCCCTTGATGGTGCTGACCAATAGGTGAATTGTCGGCCCCGTAAAAAACAGTCGTTTGCGACACATTTAATGGGGGAGGCCCTTGCATTTTCGTATACGATAAAAGAGCGACAGCGGCCCCGGCTGCCAACACTAAGAAGATTAAAAAAAGACGAAAAAATAAACGGACTAAGCGCCTTCTTCGGCGTACTCGTCGGTCAATGACGACTTCCATTACGTCACCCCGTTCTATAAATATAATTTTTAATAATGGCGAGTAGCGAACAAATGCGGTCGTTATGCTGTTCGCTCATGTATTCATCATTGGTAAAAAGCGATGTTTTTAAACGTACAAAACTGGAGAAGGTTGGATTTTATAATGTAGTTAATAGCGACTAGTGTGAGAGAGGCAATAGCAAAAGGATGACATGCTCTATGCGGAGACGGCGTTATTTCATGATTTTAGATCTTTCATTTGGAAAGAGTAGAACGTACAAAATTGGAAGAACCTATACAGGAGAAGTAAGGAATAATGAGGTGACGTAAGATGGAGTTATGGTATACAGAAAAGCAGACAGAGCACTTTGGAATTACCGCTAAAATTAAGCAAACACATCATACAGAGCAAACAGACTTTCAAAAGCTCGATATGATTGAAACAGAAGAGTTTGGTAACATGCTCGTTCTTGATGGAATGGTGATGACGACAGAGAAAGATGAATTCGTTTATCATGAAATGGTCGCACATGTCCCATTATTTACACACCCTAATCCCAAAAATGTGTTGGTTGTAGGAGGCGGTGATGGTGGGGTCATCCGTGAGATTTTAAAGCACCCATCCGTTGAAAAAGCGACACTTGTTGAAATTGATGGCAAGGTGATCGAGTATTCTAAAAAATATTTGCCAACGATTGCAGGCGCACTAAATGACCCGCGTGTTGATGTTCAAGTCGATGATGGCTTCATGCATATCGCTAAGTCAGTGAATGAATATGATGTTATTATGGTTGATTCCACTGAGCCCGTTGGACCTGCTGTTAAGCTGTTTGAAAAAGGATTTTACGAAGGAATTTCAAAAGCGTTAAAAGATGACGGGATATTTGTTGCACAAACGGACAATCCTTGGTTCCATAGTGAACTCATCACAAAAGTATTTAAGGATGTCCAAGAAATTTTCCCGATTACCCGGTTGTATACAGCTAATATTCCGACATATCCAAGTGGACTGTGGACGTTTACGATTGCTTCAAAAAAACACGATCCACTTGAAGTGGAAGACAGTCGCTTTCATGATCTTGAAACAAAATATTATACAAAAGAACTACACAAAGCATGTTTTGCTCTACCGAAGTTTGTGAGTGATTTAGTCAAATAAGAGCGAATATAAACCATAAAAGAGCAACCAAATGAAGGGCCACTGAAAAAGGTACGATTTTCACCTTTTTCAGTGGCCTTCCTCCTCTTTTTTACCGTGCAAGGATATAGGAGGGCAGGTCTCTTGACTTGCGTCTTGCAAGTCGGTAGCAAACTCGCTAAACTTGAGTGATAGAGAGGTGTGCGAGCTAAGGATGAATAAACCAACTAAACGTTCATTAAAAATGCGATTTCAAACGAAAATCAACCACGGGGATCATACTGATTCCTATGAGTTTACGACGCGTGGTGAACTTTTTCATAAAGGAAATCAGGATTATTTGCGTTTTCAAGAAACATTGTCCGAAACAGAGTCTGTCCAAACGACAATGAAATGGGACGGCAGAGAGCTGATGCTTATTAGGCAAGGGTCGGTCCTTATGCGACAAGGGTTTATTGTTGGAGAGGAAACGCTTGGTCGTTATGTTACCCCAGATGCATCATGGGAAACAACAGCGATAACCGATAAGCTACTCGTTCAATGGCCATCTGGCAAGAGCCGTGGCCGCATTCAACTTACATATAAATTTGCCTTACAAGGTCAGGATACAGGAACCCACCAAGTACGGTTGACATTAGAGGAGGATACAATTAATGAATAGTGTAGAACAAATTAAACAAAAATTAAAAGAGGAAATTGTCGTAGCTGTGCAAGAAGCGGGACTAGCAAGTGCCGAAGAAATTCCTGAAGTTGTCCTTGAATCACCAAAAGACAAAGCTCACGGAGATTATGCAACAAATATGGCTATGCAACTAGCACGAGTGGCCAAAAAAGCACCACGTATGATTGCAGAAGAACTAGTTGCTAAGTTAAACAACGAGCGTGCTTCTGTTGAAAAAGTTGAAATTGCTGGTCCTGGTTTTATAAACTTTTTCATGGATAAAAGCTACTTGCGCGATGTTGTTCCTGCTGTTATAAAAGCAGGTGATACGTATGGGGAAACAAATATAGGTGGCGGAAAACGAATTCAAGTTGAGTTTGTTTCTGCTAACCCAACAGGAACGCTTCATCTTGGACATGCTCGTGGTGCAGCTGTTGGAGATGCACTATGTAATGTGTTAGCAAAAGCTGGCTATGAGGTAGAACGAGAATACTATATTAATGACGCCGGAAATCAAATTCATAACTTAACCTTGTCGCTTGAAGCCCGTTATTATCAAGCTTTAGGCAAAGATAAGCCAATGCCAGAAGATGGCTATCACGGTAAGGACATCATTGAATTTGGTCAAGCATTAGCGGCAGAACATGGTGATGAGTTCGTGAATGTTTCAGAAGAAGAGCGTCATGCATTTTTACGCCAATATGGCCTTGAAAAAGAACTAGAAAAAATCAAAGTTGACCTGAAGGAGTACCGTGTTGAGTTTGACAATTGGTTCTCTGAAACATCTTTATATGAAACAGAAAAAGTGACCGAAACGTTAAACGTCTTAGCCGAAAAGGGCGAGACATTTGAAGAGGATGGCGCGACTTGGTTCCGTTCGACAACATACGGCGATGATAAAGACCGCGTGCTCATTAAAAACGACGGAAGCTACACATATTTAACACCAGATATTGCGTATCACCAAGATAAAATGAATCGTGGCTTTGAAAAGTTGATCAACATTTGGGGGGCCGACCATCACGGGTATATTCCGCGTATGAGAGCAGCCATTCAAGCTCTTGGGTATGCACCAGAACAGCTAGATGTCCAAATCATCCAAATGGTGAGCTTGTACCAAGGCGGAGAAAAAGTGAAAATGAGTAAGCGTACAGGGAAAGCTGTCACGCTACGAGATTTGATGGAAGAGGTAGGCATTGATGCGACTCGTTATTTCTTTGCGATGCGTAGCTCAGATACACAATTAGATTTTGATATGGATTTAGCGGTTTCTAAGTCAAATGAAAACCCTGTTTACTACGTACAGTACGCTCATGCCCGTGTGTGCAGCATGCTGCGCCAAGGAGCCGAGCAAGGCTTTACGTTTGATGAAGCAACAGATCTAACGGTTCTTTCTTCTGAAAAAGCTTACGACTTGTTAAAAGCAATTGGAGACTTCCCAGAAGTGGTAGCAGAGGCAGCGCAAAAGCAAATTCCGCACCGTATTACAAATTATGTGCATGATTTGGCTTCCACGCTACACAGCTTTTATAATGCAGAACGCGTTATCGACCCAGAAAACAAAGAGGCATCGAATGCTCGCCTAGCACTTATGAAAGCCACTCAAGTCACGATAAAAAATGCCCTTGCACTAGTAGGGGTAGAAGCTCCAGAGAAAATGTAGTGAAAAAAGCACTTGGACTACTTCCAAGTGCTTTTCCCTGCTAAGATGCGGGTTTTAGAAAGAGGAGCCTATAATGCGTTGAAAAAATCCTGCCTAAAAGGCGAGGAAGTCCTGGGAGGAAACGAATGAACGTCGTTATTTGGATTGCAATTATTGCTTTGTTTGTACTTAGTTTTGTAGGACTCATTTTTCCCATCATCCCGTCTGTACTTGTGTTATGGGGTGGATTCTTGCTCTATGTATTTATGCTTGGCTCGCTTTCGGTTTGGTTTTGGATTGGTGCTGGGGTGTTAACGCTGGTCATCCTTTGTGCGGACTTGATTGCAAGTCAATATTTTGTAAAAAAATACGGGGGGTCCAAATGGGGCGAGAGAATGGCTGCAATTGGTGTCATTGTCGGTTCGTTTATTTATCCTCCGTTTGGCCTTATTGTCGTGCCATTTCTCTTAGTTTTTATCACAGAGTTTGCCTCTAGCCAAAATGGACAGCATGCCTTCAAAGTGGCCGTGGCTTCATTGCTTGCATTTTTGAGCAGTACATTTGCCAAATGTATGATACAGCTTATCTTAATTATTTGGTTCGTTATAGAGGTTGTTTGGTGACAGTTAGGGCCACAGAAAAAAGTCCATTTTAGTAAAATTCGAGGAAGCAGCAATGGCTCCACACGTTGCGCGCCTGCTACGAGAAACATGAGCCTCCTAAAGTCGGCTGCCGGTGCAAAGCAAGTTTGCACCTATGAAACCCACTCATAGCAGGCTTAAAACAAAGCAACGGTTCCGCTCATTGCTTAAAGGGCACTAAATAAGGTGAAAATCGTACCTTTTTTAGTGCCTTCGAATAAAGTAGAGCTTTTCACACATAGTAAAGATAGAAAGAAGGGATATTGATGCAAGAAGTAATCCTTGCTCTTATAGCGGGCTTAGTTGTTGGCTTTTTCTTTGCGCTAATTAAATTACCCATTCCAGCACCACCAGCATTAGCGGGTGTTATGGGGATCGTTGGCGTTTATTTAGGGTATAAACTTTTCCACTGGCTTCTTCCGTTTATACAATCGTAAAAGTAAAAGGAGGCAGGTCCTTTGCCATATTTGAAATCAAACAAGGCTCATTATTACTATGAAGTTCATGGAGAGGGGACGCCGATTCTTTTTTTTCATCCACCTGTAATGGGGATAGAAACGTTTGAGTATCAGCGTGCTCTAGCAGAAAACTACCAGCTTATTTTCATTGATTTAACAGATAGTGGCAGAAGTATGAAACGGTCCGAAAAAACCTCAGTGACAGACTTTGCTGAGATTGCCTATGCTCTTGTGATGAAATTGGGGCTTAGCTCTGTCATTGTCTGTGGGTATTCAAACGGGGGATCGACGGCTCAAGAGTTTGCGCTTTTATACCCAGACGTAACAAAGGGGGTCATTATTATTAGTGGCTTCCCAGAAGTATCATCATTTTTGCTTGAAAAGGAATTTAATTTAGGAATATGGGCTGCCAAAAATGAACTACTGGATTTGTTTTCCTTTGTCTTGCCAAAAGCCCATTTTCGATCCAAGCGCGAGCAACGAAAAATGGCTTTCTTTATAAAACAAGGAGATGCAAATACGTTGCAACGTATTTATGAACAAGGCAGAGATTATGTTTCCACAGACAGACTGAACCAGCTAACGGTTCCGGTTTTATTAATATACGGAAAGCTAGATGCGGTTTCTCCGCTCTATTCATTACTGTTCTTTCAGCAATTAAAAGATGTGGATGTTGTTCTAGTAAACGGAGTCGCTCATCAAGTGCCAACAAAGCGTCCGGACCAATGTAATGCGATTATTGACAGCTGGATCAAACGAAAGCAACTAGCCCACCCAAACTAAAATGGACCCTCAAATAAAGAGGGTCCATTTTAGTTTGGGTATGGGGGGTCAGACCCCTCGGTATAGCATTACGAAGGCTCTGAAGAAGTCCTTTTAGAAGATTCGAGGAAGCAGCAATGGCTCCACACGTTGCGCGCCTGCTACGAGAAACATGAGCCTCCTAAAGTCGGCTGCCGGTGCAAAGCAAGTTTGCACCTATGAAACCCACTCATAGCAGGCTTAAAACAAAGCAACGGTTCCGCTCATTGCTTAAAGGCCACTGAAAAAGGTGAAAGTCGCACCTTTTTTCAGTGGCCTCCTTATAATAGGCCTGAGACGAGCTTGGCGACTTGTTCTTTCCCCCTTTGAGTGAGCGGTCTTTTTTGATAGGCTTCAAGTGTCAGGCGTTCTGAAATGGAAATATCATGCTCCATTACCTTTAAGACTTTCTGAATAAATTCAGGGTCATAAAGTAAACAATTGATTTCATGATTTATATGGAAGCTTCGCTTATCAAAATTGGCTGTGCCAATGTCGCATACTTGGTTATCAATGACAACAGCTTTAGCGTGGAAGAACCCACGGTAATATTGGTAAACGTTAATTCCTGCTTCGAGCAATGGTTTAAAGTAAGGAAACGCAGCTTCTTTAACAAGAGGATGATCACCTTTTTTCGGGACAATTAGTTTCACATCGACCCCTCGTTTTGCTGCAGCCATTAGTTCTCTTTGCAAAGGCTCACCAGGGATATAGTAAGGGGTCCCAATGATAATCGTTTCTTTTGCTTGACTGACTAAATCAATGAATGTCTCTTCTAAATAAACTCCATCTGTTGGGAGAATTCGCAGTGGGATTGGTCCTTTTCTTAATGTTGGATAATGAGAGGACTTTTCCATATATTTTTGCTTCGCTGTTTGCCAATCCTGCAAAAATTGCCCTTGTAAATCTTGAACCCCATCTCCTTCAATTCGTAAATGGAAGTCACGCCACGTACCAAATTTAGGATCTCTCCCTAAATACTCATCTCCAACATTATAGCCACCAATATACCCAACACGTCCGTCAGCGATAACTAACTTTCGATGATTTCTCCGGTTAAAAGTGAAAAAGAGATAAGGCAATGATACCGGATGAGAATAGGCGAAGCGAACCCCTGATTCTTTCAATTGCTTTATACGTTTTTTGGGAATGTCACAGCCAAGCTTATCGACTAAAAGCCTGATATCGACGCCTTCCTTTGCCTTTCCTTCAATAATTTTCAATAACTTGCCGCTAATATGGTCGTCTCTAAATATATAAAAAAGCAAATGTACATGATCATTTGCTTGCTCAATATCAGCAAACAACTTTCTAAAAAACTCATCACCTGTAGGTAAAAAGGTTACTTCACCGTACCGTGTTTCCTGAACATGCCGAGTTGCTTCTTTTCGTTGCTGACGTAGTCCTAAAATAAAATCGATTCTCAACCAAATAAGAACAGCAATTAAGATTAAAGCAGTAATAACCCATCCATTCATAGCATAACCTTCTTTCTACAAGCGCTTTATGAAAAGACACCGAACGCTCTTTAAAGTTCTGCTTTTAGCATGTGCAAAATGAAGAAGTTCATGAGAAAAATATCATAAAAAATGAATGACCATTCATTCAAACCGTGTTATAATCATTTTATATAAATGGCCATGGAGTATTATTAAAGGAAAGAGCGAAGGGAGATGTTCATTTGTGGAAGCGTTAACATGGGTTAATTGGATTTTATTCTTACTCGTTGTGACTTATGCCATCTATTTATTCGTAACGCTAGTTAAAACGAGGTATGAGTACATCAAGCTTGGAAAAAAAGCCGAGTTCAATCATACGATGAAAGAGCGTCTACATGCAATTTGGGTGAATGTGTTTGGTCAAAAGAAGTTGTTAAAAGATAAAAAAAGCGGCATCATCCATCTCATGTTTTTCTACGGTTTTTTACTCGTTCAGCTTGGAGCCATTGATTTAATATGGAAAGGGTTGGCGGTTGGCTCACACTTGCCACTTGGAGTGCTGTATCCAGCCTTTACCTTCTTTCAAGAATTAGTTGTGCTGATGATCTTAATTGCAGTTGTCTGGGCCTTTCACCGCCGCTATGTGGAAAAGTTAGGCCGTTTAAAGCGTGGCTGGAAAGCAGGACTTGTTCTTGTTTTTATTGGGGGATTAATGACATCAAAGCTTCTAGCAAAAGGGATGGAGATCATCTGGCTTGATAAATCATTAAGCGGATTTGAACCGATTGCCTCTACTATTGCAACGGTTTTTGGGTTTGTAACACCAGTTGTAGCAGGTGCGTTATTCTTTGTATTTTGGTGGATGCACTTATTGTTTTTGCTCACATTCCTCGTTTACGTTCCGCAATCGAAGCATGCGCATTTAATTGCGGGTCCAGTAAATGTTTTCTTAGGACGCACTCATAAAGTGGGGCAGCTGTCTTCGATTAATTTTGAGGATGAGAGCCAAGAAGTATTTGGTGTTAATAAAATTGAAGACTTTAATCAGAAACAGCTCGTCGATTTATATGCCTGTGTCGAATGTGGTCGTTGTACAAATATGTGTCCAGCAACGGGAACAGGAAAAATGCTGTCCCCGATGGATTTAATCGTAAAAATGCGTGACCACTTAACTGAAAAAGGCGCTGCGGTAACGTCTAAATCAGCATGGCTTCCGGAATTTGTTTTTTCCAATACGAAAGCAAACCAGTTAGCGATGCAAGGATCTGGTGGGAAGGAAGTAGCCGCTGGATATTCAGTAAGTTTAATCGGAGATGTCATTACAGAAGAGGAAATATGGGCTTGTACAACATGTCGGAACTGTGAAGACCAGTGTCCAGTTATGAATGAACATGTCGATAAAATTATCGACCTGCGCCGCTATCTTGTATTAACAGAAGGAAAAATGGATGCCGATGCACAGCGAGCGATGACCAATATTGAGCGCCAAGGCAATCCGTGGGGAATTAGCCGCAAAGAGCGGGAAAATTGGCGTACAGGTCGCGATGATATTCACGTTCCAACAGTGAAGGAAATGGAAAAAGCAGGAGAGGAATTTGAGTTTCTATTCTTTGCCGGTTCCATGGGTTCATATGATAAACGCAGCCAAAAAATAGCCCAATCATTTGCAAAAGTGATGAATGAAGCAGGTGTCACGTTTGCGATCATTGGAAACAAAGAAAAAAACTCAGGAGATACACCGAGACGACTTGGGAATGAATTTTTATTCCAAGAGCTTGCAGCAGCAAATATTGATTTGTTCCAAAAGCATAATGTCAAAAAGATTGTCACAATTGATCCACACGCATACAATACGTTTAAAAATGAGTATCCTGAATTTGGCCTAGAAGGAGTCGAAGTGTACCATCATACAGAACTTCTTGCTGAGTTGATCCGAGACGGACGGATTCAGCCGAAGTATGAAGTGAAAGAAAAAATTGTCTATCATGATTCCTGTTATCTTGGGCGGTACAATGAAGTGTATGAACCACCTCGCGACATTTTAAAAGCCATTCCAGGTGTAGAAATTCTCGAAATGAAACGAAATCGCGAGAACGGCATGTGCTGTGGAGCCGGTGGTGGAATGATGTGGATGGAAGAAGACACAGGTCAGCGCGTTAATGTTGCTCGTACCGAACAAGCGCTTGAAGTAGAGCCATCGGTCATCGGAAGCGGCTGTCCATATTGCTTAACGATGCTAAGTGACGGGACAAAAGCAAAGGAAGTCGAAGAAGACGTTCAAACACTCGACCTAGTCGAAATTTTAGAAAAATCACTCATCCAGAAGGAAAATGAGATCGTCCACTAGAATAAAAAAGAAAGGGCTTTCATAAATGTAGTATGAGCAAGAAAGAAGTCTGGTTTAAGATATCAGGCTTCTCTCATTTTATAAAAATTGAGTGAGCGTTCGCTCAGAATAAAGGAGGAGGAAAACGAATGAAGACAGTCATTGTTAGTGGAGCAAGGACTCCGTTTGCCAAATATGGTGGGGCTCTAAGTGCACTTGGTGCTAGCGAATTAGGGGGGCAGGCCATTAAAAAGGCGCTCAGTCGTGCCAATTGGCAAAAAGAACAAGTCGATGAATTAATGATGGGAAATGTACTGCAAGCTGGACTTGGTCAAATTCCTTCACGCCAAGCTGCTCGACATGCTGGTCTTCCTTGGTCGGTTCAGACAGAAACGATCAACAAAGTGTGCGCTTCTGGCATGAGGAGTGTAACAATGGCTGATCAGCTCATTCGTTTAGGAGAAGCAGAGGTAGTAGTTGCTGGAGGAATGGAATCGATGAGTAACGCTCCATACTATCTGCCAAATGCAAGGTGGGGACAACGGATGGGCAATGGCCAGGTCATTGATGGGCTAGTTCATGACGGACTCACCTGTTCCTTCCGCGATGTTCATATGGGCACGTATGGAAATGCTGTAGCCAAGGAGCTCGGTATTTCGAGAGAACAACAAGACAAATGGGCATATGAAAGTCATAAAAAAGCAGTGGCGGCGATTGAATCTGGGAAACTTGCAGATGAAATAGTAGGAGTCGAAGTCCCGCAACGAGCAGGAGCTCCTCTTTTTATTGAAAAGGATGAAGCCCCTCGTATCGATACAACACTAGACTCATTAGCAAAACTAAAACCAGTTTTTGGTAAAGATGGAACGATCACAGCAGGCAATGCCCCAGGTGTTAACGACGGTGCAGCAGCATTGCTACTCATGTCTGAGGCTAAAGCAATGAAAGCGGGACTTGAGCCTCTAGCAACAATCATTGCTCATACGGCTCTAGCCATTGAACCCGAAAACTTCCCAAAAACACCAGGTTTGGTCATTCAGAAGCTTCTTGAAAAAACGAACAAAAAAGCAAGTGACATCGACCTGTTTGAAATCAATGAAGCCTTTGCAGCTGTCGCCTTAGCAAGTCAGCAAATTGCTGGCCTTGACTCCAGCAAAATTAATGTAAACGGAGGAGCCATTGCCCTCGGCCACCCAATCGGAGCAAGCGGCACCCGCATCATTCTCACATTAGCCTATGAACTAAAAAGAAGAGGCGGAGGCCTAGGCATCGCAGCCATCTGCAGCGGAGGAGGCCAAGGAGACGCGGTACTTATAGAGGTTTAACCAAAAGGGCGCTCTTCCCTTTTGGTTAAACCGAAGCGATCAGTGAAGCCGCCGTAATCTTTTAAGCCTTCCTGCGCGAACTTCTCAAAAGGCGCACGGCGAGTGTAGCGATCGCAAACTATGTACGCATTATTAAGGGAAAAGGGCGCTCTTCCCTTTTGGTTAAACCTAATTCACAAAAAAGGAGAGTAGCTATGAACATTCAAAAAGTTATGGTCATCGGAGCAGGTCAAATGGGTTCGGGCATTGCCCAAGTCCATGCGATGGCTGGAGTTGACGTGATTCTTCACGACATAAAAGATGAGTATGTTCAACGAGGCATAACATCCATTTCGAACCATTTAGCTCGCCAAGTAGAAAAAGGCAGATTAACCAAAGCAGAAAAAACAGAGATTTTGGAGCGGATCGAGGGATCAACCGACTTAGCAAACGCCAGTGAAGCTGAATTGGTGATTGAAGCAGCGGTCGAAAACATCGAAGTGAAATCATCGATCTTTGCTGAACTTGACCAAATAACGCCCAAAGAGACGATTTTAGCAACAAACACGTCATCTTTGCCTATTACAGAAATCGCTGCGGCAACGAATAGACCTGAGAAAGTGATCGGCATGCATTTTATGAATCCAGTTCCTGTCATGAAGCTAGTCGAAATTATCCGCGGATTGGCTACAGCTGATGAGGTGTATGAAGCGATTGAAGAATTGGCACTCAGACTGAACAAAACACCTGTTGAGGTCAATGACTTTCCGGGCTTTGTCTCTAATCGAATTTTAATGCCGATGATTAACGAGGCCATCTTTACGGTTTACGAAGGCGTGGCAGAGCCAGAGGCGATTGATGAAGTCATGAAGCTTGGAATGAATCATCCGATGGGCCCCTTGACCCTTGCCGATTTTATTGGTCTTGATACGTGTCTTTATATTATGGAGACCCTCCACGAAGGCTTTGGCGATGATAAATATCGCCCGTGTCCGCTTCTTAGAAAGTATGTAAAGGCAGGCTGGCTTGGGAAAAAGTCCGGTCGAGGTTTTTACAAATACAGCTAGTATTACATCTAAGGAGGTGTAGTCATGAATTTACGCTTCACAAACGAGCAAAAGATGATGAGAAAAATGGTTCGTGAATTTGCAGAAGAGCAGATCACTCCTTTTATTGATGAAATGGAAACACACGAGACGTTTCCAAAGGGCATCATCAAAAAGATGAGCGAGCTAGGCTTAATGGGGATCCCGATCCCTGAAAAATATGGCGGCTCTGCGATGGATTTTACATCCTATATCATTGCAATTCATGAGCTATCGAAGGTAAGTGCAACCGTCGGTGTGATTTTATCGGTACACACATCGGTAGGGACAAATCCGATTTTGTATTTTGGAACAGAAGAGCAAAAGAATAAATATGTGACGAAATTAGCGACAGGAACGTATTTAGGAGCGTTTGGTCTTACTGAGCCAAGCGCGGGGTCGGATGCAGCTGCGTTAAAAACAACGGCTGTAAAAAAGGGCGATCATTACGAGTTAAACGGTTCAAAAGTATTTATTACAAACGGTGGCGAAGCAGATACGTACATCGTTTTTGCTACGACAGCCCCAGGTACAGGGAAGAACGGAATCTCAGCATTTATCGTTGAAAAAAACACACCAGGGTTTCAAGTTGGCAAAAAGGAAAAGAAGATGGGTCTACACGGATCGAATACAACGGAACTTATTTTAGAAAATGCCCGCGTTCCAGTTGGAAATTTGCTAGGAAAAGAAGGCGACGGCTTTAAAATTGCAATGGCAAATCTGGATTTTGGTCGAATTGGAATTGCAGCACAAAGCCTAGGGATTGCAGAAGCTGCCTTTGAAGCAGCGACAAGCTATGCGAAAAATCGGAAGCAATTTGGCAAAGCCATTGGCACTCAACAAGCTGTTGCTTTTAAGTTGGCTGATATGGCCACCAAAATAGAAGCGGCAAAACTTCTTACGTACCGAGCAGCCCATTTAAAAGATAACGGCATGCGCTGTGGCCATGAAGCATCAATGGCTAAATTGTTTGCTTCCAAAACAGCGATGGAAGCTGCCATTGAAGCCGTGCAAATTTTTGGAGGCTATGGTTATACGAAGGAGTATCCGGTTGAGCGTTATTTTCGCGATGCGAAAGTGTGTGAGATCTATGAAGGGACAAGTGAAATTCAGCGGCTTGTTATAAGCAAACAGTTACTAAACTAGGGGGAAAGGCTTATGAATTTTTTCTTAACAGAAGAACAGGAAATGATTCGGAAAATGGTTCGTGATTTTGCCAATAAAGAAGTCGCACCGACAGCAGCCAAGCGTGATGAAGAGGAACGCTTTGACCGCGAGATTTTTGATAAGATGGCAGAGCTTGGCCTGACCGGAATACCTTGGCCAGAGGAGTATGGAGGAATTGGCTCAGATTATATGAGTTATGTTATTGCCGTTGAGGAGCTTTCGCGAGTGTGTGCATCAACAGGGGTAACACTGTCTGCTCATACCTCACTTGCTGGTTGGCCGATTTTTAAGTTTGGGACCGAGGAGCAAAAGCAAACGTATTTGCGTGTGTTAGCAGAGGGAACCAAAATCGGGGCTTATGCTTTGACTGAAGCAGGCTCGGGTTCAGATGCTGCGGCAATGAAGACGACGGCTGTACTAGATGGGGAACACTATGTGTTAAACGGCTCGAAAATTTTTATTACAAATGGTGGAGTAGCTGATATTTATGTCGTCTTTGCTGTGACGGATCCAAGTCTTAGGCATCAAGGTGTCACGGCTTTCATCGTAGATGCCGATACACCGGGCTTTTCAGTCGGTAAAAAGGAGCATAAGCTAGGGATTCGCTCCTCACCAACAACAGAAACCATTTTTGAAAATTGCCGGGTCCCTGCTCAAAACCGACTTGGAAAGGAAGGAGAGGGCTTTAAGGTTGCGATGATGACGCTAGATGGCGGTCGTAATGGAATCGCTGCACAAGCAGTTGGAATCGCGCAAGGGGCTCTAGATGCATCAATTGAGTATGCAAAGGGACGAAAGCAGTTTGGAAGAGCGATTGGCACCCAACAAGGAATTTCCTTTAAGTTAGCTGATATGGCGACAAAAATTGAAGCAAGTCGATTGCTCACTTATCAAGCTGCATGGAAGGAAAGCGAAGGGCTCTCGTACGGGAAGGAATCGGCTATGTCGAAGCTGCTTGCTGGCGATACGGCGATGGAGGTGACCGTTGAAGCTGTCCAAGTATTTGGAGGGTATGGATACACGAAAGAATATCCTGTTGAACGCTATATGCGTGATGCGAAAATTACGCAAATTTATGAAGGGACCAATGAGATACAAAGATTGGTCATAGGGAAGATGTTGTTAGCTGAATAAGTTTGCTAAAAAGACGAGTATTTTTGCCGATAAAATGGGAATTTTGCTACTTTACGGCCGTTTCGCCGATAAAAGTGGATTTTCGCCGTTAAATTTCAACGTTCGCCGATAAAAATTCATTTTCGCTGATAAATTTAAATTTTCGCGGATAAACATGCCTCTCGAACCAGTGAAAAGCGCTATTGCACGACAAAAAATTTGCAGCCTATCCATCCACGTCAAATTTAACAAAATATTCTAAACTCACTGTGGTAGATTGTCCCAAAGTCTAGTATGCTAAAAGGAATGAGATAAAAGTGAGAGTAGGTTGGCAAATTTGAAGAAATCAGTTCCATCGTTAGTCAAAGATCCAGAATTAATTAAAAAACGTCGTGAACAAATGGTCAAAGGTGCTGTCCGCTTATTTATTGAAAAGGGGTTCCACCGCACAACGACGAGAGAAATTGCAAAAGAGTCAGGCTTTAGTATTGGTACACTCTATGAATATATTAGATCAAAGGAAGATATTCTTTACCTTGTTTGTGATGCAATCTATGAAGAGGTTAGAGATCGTTTAGCGTATCATCTAGATACAGATAACAAGGGGATTGATCGGTTAAAGAAGGCAGTGGCTGCTTATTTTCAGGTGATTCATGATATGCAGGATGAAGTGCTAGTCATGTATCAAGAGGCCAAGTCACTTCCGAAAGAGGCGCTATCTTATGTGCTTCAAAAAGAAGTAGAAATGACAGAGATGATCGAGCAAGTCATTCGTGAATGTGCAAAAGAAGGTGTTATCCACGTGCATGACGCGCAAGTGAAGTTAGTTGCCCATAATATTTTAGTGCAAGGTCATATGTGGACATTTAGAAGATGGCAAATTCAGAAGCATTTTAGTTTAGAAGACTATACAAACTTGCAAATCGAGCAGCTGCTTCAAGGAGTCAATCACCGTTTGATGTAGGGGAGGATTGTTCATGTCAGAAACGTACCGTCCGAAAAATCATGTGCGCTTTGTGACCGCATCAAGTTTGTTTGACGGTCATGATGCATCGATTAACATTATGAGAAGAATCATGCAGGCGAGCGGGGCAGAGGTCATTCACCTAGGGCATAACCGCTCTGTTGAAGAAATTGTAAACGCTTCCATACAAGAGGATGTTCAAGGAATCGCGATCTCCTCTTATCAAGGAGGGCATGTCGAGTTTTTTAAATACTGTTACGATCTCCTGCAAGAAAAAGGAGCGGGGCATATTCGTATTTACGGTGGTGGCGGTGGCGTTATTACCCCACCAGAAATCAAAGAGTTGCATGAGTACGGGATAGCGCGAATCTTTTCACCAGAAGATGGCCGCAAACACGGCCTTTTAGGCATGATTGAACAAATGCTAAGAGAATGTGATGTTAATCTAGCTGGCAAAGGTGAGCATAACGTGACAAAGCTAAAAGAAAAACATCCAAACACGATAGCACGTCTTATTACAGCATGTGAACACGAAATGAATGGAACATTGACCATTCAAGCAACCAACCAGCTTGCTGCCTCTCCAATGGTTGTCGGGATTACAGGGACAGGAGGAGCAGGGAAAAGCTCCTTAACCGATGAACTTGTACGTAGATTTCTTTTTGAATTTGAAGAGAAGACCATCGCGATCCTCTCCATCGATCCAACAAAACAAAAAACGGGAGGGGCGCTGCTTGGTGACCGAATTCGAATGAATGCAATTTTCGACCCGCGTGTATTTATGCGCTCACTAGCGACCCGCGGATCGCGGACGGAGATTTCTGCGAGCCTGAAGGAAGCGCTCGCTGTCGTCAAAGCGGCCGGATATGATTTGATTATTGTTGAGACAAGTGGAATTGGTCAGGGCGATGCTGAAATCACTGAAGTGGCAGACATTTCGATGTATGTGATGACGAGTGAATTCGGGGCGCCATCACAGCTTGAGAAAATTGATATGATCGATTTTGCCGATTTGATTGCGATTAATAAGTTTGACCGGAAAGGGTCAGAGGATGCACTAAGGCATGTACGCAAGCAATATCAACGCAGCCATAACCGCTTTGATGAGCCGCTTGAAGCGATGCCTGTGTACGGGACAATTGCCAGTCAGTTCAATGACCTCGGAACGAATACACTTTTCGCTGCTCTAATGGAACTCATTACTAAAAAAAGTCAAACCAACTGGAAGACGACGATTGAAACCAGTGCAGAAGTGATCAAACAAAATGTGATCATTCCACCTGAACAAACGCACTACTTGCGGGATATCGTCCAAACGATACGCCAGTACAAAAAAACAACCGAAGAACAAGCAAAAGTTGCAAGGAAATTGTTTCAGGTAACAGGTGCCCTTAACATCCTAAAAGATCAAGCAACAGAAACGGAGGAGGCAACCGAACAGCTCAAAACGATCCAACGCCAGTACAAACAGCAGCTCCTCCCAGCTTCAAAGCACATTCTTGATCACTGGGAAGCTTTAAAACATGCGTATAACCAGGATACGTTTGTGACGAAAATCCGTGATAAGGAAATAACAACAGACCTGAAAACGGAAAGCCTGTCCGGCCTGAAAATCCCAAAGGTTGCCTTGCCGAAGTATTCAGATTGGGGAGACATTCTAAAGTGGTCAATGGAGGAGAATGTTCCTGGGCAATTTCCTTTTACTGCGGGAGTGTTTCCGTTCAAGCGAAAAGGAGAGGACCCAAAGCGGCAGTTTGCTGGGGAAGGGACGCCGGAGCGAACGAATCGGCGCTTTCATTATTTATCAAAAGACGATGAAGCCAAGCGTTTAAGTACAGCGTTTGATTCGGTGACATTGTACGGAGAAGATCCTGATTATCGCCCCGATATTTATGGGAAAGTTGGTGAAAGTGGGGTTAGTGTTTGTACGTTAGACGACATGAAAAAATTATATGCGGGCTTTGATTTATGTGCCCCTCTTACATCGGTATCTATGACGATAAATGGCCCTGCTCCGATTTTGCTTGCGATGTTTATGAATACGGCCATAGACCAGCAATGTGTTCGTTTTGAAAAGGAGCATGGGAGAAAGCCGACTAGCATAGAGTATGAATCGATTAAGAAGCAAACGTTAAACGTGGTCCGCGGTACCGTTCAAGCTGACATTTTAAAAGAAGATCAAGGACAAAACACGTGTATTTTTTCAACGGAATTTGCTCTTAGAATGATGGGGGACATTCAGCAATATTTTATTGATTATGACGTTCGGAATTACTATTCGGTCTCGATCTCTGGCTATCATATTGCTGAGGCGGGCGCGAACCCCATTTCACAGCTTGCTTTTACACTTGCAAATGGCTTTACGTATGTCGAATATTATTTAAGTCGCGGCATGGATATTAACAAATTTGCTCCGAACCTATCCTTCTTTTTCAGCAATGGCCTTGACCCCGAATATACAGTTATTGGTCGGGTCGCAAGAAGAATTTGGTCAACGGTGATGAAGGATAAATACAAGGCAAATGAACGCAGTCAAAAATTAAAATATCATATTCAAACGTCTGGACGCTCCTTGCACGCGCAAGAAATCGATTTTAATGATATCAGGACAACACTTCAAGCGCTTATGGCGATATACGATAATTGCAACTCGCTCCATACAAATGCTTATGATGAAGCGATCACAACACCAACGGAGAGCTCCGTAAGACGGGCGATGGCGATTCAAATGATTATCGCAAAAGAACTTGGCTTAGCAAAAAACGAGAATTCATTACAAGGGTCGTTTATTATTGAGGAGTTAACGAATCTAGTTGAAGAGGCCGTGCTGCGTGAGTTGGAGCAAATTAACGATCGTGGCGGTGTACTTGGTGCAATGGAAACCCAATATCAGCGCAGCAAAATTCAAGAGGAATCGATGTATTATGAAATGAAGAAGCATACAGGGGAGCTGCCAATTATCGGTGTTAACACGTACTTGAATCCGAAACAGGATGAAGGTGAGAACGACTTTGAACTAGAGTTGGCACGTGCAACAAAAGAAGAGAAAAAGCAACAAATTGATCACTTGCGTCAATTTCAAAAAAAGCACGAAAAGGTTGCTACTGCCGCATTAAAACAACTTCAGCAAACAGCTATGCAAGGCGGCAATGTTTTTGCTGAGTTAATGGAAACTGTTAAAGTAGCAAGTTTAGGGCAAATTACGGCAGCGCTTTATGAAGTAGGCGGTCAGTATCGTCGAAATATGTAAAAGAAGGTAACTTCAAGGATTATCCAAAAGAGCAAAACTCTTTTTGGATAATCCTTTTGGTATTGCTATGTCAAAGATGTCAAAATAAAGAGAATATTGTATAATGAATGAATAGCAGGTAGGAGGGTGTCAAGAATGATTGCAAAGGAACTTTATCAAAAATATATCGGTTTAGAGCTTTTGCATGATTTAGTCAATGACGAAGGGACACTTCTGCTAAAAAAGGGAACGGTGTTATCGGAATCTCTGCTGCGAAGATTGAATGTAAGAATCGAGTATTTGAATGCCGTTTGTGGCAAGTCGAATCGACCTGACCACTTGGACTTAATCGAAGGGGCATCCAATGAAATCAAAGTGATTTTTGATAAGTTTAAAAAAATAAACAAGCTCTTACTGAAATTGAATCAACCGTTCTCCCAACGGTTCAAGTATTAGCACGACAGGAGCGGCTATCGACTTTGTTAGAAGGCATGCTTGATAAAGATGATTATACATATCGCCATAATATCGGCGTGTCTGTCGTTGCTTCCATGTTAGCGAATTGGCTTCACTTTTCAGAAGCCGACCAGCGAAAAATTACACTTGGCGGACTTTTGCATGATATCGGGAAATTGCAATTGAGTGATTATATTTTGACGAAACCAGGTCGGTTAACACATGAAGAATATGAAGCAATTCAAATGCATCCAACTTATGGGTACAAGCTATTAAAAAAAGACTCCATTTACACGGAAGATATTTGTTTAATGGCATTAGAACACCATGAGAGGGAGGATGGTTCGGGTTACCCTCACCATAAAAACGCAGATGAAATTCATCCTTTTTCCAAAGTCATCGCAATAGCCGATGTGTTTCATGCGATGACATCAGACCGAGTTTACCGGAAAGGGCACTCTCTTTACGGGGTTCTGAAACATATCAAAGATGAGTCTTTTGGGAAGCTAGAGCCAACCTATGCCTTAACATTTATCCAAAGATTTATGGAGCTTTCTATTGGGCATTATGCCGAGTTAAATAATGGGGAGGTTGCAGAGATTGTCTTTATTTTTCCACACGATCCCATCAACCCACTCGTTCTTCTCGATCATAAATTAATTGAATTAGGCAAAACGAATTTATATATTACGAAGCTAATTGCTTAGGAAAAAGACTTTCTTCTTCCATGAACTAGCATAAACACCGGAAATATGTTTATAATGAAAAGTATGCTTGAAATGCCAACAACGGTTGGATTAATAGATAGAAGAAGATTGACTGAAAGGACGTGCCTTTTGATGAAGCTACAACAATTGGATAAAGAAGAATTACAAGAGATGTCGATGGTGGAGGTTGCGTTTGAAATTATGAAAGATGAGCGCACACCTTATGATTATTATGACCTCGTACAAAAAGTGGCAGAGGTTAAGGGAATGTCAAAGGAAGAAGTGGAACTACGTATTTCAAACCTATACACAGATATGAACATCGATGGACGCTTTCACTCTTTAGGAGACAACCGTTGGGGTTTAAAAAGCTGGTATCCATTAGAGCAAGCCGAAGAAGAAATCACAACACCAGTGAAGCCACGCAAAAAAGCGAAGGCATCATTGGATGATGCCGATACACTTGATGATGGGTTTGAAGATTACGAAGATGAATATGAAGATCTTGAAGATGAACTTGATGAAATTGCCGAAGAAGACGATCTAGATGAGGATGAAGATACGGACTTTGAGGATACAGACGAAGATTTGGATCTTGATGATACAGACGATGATGAAGATGTAGAAGATGAAGATGAGGACATTCGTTAATTTTAAAACAGGTGAAATCTACTTGACTTCTGTAAGCAATATAGGTAGAATCATTTAGGGCTTAAGAAATCAATGGAATCATTTTATAAAACAAAAACAAAAGTGCGCCCCCTTTCTAGGGAGAGCTGTCACTTTTGTTTTTTTCTTTTTATATAGCATACCCTAAAGGGAAGATAATGAATAAACCCCCATAGCAATCTGTATGCCAGCTTCTTTAGCTGTGGCAAGCAATTTGCATTTCGTGTGAAGATGCTCCATGTAGGAGAGAATACTTATATATTTAGCAAGGGAGACGAAAACATGGCGACAACAAAGTATATTTTTGTAACTGGTGGCGTAGTATCATCACTTGGAAAAGGAATTACAGCTGCATCTCTAGGGCGTTTATTGAAAAATCGTGGCTTGAAAGTAACGATTCAAAAATTTGATCCATATATTAACGTGGATCCTGGAACGATGAGCCCGTACCAACACGGGGAAGTATTTGTGACAGAAGACGGAGCAGAAACGGACTTAGACTTAGGTCACTATGAGCGTTTTATCGACATTAACCTTAGTCAAAACAGCAATGTAACAACAGGACGTGTATACTCTACAGTCTTAAAGAAAGAGCGTCGCGGTGATTACTTAGGAGGAACGGTTCAAGTGATTCCGCACGTGACAAATGAAATTAAAGAGCGAGTATTTCGTGCTGGCCGCGAAACAGGCGCCGATGTTGTCATCACTGAAATTGGTGGAACAGTAGGGGATATTGAGAGTTTGCCGTTCTTAGAAGCGATTCGCCAAATTAAAAGTGATGCTGGGTATGAAAATGTGATGTATGTTCACTGTACATTGATTCCTTACCTGGCTGCGGCAGGTGAAATGAAATCAAAACCAACGCAACATAGTGTGAAAGAATTACGCAGTCTTGGTATTCAACCGAATGTGATTGTTGTTCGTACAGAAAAGCCAGTTCCTCAAGATATGAAGGAGAAAATTGCGCTCTTCTGTGACATTGACAAAAACGCCGTGATCGAAGCACGTGATGCGGATACGCTTTATCAAGTACCATTAGATCTTCAAGCACAACACCTTGATTCAATCGTATGTAAGCATTTGAAGCTTGAGTGCAACGAAGCAGATATGACCGAGTGGACGGCATTAGTGGAAAAAGTACAAAACTTATCTGAAAAAGTAACGATTGCCCTTGTTGGGAAATATGTTGCTCTGCAAGATGCGTATTTGTCGGTAGCAGAAGCGCTACGCCACGCTGGTTATGCATTTGATGCGGATATTGATATTCAGTGGATCGATGCTGAAGAAGTAACAGATGAAAATGTCGCTGAGTTAGTAGGGTCAGCTGATGGAATTTTAGTTCCTGGTGGATTTGGAGACCGTGGCGTAGAAGGAAAGATTTCGGCGATTCGCTATGCTCGTGAAAACAATGTGCCATTCTTAGGAATTTGCTTAGGGATGCAACTAGCATCCATCGAGTATGCGCGTAATGTACTTGGTTTAGAAGGTGCTCATTCAGCGGAACTAAACCCAGAAACGCCATACCCAATTATTGACCTGCTTCCAGAACAAAAAGACGTTGAAGATATGGGCGGAACGCTACGTCTTGGTTTGTTCCCTTGTAAGTTAACAGACGGAACGGTTGCCAGAGCGACATATAGCGATGAAATCGTCTATGAGCGTCACCGTCACCGCTATGAATTCAACAATGAATACCGTGACCAAATGGAAAAGTCAGGTTTCATCTTCTCTGGGACAAGCCCAGACGGACGACTTGTGGAGATCATTGAGCTAAAAGATCATCCATACTTTATCGCATCACAGTTCCACCCAGAATTCAGCTCAAGACCAACACGCCCACAACCTCTATTTAGAGAATTTATTGGCGCGTCTTTGAAAAAATAATATGGCTTTCATGTAGTAAAAAGGGGTCTGGCTCCTACCCGCTGTGGGTAGGAGCCAGACCCTTTTTCTTTTGGTTCAAGAGCTGTGGAATAATTACGTCATACATGACCAAACATATGGGTGAAAGGAGACATGTATGACACAACAAGAATTTATTGAAAAAATCAATAGAGTACAAACAAATGTAAATTACATGACCGATGAGTATTGGGCGCTATATTCTGATGCTTCGACTTGGCAATTTTGGTACCACTTATTTTGGCTTATCTTTCCTTTAGTCATTTTATTTAAATTTATTGATAAAGAAAAATTTTTTGAAGTACTTTTCTATGGATATTCTGTCCATGTCTTGTTTACGTATGGAGATTCTTATCTGGTTCGGTATGGATACGTTGATCATCCCTATATGATCTTTTCTCAATTTCCTTTTGCATTCTCGGTAAATGCAGCCATCCTTCCTGTCATTTATATGTTGCTTTATCAGTATTGCATATTGCATAAGAAGAACTTTTACATCTGGTCACTCGTTGTCAGTGCGGTCGTTGGTCTAGGTTGGGTTGAGATCCACAAGCAGTTAAATATATTCCAAATGAATGAAAAATTAAATGTCCTTCAACTTCACCCTGCTTATATGAATTTTTACATCTTCATCAATAACTTTATGACCTCTGTTATTGTCTTTTGGTTTACGAAACTGTTTATTTATATAAAAGATAATTGGATACATAACAAAGCAAACGAC